>NZ_JBNHHC010000009.1:0-284765 GCF_059091865.1 Arthrobacter sp. B0316-1-20 | reverse complement strand
CCGCCAGCCACACCTTCGCGCCGGAGTTCAGCGCGTTGATGGTCATCTTCTTCTCCACCGGCCCGGTGATCTCCACCCGGCGGTCCTCCAGCCCGGGGGCCGCGGGAGCGACCTTCCACGAGGAATCCTCGCGGATGTGCCGGGTGCCGGGCAGGAACTTCGGGTCGTGCCCGCGGGCGATCGACCGGCGGCGGTTCTCCCGCTGGACCAGCAGCTCGCGCCGCCGTGCCGCGGTGGCCTGGTGCAGCTTGGCCACGAACTCCAGCGCCTGCGGCGTCAGCACTTCCTCCTGCCGGCGCACCGGCGGGGCCGTCAACGTAATCCCGTTCAAGGTAATCGGATCATTCATCGCTCATTCACTCCTCAAAAAATGCATCGAGTGCGCGGATCTGGCCCGGTTCCGAGCCCGGAAGGGGCCAGATCCGCACAGTCGATGCGGCAAAAGATTTAGTGGAACTGGCCCTCTTCGGTGGAGCCGACCAGTGCCAGGGTGCTGCCGTTGGGGTTGAGGGCAGTGGAGATGGTGTCGAAGTAGCCGGTGCCCACTTCGCGCTGGTGCTTGGTTGCGGTGTAGCCGCGGTCTTCGGCGCCGAATTCGCGCTCCTGCAGGTCCACGTAGGCGCTCATGCCGTTGCGGGCGTAGCCGTGGGCCAGGTCGAACATCGAGTAGTTCAGGGCGTGGAAGCCGGCCAGGGTGATGAACTGGAAGGTGAAGCCCATCGCCCCGAGCTCGCGCTGGAACTTGGCGATGGTCGCGTCGTCCAGGTGCTTCTTCCAGTTGAAGGACGGCGAGCAGTTGTAGGAGAGCATCTGGTCCGGGAACTCGGCCTTGACCGCCTCGGCGAACTTGCGGGCCAGCTCCAGGTCCGGGGTGCCGGTCTCCATCCAGATCAGGTCGGAGTACGGGGCGTAGGCCTTGGCCCGGGCGATGCACGGCTCGATCCCGTTGCGGACCTTGTAGAAGCCCTCGGGGGTGCGCTCGCCGGTGATGAACTCGGCGTCGCGCTCGTCCACGTCGGAGGTCAGCAGCGTGGCGGCCTCCGCGTCGGTCCGGGCGATGATCACGGAAGGCGTGCCGGCGACGTCGGCGGCCAGGCGGGCCGCGTTCAGGGTGCGGATGTGCTGGCCGGTGGGGATCAGCACCTTGCCGCCCAGGTGGCCGCACTTCTTCTCGCTGGCCAACTGGTCCTCCCAGTGCACGCCGGAGGCGCCGGAGGCGATCATGGACTTCATCAGCTCGTAGGCGTTCAGCGGCCCGCCGAAGCCGGCCTCGGCGTCGGCCACGATCGGCACCAGCCAGTCCTCAACGGTCTGGATGCCCTCGGAGAACTCGATCTGGTCGGCCCGCATCAGCGCGTTGTTGATTCGGCGGACCACCTGCGGCACCGAGTTCGCCGGGTACAGCGACTGGTCCGGGTAGGTGTGGCCGGAGAGGTTGGCGTCGGCGGCCACCTGCCAGCCGGAGAGGTAGATGGCGCGCAGCCCGGCCTTGACCTGCTGCACCGCCTGGTTGCCGGTCAGCGCGCCGAGCGCGTTGGTGTAGCGGCCGTCGGCGGTTTCCTCGGTCAGCTGCTTCCACAGCTTCTGCGCGCCGCGCTTGGCCAGCGTGTGCTCTTCCTGGACCCGGCCGCGGAGGCGGACGACATCCGCTGCGGTGTAGTCGCGAGTGATGCCCTCCCAGCGGGAATCGGCGGCCCACTCGAGCTCCAGTGCCTTGGCCGCTTCCTCAGCGTTCATCGGGGCCGGCTCAAATGATGCAGTCATTGCTGTCTCCTGTTCGGTGTCGGGTCCGGCAGGTTCCGATCTTCGGTGATCGGTCCGGGCCAAATCCTTCGTGAAACCGACTATTCCGCACTCTGCAACAAGTAATCCATGGAAAATGCTGGAAAGATTTGCACTTCTTCTCGTATTCTCAAGAAATGACAACCACCAGCTGGAATCGTCCCGCCAAGCACGACGGCGGTGCCTCCGCCGAGCCCGAAATCGACGTCATCAGCCTGGGCCGGCGGGTGCGGCACCTGCGCAAGGCCCAGGGCATGACCCTGGACGATCTCGGTGCCGCGGTGGGCGCCGCGCCCTCGCAGCTGTCGCTGATCGAAAACGGCAAGCGCGAGCCCAAGCTCGGCATGCTCCAGGCGCTCGGCAAAGCGCTGGGCGTGGGGATCGACCAGCTGCTCGGGGCCGAGCCGCCCAGCCGCCGTGCCGCGCTGGAGATTGAGCTGGAGCGCTACCAGCGCGGGCCGCTGTATGAGTCGCTCGGGCTGCCCAAGGTCCGCGTCAGTTCGCGGCTGCCCATGGATGTGCTGGAGTCCTTGGTCGGTTTGCAGCACGAGCTGGAGCGACGGCTGGACGAGCAGGCGGCCACCCCGGAGGAGGCCCGCCGGGCGAACACCGAGCTTCGGGCGGAAATGCGCGCCCGGAACAACCACTACGAGGACCTCGAGGCCCAGGCCCAGGAGCTGCTCAAGGCGGTCGGGTTCAAGGGCGGGCCGCTGTCCCACCACGTGGCCGCGGACATCGCCGAACACCTCGGTTTCAGCCTGCAGTACGTCAGCGACCTGCCGCATTCCACCCGGTCCGTGACGGATTTGAAGAACAACAGAATTTACCTGACCCAGGGCCACCGGTCGGAACACGACCCCCGGTCGGTGCTGCTGCAGGCGGTTGGCCACTACGTGTTGGGCCACCAGGCGCCCACCGACTACGCGGACTTCCTGCGCCAGCGCGTCTACACCAACTACTTCGCGGCCGCCCTGCTGATGCCCGAGCACGCCACGGTGGACTTCCTGCAGAAGGCCAAGGCCTCCAAAGAGTTGGCCATCGAGGACCTGCGCGATGCCTTCAGCGTCTCCTACGAGACCGCCGCGCACCGGTTCACCAACCTGGCTACCCACCACTTGGGCATTACCTGCCACTTCCAGAAGGTCCACGTCTCAGGAATCATTCACAAGGCCTATGAGAACGACGGCGTGAACTTCCCGGCCGACCACACCGGCGCCATCGAGGGCCAGCCGGTCTGCCGCAATTGGACCTCCCGGGCCGTCTTCGACGTGCCGGACAAGTTCCGCGCCTTCAACCAGTACACGGATACCAAAGCCGGCACCTTCTGGTGCACCGCCATCACCGAGCGGCACTCATCGGGGGAGTACTCGCTAAGCATCGGAATTCCATACAAGGAAGTGAAGTGGTTCCGCGGCCGCGACACCACCGAACGCTCCATCTCGAACTGCCCCGACGAATCCTGCTGCCGCCGCCCACCCGCCGACCTCGCCGCCCAATGGGCCGGCAACGCCTGGCCCAGCGCGCGCGCCAACTCCCACCTTCTCGCCGCCCTGCCGCCCGGGGCCTTCCCCGGCGTGGATGAAACTGAGGTGTACCAGTTTCTGGCAGCGCACGCCAAGGTATGAACGGCTTTCGGAAAGAGTCTGAAGGCGATGCCGATCTGCGTAATACGAAGGTCTTTGCAGTCGCTGAATGATCGGTTGCAGCGGCTGTAAACGGCTTAGTTTACTGGTTCAGCCAACCCGACAGGATGTCTGTCGCGCGTGGCTCGAATGACGAGACGTCAAAGCGTGACGGCGGGCGGAGCCCCAGAATCTTTACAAGGAAAGCAACAGACTCGCCGACTTCCGCTCGCATGGCTTCTAGGCAGGCGGCAAGGACACGCGGATCGTCACCCTCGCGGTAATCTCGCATGAACGTCCGGCATGCCGTCGCGATGTTCTTGGCTTCCTCCATCACTTCGAGGCTATCCACGAGCGATACGGTACTCGTTGCGAGTTTTCTGACCTCTGCAATAGAAGTGATGACTGCGCCGCCATCTTCCTGGTGCGTGCTAGCAACGAACGCGTCTTTGTCATCAATCACATCAACGAGCACCTGACAATGCTGGGCGTCCGTGGCGACCAGCGCCGTCGCTACGCTCATCCCGGTAAGGCTTCCGCCGGTAATGATCCTTTTGTATCGTGTCGGCCGACGGTTCATCTTGCCCCTTTAGTAGCCCCGCGTGTGCGTATTGCATTGATGATATGTGATCTTCAGCATCCGCCCGAGCAGGCAGGAACATTGGGCATCGTCGGGTCTCTTTGTAAGTTTGATTCCTGCCCGACGGTCGGGGATCGTCGGTTGCTAACAATTCAAAAGGGCCTCCTCCTTTAGCCCAACGTCACGTCGGTCAACGGCATCCGACGCCGCGGAGAGTAAAACAGCACAACCGAGCTCATCTGCGAAGGGGCCAGAGGTTTAGCATCTTCAAACGTTGCCCCGTTCACATCATCCCCCGCTCCTGCGGGGCCAGATCGTAGAAAGAATTACCTGAAATTTACAGCCAGATTCACTTGATGATGACGATGTTCTGCGGCTTCTCCATATGGTTCGTAGAAATTGCTCGCGTATGAGTTGATGGTGGGTTTTGAGGGCGACCCTGCGCTTCTGTGCGTTCTTTTAGCCCGCGGCCGTCCTCTTGGGTGGCCCACCGGAGCTGAACCGAACCCCATGATTCGCCAAAACCAGTCCCGCTTCTTCGAAGGTGATGGAATACGCCTAGGGCGGCCGCGCTGCTGTTAGACAGGTGTTAGTCCAGCCGCACGCGGTCGTTCAGCCGAGGCGACACGGCCGCCAGTCTCCTTCGTGAGCCGCTGACCTAGCAAAGTGCTTCAAGGTTCTGCGGCTGGGTGCCGCGGCAGCCAATCAGCCATGCCCCGCCGCCAGACAGCGCGAGACGTGTCGCCGTCAATGGGGAACAGCGAAGCGGATAAGGTATGGTCGTGAACTTCCAAGCATCTGAGATCGCTGCCATTGACCTCTTCTGCGGGGCAGGAGGCCTGTCGCTCGGTCTTAAACAGGCCGGAGTCCAAGTGGTGGCAGGCATTGACCTTGACCCCGCCTGTGAATTCCCATATGAGAAGAATCTTGGAGCGAAGTTCTTACTCCGAGATGTGGGTGACGTTCGAGGCTCCGAGCTTGAGGCCCTTTGGCCTAGGGGGAAACGGCGATTGCTGGCCGGCTGTGCCCCCTGTCAGCCGTTCTCCAGCCACCGACGCGGTGCCGATACGAGTGCGGAAGACAGTTGGGATCTGCTTTCTCATTTTTCACGCCTCGTAGAAGAAACCCTGCCGGAATTCGTGACAATGGAAAACGTCACCCGACTGGGAAGGATGCGAGTTTTCCAAGAATTCGTAGCTAAACTCGAAGAACTTAATTATCAGGTTGACCACGGAACACTGTACGGACCGGAGTTCGGTCTTCCCCAGGAACGTCGCCGCCTTGTCCTGATGGCATCACGTTTAGGTGAGATCGCCCTACCTAAAGGAAACAAGGACAAGGCGCAGTTCAAGACCGTTAAGCAGACCATAGGAAAACTCCCCAGTCTCCGCAATGGTGAAACTGACGCGAAAGACCCACTTCACACTGCCCGCCGGCTTACTCCTTTGAATCTTCGCCGCATTCAGGCATCACTGCCCGGGGGGACTTGGCAAGACTGGCCAGAGGAGCTGCTTGCGCCCTGCCATCGCAAGGCAAGTGGCGCGAGTTTCAAGTCGTTTTATGGCCGTATGAGGTGGGATCTACCTTCACCCACGATAACTACTCAGTCGTACAATTTCGGAACTGGACGCTTCGGGCACCCCGAGCAGGATCGCACCATCACACTTCGAGAGGCAGCAATGCTCCAAGGGTTCCCCCGTGGATATCAGTTTGTGAAGCGCGACGATAGGCCAACTATGCTGACCGTAGGACGACTTATCGGAAACGCCGTTCCGCCTGCTTTTGGCCGAGCTGTTGGCGAAAAGTTCATGCATGTCATTCAGGATCCAGAGAATGCTGCACCCAGGTATGGCATCGTCTCCCAGACGCCGTGATGTCGTATTGGTCAGAACAACTTACTAGGAGCCACGTGAGCGACAGCGCTGTCGAGAAACTACCTCAGGTCGAGGCGGGCACCGAGCCCACCTACGAGATGAAAATCAGTATGTCGGTGCTCGAAGCGCTGGGCATTAACCTCTACAGCAATGCCGCAGCTGTCGTTTCAGAGCTGGTTGCCAACGCATGGGACGCAGACGCGAATCATGTTGAGATTACCTGGAACGCCGGCGGAGACGGCGCTTATGTTGAGATCACTGATGACGGCTGCGGCATGACAATCAACGATCTGAGGAGCAAGTTTTTAACCGTCGGCTATTCCAAGCGAATAGCCGAGGGAGGGACCAGCAATAAGTACAAACGGCCGTTCATGGGCCGTAAAGGTATCGGAAAGTTGTCGGTCTTCTCGATAGCAGACACGGTTGAGGTTCACTCGGTTAAGGATGGCGATCGGAATGCCTTTCGCATCGAAGTTGATCATTTGAAGAAGCGCATCGATAACGATGAGGCATACAACCCTGAACCAATTGACGTTGACCCCTCGCTTGGTGAGCATGGAACCTTAATTCGTCTAACCAACCTCCGACGCCGCCGGATAGATGTAGCTCTCAATGCGCTGCGTAAGCGAGTAGCCCGCAGATTCGATGTCCTGACGCTCGTGGCGCCCAAGACTGATGACAATTCAACAGCCTTGGACGCCATTCACGCATACATCAAGGAACTAGGCGAACGTACGTGCAAAGAACCCGCTGACAGCGAAGCGACGGAAGCAGCGGAATCATTGGCCAGCCTGTTCTTTGTGACGTTGAATGGTGATCCGATCACGTTTGCCGATCGAATCGAGTTGAAGAAGATTGAGTACCTATGGGAGTTCGGCGAAGAGTCCATCCCGGCTGAAAGTCTTTCTCCAGACGTAGTGCGAACCGTCGTGCCGGGCGATGTGCCAGGCGACAACTCCTGGAAGGTGACAGGGTGGTTTGGGACGGCGGCACGACCGGATCAGCTTGTTGAGGACGATGAGGCGGGATCGCTGAAAAACATCATGGTCCTTTCGCGCGGCCGGCCCATTCAGGAAGGCATTCTAGAACGTCTTGATTTCAGTCGTCTTTTCGTCAGCTATACGACTGGACAGATCCGCGCGGACTTTCTCGATGCGGATGATCAAGACGACATCGCAACTAGCGACCGTCAACGTCTCATGGAGGACGACCCTCGAGTAGAGGCCCTGCGTGAATTCTTGCGGGCTGCTTTACTGAAGGCATCAGACCAATGGTCAGAGTGGCGACCCAAGAAGAAGGCTAAAGAGGTTCTAGCAAGCAACGAGCCAATCAAGCAGTGGATCGACTCATTGCCGAAGTACCAGCAAGACCCTGCAACGAAGCTCATGGGGACGATCGAATCGCTTTCGATTCCGGAGAGCTCCGATGCTGCTAAGGACAGACGTAGGCTGTTTCAATCAGGCATCATCGCTTTCGAACGGATCGGCCTCAGGGAAGATGTCGAGCGGTTGAATCGACTATCAACAATGCAAACAGACGACATTCTCGACGTTCTCGCTACGCTCGATAGCTACGAATCCGCGATGTATTTGGACCTTATACGTGCCCGTATCGAGACTATTCAGAGCTTTGAGGACGACATCGCCGAGAATGTGCTGGAGAAGGTGCTGCAAGAGAAGCTGCATTCGAACCTATGGTTACTGGACCCAGCGTGGGATCGCATCTCGCAGGACGTTTCAATGGAGGAACGCGTCTTTGAACTGGCTGACGGCTTCGGCGCAGATCGTCCCGAAGAAGATGCACTTAAACGCATCGATCTCCGATACTGCAACGTCCAGAACCGACACGTGATCATCGAACTGAAACGTCCGGGCGTGAAACCCGACATCGACGTCCTATATGATCAGGGCCTGACGTATATCCGGGCACTCACGCAGATTCTAGAAGAGACAGGTCGCGGTGATGAACCGTACGAAGTGATCTTCGTCGTCGGTAAGAAGCCAGGCGCCAAGAAGTCTCCGCCTTCAAAAAATCCGAATGACTACAGCCGAGAACGCGTCGCGGAGCTGAATGGGCGAGTATTCAGATATCAGGAGCTAATCCATCGCGCCCGTGCCCAGTATGCAGAGTACATCGACAAGAACAAGAATTTGACTAGGGTCGCGGAAGTTCTAGATGCGCTTGCCGACTGAAGCACAGACCGCTTAATCGGTCAGTGTCGCAGTGGGTGAGTCCGACTCGAGGGGGGCCTAGCCGGGCCATACAGTGTCATAACTGTAGGCTCCAGTCAAAGTGACGTGACTGCGGGGATGCGGTGGAAAAGTGTCGCGGTCGGGCCTCCTGAGGAGGCATGCGCTCCGCGATAGACGCGGCGGTTAACCCCGGACTACTCGCAGACTCGATATTCATGAGATCCGCCGTGCGTAGTCTTCCTTAATCACTTCGAGGTGGAGCCAGGAGTCGGTGCGGCTGACGCCGGGGAGGCTGCGGATTTCTTCGAGCTGGGTCAGGAGGTCCCGGGGGGATTGGGCGGCGAGGGTGGCGATGGCGTCGAAGCGACCGACGGTCTGGGCAACGAACTCCACGTGCGACGAGCTGCGCAGGAGTTCGAGGACGGCGTCGTTGTCGCCGGAGAGGTTCAGGCCCACACCCATGGACAGCTGCCGGCCGCCGGCGCCGCGGGATTCCACCGCACTGATCCGGATGATCCGGGCGTCCAGCAGCCGCTGCACCCGGGCCCGGACGGCGGTGGGTGTGAGCCCCACGGCGGCGGCCAGATCCCGGTAGCTGGTCCGGCCGTCCTGCTGCAGGATCTCGATGAGCTGGGTGTCCACCTGGTCGATGGTCACCTCGCCGGCGTACTGCGAGATGAAGAGGCCCTTGACCACGCGGGTGTACACCAGGGTGTCGATGTAGGCGACGTTGGGGTGTTCGCGGAGCTGGGTGAGCACGGCGTGCAGTTCGTCGTGGGTGGCGACGCGGATCTCGGCGATGAGGTCATGCGTGCCGCCGACCGCGGAGACCAGCACGGCCTCCGACCACTCCGCCAGCCGCTGGGCAATATGCCGCACCGGCCCGGATGCCACCACCGAGACGTGGGCGATCACGTGCTGGCCGAGGAACGCCGGATCCACCGCTGCCACCACCCGGACCGTGTGGCTGTCCAGCAGCTCCCGCAGCCGGGCCGAAACGGTCGCCCGCGGCAGGCCGAGCTCGCGCGCCAGTTCCTGATAACTGGCCCGGCCCTCCTTCTGAAGGGCACGGACGAGTTTTGTGTCGATCATTTCGATGTGGTCCGCCAAAGTTTCCTTAACCTCCCAAGTGAGCACCGCCGTCGTCAATTATCCAGTGATTCAGCCCACAAGCAAGCGCTTCCGCAGAATTGTGTGCGACAACCAGAGCAGAAGTGAATTCAGGGGTCCGTAACGCAAGATTTCTGCTCTTGTTGGATTGTGATTTAGGCCCTACAGTCGCAGAGATCACAACGGCACTCATGCCCACACCTTAAGGTGGAAGACCATGTCTCATACATCAGCAGCCCGGCCGCAGTTCAGCCACGCCCGGGCCCGCCGCGCCGGATTCGCGGCGTTCGTCGGCACCGCCATTGAGTGGTACGACTTCTACATCTACGCCACGGCCGCGGCCCTGGTGTTCGGCCCGCTCTTCTTCCCGGAAGCGGACCGGATGACCGGCATCGCCGCCGCGTTCGCCACCTACGCGGTCGGGTTCTTCATGCGCCCGCTGGGCGGCATCATCTTCGGGCACATCGGCGACAAGTTCGGCCGTCGCCCCTCGCTGGTGATCACGCTGCTGATCATGGGCCTGTCCACCGTGTTTGTGGGCCTGCTGCCCACCCACGAGAACATCGGCTCCTGGGCCGCCGTCCTGCTGGTGGTGCTGCGCGCACTGCAGGGCCTGGCCGTGGGCGGCGAGTGGGGCGGCGCCGTGTTGATGGCGGTGGAGCACGCGCCGGAGAAGCACAAGACCTTCTATGGCGGCTTCGCGCAGCTGGGCAACCCGGCCGGCGCGCTGGGCGCGACCCTGATTTTCGCCTACCTGTCCGGGATCAGCGACACGTTCCTGGTGGACGGCGGCTGGCGCATCCCGTTCCTGCTCTCCGTGGTGCTGATCGGCGTGGGCTTCTGGGTCCGCTACCGGGTGGAGGAATCCCCGGTCTTCGAGGAGAAGGTCGAGGGCAAGGTCCAGAGCCTGCCGCTGAAGCACGCGCTGGTCACCAACTGGAAGCCGATCCTCATCGGCATCGGCCTGCTGCCCATCTCCACGGGCGGCTACTACCTGGCCACCACGTTCGCCACCGCGTACGGCACCGACCCGTCGGTGGGCCTGAACGAAACCATGATCCTCAACGCGCTGTCCGTGGCCGCCCTGGTCGAGCTCATCTGCACCCTGGGCGTCGCCTGGCTGGGTGACCGGTGGGGCCGCAAGCGGGTCATGTTCGTGGGCCTGGTGGGCTCGATCGTGTTGATCGTCCCGCAGTTCCTGCTGATGTCCACCGGTCCGGAATGGCTGATCTTCCTGGCGTTCGCCGCGATGCGCCTGGTCATGACCGCCACCTACGCGCCGACCGCGACCATCCTGTCCCAGCTGTTCCGGGCACAGGCCCGCTACACCAGCATCTCGCTGGCCTACGGCATGGCCAACGCCATCTGGGCGGCCCTCTCCCCGCTGACCGCGACCTACCTGTACAGCAGCAGCGGCAGCATCTGGCCCGTCCTGATCATGTTCGGCGCCATGGGCGTGCTGAGCATCATCTGCCTGGCGATCGCTCCCCAGCACCGCGACGAAGACGAATACGACGACGCCGACTTAGCCGAAGGCGCCGAAGCCACGAACAACAGCAACACCAACCTGGAGGCCTTCCGGTGAGGAAACTCAAGACATTCGACGCCCCCGCGACCAGCTTCATCCCACAGCTGATCACGGCCGCCACCATCCACACCATGGATGAGGAGCGCCCGACGGCGGAGGCCATGCTCGTGCACGACGGCCGCCTGCTCGCCGTGGGCACCGAGGCGCAGTGCCGCGCGGCGGCCGTCAACCTCGGCCTGCCCGACCCGAAGGAACACAACGCCGGCGGGGCCACCATCGTGCCGGGCTTCATCGACGCGCACGCGCACCCGCTGATGTACGGGCAGCTGAAAACCTGGGTGGACTGCGGGCCGGAACGCGCCGGCAGCATCCCCGAGATCGTCGCGCTGCTGAAGGAACGGGCGGCCGAGACCCCCAACGGCCTGCCCGTGCGCGGCTTCGGCTACGAGCACACCAACCTGGCGGAGGGCCGCCACCCCACCCGGCAGGAGCTCGACGAGGTCGCCACCGACCGCGAGGTGTACCTGATGAACGCCTCCGGCCACGGCGGCGTGGTGAACTCCTACACGTTCGAACTGCACGGCGTCACCAAGGACACCCCCAACCCGGCCGGCGGCGAATTCTTCCGCGACGCCTCGGGTGAGCTGACCGGCGAGCTCTCCGACGCGGCCTGCAACATCCTCACCGGGCTCGAGGGCGTGAAGATCGGCCACCACGGCCCGAACTTCCACCTGGCCGACGCACCCGAGGAGCACCTGCGCCAGCTGCAGATCGCCCAGGAGAACTTCCTGGCCGGCGGCGTCACCACCATCGGCGACGCCCAGGTGTCCCGGCGCGAGTTCGACATGTACCTGCGGATGGCCGAGGAAAACCAGCTCAAGGTCCGGGTCAGCATGTACCTGCTCTCGCACCTGCTGGACGAGGCCGCCGAGATGGGCCTGCACGGCCAGTTCGGCAACGCGCGGCTCAGCTTCGCCGGTTTCAAGTTCTACGCCGACGGCACCCTGGGCGGCTGGACCGCGTACTTCCCGGACGGCTACGTGGGCGACCCCTGCCGCACCGGCCAGCTCTACCACGACCCGGCCGACTACGCCGCGCTGATTTCCAAGGCGCACCGGCTGGGCCTGCAGACCGCCACGCACGCGCAGTCCCCGACGGCGCTGGAGATGGTCATCTCCGCCATCGAGGCCGCGCAGGCCGAACGCCCCGACACGGATGCCCGGCACCGGATCGAACACTGCGGGCTGCCCACGCTGGAACAGATCGACCGGATGGCTGCCGCGGGCATCCACCCGGTGAACCAGCCGCAGCACTACTACAACTGGGGCGAGGGCGTGAAGGAAGCTGTCGGCACCCCGGGCGAGCGGTTCAACCCGCTGGGCGAATTTGCGGCGGCCGGCGTACCGGTGACCATCAGCTCCGACGCCCCGGTGGCCGAGCCCAAGCCGCTGGAAGCCATCCAAGCCGCCACCAACCGCATCACCCGCTCCGGCGTCCGGCTCGGTTCGGACTCGCTGCTCATCACGGCGCACCAGGCGCTGGCGGCACACACGATCAACGCCGCCCACACGCTGGGCCGCGAGGACGACCTCGGCTCGCTGACCGCGGGCAAGCGGGCCGACTTCGTGGTCCTCGCCGGCGACCCGCTGGCCGTGGACGCCGCCGAGATTTCCGACATCCCGGTCCTCGAAACCTGGGTGGACGGCATCCAGCGATTCACGGCCGACCGTCCTGCACGCCTCAACCCGGAGGTCCAGCATGTCTGAGCACACCCCGGCGGCCGCCCCCACGGTCACGCTGCCCGAGGGCGTCGTCGCCGATAACACCGGCCTGGCCATCATGACGGCCCTGCGGAACTACGGCATCGACACCATCTTTGGCATCCCCGGCACGCACAACCTGGAGTTCTACCGCCACCTGGCACCGCTGGGCATCCGCCCGGTGACCACGCGGCACGAACAGGGCGCCGGCTACGCCGCCGACGGCTGGGCACAGCAGACCGGCCTGCCCGGCGTCGTCATTACGACGTCGGGGCCCGGCCTGCTCAATGCGCTCTCCGCGGCGGGCACCGCCTATTGCGAGTCCCGGCCGCTGATCATCCTGTCCCCGGGCGTGCCCGAGGGCGAGGAGTTCGCGGACATCGGCTCGCTGCACGAGACGAAGGACGCCACGGCCGCCGTCGGCGCGATCGTCGAGTGGTCGCGCCGCGTCACCTCCGCCACCGAGGCAGTCCAGGGCATCCACGACGCCTTCGAACTCTTCCGTTACGGGCGCCCGCGGCCGGTGCACATCGAGGTACCGCTCAACGTGCTCGAGGGACCGAGCGACGCTCCGGCGGATCTGCTGCAGGCTGCGCCGCGGCGTGAGCCAGCCGGCGCGTCCGAGCAGGCCATCCGGCGCGCCGCCCAGCTGCTGGCCGAGTCGCGCCGGCCGGTGCTGTTGGCCGGCGGCGGTTCGCTGCGGGCCGGCGAGCATCTGCTGCGGCTGGCCGAAGCGCTGGATGCCCCCGTGGTGACCACGCTCAACGGCAAGGGTGCTATCCCCGAATCGCATCCGCTCTCGCTGGGCTCGGACATCCGGCTTCCCGCCGCGCAGCAGCTCTGCGAGGAGGCCGACGTCCTGCTGGTCATCGGTTCCAAGGTCGGCGAGGCCGAACTGTGGTTCAACCAGCTGCAGCCGAGCGGCACGGTGATCCGGGTGGACATCCTGCCCGGCCAGATGGCCAAGAACATCGCGGCCGACGTTCCGCTTGTCGGTGACAGCGCCGCCGTCGTGCCCCAACTGCTCGCCGCACTGCAGGAGAACAACGACGGCGGTGTCCCGCCGCGGGCGGAAAGCGGCGCCGACCGCGCGGCCCGGCTGCGTCCGGAGATGCGCGACGCCGCCCGGGCGCTGTCCCCGGAGTTCGCCGCGCTGGCCGAACAGGTGGCGGCCGCCGTGCCGGCGTCGACCATCATCGGCGGCGACTCCTCCCAGGCCACGTACCTGGGCACGGCGAGCTTCGTGCCGCAGGACCAGCCGCACTCGCTGCTCTACACCCCGGCCTACGCCACGCTCGGGTACGGGCTGCCGGCGTCGATCGGCGCCCGCATCGGCGCGCCGGACCGTCCGGTGGTCTGTGTGGTGGGCGACGGCGCGCTGATGTTCGCGGTGCAGGAACTCGTCACCGCCGTCGAACAGCGGCTGGACCTGGTGGTGGTGTGCGCCGACAACGGCGGCTACGGCGAGATCCGCCAGAACGAGCTGGACCGCGGCATCGAGCCCGTGGGCGTGGAGCTCGTGCAGCCCGACTGGGCCGCCCTGGCCACCGCCTTCGGCGGCACCGGCCGGCGGATCCACGACGCCGCCGAGCTGGCCCCGGCCATCCGCCAGGCCCTGGCCGACGGCGGGGTCCAGCTGATCCACGTGCCCGCGCAGCTGTTCGCGCAGGACGGGCAGGCATGACGTCTAGCGCCCGGGTCGTGATTACCGACGCCGAGGATCTCGACTACTCCGTTGCCCTGGAGCTGCTGGCCGAGGCCGGCATCGAGGCGCACTACCTTAACACCCGTGACCGCGGCGCCATTCTCGACGCCGCGGCCGGGTGCGAGGGAATCATCCTCGGCTACGCCACCCTGGACGCCGAGATGATCGCCGCCATGCCGAATTTGAAGGCCGTGGCCACCATGTCCGCGGGCTTCGACATGGTCGACGTGGAGGCGGCGGCCGCCCGGAACATCACGGTGTGCAACGTGCCCTCGGTGGCCACCCGCGACGTGGCCACGCACGCCTTCGCGGGCATACTCTCGCTCATCCGCGAGCTCCCGCGCTCCCAGGCGGCCACCCGGCGCGGGAACTGGACGGGGGAGGGGATCCCGGTGCCGCCGCGGATCAGCGAGCTGACCCTGGGGCTGGTCGGGTTCGGGCGCATCGCCCAGTACCTGGCGGGACTGGCTGCCCCGGTCTTCGGGTCCGTCATTGCCTACGACCCGTTCGTGCCCGACGAGGCGTGGCCGGCCGACGTGCGCCGGGGCGAGCTCGCGGAGGTCTTGGCGGCGTCGAACGTGGTCAGCCTGCATACTCCGCTGACCGAGGAGACCCGGAACCTGCTCGACGCCGAGAACCTCACCGTCCTGCCGGCGGGCAGCTACGTGGTGAACGTGTCGCGCGGCGCCCTCGTCGACGAACAGGCGCTCTGCGCCGCCCTGGACTCCGGCCACATCGCCGGGGCCATGCTGGATGTACTTTCGGAGGAACCGGCCCCGGCCGACCATCCGCTGGTGGTCCACCCGTCGGCAATCGTCACGCCCCACGCGGCGTACCGCAGCAACGTCTCGCTGCGCGAATACGTGGCGCTGCCGGCCCGGAACATCATCGCCTGCCTGCAGGACCGGCAGCCGGAGACCCCAGTCGCCGCGGCTGCCCCGTCCCCCGCCGCGGCGGCGCGTTAACCTCAGGCACGCTGAACACGCAACGGCGCCCGGTCTGCATCAGCAGGCCGGGCGCTGTTCGCATTTTTGGACGCGATCCGACCTTAGGCGGCTGGCTGCTCGGCAACGGGTGCTTCGACAACCGGCTCTTCAACGACGGGTGCTTCGACAACCGGCTCTTCAACGACGGGTGCTTCGACAACCGGCTGGGCGGCAACCAGCTGCGCCTCGTAGGCGGCAGCGATGGCCTGGTAGGCGGCGCGCGCCTCGCTGACGATCACTCGGTTCTCGGCGCGGAGTTTCTTTAGCGCAGCGGCCTGGGCGGCACGCAGGTTCTTGACCTCCAGTTGCGCAGCCTTCACAGCCTTGCCCTTGGCGAGCTTCGCCTTCTTGGACAGCGACTTCAGCTCGGCGGCAGCAGTGGCACTGGCCCGCTTCTCAGCGGTCCGGGCTCCGATTTGCGCGTCCTTGAAGGCAGCCTTTGCTGCAGCCACGTCGGCCTTGGTGAGGGGGGCTGACTCAGTGACAACCGGCGCGGTGGTGACGGGCTCAAGGTCAGCGGCGGATGCGGCGGTGGCGCTTCCACCAACAAGGAGGGCGGCGGCGAGGAAGCCAGCGGCGACCTTACGAATTGCAGTCATTCTTACTCCGTATTCGGATGAGATAGCTGGCCCAGCGCCAGCCACCTTTCGAAAGTAACGAGCGCACTCGGCGCAAAAGCCGGCCTTTCGGTTAATCTGCTGAAAGCCTGTTGCTGCTTTCCAAAAGCTGCGCTTTTGCTGGGACAAGCCGTGTCCGGAAGTGCCGTGCAAAACGAAGGCGGGCATCGCCGTCGTGATGATTTATGCGACTTTTCCGCCCCGGCTCTGTTGCCAGCGACGCTGGCACGCCTATTCCCGTGCCTTTGCACGATGTGTGACACCTGGTGGGGCAGACGCAGGGATAAAAGAGGTAGCTGACTCTAAAGGGCAGGGTGCCATGACTAGTATGTGGGGCATGCCGACAAGCTCAATCCCCTTGACCGACGCTGCCCGCGCCGACGCTCTCCACGCCCTGGATATTCTCGATACCCCTCGAGAGGAGCGCTTTGACCTGATTGTCCGTGCAGCACGGGCCGTCTTTGATGTGCCAATGGTGGCCCTGAACTTCATCGATCTGGACCGGCAGTGGACTAAAGCGGAAGCCGGTTTACCGGGCTTGGAAAACACGCCGCTCGATGAAGCGATCTGCTGGTATACCGTCCGGAAAGGCGACGTCCTGGTTGTGCCCGACGCGTCGGTGGATGAGCGCTTCAGCGACTATCCGTTCGTGACCTCGGATCCCAATATCCGCTTCTATGCAGGGCAGCCGCTGAGAGCCTCGGGCGGGGAACCGGTCGGTTCGCTGTGCATCTTGGACACGAAACCTCGGCACCTCAGCGACAAGGAAACACACCTGCTGGCCGAAATGGGGCGGTGGGTGGAGCAGGAGTTGGAGCTGCAGAGGGAGCTGGACCACGCGGCCGAGGTGCAGCGCGTACTCTTGCCGCACACCGTCCCGGATCTTCCGGGATACCAGCTCGCTGGCAAGTGCGTGCCGTCGCGGGCACTGAGCGGTGACTTCTTCTACTGGCACGCCTTGCCGGACGGTAAGCTCCAGCTGCACGTGGTGGATGTGATGGGCAAGGGCATCCCGGCTGCGCTGATTGCGGCATCGCTTCGTGCGACCTTGGCGGGAGCTGCTCGGTTCAGCGACCAAGGGCAGGCATTCCACCGGGCGGCGGTCGCATCGGAACAAATGCTTTCCGACGCCGGCTCTTTCGGCACCGTCTTTTCGGCACGCCTTGAACCGTCCAGCGGGCGGATTGATTATGTGGATGCCGGACACGGGCTGGCGTTCGTCTTCAGCGCCGGAGGTTACCGTAGGCTGCAGCGTTCCGGGCCTCCCCTGGGAGTGCTCCCCGATGAACAATGGGAGGTCCACAGCACTGTCTTGGAGCCTGGGGAGACCTTGGTGGTGGTGTCCGACGGGTTCTCGATTTCTTTGCAACCTTGGAAGAAACAATCGAGCAGGCCCTTGCCACTGGGCTGGTCGCCTTGCCGCCGGAGGAGCTCGTTGAACGGGCAGTTGCTTATGCCGGCACGAAGGGACATGAGGACGACATCACCGTCGTCGCGCTTCGGCGGATGTAGCGTGCTCCGGCGGGAATAAGACCGCTAGTTGGCCGGAAATCCCGGGCGGGAGTGGTGCAGTTTTGTGTGCCCCGCAGTGCATTTGATCCGCTTCGATCGGTTCGGCTAGTGTTGCGCCGCAGGTGCCGTAGATAGTTCCGCCACTGCTCTTCCCTCCGCCTTCTTCTTGCACTAGAGAGCCCTCCCATGCGCTTGGCGTTAAACGTTTTGATAGTTCCGGTCCTGGTCGCACTCGCGCTGATGTCAGGCGGGGTTACCCCGGCGCAGGCAGCCACGGCCGCGATAACTCTTAGCTCCTCATCGGGTCCGGCGGGAACTTCGGTGACAGTCACCGGCACGGGCTTCCCCAAAAAGTCTTCTGGAACTGTCACCGGCGGAACTGAACCGGTCAAGTTCGTTACCAGTGCCTCCGGATACTTTCAAACGACGCTGGTGATCCCTCCGGCCGAGCAGGCAACCGTAGTGATCGAAGCCAAGGCTGTGACCACCCGCGCCTCGGCTGCCTTCACGCTCACCTACAGCAGCCCCTCGGTGACGCAGGAGGAACCGGCGCCGCCCCAGCAGTCTCCCGCCCCCACCGCGCCATCGATCAGCAAGGCGCCGCTTCGCTTTGGCTTGGGAACGCCCGGTGGACCGCTGGCTTCGGCCGAACTCGACGCAGCGGCTGCCCTGGTTGGCGAAGCACCGTCGATCATCCTCTCCTACAAGGACTTCAACCAAGCCCCGCCCATCACCGAATTGGAAGCGGTCCGCTCCCGCGGAGCTCATACCTTGCTCACCTGGGAGCCCTGGACCTGGGGCGGAGGCACTGCACAACCCGCCTACTCGCTGGACCGGATCACCGCAGGAGACTTCGACCCCTACCTCCGCGAATGGGCTACCGCGCTGGCTAAGTGGGGACACCCTGTGATGCTGCGCTTCGGCCACGAGATGAACGGAAACTGGTACCCTTGGTCCGAGGGAATCAACGGCAATACGGCCGGGGACTATGCTGCCGCTTGGCGGCACGTGCACGACGTCGTCTCTTCCACCGGCGCCCGGAACATCACTTGGGTTTGGAACCCGAACGTCCCCTACGCCGGATCCACCCTCTTGGATGGTCTCTACCCGGGCGCGGGTTACGTGGATGCGGTTGCCCTCGACGGCTACAACTGGGGAACCGCCGTCGCGTGGAGCACTTGGACCCCGCCGTGGGCGCTGTTCGCCGACGGGCTCGGACAACTCCGGTCGCTGGCCCCGGGCAAGCCCATCCTCATCGCCGAAACATCCTCCGCGGAAGAGGGCGGCTCCAAGGCGGCCTGGAACAAGGACCTTGTCTACTACCTCTCCCAGCAGCCCGACATCACCGCCCTGGTCTGGTTCCACTACAACAAGGAAACGGACTGGCGCATCGACAGCAGCAAAGCGTCTGCCACTGCTCTCGCCGAAGCCCTGGCCGCCCGCCCCCGATAGTGGAACCAGCAGAGTAGTCCTCACGGAACTGAAACCTGCTCCGACCTCAAAGCGGTGGGGCTGGGAAGACAATCTCTTCCCAGCCCCACCGCGTGAGTGACCCTATCCGGCGGGTCTAACGAGCTGCGACCTCGGGTGAGCGATGAGCCTCGTCGTCCTTGGCGAGGTCCTTGCCTTTGGTCTCCGGAGATGCGATCGCCGCAACCAGCACCAGGGCGCAAAGCAGGATCAGGTAGATGTCGAAGGCCCGCGGCACGCCCTCCGAGTAGAGCCAGGTCTGCAGGTACGGCGCGGTTCCGCCGGTTAGCGCTCCGGCAACGGAGTAGGGCAGGCCCATGCCGATGGCCCGAACACGGGTCGGGAACTGCTCCGGGAAGAAGGCCGGCATGATCGCCGTCGGTGCGGCAATGAGAATCATGCCCACGCCCATATAAACAATCAGCCGCCATGATTCCTGGCCGCCATTGAAGACAAGTGTCAGGGGGATGATCAGCACCATCGCGCCGATGGCGAAGAAGTACCAGTTGAACTTTCGGCCAATCTTGTCCGACAGCCATCCCCAGAAGATGAGGCACACGATGAAGAAGACGTTGGCTGCGGTGCTGATCCACAACACGTGGCTCGGGTTCATCTGTAGCGGACCCATGGCGAAAGCCGGAGCCATGATCGACCACACATAGAACATCACAGTGCCACCCGCCGCCAGGCCGACGATACGCAGGCATGCCCGGCGGTGCTTCCAGATTTCGGGCCACAGTGGAGTGCGCTCTTCGGTTCGGCCGGACGCACGGGCGGCTTCGATCTCCATGGCGCGCCGACGGAACATGGGAGTCTCGTCGAGCTTGCGCCGCAATACGAGGGCGTAGATGCCGAGGACCCCACCAGCAATGAACGGCACCCGCCAGGCCCATTCACGGACGGCGTCCGCACCGATCGTGCTGGTCAGGATGGCGCCCAGAAGTGTCGCTGCCATGACTCCGACGGTGACGAACACGAAAACGCTGGAGGACCATAGGCCGCGGGACTTGCGCGGGGCCATTTCGGTCACGTAGGTGAAGGATGAAACGACTTCTCCGCCGTGTCCAAGCCCCTGCAACACACGCCCCAGTAGCAGGAAGGCGGCGGCCGCGGCGCCGATCATGTCGTAGCTCGGCGAAATGCCGATGAGCAAGCTGCCGCCAGCGGTAATAAGCATGGACACGGACATGGCCTGCCGCCGGCCGAGCCGATCTGCGAACCACCCGAAGAAAAGCCCGCCCAAAGGGCGCATGAGGAATCCAACGGCGAAGACCGCCAGCGTTCCCAAGAGTGCGGTGATTGGGTCTTCGGCGCGGAAGAACTGGCCGGCAAAGTAGGCGGCGAAGATCGAATAGGCGGTCCAGTCATACCATTCCAGCGCGTTGCCTACGCCGACGCCGATAATGATCTTTCGTTTCTCCCGGGCCGACAGCGGAGTGTCGGTAGCCAGGGCGGTGGATGTTTCAGTCATGAACATGCCTTCGCTTGTGGAAGTGACGGATGGGGGCGGGGCGCATCATTGCGCCAGCGGTCGAACAGAGTCTCCAGTGGTGAAAGGCTCCGGGACACATGCCCTGCTTTGCTCGGCTGCATCTTGGCCTCAAGGTGGTCAGCAGCAGTTTCGCTGTGAGTACTGTGTCACATCTTCGTGACGGAAGTCACGGAAATGCCAGATAACGGTTTTGTTACACGGCAAGTTGGCGGAAGCGGGAGCCGTGAAAGACCAATGGGCTCCTTTCCTTGTCGGCCTGCAGGGCATGGATTTCGAAGAACACCGCGTCGTGATCTCCTGCTTCGTGTTCGGCGTAGATGCTGCACTCGAACCACAGCGATGCCGCAGGCAAGAGGATTGCCCCACTCTGCGTTGTTACTGTCTCGACGCCCTCGAACCTGGACCTCTTGTCGCGGCCGGCCAACTGTTGGCACAGTGCGCCCTGATCTTCGCCGAGGATGGAGACCCCGATACGGCGGGCCTGGCGGAGAGCGGGCCACGTGGTCGAGGACTTTTGCACGGCGAACATCACCAATGGGGGCTCCAGGGAGACACCCACGGTGAAGGAGGACGCCACCAAGGCGTGGCTCTCTCCTGAAACCTCGGCGGCCATGGCTGCAACACCGGAGGGGAAGTGGGCGAAAGTCTCCCGCAGTAACTGCGGATCGGGAGCATGGGTGCTCAGGCTCATGATCGTGTCCTCCTTGGATTGTGGGTAACGGCGGTCGCCGCCTTGGTGGAGCCAGCATGCCAGAAAAGAGACGTGCTGTATAGCAATTCAGTGACGACCGTCTAGATTGCAGAAATATGACGTAGTTCACGTTCGAGTATTGCAGCAGCGTGTCGACCGTAGTAGTTTCTGTCACATCGTCGCACCGCTGCGGCGTATCGGAAGGAGCACCATGACCCACCAGATCGATACCAAGACCCGAAGCCGCGTAAGCGTGGTCCGCCAAGCAGAGCGTGAAAACCTGTGGTTTCTCGGCGACCTGATTCAGCCGATTATTACCAGTGAGATGACTGAGGGCCGGTTCATGATGGCCCTCACGCATTCGAAGGCCGGCTCGGAGCCACCCCTCCACGAGCATGACGCCGAGGATGAAATCTTCTACATCCTTGAAGGAAAGATCTCATTCTGGGCGGCCGATACCGAGGTGACGCTTGGCCCGGGTGACTGCATCCTGATGCCCAAGGATGTGCCGCACATCTTCCAGGTTGCACCGGACTTGGAAGCGAAATGGCTCGTCATGACCGCTCCCGGTGGATTGGAAGACTTCTTCCGGGACGTCTCCATCCCGGCAGAATACGCCGGGCCACAGCGGGGCTGGGAGATGGACGAGGCCACCGAGAGACGTCTTGAGGCCGCGTGCGCGAAGCACAACATCACGCTGCTGGCACCTCCCGGTACACGTCCAGGCAAGGCTTCCTGACGTGACGGGGGGATCCCCGACGCTGGCAGGCATCGTGCGCGCCTTCTGGGAAGCTCAGGCGGCGGGTGACGCCCGGTCCGCCCGTACCCTGATGTGCGACGACGTCGAATGGACGGTGGTCGGCCGGCATGCCCCGGTGGCTCGTACGTATTTCGGGGCAGAGGAGTTTTTCGGGCAGTTGATGGCCACGCTCGGGCGGACCTTCGAGCCCGGCAGCGCAGTCATGGACATCCGGGGCATATATGAAGATGCGGCCCAGTCCACCGTCATCACACACCTGCGCGAAACAGCCAAGACCCGCTCCGGGCTGACATTCGACAACGAGATCGTCACGATCATGACCGTCCGGGGCGGAAGGATCGCCCGCTGCCGGGAGCTGATGGACCTGCACGAGGTCCGCCGAACCTTCGGCACCCATCCGGAACTCGAACCCACAAACGCCCACGAATAGGAAGAATCATGACCGACACCGACGTCGCCCCTGTCCGGATCGCAGCCATCGAAGCACCACCAGCTGAAGTGACGGCCGAAATCGTCGAACGCATCCACAGCGCCGGCCCGCTGCTGCGGGAGAACGCGTTGCTCGCGGACCGCAACCGGGTCCTGCCCCAGGAGACCGTCGAGGCGCTGGAGGGCGCCGGTGCCCTGCGGATCGCCGCGCTGCGCCGCTACGGCGGTTATGAGGGCGGGGCATCCATGCTTCTGGAGGTGGCCCGCGCCGTCGGCTACTACGACCCGGCGGCTGCCTGGTGCACCGTAATCTCCAACGGCTCGGTCATGCTCGCCAATCGTTACAGCGACGAATTGCTCGACGAGGTGTTTGCGGATGGCCCCGTGCGGATGGCCTCGATTTTCGCCAGCCCGCAGGGGACGGCCGTCCCGGACAACGGCGGGTGGCGTGTTTCGGGCGAATGGCCGTTCGCCTCGAATTCCTCGCACTCCGAGTGGGCGATTGGCATTCTGTTCATCAAGGAAGCAAACGAAGAACCGGGCGCTGCTCCGCGCATCGGTTTCGCCATGATGCGCCGCGGAGAGTATGAGGTGAAGGACACGTGGTTCACCATCGGCATGCGCGGATCCGGTTCCAACACCATGGTGACCGAGAACCTGTGGCTGCCGCACAACCGCATCATTACCTTTGAACAGCTGATGGGGCCTGGCTACGAGCAAGACCCGGAGGCCACGTTCGGCCGCCGGCTAACTCCGCACCTGACCATGTCCACCACCATCCAGGCGCCCTCACTCGGCGCGGCCACGGCAGCCTTGGACTTCGTGCGGGAAAAGGCCCAGACCCGGCCGGTCACCTACACCAATTACAAGCGGCAAATCGATTCCGGCGCCTTCGTGCAGAACCTCGGCCAGGCCAGCATGAGGATCGACTCCGCTCGGGTGCTGCTGGAGCGCTCGGCCGCCATGATCGATGCAGCGGCCGCGGGGACCCAACCGATGCCGCTGGAGCAGCGCGCCCGGAATCGCGGAGGCATCGGCCACGCCGGCCATGAACTGGTAGACGCGGTCAACGATCTGTGCTGGTTGCACGGCACGGCGGCGTTCGCCGAACACAGTCTGCTGGGCCGGATGTGGCGCGACATTAACACCGGGACGCGGCACGCATCGATTGCCGCCCCGATGGGCTACGAGCTGCACGGTAACGGCCTGACGGGGACCGAGTTCATCTCGGCCAAGCTTTAGGGGAAAACGGTGGGAACCTCGGCCAAGTCAGCCACCACCCGGCTGCATGCCCAGCGCGACGCCGGTGTGCTTGCCTACCGCGGGATCCGGTACGCGGAGCTCGACGGTGCCGCCCGGTTCGGCGCCCCGCGCGCGGCCTCGGGCCAGCTGAAGACCGACCGCTTGGCCGAGGTTCCGGTCTTTCCGCAGCTGCCTAGCCGGTTGGCTGCCGCGATGGGAAGCGGCGCGGAAAACCCACAGGCGGAGGATGCGTTCTACCTGAATGTCTGGGCTCCCGATGGGGCCGACCGGCTGCCGGTGCTGTTCTTCATTCATGGCGGGGCCTGGATGAGCGGCGGCGGTTCCAACGAATGGTACGACGGCGCCGAGCTGGCCCGCGAAGGACTGGTGGTGGTCACCGTCAACTACCGGCTGGGCGCTGTAGCGCACCTCGCCCCGCCCGGACGCGAGCACCGTCCGGTGCAGGATCTGCTGACGGCGCTGAGGTGGGTCCAGGACAACGTCGCGGACCTTGGCGGGGATCCCGACCGTGTCACAGTCGCCGGCCAATCGGCCGGCGGCTGGTATGGGCACCTGCTGAGCGTGCTGCCCGAGGCCCAAGGCCTGCTGCGCCGGGTGGCGCACCTGAGCATGGCAACCCGCAGGCCGTGGGATGCTGAGCACGCGGCCCGCGTGCGGCGCGCTGCCGCAGGCGAACAGGCTCCGAATTTATTGTCAGTGGCCCCGCTGCCCCTTTTGCTGCGCGCCGGCATGCGCGGGCTGGCGGCGACGGCCGGCACAAGACCGCTCGGGCATGCAGCCTCGGGTTACCTGCCCACGGAGGCTCCCAACATCCCGGAGCGGTTCCTCGATCCTGAATGGGCCGCCGGGCGATGCCATGCGGAAGCGGCCTACATTCGCTATACGGCGGAGGAAACGGGCATGTTCTTCTTTAACTCGGAGCCGGAACGCCATGCGGTGGCCGATCAGGTCGATGCCTGGATGGCCCTGCTGCCCGCGGCTGACCGGCCGCCCGGGGATCTAAGCAACATGGACCCGTACGAGCGGCTGGTCACGGCGTCGTCGTGGATCCAGTTCCAGCGCCTTCCGCAAGAGCTGGCCTCCGCCTACACCGCGGCCGGCATTCCCACGTCGTTGAAGGTCTTCGCGCACCGCAGCCCGCTGCCGGGCCTGCTCAGCGGGCACTGCTTTGATTTGCCGTTTCAATTCGGTACACGTGCGGCCTGGGCAGACGCGCCGATGCTCCGCGGAATGCCCGATGATGTGTTTGAAGAGTTGTCCGGAGAGCTGATTGGCGAGTTGGCAGCGTTCGCAGCGGAGTAGTGCGGTGACATCACGCCCCTACTCCGTCCGCCTTGTGTCCTCGCCCTGCCCCGACCTGGCCTCCGATGCAGCCGCCGGTCAGCTGTGGATGGCGCGTTGGGCGTGCCGGGCGGAGAGCGGCGCGAGCAGCGCGTGCAGTTCGCGAAAGAGCTCCCGGGCGGGTTCGCCCTTCCAATCTTCGGGTAGCGCTTCGGCGGGCAAGCCCGGATCGAGGTACGGCAACCGCCGCCACTGGGTCACCATCGGTATATACGTGCGGAACGCCTCCCGATAGACGTCGCCGCTTCGGTCTGAGCGGTCCCGCCATGCGTCCAACGCCGGGCCGTACGCATCCAAAAAGTCTTGGTAATGCGATTCCAGCGCGGCAAGGTCCCACCACCGGGCGACCTTGCGCCGGAGTTCGCTGGGTCCTCCATGATGGGAGAGGAAGAAGTCTACGAAATCGTCCAGCCCGTTGCGCTCCATGAAGTCGGCTGCCTCGTTAATCAGGTCGCCGGGCGCCACGCACAGTCCCGGCCCGACGGTGCCAAAGCCCATCCGCGCCAGTCCGCTGCGAATCTTGTGCCGCTGGTTGCGCTGTGTCTCCGGGACAGAATACGCCGCCAACAGCCACGGGTCCTCCGCACGTGCAGTATGGGGGGCAAAGATCCGCTCGTCGCCAATCCGGAAATGCTCTTCAAGGTCCGAAGAGAGGGCGTAGCCGGCCTCGCCGTCGACGCGCTCGCTGGTCAGTACGCCCTTCTTTTTGAGGCGTGAGATCGAGGAACGGACGCTGGCCGGTTCCGCACCCAAGTCCTGCAGCAGTCGGACGACGACGGCCACGGGGATCGCACCGCCGCTTTGCCGACCATAGATGCCGAAGACCGTGACGATGAAACGGTGATGCGGTGGTTGTCCCTTTGAGCCCGGCAACCGGCCGGCAATAATCTCGTCTTCCGCACGCACGATTCGAGCCTAACCGACAGAAGTGCGCTCAGGGCGGACCCTGCTCACGGCGTCGCCTTATGAAGCAGCGGCGGAGCGCGCGTACAGGCTGAAGGGCGGCAGCGCTTCTGCACATGGACCGGGCCGTCGACGACTCAGCACGGTGGAGTGCAGCAACCCGAGGCAGGCGTCAATATCGACCGGATATCTTGCCCGTCATCTTTGAGCCATATGATGGGTCTAGTGAGTTTCGGCTGTGAAGGGAAAACGATGGGCGGGAAGGCAGGCGGCCTGGTCGATGTCAGCATCGACCGCACGGTGGAGTGGGTCGACACGGATGCGTCCGGGCATCAGCACAATTCGGTCGTGATGCGCTGGGTTGAGGCGGCCGAGGCCGAACTGATCCGCCGCTTGGAGTTGGCCGATTACTTTCCGCAGGCTCCTCGCGTGCAGCAGGTCATTAACTATCGGGCCAAGCTCTGGTTCGGGCAGCGCGTGTCCGTTAACCTGTCCGTGCAGGACATGGGGCGCACGTCCATGACTTTTCGCTTTGAGGTACACGGGCACCCACACGAGAAGTCGGCCGGCGGGCTCGCTGCCGACGGGACATTCACCACCGTTTTCGTTCCTGCCGGCGGCGACAAGGCGCAGCCTTGGCCCGAAAACATCAGGACTGCGATCTGCGGCACAGGCGTATTGAGCTAAGGGGAACGAACCATGCAGATTCCCACGCCTCCGCTCCGGCACCAGCAGTTGATCCTGACCATCTTTGGTTTGTACGGGCGCCGGGGAGGATCCGCGCTTCCGGTATCCGTCCTGATCGAGATGCTCGGCGACCTCGGTCACGACCCGCCGGGTGTGCGCTCGGCCGTGTCGAGGCTGAAAGCCAAGGGCGTGCTCAACAGTGTGCGCAGCGGGGGAGCCGCCCGTTACGAATTGTCGCCGCGATCTGTTGAGATGGTCCGCGAAGGCGATGAACGCATCTTCAATCCGCACCCGGACGACTCGGACGATCGCTGGGTGCTGGCGATCTTCTCCGTGCCCGAATCGATGCGCGAACGCCGGCACCAGTTGCGCGCCGAACTGGCCCGGCTCGGCTTCGGCTCGATGTCGGCAGGCGTGGGGATCGCGCCGGCCGCTGTCCGCGAGGGTGCCCGCAGGCGGCTCACGGAACGCGGACTGGCCGAGTACGTGGAATTCTTCACCGGAGATTACTCGGAGGAATCAAACATGCGCGACAAGGTCGCGCAGTGGTGGGACCTGGAGGCACTCGCGGGCCAGATCGACGAGTTCATGGACTACTACGGCGGGGCGCTGGCCGCCTGGACCGCCCGCGTTGGTGAGGACCCCGCCGCCGCCTTGGCCGCCTCCGGTCCGGAGGCCAAGCGTGACGCTTTCCGCTACTACGTTCCGATGCTGACACTGTGGCGGCGGCTGCCGTACCGTGACCCGGGCCTGCCGCTAAAGTACCTGCCCGAAGGCTGGCGCGGACCGGAAGCCCGCGAAGTTTTTTTCGGCATTCACCGCCTCATCGGCCCGCTGGCTGAAGCGCATGCGCTCTCCCTGGTGGAATCCTCGGCGGCTGCCTGAGCCGGCACAAAAGAGGCGGACACCCGCCGCGGCCATGCGACGGAACCGGCCATCTCCGGAAATCTGCTTCGGTAATCCAATATCACGATAAAATTACGGCCGCAATATGTGTTGCATATCACGCGCAGCGGTGCAATGCTGAGGAACACCAGACTCATCACCACGAGATGGCGAAGAGCGCACATCACGGCCGGGGTTCAGCCTTGGGGCCTGAAGGAAGGGACAACGCAGTTCCAGACGGTCTCGCGCTCGTCGACTTCTCACTGACGCACCGACCCGCGCATTGCCTGCGCAGAAGGAATGCAACCATGCCTGAAACATTCTCGAAGGGCTTCCGCCCGGGACGCCGCACCACCGTCCTGCTTTCCAGCGCGCTCGCGATGATGCTGCTCTCAGCGTGTGGCGGCGGGAGCCTCAACACCGGCGGCGGCGACGACGGCGGCAGCGGCGGCAAAGACACCGGCGAGCCCGTGACGATCGGCCTTGCGGTCCCGCAGTCCGGTGTGTACGCGGGCCTCGGCGAGGACATGAAGCAGGGCTTCGAGCTTTACCTGGAGGAGGCGGGCAACAAGCTCGGCGGCCACGACGTCAAGGTGGTTTCCGCCGACACGGGTGAGGGCCCGCAAACGGGTGTCCCGGCCGCCTCGCGCCTGGTCACGCAGGACCAGGCCGACGTCGTCGTCGGCATCGTGAACTCCGCGACGGCCCTGGGCCTCAAGGACACCTTCGTGCAGGCGAAAGTGCCGCTGATCCTCGCCAACGCGGGAGCCAATGACATCACGGCCGAGCCCAACCCCTACATCTGGCGCACGTCGTACAGCAACGGCATGGTCAGCGGGATCATCGGCAAGCACGTCGCGGAGGAAGTCGGAGACGGATCGGTCTACCTCATCACGGCCGACTATGCCGCCGGGGAAGAGCACATCACAGCATTCCGCGAGGAGTTTGAGGCGGCCGGCGGCAAGATCGCCGGAGAGACCCGCACCCCCTTCGGCACGACCAGCGACTGGCAGCCGTACCTCAGCGAGATCCGCAATTCGGGGGCGTCTGCCGTCTTTGCCTTCTACGCCGGAGCTGAAGCCGCCAACTTCGTTCAGCAGTACTCCACCTTCGGTCTGGCGAAGGATATCCAGCTTTACGGCAACGGGTTCCTGGTCGAGGGCGACGTCTTGGAGGCGCAGGGCAAGGCCGCCCTCGGCATCCAGACCTCGCTGAACTACAGCCATACGATCGACTCCGAGAACAACAAGAAGTTTGTGGAAGCCTACAAGGCTGCGTACGACGAAGTTCCGACGACCTACGCCATGGCGACCTACGACGCCGTCGCCGCCGTCGCCGCAGCGCTGGAAGTGGCCGAGTCCGTTGACGGTGAAGGTATCGCCGCCGCGCTGGGCAAGGTGGGGGAGTTCACGGACAGCCCGCGCGGCCCCTGGAGCTTCAACGAAAACCATGACCCCGACCAGCCGTACTATCTCCGCGAGGTCAAGGACGTCGACGGCACGCTCGAGAACGTCGTCCTCCAAGAACTCCAGGGCTAAAGGACAGCCAGACGTGGGTTGGCTTGATGCGAACGCCGCAACCATTCTCAACGGCTTGGCACTCGGCTCCGTGCTGTTCCTCATCGCCATCGGATTGTCCCTCGTCTTCGGCACGATGGATGTGCTGAACCTGGCGCACGGTGCCGTGTCCCTGGTGGGTGCCTATGTGGGGGTGGCGATGTTTGGCGCCCCGCCGGCGGCCGGGATGTTCTTCCTGGCCGTGGTCGTCGCGGCCGTCATCGGGTTTGCCGCCGGCGGCCTGCTGGCGGCGATGACGTCGCCGGTGCGGAACCATCTCCGGCAGGCGATGCTGACGCTGGGCATGGCACTCATTGTTGCCGAACTCATCCAGGAAGTGTTCGGTGCGAATGTGCGGTCCGTACCCCCGCCGGACTTCCTCTCCAGCACGGTGACGATGCTGGGCAACCCCTACCCTGTCTATCGGCTCGCCATGGTCGGCGCGGGGATCGTCGTCGCGGTGGTCCTCTACATCGTGCTCGAACGCACCCGCGCCGGGGCGATCGTGCGGGCCACCGTGGCGGACAGGGCCATGGTCGAGGCCATCGGGATCCGTACCAAGGTCGTCCTGACCCTGGTCTTCGGCTGCGGGGCGGCGCTGGCTGCCGTGGGTGGCCTGCTGGCCGCGCCGATTCTGGGTGCGCAGCCCGGCCTGGACGACCAGATCCTCCTTCTGGCCCTGGTCATCGTCGTCATCGGCGGCCTCGGATCCTTGCGCGGAGCCTTGCTCGGAGCGCTCGTGGTCGGACAGGTGCAGACGGTCGGAGTGGTCCTGGTCCACGAGTTTGCTACCTTCCTTCTCTTCGCAGCGCTGGCGGTGGTCCTCCTGCTCCGGCCGCAGGGGCTGCTGCCTGCACGGGCAGGAGCGCACGCATGAGTCCCACGGTGACAGATTCAAGCCTCGCGACCGGGCGGGGACAGGCGCGCATGCCTTTGCTCCGCGACCCCCGGCGCACCATGCTGGAGTGCGCGATCGGGGTGGTCATCCTCCTCCTGCTCGCGGCACTGCCGTTCTTCCTGGCGCCGTATCCCCTCAGCCTGGCAGGGCGCGCGCTGGCCTTCGGCTTGCTCGTGGTCAGCGTCGACCTGGTGACCGGCGTCTTGGGCATGCCGACCCTGGGGCAGGTTGCCTACTTCGGCGCGGGCGCCTACTCCGCCGGCCTCGTGGGCATCCACTTCTCCGCGAGCGGCCTGGTCCAGGTAGTCGTGGGCATGGCCGCGGGAGCGGTGCTGGCGCTCGTGACCGGGGCCGTGGCGGTGCGCACGGCCGGAATTGTGTTCCTGATGGTCACTCTCGCGATCGGCGAGCTCGCCCACCGCGGCGCCGACTCCCTCAAAGCGGTCGGCGCGAGCAATGGGCTGAGCGGAATCCCGCCCATCAGCGTGTTCCCCGGTGGGGAGCCGCTGATCGTGCCCGGGTACGTGTATTGGTGGATCCTGGCGGTATTCGTCGTCGGCTACTGCGCGGCGATGCTCCTGAGCCGCTCGCCGCTGGGCCGCTCGATGCGCGGGGTGCGCGACGGCGAGCTTCGGCTCCGCGCCCTGGGACAGAACACGTACGCGGTCAAGCTGCTCGCGTACGCCATCGCCGGTGGAATCGCCGGTGCCGCGGGAACGGCGTGGGTTGCACAGACACAGTTCATCTCCCCCGGCGACCTGGGCTTCGACATGGCAGCGTTTGCACTCCTCAGCGTCGTGCTCGGCGGGGCCGGGAGCCTCTGGGGACCGGTCATCGGGGCGGCCCTGGTCATCTTCGTGCGCGACTGGCTGGGTGGATACCTCGAGGGCCGCGGCACGCTCCTGCTCGGGATTGTCTTTGTCATAGGCGTCTACCTCCTGCCGAAGGGCGTGGCCGGCGTCCGCTGGCATCCCCTGCGACGAAAGGCAGGTGCATCAAAATGACGACGGCGGACGATCCGATGCTGGAAATCCGGGACCTCACGCTCAGATTCGGCTCGCTCACCGCCGTGGACGCGGTGACGCTGAACATCGCGCGGGGCGTCCGGCACGCGCTCATCGGGCCGAATGGGGCGGGCAAGTCGACGCTGTTCGGGGTCATTGCCGGGCGTCTTCGCCCCACGGACGGCCAGCTCATCTTCAACGGGCAGGACGTCACGGGACTGAGCGAAGCCGGCCGCGCGCGCGCCGGGCTCGTCCGGACGTTCCAGCATTCCAGCCTCTTCCTCAACATGAGCGTACTGGACAACGTCCGCCTCGCGGTGGAGCGGGCCACGAGCCGGCCCAAGCGACCCTGGCCGAGCCTCGGGGCCGACCGTAGGGTGACCGATGCCGCCATGGCACATCTGGAAAACGTCGGGCTCCTTGACCGGGCCTCGTCGATGTGCGGCGCACTGTCCCACGGCGAACGGCGCCAGGTCGAGGTGGCCATGGTGCTGGCGTGCGAGCCCAAAATGGTCCTCTTCGATGAGCCGACGGCCGGAATGTCCGTGGCGGAGACCAACCGCTTCGCCGAAATCGTGGAATCGTTACCGAGAGAGGTGACCGTGGTCGTCGTCGAGCATGACTTGGACATCGTCTTCCGCCTGGCCGAGCGCGTCAGCGTGCTTGCGGCCGGCAGGCTCATCGCCGACGGGACGCCGGAGGAAGTGCGGACCAGCGATGCCGTGCAGGAGGCCTACCTCGGGCGCACGCAGAGCGTGGACCTCTTCGAGGCGACGCCATGAGCGGGCGGCCGCTGTTGGAGGTCGAGGACCTGGTGTCCGGCTACGCCGGCAGCCGCGTGCTCGGCGGCGTATCGCTCTCGGTCGACTCCGGCGAGGCGGTGGCACTGCTCGGCCGCAACGGCGCCGGGAAGACCACCCTGGTCGAAACCATCATGGGGATGGTGAGCGCCAAGGGCGGCCACGTCCGGGTCGACGGCAAAGATGTCACCGCAAAGCCCCCGCATGTGCTCTCCCGGGCGGGCGTGGGGATAGTGCCGCAGGGGCGGCGCGTCTTCGCGCCGCTGACCGTGGAAGAAAACCTCGAGATTGCGCTGCACAAGCGTTCCGGGGACTGGACGATTGAGCGGGTCTACGAGCTCATGCCGCGGCTCCGGGAACGCCGGACGAACCTCGGCTCGCAACTCTCCGGCGGGGAGCAGCAGATGCTTGCCATCGGGCGGGCGCTGCTGGGCTCGCCCCGGCTGATGCTCCTCGATGAGCCCTCCGACGGGCTGGCCCCCGCGGTAGTCGAGCAGGTCGGCAACATCATCCTCGACCTCGCCGACACCGGCATGGCCATCCTGCTCGTGGAGCAGGACCTGCGGCTGGCTTTCACGGTGTCCGACCGGCTCGCGGTCATGCGCAAGGGAGAGATCGTTCACGAGAGCAGCACGGCGGACTTCCGGCGGAACGAGCCGCTGGCGCGGACCCTCCTGGGCGTGGCATAACCGTCCCTTAACGGCGGCAGCCGGTCCGGGTAAACCACGGACCGGCTGCCGCCGTTGTTCGGTACCCCGGATGTTCGGTACCCCGGCGCGCCGCGCCGCGCGGGCTCCAGTCAGCGCGCGGAGATGACGGCAATTCCCTGGATCTCGATGAGGGCCTCCTTCTGCCACAGGCGGGAGACGCCGATGCCGGCCATCGCCGGGTATTCGGTGCCCGCCATTTCACGCCAGAGCCGGCCGATCTCCCGGCCGTTGGCCAGGTAGTCGTCCACATCCGTCAGGTAGATGGTGACGCTGACCAGGTCTTCGGGGCGTCCGCCGGCCTCCACCAAAGTGGCCAGCACATTCGAGAATGCCTGCTTGAACTGTTCCACGATGCCGCCGGGGACAATCTTCATGTCCTTGTCCAGGGCGGTCTGGCCGCCCAGATAAACGGTGTTTCCGGCCAGGACGCCGTGCGCGTAACCCGACGGCTTGGGCAGTGACGCGGGATTGATGGTGCGGTTTCCGAGGGCTGTCTCGTTGCTCATGTGCTCTCTCTCCTTGGCGATGGGGATGCCGGTTTCACTCGTTGGAAAAAACTCTGGTGCAGATCGTTCCGATCGTGTAGGTTGAGCATATGTGACGGCCGTAAAAAAGTCGACACATGAAAATTCGAAGGAGAATCCGCATGAAACTGACCACCTTGCGAACCGGCCCCGAGAGCACGACCGCCGCCGTCCAGCTCGCGGACGGCGACTACCTGCCGTTACCCGCAGCCGATGTGGGGGGCCTGCTGGCGGACCCGAACTGGCGGGCACGCGCAGAGGAAGCGGTGCGCACCGCCGCAAGCACCGCCGTCGTCAGCGTTCCGGACACGGAGCTGGCTCCGGTGGTGCCCCGCCCGGGCAAGGTGATCTGCTGCGGACTGAACTACGGCGAGCACATCCAGGAGATGGGCCGCGACCTGCCCGAGTACCCCACGCTGTTCGCCAAGTTCGCGGACACCCTGGCCGGACCGGCGGACGAACTGACGGTCACCGGGAGCGACAGCGTGGACTGGGAGGCCGAACTGGCCGTGGTCGTCGGAACCGCCCTGACCCGCGCGGACGAAGACCAGGCCGCGGCCGCCATCGCCGGCTACACGGTGGCCAACGACGTGTCGATGCGGGACTGGCAGCGCCGGACCCTGCAGTGGTTCCAGGGAAAGGCCTTCGACGCGACCACCCCGCTCGGGCCCGTGCTGGTCACGCCGGACGAGGTCGACGGGACCGATGTTGAGGTCCGCGGCTACGTCAACGGCGAGCTGGTGCAGCGTGACCACACCGGCACCTTGGTGTTCGGGCCCGCCCGGCTGCTGTCCTACATCTCGCAGTTCACCACGCTGCGCCCGGGCGATCTGGTCCTGACCGGCACGCCCGGGGGAGTGGGCATGGGCATGACCCCGCCGCGTTTCCTTGCCGACGGCGACGTGCTCGTCACCGAGATCGACGGCATCGGGCGGCTGGAGAACCGCGTCCGGATCCAGCCGGCCGGCGCCACGCAACAGCCCGCACCGGCACTCAGCGGAACAACGACGGCGGAGCGCGCCGCACGCGCATAACGCACCATTCCAACCCCTTGAGAAGGAGAACGATCATGACTGATGCGACCACGGAATACCGCACCGAAGGCGACAACTCGATCTACGCGGGGGCCGACGGCAAGGTCGTCCCGGTTGTCACCCGCGCGGGGAGCGAGGACACTAACACGGCACAGTCGGGGGACTGCGTTCGGGTTTCGGGTGTTTCCATCCAGCACACCCCGGCCACCAAGATCTGGTTTGGGCAGGTCTCCAATGTTCCGGGCTACCGCTCGCTGCCGCACCACCACGGCGAGGCGGAGACCGGCGGCTACGTGCTGCGCGGCCACGGCCGGATCTACTTTGGAGAAAACTACTCCGAATACCTGGACATGAAGGCCGGGGACTGGGTCTTCGTTCCCCCGTTCATGCCGCATGTGGAAGCCAACATGTCCGTCACCGAAGAGCTGGTCTGGCTGACCACGCGCACGCCGGAGAACATCGTGGTCAACCTGGACGAGGTTCCGGACGAAATGCTGGAAGGATACCGCCGGGCATGAACGCCGCAAGCGCCTCCGAAACCCAGGTTCCCACGGCCGAGACGTTCCTCAAGGCCGTCGAACTGACGGCCGTCGAACCCCAGATCCACGACGAGGCCTACGAGGCCACGACGCAGTACGTGCCGTGGCCCAAGGCCTACGGCGGCGACATGGTCGCCCAAGCCGCCGCGGCCATGATGCGTTCGGTCACCGATGACCGGCAGCTGCACTCGATGCACAGCTACTTCATGCGGCCGGTGGATATCGGTGCCGTCGTCCGCTACGAGGTGGAGAAGCTGCGGGACGGACGCGGCTATTCCACCCGCAGCGTGCGCGGTTGGCAGGGCGGTAAGACCGTGTATGCCGCCATGGGTTCCTTCCACGTGCCCGAAGACGGCCCGGAGTTCCAGCCGCAGATGCCCGCCACCGTCGACCCCGAGTCGCTGCGCAGCGCCGCCGAGGTTCTGACTGGCGTCGAGGGCGACGCCGCGGCCTACTGGTCCCATGGCCGCAGCTTCGACATGCGGCACGTTCCCGGCCCGGTATACCTGCGCGTCGAAGGGGAGCAGGTGCCACAGCAGGCGGTGTGGGTGAAGGCGTTCACGCAGCTGCCCGACCAGGCCGATGACCGTGCGACCCGGGACCTGCACCGCACCGCGCTCGCCTATGTCTGCGACTACACCATCCTTGAGCCGATCCTGCGGGCGCAGGGGCACTACTGGGCCGAGCCGGGACTGGTCACCGCCAGCCTGGACCACTCCATGTGGTTCCACCGCGACGGTCGTGCCGACGACTGGGTGTTGTATGCCCAGGAAGCGGTCTCCGGCCAGCACAACCGGGGCCTGGCCACCGGCCGGTTCTTCGACCGCGAAGGGCGGCTGCTGGCCACCGTGGCGCAAGAAGGCATGATCCGCCCCGCGCGCTGAGCCCCGTGCCTCCATCCGGGCCATCGGATGGAGGGCGGACTCACGCCGTCCACCCAATCCACTGAAAGGAACGCCATGGAACTGTCCCCGTCAGCACATGTGGACTCGTTCACGCGCGACCACCTGCCGCCCGCCGAGCAGTGGCCGGTCTTCGAATTCACCCTCCCCGAACTTCAGTACCCCGACCGTCTCAACGCCGCGACGGTCCTGATCAGCGACTCCGCCGCCGAATTCGGCGGCGAGCGGCCGGCCCTGCTCACTCCGGACGGCGAGGTGTGGACGTACGGCCAACTGCTGCAGCGGGCCAATCAGGTCGCCCAGGTGCTCACGGAGGACTTCGGCGTTGTCCCGGGCAACCGCGTGTTGCTGCGCGGCCCGAACAATCCCTGGCTGGTCGCCGCCTGGCTGGGCGTGCTCAAGGCCGGTGCCGTCGTCGTCACCACCATGCCCGTGCTGCGCTCCAACGAAGTGGCCACCATCTGCCGCCTGACCCAACCGGCCGTGGCGATCAGCGACTTCCGCTTCCTCGAGGGCATGGCCGAGGCGGTGGGGGAGGGCACCGCCGTCGTCGCCTATGGATCGGACGACACCGACGACCTCACCGTCCGCTGCGCCGCCAAGAGCGGAGAGTTCGACGACGTGGCGACCGCCGCGGACGATGTGGCCCTGCTCGGGCCGACCTCGGGCACCACCGGCACGCCCAAAATCACCATGCACTTCCACCGGGACATCCTCGCGAACGCCGACACGTTTGCGCGGCACATCCTGCGCCCGACCGCCGACGACGTGTTCGCCGGCTCGCCGCCGCTGGCCTTCACATTCGGGCTGGGCGGGCTGGTGGTCTTCCCGCTGCGGTTCGGCGCCTCGGCACTCCTGACGGAACGGTCCACCCCCGTGCAACTGGCCGAGCAGTCCGCCGCAGCCGGGGCCACGGTGCTGTTCACCGCCCCCACCGCCTACCGCGCCATCTTGAAGGAAGGCCGGGCGGACCTGCTGCGCGGACTGCGTGTTGCGGTCTCCGCCGGCGAGCACCTGCCGAAGGAAACCTGGGAGGCCGTGCACGAGGCCACCGGGCTCGCCCTGGTCAACGGGATCGGCGCCACCGAAATGCTGCACGTGTTCATCTCCGCCGCCGGGGACGACATCAGGCCCGGGGCCACCGGCGTGGCCGTCCCCGGCTACCGTGCCACGGTGCTGGACGAGGACGGTAACGAGTCGCCGGTGAACCAGCCGGGCCGGCTCGCGGTGATTGGTCCGACGGGCTGCCGTTACCTGGACGACCCGCGGCAGGCGAACTACGTGCAGAACGGCTGGAACATTACCGGCGACACGTTCCTGCGCGACGAGGAAGGCTACTTCGTCTACCAGGCACGGTCGGACAACATGATCGTCTCTTCCGGCTACAACATCGGCGCCCCCGAGGTGGAGGCGGCGATCGACCAGCATCCGGACGTGGTGGAGAACGCCGTCGTCGGCCGTCCCGACGAGGAGCGCGGCAGCGTGGTCTGCGCTTTCATCGTGCTGCGCGACGGCGTCGTCGGCGACGATGCCAAGCGCAAGGACATCCAGGACTTCGTCAAGAAGACCATAGCGCCCTACAAATACCCGCGGGATGTGCGGTTCGTGACCGAACTGCCGCGCAATCCGAGCGGAAAACTCCAGCACTTCAAACTGCGTGAGCAGGTCGGCAAGCAGGAAACCGACCTGGCCGGCAGCACGGCGTAGACAGACCTTAAGGACAACAGAGATGAAAATCGCAATCGTTGGAGGCGGCCCCGGCGGCCTCTACTTCGCGGCCCTGATGAAGCAACTGGACCCGGCGCACGAGGTGACCGTCTGGGAGCGCAACGCGGCCAGCGACACCTTCGGCTTCGGCGTCGTGTTCTCGGACGAGACGCTGGGCGGCATCGGCAACGCGGACCCGGTAGTGGCCGAGTACATGAGCCGCCGCTTTGCCCGCTGGGCCGACATCGACATCCACTATCAGGGCGAGACGGTCACGGTTGGCGGCCAGGGCTTCGCAGCAATGAGCCGCAAGGAGCTGCTGGAACTGCTGCAGCGCCGCTGCGCGGAGCTCGGCGTGGACGTGCGCTTCTCCACGCTGGCCCCGCCGGTGGAGGAACTCGAGGCCGGCTACGACCTGGTGCTGGCGGCCGACGGGGTGAACTCGCAGATCCGCTCCAAGTACGCCGCGTCCTTCGGGCCCGAGCTTGACCCGCGGCCGAACAAGTTCATGTGGCTGGGCACGGACCTGGTGTTCGAGGCCTTCAAGTTCTTCATCAAGGAGACGGAGCACGGGGTCATGCAGATCCACGGCTACCCCTACTCCGACGAGGGATCCACGTTCATCGTTGAGATGCCGGAGGACACGTGGCGGGCCGCCGGTTTCGACGAGACCGAGAGCGAGGTATTCCCGCCGGGCGTCTCGGACGAGAAAGCGATCGCGAAGATCCGCAGCATCTTTGCCGACGAACTCCAGGGCCACAAGGTGCTGGCTAACAACTCCAAGTGGCTGAACTTCACCACCGTCCGCAACACCAGCTGGCGGCACGGCAACGTGGTGCTGCTGGGCGACGCGGCACACACCGCGCACTTCTCCATCGGCTCCGGCACCAAGCTCGCCATGGAGGACGCGCTGGCGCTGGCCGCCTGCCTGCACGAACACCCCGACCTGGAGGCGGCGCTCGAGGCCTACGAAACCGAGCGGCGTCCGGTGGTCGAGTCCACCCAGCGCGCCGCGCAGGCATCGCTGGAGTGGTTCGAGCGCGTGGGGCAGTACACCGGCCAGGACCCGGTCCAGTTCAGTTTCAACCTGCTCACCCGCAGTCGGCGCATCACGCAGGACAACCTGCGGCTGCGCGATCCCGAGTTCGCCCAGCAGGTGGAAGAGCACTTCGCCGCCTCGCAGGGCCTGGATTCCGTCGCGCCGGCCATGTTCCAGCCGTACCGTATCGGCGGGCTGGAGCTGAAGAACCGCATCGTGGTCTCGCCCATGGACATGTACTCCGCCGTCGACGGGATGCCCACCGACTTCCACAAGGTGCACCTGGGCAGCAAGGCCATGGGCGGCGCCGGACTGGTCATGACCGAGATGGTCTGCGTCTCGGAGGAAGGCCGCATCACCCCGGGCGACACCGGGCTGTATACGGACGAACAGGGCGAGGCCTGGGGAGGCATCGTCGAGTTTGTTCACGGCCACTCCGCGGCCAAGATCGGCGCCCAGATCGGCCACGCCGGCCGCAAGGCGTCCACCAAGCTGATGTGGGAAGGCATCGACCAGCCGCTGGAGACCGGCAACTGGGAAGTCATTGGCCCGTCGCCGCTGCCCTACGGGCCGGACAACCAGGTCCCTCGGGAGATGGACCGGGCCCACATGGACAAGGTGGTCGCGGACTTCGTCGCATCCGCGCGGCGGGCGGATGCGGCCGGGTTCGACCTGTTGGAGGTGCACGCGGCGCACGGCTACCTGCTCTCCTCCTTCCTGTCCCCGGTGGCCAACCAGCGGACCGATGAGTACGGCGGAAGCGTAGAGAAACGCCTGCGCTTCCCGCTCGAAGTCTTCGACGCCGTCCGGGCTGCCTGGCCGGCCGAGAAGCCGCTGACCGTGCGCATTTCGGCGACCGACTGGATCGAGGGCGGCAATACCTTGGACGACGCGGTTCAGATCGCCAAGGCCTTCGCGGCCCACGGCGCGGACGGGATCGACGTCTCCACCGGCCAGATTGCCAAGGGCGAGAAGCCGCGGTTCGGCCGCAGCTACCAGACCCCGTACGCGGACCGGATCCGGCAGGAGGTGGCCGTTCCGGCAGGGATCGCGGTCATCGCGGTAGGGGCGATCTCCTCCTACGACGATGCCAATTCGATCCTGCTGGCCGGCAGGGCCGACCTGATCGCCCTGGGACGCACCCACCTCTACGACCCGCACTGGACGCTGCACGCAGCTGCCGAGCAGGACTACCGGGGCGACGGCGTGGCCTGGGTCCCGCAGTTCCGCGCCGGACGGCGCAAGCCGCCGAGCGCCCGGACCGACGCCGTCCGCCCGCGCCTGTCCCTGCTGCAGGAAACCGACGACCCGACCGCTAATGCGCACTTGCGGTGGAAGCCGGTGCGTCCGGAACCGGCGCTTGCCCAGTAACAAATTCGGATGACGTCCCGCTGGCAGGGCAACGTGGACTGCGGTGTCCTGCCGGCGGGGAAGCAACAGAAATCTACTCGCCCTCAACGAAACGAGGCTCTTATGGCAAGTGCTGCCGTAAACGACTGGAAAGTTCCCGCCCGGACCACCCGACTGGTGCTGTTCTGTTGCTGGCTGGCCATCTTGGCGGAAGGTTACGACGTCGGCGTCTTGGGCGCCGTCCTTCCGGCCCTTGCCGAGTATCGAGCCTGGGACCTGTCTCCCTTGGAACTCGGAGGGCTCGGTGCCTACGCGCTGGTCGGCATGCTCTTCGGTGCCCTCTTCATCGGCACACTTAGCGACCTGTACGGGCGCAAAAAGATGCTGCTGCTCTCCATGCTCCTTTTCACCGTGACGCAGGCCGGGGCCGCCATGGCGCCTACGCCCGAGCTGTTCGGGTTGTTCAGGCTGATCGGCGGACTCGGGATGGGCGGCGTCATTCCGGTAGCTGCCGCGTTGACCATCGAGTACTCGGCCCCGAAGAAGCGGTCTTACAACTACGGTCTCATGTACTCCGGCTATTCCCTGGGCATTGTGGCCGCGGCACTGGTAGCGCTGTTCCTGCTGCCGGTTGCTGGTTGGCGGTGGGTCATTGCGATCGGCACATTGCCGGTGATCCTGGTGCCAATCATTGCCAAGCTGCTGCCGGAGTCGCTGGATTATCTGGAGGCCAAGGGGAGGCGCCAAGACGCGAGCCGGTTGGCGGACCGCCTGGGCATAGACCCGTACGTTCCCGCTGCTCCGGCCAAGCCCGCCGGCTCGGGAGCCGGGGATCCATGGTGGCGGACCATCACCACGATGTTCTCTTCCCGGTACCTGCGGTCAACCGTGTTCTTCTGGATCTCGCTCTTCTGCGGAATGGTCTTGGTTTACGGGCTCAACACGTGGCTGCCGTCCATCATGAAGTCGGCCGGCTACGATCTGGGTTCGTCCCTGTCCTTCCTGCTGGTCTTCAGCCTGGCCTCTGCCGCCGGTGGACTGGTCTTGGGCCGGGCGGCAGACAAGTTCGGACAGAAGATCATTCTGGTCACTTTCTATCTGCTGGGCGGCGGCGGCATCTTGCTGCTGATGTTCCCCGGCAACATGGTGGTCAATCTGCTGTTCGTGGCGTTCGCCGGGATAGGTTCCATCTCGACGTCGCTGGTGCTTACCGGTTACATCGCCGACTACTACCCGGCCAACGTCCGGGCCACGGCTACGGGCTGGGCGCTGAGCTTTGCGCGCCTCGGCGCCATCTCCGGCCCCTTGATCGGTGGCTGGATTGGCAGCGCGGCGCTGCCTTTCGAGTGGAACTTCATCATCTTTGCCGCCATCGCAGTAGTGGCCGCGGCGGCTGTGGCATGCATACCGAAGCGGCGGAATGCCGCCGACGAGCCCGTCTTGGGTGACGAATCCGCAGTACGCGCAGGCTAGTATCGCCGATGAGTAGGAGAAAGCCATGACCATGACCGCTGGCCGAATCGAAGGCCCCGCAGGCATAGTGCGGGAAGATCAGCGCTCCCAACCCGCCACTGTTGCTGAACTCGTCGGCGAGACCCTGGCCCAATTGGGGGTCGGCCACGTTTTTGGCGTGGTTGGCAGCGGAAACTTCGCGATGACAAACGCGCTGCGCCGCAGTGGAGTGCCGTTCACCGCGGCACGCCACGAAGGCGGGGCAGCAAGCATGGCCGATGCTTACGGCCGCATGTCCGGCAGGGTCGGAGTGGTGTCCACGCATCAAGGTTGCGGATTGACCAACACCATCACCGGGGTAGGGGAAGCCGCCAAGAGCCGGACCCCGATGATCGTGTTGACGGCTGACACCGCCGCGTCCGCCGTGCGCTCCAACTTCAAGATCGACCAGGACGGCCTGGCCCGCAGCGTCGGCGCGGTGGCCGAACGGGTTCACTCGGCACACAGCGCCGTCGCCGACACCGTCCGTGCCTACCGCACCGCCATCAACGAACGCCGGACAGTTGTGCTGTCCGTGCCTACCGATATCCAAGCGGCGGCCGCGGAGTCCGGCGGGGTACACGAAATCCGCCAGGCTGCGGGGCAGCAGCCTATTCGACCCAGTGCCGACGCGGTGCGGCGGTTGGCTGAGTTGATTCGCGCCGCACGTCGGCCGGTCTTCGTCGCTGGGCGGGGCGGTCGCGGTGCTGGGCCGCAGATCGCGGCGCTGGCCGAGGCCGCCGGGGCCTTGGTGGCGACGTCCGCCGTCGCCCACGGGCTGTTCAACGACGAGCCGTTCAGTCTGGGCATCTCAGGCGGCTTTTCCTCCCCCTTCACAGCCGAGACCATTGCCGGGGCCGACCTGATCGTCGCTTGGGGGTGTGCCCTGAACATGTGGACGATGAGGCAAGGTTCGCTGATCGGTGCGGGCACCAAGGTGGTGCAGGTAGATCTCGAAAACTCGGCGCTCGGTGCCAATCGCCCGATTGACGCAGGGGTTGTGGGGGACTGCGCCGAGACGGCCAGCGCCGTGCTGGATCACCTGCAGGCCGCCAACTACCGCGCAGTCGGGATGCGCACACCGGAGATGGCCGCCCGGATCGCCGCCGAGGCGCGCTGGAACACGGTGGCCATCCAGGACCTGTCAACCGAAGACAGAATCGATCCACGCATCCTCAGCCGGGAAATGGACAAAATACTGCCCGCGGAACGAATTGTCTCGATCGATTCCGGCAACTTCATGGGGTACCCCAGCAGCTACCTCTCAGTGCCGGATGAAAACGGCTTCTGCTTCACCCAGGCGTTCCAATCCATCGGTCTGGGGCTGGCCACGGCCATCGGCGCTGCCATCGCCCGGCCCGACCGGTTGCCCGTCCTGGGTGTGGGCGACGGCGGCTTCCTGATGGGGATTTCCGAATTGGAAACTGCGGTCCGCCTACGAATTCCCTTGGTGGTCATTGTCTACAACGACTCAGCCTACGGTGCTGAAGTCCATCATTTCGACGCCGACGAGCAGGACCTTGAGGTGGTGCGCTTCCCGCTGGTCGACCTTGCGTCTATTGCCCGCGGCTACGGTGCGGAAGCGTTGACCGTCAGCAGTGAAGCCGACCTTGCGGCTGTAACGAATTGGCTCGAAGGTCCGCGCGACCGGCCGCTCGTCATCGATGCCCGCATCGCATCCGACGGCGGGGCATGGTGGTTGGCGGAAGCGTTCAAGGGACACTGACCCGCCATTCGCCGCCCGGGGACGTGTAGCGACGGCGGGGACGGGCAGATGCCCGGCTCCCGCCGTTGCAGCAAGCTCAAACATGAGGGGTGCCGCCCCGGTGGGACGGCACCCCTCATGGCTGTCCGCAGGTTAGGCGGCGGGCTCTTCGACGACGGGCTCTTCGATGATCGGGTCTTCAACAACCGGCTGTGCGGCGGCGAGCTGCGCCTCGTAGGCGTCGGCAACGGCCTGGTAGGCAGTGCGGGCTTCGTTGACGAGCACGCGGTTCTTGACGCGGAGGTCCTTCAGGGCAGCGGTCTCGGCTGCGCGAAGGTTCTTGACCTGCAGCTGCGCGGCTTTCACTGCCTTGCCCTTGGCAAGCTTCGCCTTCTTGGACACGGCCTTCAGCTCGGCGGCTGCGGTGGCGCGGGCCTGCTGTTCGGTGGTGCGGGCATTATTCTGCGCTGCCTTGAAGGCGGCCTTGGCGGCTTTGACGTCGGCCTCGGTCACGACCGGCTCGGCGCTGACGGGTGCGGTGATAACCGGTTCGGTGACGGGCTCAAGGCTAGCGGCGGACGCGGCGGTGGCGCTTCCACCGGCCAGGAGGGCGGCTGCGAGGAAGCCGGCGGCGATCTTGCGGATTGCAGTCATGTGTACTCCGTGTTCGGATGAGGTGGCCGGGCCCAGTGCCCGCCACCCTTCGAAACTAACGAGTCCGACCGCCGCAAACGCCCTCCTTGCGGCTAACCTGCCGAAACGTTGCCGCAGCTTTCCAAAACCTGCGTCTTTAGTGGGACGAGACGTATCTGAAGCGATTGAAACCTGCCTTTAGGAGGGAGGCAGGCCGCGCCGTCGTCCATCTTGCGGAGCACTACGAACACGCGGGGCGAACTGCACTTAGGAGGCTGGCTGGGCAGGCGAGGACACGCCAAAGGCCGGACCTACAGGCGCCAGCCCCTAAAGCTAGGATGTGGCCATGCTGGAAGGTTCATTCCTGGCGGCCGATGCCGCCCGCGCCGGGGCTCTTCACGCCCTGGAGATTCTCGATACCCCTCGCGAAGAGCGTTTCGATCGGATAGTCCGGGCAGCACGGGCAGTCTTTGATGTGCCAATGGTAGCCATGAACTTCATCGACACCGACCGGCAATGGACCAAGGCGGAAGCAGGTCTGCCCGGCCTGGAAAACACGCCGCTGGACGAAGCAATCTGCTGGCACACGGTCCGGAGCGACGATGTTTTGGTCGTGCCCGACGCGTCGTCAGATGAACGGTTTAGCAACTATCCGTTTGTAGCCTCGGAGCCTAATATTCGCTTTTATGCCGGACAGCCGCTGAGGGCCTCGGGCGGCGAACCTGTCGGTTCGCTGTGCCTCCTGGATACGAAGCCGCGGCTCCTCAGCGACAATGAAGCCCAGCTGCTGGCCGAGATGGGGCGGTGGGTGGAGCAGGAGTTGGAGCTGCAGCGGGAGCTGGACCACGCGGCCGAGGTGCAGCGCGTACTCTTGCCGCACACCGCTCCGGATCTTCCGGGATACCAGCTCGCTGGCCGGTGCGTGGCGTCCCGGACGCTGAGCGGCGACTTCTTCTACTGGCACGCGTTGCCGGACGGAAAGCTCCAGCTGCACGTGGTGGATGTGATGGGCAAGGGAATTCCGGCCGCGCTGATTGCGGCATCGCTTCGGGCCACTTTGGCGGGTGCGGCCCGGTTCAGCGACCAAGGGCAGGCATTTCACCGGGCGGCGGTCGCGTCTGAACAGCTGCTTTTCGACTCAGGATCTTTCGGCACCGTCTTTTCGGCGCGCCTTGATCCGTCCACCGGGGGGATTGATTATGTGGATGCCGGACACGGGCTGGCGTTCGTGTTCAGCGCCGGAGGATACCGTCGGCTGCACCGTTCCGGGCCTCCCATGGGAGTGCTCCCCGACCAGCAGTGGGACGTCCACAGCACGGCCTTAGAGTCTGGGGAGACCCTGGTGGTGGTGTCAGACGGGTTCCTCGATTTCTTTGCGACGTTGGAAGAAACGCTCGAGCAGGCGCTGGCGGCCGGGATCGTCGCCTTGCCGCCGGAGGAGCTTGTTGACCGGGCCGTTGCCTACGCCGGGAGTAGGGGGCACGAGGACGACATCACCGTCGTCGCGCTCCGGCGGGAATAAGACGACCCTGGGCTCGGGATTCCGGGACGGGAATGGTGTGGTCTTATGTACCGCGAGGTGCATTTGATGTGCTCGATTGGTTCCGATAGCGTTACGCCGCACGTGCCGTAGATAGTAATGCCGCTGCTCTTCCCTTCTCGCCTTCTTTCACTGGAAAGTCCTCCCATGCGTCTGGTGTTAAACGTTTTAATGGTTCCGGTCCTGGTCGCACTCGCGCTGATGTCCGGCGGAATTGCCCCGGCGCAGGCAGCCACGGCCGCGATAACTCTCAGTCCCTCATCCGGACCGGCAGGCACCTCCATCACGGTGACCGGGACAGGCTTTCCCAAGAAGTCCTCCGGAACAATCACGGGAGGAACAGAGCCTGTCCCCTTCCTCTCAAGTGCCTCGGGATACTTCCGTACCACGCTGGTTATCCCTGCAACCGAGCAGGCAACCCTCTCCATCGAGGCCAAGGCCGGCGTCGCCCGCGCCTCGGCTCCCTTCACGCTCACGTACAGCAGCCCCTCGGTGACGCAGGAGGAACCGGCACCGCCACAGCAGTCTCCCGCCCCCACCGCGCCAGCGATCAGCAAGGCGCCGCTTCGCTTCGGCCTGGGAACGCCGGGCGGACCGCTGGCTTCGGCCGAACTGGACGCAGCGGCTGCCCTGGTTGGCGAAGCACCGTCGATCATCCTCTCCTACAAGGACTTCAACCAAGCCCCGCCCATCACCGAATTGGAAGCGGTCCGCGCCCGCGGGGCTCTCACCCTGCTGACCTGGGAGCCGTGGACCTGGGGCGGAGGCACTCAACAGCCCGCCTACTCGCTCGACCGGATCACCGCCGGAGACTTCGACCCCTACCTCCGCGAGTGGGGTACCGCGCTGGCTAAGTGGGGCCACCCCGTGATGCTGCGCTTCGGCCACGAGATGAACGGCAACTGGTACCCCTGGTCCGAGGGCATCAACGGCAACACCGCCGGGGAGTACGCCGCCGCTTGGCGGCACGTCCACGATGTCGTCTCTTCCACCGGCGCCCAAAACATTACCTGGGTCTGGAACCCGAACGTCCCCTACGCCGGATCTACCGTCTTGGATGGTCTCTACCCGGGGGCGGGATACGTGGATGCGGTTGCCCTCGACGGCTACAACTGGGGAACCTCTACCGCTTGGAGCACCTGGACCCCGCCGTGGGCGCTTTTCGCCGATGGGCTCGGACAACTCCGGTCGCTGGCCCCGGGGAAGCCCATCCTCATCGCCGAAACATCCTCCGCCGAAGATGGCGGCTCCAAGGCGGCCTGGAATAAGGACCTTGTCTACTACCTGTCCCAGCAGCCCGACATCACCGCGCTGGTCTGGTTCCATTACAACAAGGAAACCGACTGGCGCATCAACAGCAGCAAGGCTTCTGCCGCGGCGCTCGCCGAAGCCCTCGCCGCCCGGCCGAAATAACGGCACGCCTGGCACCCTGCCTCGGTGTTCCGCCGCTCGTTACCGGGTCATCGAGCGGTGGGATTCGGGCAGCTTCACCTTCTTCGCGCCCTTGAGTGCGCCGTCCATGGTTTCCTTCCAGACCGGGGCGGCGACTTCGGAGCCGGTCAGGTCTGTGTAGGTCTTGCCGTAGGCCTTGACGCGTTTGAGCGGGTACTCGGCACCGCCGCGCGGGTCGCCGAGCCAGACGGCGGCCGTGAGCTGCGGGGTGCCGCCCACAATCCAGTTGGCGGCGAAGTCGTTCGTTGTTCCGGTCTTGGCTCCGGCCTCCCGGTTTCCCTTGAGTTCGATGCGCGGCCCCAGGGTTCCTCTCGGGTTGAAGGGTTCCTTGAGCACGTCGGCAACGGTGTCCGCGACAGCGGGTTTGATGGCGCGGTGGCAATCCGGGTCCGGAACCGGCAACTCCTTCTTCGTGTCGGTCTTGACTGCCTTGATGATGGTGACCGGTTTGCAGACCGTCCCGTTGCTCATGAAGGCGGCGTAGGCGCTGGCCATTTGCAGCGGCGTGACTTCGTAGGCGCCGAGGGCCAGCGAACCTTCCCTGCCGCTGAGCTTGTCGGGGTTAATGGAGGTGATGCCCAGCTTGTTGGCCATCTTTGCCGCGTTGATGACGCCGACGCGCTCGACCAGCTTGATGAAGTAGATGTTCACCGAGGCCCGAATGGCCTGGTACGCGTTGATGACTCCGTAGTCGACGTTGTCGTAGTTGATGTACCCGCCCTTCGGGTTGTCCAGTTTCGGTGAGCGGTAGGGGCCATCCGCCCGGAACTTTTGGGAGGTGGGGATGCCCTGCGTGAGCGCCGTCGCGAGCACGATCGGCTTCATGGCCGACCCGACCTGGAAGGCGTGCCGGACGTAGACAACCTGGGTCTTGCCTTTGCCCTTGCCCCAGGCGCGGTTCTGCGCGATGGCGGCCACGTGGCCGGTTCCCGGTCGGACGACGGCGGTCCCTAGTGCCGCGCGGTTGTTGTTGCCCAGCGCCCTCTCCACGGCTTTTTGCGATGCGTCGGCAGCCTTCCGGTCCAAGGCGGTGGTCAAGGTCAGGCCGCCCACGTTGAAGCGCTGCTCTCGGATTTCGGGGGTCTTGCCGAAGGCCGGGTTGGACAGGAGTTCTTCGCGGGCCGCCTCGCAGTAGAACGGATACTTGGACCCGCCGCACCCCGATGGCACCTCGCCGCGCTTCACGCCCAGCGGGGCCTCGCGGGCGGCCTGCGCTTCGTCGGCCGGCAGTACTCCCTGCTTTTCCAGCACATCCAGCACGGTGTTGCGCCGCTCCGTGGCGGCTTCGGGGTTGGCGAACGGGTCGAAAGCCGTGGGCGCCTTGAGCAGCCCCACCAACAGGGCCGACTGTGCATAGTCGAGTTTGGCCGCCGGCGTGCTGAAGTAGTAGCGGGCCGCGGCCTCCACGCCGTAGGCACGGTTCCCGAAATAGACGGCGTTCAGGTAGCGCGTGAGGATCTCGTCCTTGGGCAACTGCTTTTCCAAGGCGACGGCATACTTCATTTCCCGGAGCTTGGCGTTGTAGGTGTTGCCCACAGCGACCTTGTCTTCCTCTTCGTTCCGCGCGTGGTTGACCAGCAGGTTTTGGACCAACTGCTGGGTCAGGGTGGAAGCGCCCTGGACCTCGCTGTTGGTGGCGTTATGCATCAGTGCCCGGGCGATGCCCAGCGGGTCTACGCCGCCGTGTTCGTAGAAGCGGGCGTCCTCCGTGCTGATCAGTGTTTTCTTGAAGGCCTCCGACACCTCGTCCAGCTCAACATCCACACGGTTCTCGCTGGCGAACCGAGCGAATTCCTTGCCGTCCTTGTCCAGCAAAACCGTGTGCTGGGCCAACGGGCGATCCAGCGGCAGGTCGGTCGGCAGCTCTTGCCACATGTCCAGGACCGAATTGCCGACGGCGGACACGCCCACCGCCGCGGGTGCGACGATCGCCCCGGCCCCCAAGGCCGCGACGGCAACGCTCACCACCCACAAGTCGAGGCGCCGACGCCGGAGCTTTTTCTTCGGACGACGGGCAGACGCCATCAATTCGTCGAAGTCGACCTGTTGAAACCTGTTTCGTCGAAAGGGCCACATGATGCGTTGTGCGGGAAATCCACGTGACGGATGCATCCACGCGCAGCCTCCAGGCGGGGCGTTGGGGAGCATTTCCTGACGAGGGTTTCCACACCCCTCCTTCCCCGCAGTGGAGCAGTAGAGAAAATGGTAGAAGCTCAAAACCCCCTTCGGTAGGGGCCGGCCTACCCTGTTTTGGCCAGGGGAGAGGCGCCGGCGCGGAGGGCTGCTACAGGATGGCCGCGGCGCCGGATAGGGTGGCCACGAACAGCCATTTTTGACCGAAGGAGAAACATGCAACGCGACGTGCAGACTGGTTTCGCGGACCAACAGACCGGTGGGCGCCCGCCGGCGGTGGCCACCGTGCAGATCGACAACGACCGGGTGACGGTCACGGAGTGGCGGTTTCCTCCCGGCGCGGAAACCGGTTGGCACGTCCATCCCGTGGACTATGTTGTGGTCCCCATGAGCACCGGTACCCTGACCTTGGAGACCAGCGAGGGGGCGTCGGCCAGCCAGCTGACCGCCGGCGTTTCCTACACGCGCACGGCTGGCAGCGAACACAACGTTGTCAACGAGTCCGACGACGACTTTGTGTTCGTCGAGATCGAGCTCAAGTAGGCGCTTGGCAGGCCCGCCGACGGCGATTTAGCCGGTAACCACCTGTGCGTCGATGAGGACGGGGCCGCTGGCCGCGAGTGCTTTTTGGTAGGCGGCTTCGAATTCTTCGCGGGTGGTGGTGCGTTCGGCGGCGACGCCGTAGCCCTCGGCGATGGAGACGAAGTCGATGCCGCCGAGTTTCAGGCCGGGGACGTCGGGCACGCCCATGCGCTGGGCAAAGCCGGCGAGGGCGCCGTAGCTGGAGTTGTTCACGATGACGAACACGGTGCGCGTCTGCCGCCGGGCCGCGGTGTAGAGCGCGGTGATGCCGTAGTTGGCGGAGCCATCGCCCACCGTCGCGACGATGGTCTTCTCCGGGGCGCCCAGGGACATGCCCACGGCTGCTGGCAGGCCGAAGCCCAGCCCGCCGGAGGCGGGGAAGTGGTACATGCCCGGGCGGTCGAGGGCGATGCGTTCCAGGTAGTCCAGGTCCAGGGTGGTGGTCTCGTTGACGTAGGCGACGGTGGCGTTGACGTGGGTGTTAAGGACTTCGAGGATTTCGGTGCCGGTCATGCCGTCCGGCGAGGTCTTGGCCGCCGGCAGCTCCCGGGTGCCCGGCTCACCGCGCCGATGGCCCCGGTCCCTCACCCCGGCGGCCAGCGCCTTGGCCGCGCCTGCCACATCGGCGACGACGGACCGGCCGAACGGCGCCCGGGTCGCCTCGCGCGGGTCCTGGGTCAGCTGGATGACGCGGGTGCCGGGCTCGAGGTAGTTGCTCGGCTCCCAGCGGTGGTAGCGGAAAACGGCGGCGCCGAGGACCAGCACGACGTCGTGGCCGGCCAAGCGGTCGCGCACCGACTGGATGCCCGGGACGATCACGCCCTCGAAGTTCGGGTGGGTGGTCGGGAACGGACCGCGCGAGGGCGAGGGCGCGACGAAGACGGAGGCGCCGGTTTTCTCCGCCAGCGACACGACGGCGTCGAACACGGCCGGGTCCTCGACCGCGGCGGCGTCCACCTGCGGGCCGACGACAAGCGCAAGCCTTTTCGCGCCGTCGATCGCCGCGACCAGTTCCCGGGCCAGGTCCTCGGTGAGGCCGCCGGCCGTGGCGACCGAGCGCTCGGTGAGCAGGACGTCGTCGTCGAGGGCGGCCTCGGCCCAGTCATCGAGGGGGACCGAGACGTAGACCGGCCCGCGCGGCTGGGTGCAGGTTTCGAACACGGCCTGGGACAGGGTGCGCGGCACATCGGCGGCGGCCAGCGGTTCGTGCGAGTACTTGACGAGCGGGGCCGGCAGGGCAGCGGCGTCGGCGCTGGCGAGCATCACTTCCTGGCCGACGGTACGCCGGACCTGCTGGCCGGCGAGGATGACCATCGGGATGTGCCCGTAGTGGGCGTTGGTCAGGGCGCCCATGGCGTTGCCCGACCCGGAGGCGGCATGCAGGTTCACCAGCGCGGGCCGGCCCGTGGCACGGGCGTAGCCCTCGGCCATGCCCACGACCACCTGCTCGTGCAATCCGAGAACGAAGTCGAAACCCCCGCCAAGGCCGGCGAGGAACGGAAGCTCGTTCGACCCGGGATTGCCGAAAATCGTGGTCATCCCGTGCGCGCGGAACAGCTCCAGCGTCGCCTCGAGAACCGTCTTCCTCTTGACCGTCACTCCTGCTCCTCCAACTTCGCGCACCCGGCGGTCGGTACCGTGACCGGCCGCGCCGGCCCGACGTCGTGCCCTTGGACGCAGCCTATGTGCAGCGAATCACTAAATCCAACAGTCGCCGGGTTTCCCGGAAAGCCTGCTCCCGCCGTCGGCAGCGGTCATGTGCAGGCGAGCGGCAACGCGACGTCCCGGACGCGATAGCGTGGACCCAGGATGGTCCGGGCGGTTCGGACCCGAAAGGAGCAGCATAATGTCCATCGTCGTCATTAACGCGCTCAAGGTCCCCGAGGGCTCGGGCACCGAACTGGAGGCGCGCTTCGCCGCACGCAAGCACGCCGTCGACTCCGCTCCGGGGTTCGAGGGCTTCCAGCTGCTGCGTCCGGTCGCGGGCGAAGAGCGCTACTTCGTGTACACCCAGTGGGCCACCCGTGAGGACTTCGAGAACTGGCGCGACAACCGTGCGCCGCGGGATCACGGCTCGAAGACCCCCGTGGCCAGTGGGTCGGAGCTGCTCGAGTTCGAGGTTGTTGAGCTCGCCGACTGACAACAGTGGTTGGCCAGCCGCGCTCCGGGTCACAGGACTTGCGGCTGGCGCATCCGGACAAGTCCCGTGATGCCGCCGAGGACGAGGAGGCCCGCGGCCAAGGCGGCCAGCACAACGGGCGGCAAGGCCCCGTAAGCCACTCCAAAGCCGGCGGACCCCAGCGCCTGTCCGATGGCCAATGCGATGAAGAGCCACGAAGTCCCTGCTCCGGCACTCTGAGGCCAAACGCTGCGCGCCCAGAGAATGAGCACGCCGGACAGGCTCATGTAGCCGGCACCGAAAACGGCCATGCCGGCATAAGCGACCCAAGTGCTGCCGGAGGCTACCGATATTGAGACTCCTAAGCTGGCGACGGCCAGGACGCTGGCAGAAAAGCACCATGCGGCCCGCAGGCCCATGCGCCTGGCCAAGGCTCCCGTGAGTACGCCGAGGACCCCACCCAGGCCCAAGGCGATCCACAGCCATCCGGCCTGAGCGGCAGCAACGGAACCGGCTTCCGTAACCAGCAACGGTCCAAACGTCCAGATCAAGGCCGAGCCGGCTCCTGCAATGACCGCGGCCCCGGCCGGGACGAGGAGAACGTGCCCCGGTCCATGGCGACGTTCGGGGCTCAAAGCCGCTGCAGCGGCTGGGAGGCCAGAGGTACCCGGATTAGCACGAGCCCGGACGGGATACCACGCCGCGACCGCCGCCGCCGCGCAGACCAGCGCCATGAGCACCCATGCCCCGGCAATCGAAGCGGCCATTGAGGCGACCATGCCGGCTCCCACCACGCCGACCGCCGTTCCCGAGTTCACCAGGGACTGTGCTGTCGCACTGGTGCGGCGTGCAACGAGCGCGTCGATAACCGGCACCAATGCGGGCGAGGCGAAGCCCCCGCCCATGCCGCCGACGAATACAGCCGCCACGAACATGCCCGGCGCTGAGGCAACAGCCACCCCCAAGCAGCCGACGGCGGCAGTGCCTCCGGCGAGAAGAAGTCCGGCCCGAGGAGCGCGGTCGACGAAGCGGGCGGCCGCCACGGCGGCTATCGAATAGGAGGTGAACTGTGCAGCCGCAGCCCATCCCAGCACCTCGGTAAGTTCCGGCCGCTGTGCGGCCAAGAGCGGGGCGAAGAGGCCGACCCCGAACCGGGCCATGCCATACGTGGCCGCGATCAACAGCATTCCGGCCAGCGCCACGCCAAGGCCGGAGCCGGCTCGACGACCCACCGTGGTTCTGCCCATGGTCCGGCACCTCCCAGCACATAACGCCCGTTAGACCACAGCGAGCGTTACACAGATGGTAACCGACCGTCTGGGCGCGGCTCGCGCAGGAAGCCGGGCGCCCCGACCCGGACGCCGTCGCGGCCCGGTGCAACCCGCCCGGTCATAGGAGCAAGCTTCCGTTATCGTTAGGGCATGCCCGAGATGCCGGAAGTGCAGGGACTCGTCGACTTCCTGCGGCTGAAGCTCATCCCGCCCGACGCCCCGCCGGCCCGGGTGGCCAAGGTCGAAGTGCTGTCCTTCTCCGTGCTGAAAACGGCGGACGTCCCGCCGGAGACGATGGGAGCCGAGCCGGTGTCCGCGGTCTCGCGCCGCGGCAAGTTCATCGTCATCACCGCCGGGCAGACGCACGTGGTGATGCACCTGGCCAAGGCCGGCTGGCTCCGCTGGTCGGATGCCCTGAAGCCCGAACCCCTGCGGCCCAGCAAGGGTCCCATTGCGCTGCGCGTGCGGTTCGTCGCGACCGACGGCGCCGGTCAGCCCGGGTTCGACCTGACCGAAGCCGGCACCAAGAAATCACTGGCCGCCTACGTGGTCAAGGACCCGATGGAGGTCCCGGGCATCGCCCGCCTCGGACCCGACGCGCTCGACGTCGACCACGCGGCGTTCGCGCGGATGCTCGCCTCCCACTCGGGACAGCTTAAGGGCCTGCTGCGGGACCAGTCGGCGATCGCGGGCATCGGGAACGCCTACAGCGACGAGATCCTGCACGCGGCGAAGCTCTCCCCGTTCGCCAACGCCTCGAAGCTGGATGCAGAAGACGTGGAGCGCCTGTTTTGGGCGATGCACCAGGTTCTCGAGTCGGCCATCGCCCACGCCTCCGGCCGTCCGGCCAGCGAGCTGAAGGATTCCAAGCGCAAGGCCATGCGCGTGCACGCCCGCACCGGTGAGCCCTGCCCGGTGTGCGGGGACACGGTCCGGGAAGTGTCCTTCGCGGATTCCTCGCTGCAGTACTGTCCCAGCTGCCAGACCGGCGGGAAGCTGCTGGCGGACCGGCGGATGTCCAAGTTCCTCAAGTGAACTGAAAAGCAGCGGGTGGCGGAAACAGTGTTTGCTCCCGCCACCCGGACTGTCTCGGCGGACACCCGCGCCCACTACCTCCTCAGGGGGAGGGCGGTCGCCGAATCGCCGAACCGCCGATCAGGCGTGCGCCGCGCCGGCGCCGGCCGCCGCCGTCGTTGTTTCCGCGGCCAAGCTGCCGCGGATGAGGTCGGCGCAGCGTTCGCCGATCATCATCACGGTCAGGTTGGGGTTGACCGTCACGTGCTCGGGCATGACCGATGCGTCAGCCACGCGCAGGCCGGTGACGCCCTTGACCCGCAGCTCGGGGTCCAGCGGCGACATGACGTCGTCCACCGGGCCCATGCGGACGGTGCCGACCGGGTGGTAGACGGTGTTGTGCGTCTTGCGGATGTAGTCCTGCAGCTCCTCGTCCGTCTGCGCCTCGATGCCCGGCGAGAGCTCGCGGCCGGCCCACGGGGCCATGGCCGGCTGCGCGGCGATCTCGCGGGCCTTGCGGATGCCGGCGACCATCACGCGCATGTCGTGGCCCTCGGGGTCGGTGAAGTACCGGGGGTCGACCATCGGCTTGTCGCGGAAGTCGCGGCTGCGCAGCCGGACGGTGCCGCGGGAGCGGGCGTGCGTGACGTTCGGGGTGAGGCTGAAGCCGTTCTCCGTGGTGGGGTAGCCGTGCCGCAGGGTGTTCATGTCGAACGGGACGGAGCCGTAGTGCATCATCAGGTCGGGGCGGTCCAGGCCCTCCTCGGTGGGCGTGAAGATGCCGATCTCCCACCACTGGGTGGATTCGGTGACCATCGGCTGCTTCGCCTCGAACTGGACCACGCCCTCGGGGTGGTCCTGCAGGTGTTCGCCGACGCCGGGGGAGTCGACCAGGACCTCGATGCCGTGCTCCGCGAGGTGGGCGGCCGGCCCGATGCCGGAGAGCATCAGCAGCTTCGGCGAATCGATGGCGCCGGTGGACAGCACTACCTCGCGCCGCGCGGACAGCGTGTGCGTGCGGCCGAAGGCATTGTCCACGATCTCGACGCCGGTGCAGCGCTTGTCCGCGTCGATCACCAGCCGGCGGGCGCGCAGCCCGGTCAGCAGGGTGAAGTTTTCCCGCTCGATGATCGGGTGGATGTAGGACACCGAGCTGGAGGAGCGGGTGCCGTCGGCCCGGCGGTTGATCTGGAAGAAGTTGGCGCCGTTGACCACGGTGGTGCCGTCGTTAAACTTGGCGCGCGGGATGCCGGCCTGTTCGCAGGCATCCAGCAGCGCGACGCCGGTCGGGTCGGCCGGCGGGACGTTCATGACGTGCACCGGGCCGGAGTCGCCGTGGTGCGGGGCGTCCGGGCCGGCGTCCTCGTTGGTCTCCAGCCGCTTGTACAGCGGCCAGGCCGCCTCGGCGTTCCAGCCGGTGACGCCGTGCTTGGACTCCCACTCGTCCAGGTCCTCGCGCGGGGCCCAGAAGGCGATGCAGGAGTTGTGGCTGGAGCAACCGCCCATGACCTTCGCGCGCGAGTGGCGCATGAAGGAGTTGCCGTTCTCCTGCGGCTCGATCGGGTAGTCCCAGTCGTAGCCGGACTCGAGCAGCTCCATCCAGCGGTCCAGCTGAAGGACCTCGGGCACGCCCCGGTCGTCCGGGCCGGCCTCGACCAGCGCCACGGACACCGCTGGGTGTTCGCTCAGGCGGGCGGCGACGGCGGCGCCGGCGGATCCCCCGCCGACGACGATGTAGTCGAATTCCCGGTCGACGAGGTTCTCGACGTTGTCGATGTGCATCAGTTCTCCTTGCGGTGGTCAGCGAACCAGCCGGTCACCTGCGGGCTGGTGTTCTGGTAGATGTGCTTGGACTCCTGGTACTCGGCCAGGCCGGTGGGGCCGAGCTCGCGGCCGACGCCGGACTGGCCGAAGCCGCCCCATTCGGCCTGCGGCAGGTAGGGGTGGAAGTCGTTGATCCAGATGGTGCCGTGGCGCAGCCGCCCGGCCACGCGCTGGGCCTTGCCGGCGTCCTGGGTCCAGACGGCTCCGGCCAACCCGTAGATCGTGTCGTTGGCGGTGGCCACTGCCTCGTCCTCGTCACGGAAGGTCTCCACGGTCACCACCGGGCCGAAGGCTTCGTCCACAACCACGGACATCCCCCGCTCCACGCGGTCCAGGACGGTGGGCAGGTAGTAGAACCCGTCGTCGTACTCGGGGCCCTCCGGGGCGGCGCCGCCGCAGCGCAGCCGCGCGCCCTCTTCCACACCGCGCTTCACGTAGGCGTCCACCTTCTCCCGGTGTGCCGCCGAAATCAGCGGCCCGGTTTCCGCGGCCTCGTCGAACGGGCCGCCCAGGCGGATGCCCTCGGCGCGGCGGACGAGCTCGTCCACGAAGCGCTCCGCGATCGACTCTTCGACCAGCAGGCGCGCGCCGGCGGAGCAGACCTGCCCGGAGTGGACGAAGGCCGCGTTCAGGGCGTTGTCCACGGCGGCGTCGAAGTCGGCGTCGGCGAACACCACGTTCGGGTTCTTGCCGCCGAGTTCCAGTGCCACCTTCTTCACGGTGCCGGCGGCGGCCGCCGCGACGACCTTGCCGGTCACCAGGCCGCCGGTGAAGGAGACGAGGTCGACGTCGGGGTGCTCGGAGAGCGGTGCTCCAGCCTCCGCGCCGGGGCCGGTGACCAGATTCGCGACGCCGTCGGGCAGGCCCAGGTCCTTGAGCAGTTCCATGGCCAGGATGGCCGTGGATGGGGTGAGCTCGGCTGGCTTGAGCACGAAGGTGCAGCCGGCGGCCAGCGCGGGCGCGATCTTCCACGCGGCCTGCAGCAGCGGGTAGTTCCAGGGCGTGATCATGCCGCAGACGCCCACCGGCTCGTAGACGATCCGGCTGACGACGGCGGGGTCCCCGGCGTCGACCACACGGCCGGCCTGCTGCGAGGCGATCTTGCCGAAGTACTCGAAGGAGGCGGCGATGTCGTCCATGTCCATGCGGCTTTCGACGATCCGCTTGCCGGTGTCCAGCGACTCGGCGCGGGCGAACTCCTCGCGGCGCTCGCGCAGCCCGGCGGCCACCTTGAGCAGGAAGTCCCCCCGCTCGGGCGCCGGGACGGCGGCCCAGACGCCGGAGTCGAAGGCGGCGCGGGCCGCGGCAATGGCCCGCTCGGTGTCGGCACGGCCGGCCTCAGACACGGTGGCGACGACCCGGCCGTCGGCCGGATTGCGGATCTCGCGCACGGCGCCGTCGGCGGCCGGCTCCCAGGCGCCGTTGATGAACAGGGTGGAGGCGGTAGTGGTCATGGTGTCTCCTTCGAAAGTGCGGCGACGGGTTCTGGGACGGCGGCGACGGGTTCGTCGACGGTGTCGTAATCGGTTTCCCAGTCCGCCTTGGGCGGGACGTTTTCGGCGGCGGTGCTGTAGGGCAGCGTCGCGCGGTGCTGGTGCAGGAACTCGAGGTGCACCTCGTAGTGGTCCAGCACGTCGGCGATGACCTCGTCCTTGCTGTACCCCATGAGGTCGTAGCCGTGGCTGCCCTCGAGCGAGAACACCTCGATGCGGTAGTACTTGCCGCCGGCGGCGGAGGAGCGCGCATAGGACGGGACGTCGTTCTGCACCGGATAGATCTGGTACTTGAAGGTGCGTTCGCCGTCGAGCTCCACGCAAAGGTCCGCGGTGTCGATCCCGAAGGCATCGACGGTGCTGGTCTTCAGCGTGGCCTCCAGCCCGCGGGCGGCGAGGTCGGTGCGGACGTCATTGAGCGCGGGCATGGCGACCTCGGCCACGAAGCGCTGGGCCTGCCGACGGCCCGGGTAGTTCATGGCCCGGGCCAGGCGCTGGCGCCAGCCACGGCGTCCGTCCGCCCCGTGCGGCACGTTAGTGCGGGAGTTCAGCACGGAGTGCAGGCCGGCCTGGTAGCTGTCCGCGAGGGCCGTTTCCAGCCGCAGCGCCTTGTAGAGGCCGAGCATGATGAAGACCAGCACCACCGAGAACGGCAGGCCCATGATGACGGTGGCGCTCTGCAGCGTGGGCACCCCGCCCACCAGCAGCATGGCCAGGGTCAGCAGGCCGGTGGCGACGGACCAGAAGACGCGCAGCCACTTGGGGCCGTCGGAATCGGCGTCCTTGAGATAGGAGGTGAAGTTGCTCATCACCAGGGCACCCGAGTCGGCGCTGGTGACGTAGAACAGCAGGCCGGTGAAGGTGGCGATCGCGGCACTGAGCGGCGCCATGGGGTACTGCTCCAGCAGCCCGTAGAAGGCCCGCTCCGGCTGGCTCATGGCCACCTCGCCGAACGCGGCGTTGCCGCCCATCACGATCTCGAGGGCGCTGTTGCCGAAGATGGAGATCCACAGCAGGATGAACGCGAACGGCACCACCAGCACCCCGACGACGAACTCGCGCAGCGTGCGTCCGCGCGAGATGCGCGCCAGGAACAGGCCCACGAAGGGAGCCCAGGCGATCCACCAGGCCCAGAAGAACAGCGTCCAGCCGTTTAGCCACTCGTCGGGCCGGTCGTAGGCGAAGGTGTCCAGTGCCATCGACGGGAAGCGGGAGAGCGTGTCGCCGATGTTGGTCACGATTCCGTCCAGCAGGAACCGGGTGGAGCCGGTGATCAGGATAAAGACCATCAGGGCGATCGCCAGGATGACGTTGAGTTCGGACAGCCGGCGGATGCCCTTTTCGATCCCGGTGAGCACGGAGATGGTCGCCATCAGCACAGCCACCGCGATGAGGGCGATCTGCACCACCGTGTTCTCCGGGATGCCGAACTGGAAGCTCAGGCCGTAGTTGAGCTGCGCGACGCCGATGCCCAGGCTGGTGGCAATGCCGAAGATGGTGCCGAGCATGGCGGCAATATCGACGGCGTGGCCCACCGGCCCGTGGATCCGCTTGCCGAGGATGGGGTAGAGCGCCGAGCGGATGCTGAGCGGCAGGTTGTGCCGGAAGGCAAAGTAGCCCAGGGCCAGCCCCATCAGGGCGTAGAGGCCCCAGCCGAGGATGCCGTAGTGGAACAGGGTCCAGACCACGGCCTGCCGGGCGGCCTCGACCGTGGAGCCGTCGCCCGTCGGCGGTGCCAGATACTGAGTGACCGGCTCCGCGACCGAGAAGAACATCAGGTCGATACCGATGCCCGCGGCGAAGAGCATCGCGGTCCACGTGAAGAGGTTGAAGGTCGGGCGCGAATGGTCGGGCCCCAACCGGGTCTTGCCCACCCGGGAGACGGCCACGAAGAGGACGAACGCCAGGACGGCGACGACGATCAGTGAGTACCACCAGCCGAAGGTCTCGCCCACCCACGCGACGGCGGTGCCAATCACCGCGTCGGCCGATTCGCGGTCCAGGATGGCCCACAGCGCGATGCCGAGGACGCCCGCCGCGGAACCGATGAAGACGGTCCAGTTGACCCGAGTCCGCGGTTCGGCGGCGTCGCTGCCGGCGGGGGACTCCGGTGGGGCGGCTCCGGGCACCGGCGCCGGGCGGTTACTGTCTTCGCCGTTGAGCTTAGGCTCGTCAGTTTCGGGCGGCGTACTCATATCGGTCTCGTACCTCGCATCGTAGGAGTGCTGGTCGCGGTCTCGCTGTTGTCTTGGCCGGGTGAGGGCAACTTTCGACGCTAGCAAGAGCAGGAAGTGACCAGCCTGCGCGCGTATAGCACATGAACTAAGTGAGGAGGATCACCTCATGAAGTGGCGAGGTTCACGTCGATTGCCCCGCGTGTTCTGTTTACGGGAGGTCAGTGGGGCGCCACCAGAAGGGGATGCTTCAGGCGCCGTCGTCGTAGTACTGGCTGTTCATCCCGAACTCCGGATCCTGCTCCGAGCGGATCATCCGGTGGTCCTCGGGGTGCTCCAGGCAGGGGCTGGTGAAGGAGAGGACGACGGCGCCCACACCGCCGGCCACGTGGTGCGCGGCGGTGGCGCCGAGGTCGCCGTTGCGGAAGTAGAGCGTGCGGACGTCGCCGGTTTCGGCAGTGGCCTCGTTCTTTTGCTCCCAGCCATGCGCGGTCAGGTAGCCGGCGGCGGCGTCGAGGGCTGCGTTGGCCTGGTCCGCGTCCGCTACCTTGCCGGTGGCCCGGGCGATCCAGGCGGTCTGGGTCTGCGGTTGTTCGTCCTCGGGTCGCAGGCAGGTTTGTTCGCGCAGCAGGCTGACCTTCAGGTCGGCGGCGGTGGACGCCTCGGCGATCGCCTGGGGGAGCAGCTGCTCGAGCTGGCGGCCGTAGTCCTGCGACGTCGGTTGTATCTCCTGCGACTGGTTCTCCTGCGGCATGGCGCAGCCTCCTAAAATGACGGCGGAAAGGGTGGCAGTCGCGGTGAGGGCGGCGGCGGAACCGGGTCGCCGCCGTCGTTCTTCGCCGCGCGGCCGGGCCGGGCGGTGCCAGGGGGAGCGAGCCCGCATGTTCATTTCTCCAGACTTTCGACCGTCACGGTTTCAAGGTTGCCATATGCGTAGTCCTCGGGATCCTGCTCGAGCGGGCTGGTGATCAGCGGGCCGTAGGGGGAGTAGGTTTGCTGGATTCGGTCCTCGACAAACGTGCTGACGCTGGTGCCTTCGACGACGCCCTGGATGTTGGTGGCCGAGGTGGAGCCCGGCCAGAAGTAGTCGGTGTGCCCGTTCATCAGCGAGTCCGGGTCCTCCGGTCTCAGGAAGCCGGTCTCGAGCCGGACCGGGTCCATGACGGTGGGGCTGCCGCCGCGCCAGAACGACGCTCCGTGGTAGCCGCCGCCGAGGAGCTGGGCCGCGCTGATGGGGTCGTCGCGGGTCTGCAGCCAGTAGCGGTGTGCCTCGGGGTTGGCGGTGTCCGCGGGGCTGCCCACGTTGTGTCCGGTGCCGGCCGGTGCGACGTAGACGATGTTGGTGGAATCCAGGCCCTCGCGTTCGGCGGTGCCCAGCAGCGAGCCGCCGGCGCTGTAGCCGATGTACGTGGTGCGGGCGTCGGGCCGGGTCTCGAGGTCGAGGGCGTGGTCGAAGGCGGCCAGCAGGGGCCCGCCCCGCTCGTTGAACGAGGTGGTGATGTTGTCGGGGACCTCATCCGGCAAGTCGGTGCCCTGCCAGTAGAAGGAGACCGTGCCGGCGGGCGGTTCGCCGTTCACCGCGTCGAGCCGGGCCGAGTAGGCCTCCAGCTGACTCAGGTCGGCGCCGGTGCCCGGGACCAGGGCGGCCACCGTCCTGGTGTCCGGCGTCAGGGTGCCGTTCATGGTGACGATCCTGCCGTCGCCGTCCAGGCTGACCAGGACCACCTGGGATTGATGGCCGACGGCGTAGTCCAGTCCCGTCCTCAGCGTTGCCAGCCGGTCGTGTTCGGCCTGCCAGGTCTCGAGGTCGGCGGTGTACTGCCGGTAGGCCCGCTGGTAGACCATCCGCGGGTGGCCCTGCTGATTCCCCGCGGCCGCGAGGTAGTCGCTGAGGTCGGGCTGTGGGCCCAGCTGTGCCTGCCGGGACACCGCGGTTTCGCGGTAGCCGGCGGCGGTGATGGTGTTGGCCCGGATCCGGCTGGCGAAGGGGATGCCGTTCAGGCTCCCGAACACCGCGGGGTAGAGCAGCAGCATCCGTTCCTGTTCGGCCGGCGCCAGGGTGAGCCAGGCCTCGCGGATTCCCGCAATCCCGCCCTCGGTCAGCGCGGCGTCGCCGGCCATCGCCTCCGCCATGACGGCCTCGGACGAGCCGGGCATCCGCCACGCGGGCAGTTTGTGGGCGGCCAGCAGGGCGGCACCCTCGGGGTTGGCCGCGGCCCAGGCCCGCAGTTCCTCGTCGGTCAGGCCGGCCAGGGACGGCAGGTACGACTCCGGCGTCAGCGGGCCGAACCGCTCGTCGAGACCGCTGGTGAAGTGGGCCCACGGCGGGGAGGACGGACCGGCGGCCAGCAGCGGGGTGGGCGGCAGCGAGTCGACGGTTCCGCCGCCGATGGCCCGCAGGGCGGCGGCGGTTTCCGCGGTCAGCGCCTGCCAGTCGGCCCGCAGGGAGCGGACGCGTCCGTTGAAGGCCTCCGCCCGCTGCTCCGCTTGGTCCGCCTCGTCGCCCTCCTGTGAACCGGCATCCTTCAGCGCCCTGGCCAGGCCGGGGCGTGCCGCCGCGAGTTCTTCGGCCTCCGCCTGCAGCGCCCGGCCGGAGGCGACGAAGGCCGTGACGGCTTCCCGGGCGGCGGCCAGCGCCGCGGTCCATTCCTGCGAGGGACCCTCCAGCTCGTTCAGGGCGGAGTGGACCTCCAGTTCGGTGTCCGGTTGCTGATAGGCGACGCTCAGCCCGGCCCAAGCGGCACCGGCATCGACCAGGTAGTTTGCCGCAGACGCGGCGCGCAGGGACATCTCCCGGACCGCATCGCCGAGCCGGTCCCAGGGGACGTTGATCTCCGGGACGCTGCCCAGCCGCACCGTCACGGCTGCGGCACCCGCCCGAAGCCGCGCGGGGTAAGGACGGCCGAGTGGCCGGCATTCAGGGACTCGGCGAAAGCGGCGGCGTCTGCGGACATCCGCCCGTCCGCCTCGACGAACAGCTCCGCGGTTTCGGCCACGACCCGCGACTTGTTGTACACGAGGCCGGCAATCCGGTGGCCCACGTCCCGCCGCGGCGACCAGAACCCCGCGAACGCGTCGGCCACCTCCGTGGCGCTGCCGAACGACGACGCCGCCTCGTCGCCTGCCGCCGCCGTGTCGCCTGCCGCCTTGTCCAACGACTGGCCGTCCGCGGCCACGTCCACCAGAATCATGTGGAGCTGCCTCGGATTGATCCGCCAGCTGCCCATCCCGCCGCCCTCCCGCTTAACCGTTTCCCTCACACTGTTGCATGCGGCGCCGCGGAACTGAATGGGGACGACTCCCCATGGTTTATCGATTTGGTAGTTCCGGCGGCTTCAGGGCCCGGAACCCTGGCCCCCGGCGCGGGGCGGAGACATACTGGGGCTCCTTGCTGAATAGATCCGGGGAGGTTGCATGGAACGTCCGGAACAGTGGGGGGCCGCCCACCGGCCGACTGGACCCGAAACCCTGTATTCGCCGTTCATGGAATTCGATCCGGGCCAGCTGTCGTGGCGGAACCAGCCCGCGCCCGCGGAGCGCATCGGCCGCAGCTACAACGGCCTTCGCGTTGTGGTCGTCGTCGTCCTCTTACTGATCGGTTTCGGACAGTCATTGGTGATCGTCTCGATGCTGGCCAGCGCCGCATTAGGCGATGCTCCCCCTCAGTTGCCGGTCGCCGTCGTCCTGACGGCAGCCTGTTTCCTGGGCCTTGGCGCGATTGGCAGGCACTGGGGCAAGGCGGCGCCGAAAAAGGTTGCCCGGCAACTGGTCTTCGGCCAGGGCGGCGCGGCCTTGTCGGGCGGTTGGTCCCGGTTCCGGCGCGAGGACATCGCCAAGGGCGCGGAAGGCGAGCGGTGGACGGCGCAGGCACTGGAGACCCTGCTGGCCATTCCCGGGACCCGGATCTTCCACGGGCTGCGCTTCCCGGGCAGCCACGTGGCGGACATCGACCACGCCGTCATCAACGGGGACCGGGTGGTCTATATCGACTCCAAATTCTGGAAACCCGGGCAATACCAGTGGCTCGACCGGGAGACGCTGGCCTCCGTCCATCCGCGCGGGTTCAGGCGGCGGACCATCCACATGGACGTTGTGCAGACCGACCCGCGCACGGCCGGGGTTGCGGCCGAGGTGGCCTGCCACGTTATTGCCCATCCGAATGCGCCGGGCCCGATCACGTTCACGCCCGGGCACCAGATTTCTCCCACCGGCATCCCCATCACGGGGGTGCAGGCCGGCGTCGACGGCATCGGCCACTGGCTGCTGCAGGGGCAGAAGGCGGGAACGGTGAACCGCTACGCGCTGGCGAGGCTGCTTGCCATGCAGAAGAAAGCACCGGCCGGTACCGGTACGCGCCGGACCGGCCGCGGGCACCGGCACTGATCTTCCAGCGCGCGGGGCGCGAGGACAAGGGCCTGTCGAGACGGTGAACGACGGCGGCCGAGCTGCCTGCGACCGGACAGGATGCCCGGGCCGGACCAGCTGCGGCGGCCGTCGTGTTGTGGCTGGGGAGGTTTAGCTGTCGCTGACCGTAAAGCGGGTCTGCCGGTGCGCGGGCTTTTCGATCTCGTCCAGGATGGCCACGGCCATCGTGCCGGTGGTGGTGTGCGATTCGCCGTCGCCGGCATACAGGAGCCGGTCGTTGCCCAGCACCGGGGCGGTGGCGTCGCCGGGCATGAACAGCGCCGAGGGGGACACGCCGACCCAGTCGACGTCCGTGACACCGCGCAGGTATTCGAGCTCCTTCAGCTGGTTCTCCGGGATGGAGATCCAGGCCTCGGCGCCGGGGATGTTGCGGATGTCCTCGACGAACAGGTGGTCGTCGTCGCCGGTGGTCAGGCTGCCGGCGCCCAGGATGAAGACCAGGCGGGGTGTGGTTTCCCCGGCGAGCTCGACCAGCGAGCGGGCCAGGTCAACGTGCCGGTAGGCCTCGTGCGGAGCCGTGCCGAACGCATTGACGACGACGTCGAAGGCTGCAAGGTCTTCGGCGCCGAGGGAGAAAGCGTCGCGTTCCAGTACCGCGGCGTCCGCGCCGAGAACGTCCCCGGCCTTGGCGGCGCTCCGGACGATGGCTGTTGTCTGGTGGCCGCGCTTGGCCGACTCGTGGAAGAGGGCGCGTCCGGCGTTGCCCGTGGCTCCGATGATTCCGATCTTCATGCTGTCCTTACGTTGGCGTGATGACTTTCAAAAGGCTTGGCCTCTGCTAAGTCCAATCGATTGAAGCATCAACTTATTCCGACGCGAGTGCCTCTAGGCGACGGACCGCCCGCTCCCCGGCCGGCCGTAAGTGCCGCGGAGGCGACCGCCCGCTCAGTCAGGGCCTGCCGTCGTCGTCGTTAGGCGGGCAAGTGAGGGCATGGGCCGGGAGGCCCAGCTAGGTGGCAGGCGGGGACACAGCCTCCATGACGCGGCGCAGGACGTCGCTGCGGGACCCAACCGCGTCGACGACCTGCCAGTCCAAGGACCCGGCCCTTCGCAGGTAGACGTTGCGTGCCGCCAGCAGGTAGTCCGCCGACTCGGAATCCTCGCCCCGCGCGATGATCCGGGTGTGCGCGGCCTCGGCGGGCAGATCCAGCAGCACGACGGCGTCTGGCCGAGGCAGGGCTCGCACCAACCAAGGCAGGACGCCTCCCGGCGGCAGGCCGCGCACGTCACGAAGGACCTGCTGGCAGTGCAGGTGCCGGTCCATCACCGTGGTCCCGCGGAAGGCTGCCGCCCGGAGGTGGGCAGCCAGCACGTTCACAATGCGCACCATCGACTCGAACCGGTCGGCCCAGCGCGGAGTAATGCCGATGCCGAGGCGTGCAGCTGCCCGGGTCAGCCAGCGCCGTCCGGCCGGGTTGCGCACTAACTGCGCGTAACGGCCCGCCGCCCGCTCAACTTCGACCAGCGAGGCCGCGGCCGTCGTCTTCCCGGCTCCGTCGATGCCGAGGATAACGACGGTTCTCCGCGGGTGCCGCCGCGGGCCGAGTCCGGTTTCCGTGGGCAAAAATTCCCTGCTCTCCTGTGGTGATGTCTCCTCAACAACGCACGCGCGGCCGGGATCGATGCCCGGTCGGGCTGTGAATTTGCTGAGACATGCCGAGCAGGCGAGGGGCTCCGAGCCAGAAAGACGACGGCGGCACGTGAGCGCCGTCGTCGTCCCTATGGGGCGATCGGTACCGCGAAATTCAGGCAGGCAGGTGCGGGTAGTCTTCCGAGCGGTTCTGGAAGGCGAGGACCGCCGGGTTGGCGATGACGCCGTCGCGGATTTCGATGGCCCGGCTGATCGTGTCGTCCTCGAGCCAGCTGCCGGGGCCGCCCATCACGGTGCGCAGGAACGGGATCAGGGCCGTGCTGATCTCCCAGGTCGCGGAATTCCACAGGTACGACGGCGTGTGGTCCACGGCGTAGTAGCTCACGTGGTCGCCGACCTCGAACGTGGGTTCGGCAAAGGTCGTCATCTTCGCCCAGCTGAAGCCCATGCCTTCGTCGCAGGAGACATCGACGATCAGGCTGCCCGGCCGGAAGCCGTCCAGATCCGCCTCGTCGAGGTAGATCAGCGGGTTGTTGGGATCTTGCAGCGTGCAATTGACCACGATGTCCCGCTCGGCAAGGAAGGGAGCCAGCGGCACCCGTCCGTCGTCGTCGGTGATGACGTGGCTGAGGTGCGGGGCGGTGGCGTCCTGGTCGAACTGGGTGATCCGCGCGGAGTGGATCGGGGATCCGACGGCGGCCGCCGCGCGGTTGGTCAGGACTTGCACGTCGTGGATGCCGTGCGCGTTCAGCGCGGTGACCGCGCCGCGGGCGGTGGCTCCGAAACCAATGACGACGGCGGTGAGCGGGCGGCCGTAGTCGCCGGTGGATCCTGCCAGCTCCAGAGCATGCAGGACCGAGCAGTAGCCGGCCATCTCGTTGTTCTTATGGAAGACGTGGAGGGCGAATCTGCCGTCCGCGGCCCAATGGTTCATGGCTTCGAAGGCGATCAGCGTCAGCCGCTTGTCGATGGCCAACTGGGTGATGGCGCGGTCCTGGACGCAGTGCGGCCAGCCCCAGAGGATTTGGCCGTCGCGGAGTTCGGCAAGGTCTTCCGGCTGCGGCTTGGGCAGCACCACCACGTCCGCTGCTGCAATGAGTTCCTCGCGCGGCGCCATGCGTCCCACCAGTTGTTCCAGGTGCGCGTCGGACACGCCGAAGCGCTCGCCGTAGCCCCGTTCGAGGATGATCCGCTCGCGGAGGTCGGCGTCGAGGCGCTCGATGTGCGCAGGATGGAGGGCCAGCCTGCGCTCATCGGGCTTTCGCGTCGTTGCCAGGACTCCGAGCGAGAGCAGAGTCAAAAGCCTCAGCGCTTCTTGATAGTGGTCAGGGTCTCCGAGGCTGCCGCGCCGGCAGCCTTGGCCTTCTTGTCGCTGCGCTTTTCCTTGATGGACTTGCCCGATTTCTTCGATGCGGTCTGTCGGGGAGATTTGTCGGCCATGAGTGCCTCCTTGGCGCCAGCGAAGAATGCTGCGCCTTAACGGGAGCACAGACGTGCTCCGTACTCCTGACCATACGCCATCGCGCGTCAGGCAGGTGCTCCGGTGACCGTCGGCGGTGCACGTTGTGGCACGGCGGCGGGAATGGGACGGCAATCCAGCTGCAGCCGAAGACGACGGTAGGGGTGCGCCGTCGCGGGGCCGTCCTGAGTCCTGGTCCCATCGACAGCGGCCGGAGACGTCGAGAGCGGCCGATAACGCCGAAGGCGGCCGATAAAGTCGTCGTCTTGTCGGATATGGGCCGCTTTCGACGCGGGTGCTTCTGCATTGGGACATGGCAGGGGCCGCGAGGCTCGAAGCACCAGGGCAAAGCGGCCTCAAGCACCAGAGCCCCGCGAGGCTTGGAGCCCCAGAGCCCCGCGAGGCTTGGAGCACCAGAGCCCTGAGGCGTGGAACTGGAGCACCTGAGAGCCCGTGATGGAAACACCACTACGCTGGATCTCAGACGTGAGTAACCGGGAGGGTGGATGTCCGAGACGACGATAACCGAGGTGATGGCCGAGCTGGCCGCGCTGGAGGATCCGAAGGTGCGCGAGGCGAATGAGAAGCGCGGCGACGACCACGGCGTGAACCTCGGCAAGCTGCGCGCCGTCGCCAAGCGGTTGAAGACCCAGCAGGACTTGGCGCGCGGGCTGTGGGCCACGGGCAACACGGCGGCTCGGCTACTGGCCCTGCTGATCTGCCGGCCGAAGGATTTCGGACCCGACGAACTGGACGCCATGCTGCGCGAGGCGCGCGCGCCCAAGGTGCACGACTGGCTGGTCAACTACGTGGTCAAGAAGAGCCCGCACGCCGAGGAGCTGCGCGTGGCCTGGACCGGCGACGCGGATCCGGTCGTCGCCAGCGCCGGGTGGGCGCTGACCACCGAACGGGTGGCGAAAAAGCCCGAGGGCCTGGACCTCGAGGGACTGCTGGACACCGTCGAGGCCGAGATGAAGGACGCGCCGGACCGCCTCCAGTGGGCCATGAACCACACCCTCGCCCAGATCGGCATCGACCACGCCGAGCACCGCGCCCGCGCGATCAACATCGGCGAACGCCTCGGGGTGCTCAAGGACTACCCGACGCCGCCGAACTGCACGTCCCCGTATGCGCCTGCCTGGATCAACGAGATGGTGAGCCGGCAGGCCAAAGCCTGAGCGCTCGTTAGCGGCGCCGTTGCGAAGACCCGCACCGGAGCCGCCCCCTCAGCGGATCTTAGGCGGCGACGGCGACTCGAAGGTCAACCGCAGGCGTCTACAGCACCTTCGCCAAGAACGCCTTCGTCCTCTCCATCTGCGGGTTGGCGAGCACATCAGCCGGCGCGCCGGATTCGACGATGGTCCCGGCATCGAAGAAATGAACGGTATCGGCAACCTCACGTGCGAAGCCCATCTCGTGGGTGACCACCACCATGGTCATGCCTGCACGGGCGAGTGCCTTCATCGCCTCAAGGACTTCCTCGACCAACTCCGGATCCAGTGCGGAAGTGGGTTCGTCGAAGAGCATGATTTCGGGGTCCATGGCCAGAGCGCGCGCAATCGCCACGCGCTGTTGCTGTCCGCCGGAAAGCTGGTGCGGGCGTTTCTGCGAATGGTCGGCCAGGCCCACCTTCGCCAGTTCATGCAGTGCCCGGGTGCGGGCGGCGGACTTGGAGACGCCTCGGACCTCGGTCAGCGCGCAGGCGACGTTTTCCTCGGCAGTCAGGTGCCCGAAGAGGTTGAAACGCTGGAAGACCATGCCTATGCGCGAGCGGAACGCGGCGAACTGCTTGGGGGTCCACTCGTAGTAGCGTCCATTCCGATACTCGTACCCGACGTGCCGCCCGTGGACCAGCAGCGTGCCGTCGTCGTACGCCTCCAGCGCATTCAGGCAGCGCAGGAAGGTGGACTTGCCCGAGCCGGAGGGCCCGACGATGCAGCTGACCTCGCCGGCGGCAACCGTGAAGTCCACGCCGGTGAGCACCTGGTGGGCGCCGAAGGACTTGGTGACGCCGTGGGATTCCACATGCAGCTTGTGCGCCCGAGCCGTGGAGGCGGTACCGCCGGCGGCCGTCGCGGGGGATGACGCGGAGACAGGTTCGCCGGCGCGAGGTGCAGGGGAGGCGGAAAGGCTGTTGGGTTCGGTAGTCATGGGAGATCCTTTCCGGCCGTGGCGACATCATCCGCCGCGCGCGGTTCCGCCGTCGTTCTCTTGGCTGTAACGGTCTTGAGCAGGAAGCCCGGCCTGCGGACCAGACGCACGGCGTCGGCTCCGAAACGGGCCTCGAGCTTGGACTGAAAAAAGGTTGCGATGGCGGTCATGACCATGTACCAGAGCGAGGCAACGATCAGCAGTTCCATGATCAGGTTGTTCTGCTTGTAGATCTGACTGGCGTTGGTCATCAGGTCGTTGCCCGCGACGACGTACACCAGCGACGTGGTCTTAAGCATAGAGATGAACTCGTTGCCGGTGGGCGGGATGATGATGCGCAGCGCCTGCGGCAGCACGATCTTCCGCATCCGCTTGCCCGGGGTCATGCCGAGCGCATACGCGGCCTCGCTTTGGCCGGCGTCGACGGCCTGGATGCCGGCGCGCACCGTTTCAGCGAAGTACGCCGCAAGGTTCAGCCCTAGCCCGAGCAACGCCGCGTTGAACCCGGTCATCACGTCATTGGTGTTCCACATATAGCCGATGTTGGTGAACGGGACCTGGATGATCAGCGACGGGAACAGGAAGGCCAGGTTGTACCAGAAGATCAGCTGCACCAGCACGGGGGTGCCGCGGAAGAACCAGATGTACAGCGTGGATAGCCAGTTCAGCACTGGGTTGTGCGAGAGCTTCATGACTGCCAGCAAGACGCCGAGGACCAGCCCGAGCACCGTGGCGAGCACGGAGATCATCAGGGTGACCCAGATCCCGTCGATAATCTTGGGGAAGAAGAGGTACTCGGCGACCTTGCCCCAGCGGATGTTGGGGTTGGTGGCCAGCGTGAAGGCCAGCCAGGCGAAGACCACCACGGCCAGCGTCCCCAGAATCCACCGCTCGGGGTGGCGGAGCGGGACCACGGTCACGGCGGTGCCGTCGGGCCCGCTCAGCTGCCTGGGCCGATTGCTGCGTCGGAGCGCTTGGCTCATCTGCGCCCCCTATTTTCCGTCGTTGATTGTGGCAGTGTCGATCGCCATCTGCTGGACGTTCCAAGCGGCGAGGATCTTCCCATAGCTGCCGTCGTCGATCAGCTCCTGCAGGGCCTTTTGCACCGCGTCGATCAGTTCCTTGTTATCCTGCTTCATCGCGATGCCCCAGACGCTTTCATCGCCTTCGATGGCCACGGCTTCCAGGACGCCCTCGGAGGTCTGCGCGCGGTAGGCGGCGACGGGGTAGTCGTTGATTCCCGCGTCGGCGCGGTCGTTGCGCACCTGCAGGATGGCGTCCTGGTCGCCGGAGAACTTCAGGATCTCCAGTCCGTCTTTCCCGGCGGCCTTGCAGTCCTTGTCAAAGCCCTCCGCGAGGGCGAGCGAGGAGCCGTTGTCCACGACGGCCACAGTCTTGCCACAGGCCGTCGACGGGTCACCCATGCCGGCGGGATTGCCCTTCTTGACGACCCAGCCGTTGCCGGCCTGGACATAGTCCACGAATGTGACGGTCTTGCGCCGCTCTTCGTTGTCGGTCATGGAGGACATGATGATGTCGTAGCGCCCGGTGGTGATGCCCGGGATCTGCGCGTTGAAGTCCTCGTTGTTGATGGTGATTTTGACGCCGAGCTTGTTCGCGATCGCCCGGCCGAGGGAGGGGTCCACCCCGATCAGTGTCTTGCCGTCCTCGGCGAGCAGTTCCATGGGCGGGTAACCCTCGGAGGTGGTCATTTTGATGCCCTCGGTCTTGATCGACTCGGGCAGGCCGGCGGCCAAATCGGCGTTCGGCGTGATGCCGTCGATGACGGACTTGGCCAGGTCCTCATCGGGTGCCGGTGCGGCGCTGAAGGAGGTGTCCTCGTTGCCGGCGGCGTTGCCCTCGGTGGAGGAGAGTGACTGCCCGCCGCAGGCCGTCGTGGCCAGCAGTGCCAGCAACGCAGCGGATGCCATGACGCCGGAGCGGAGGGTACGGACTCGGGTGATGTTCATGCGGTCTCCTTGGTGCGGATGGTTGGAGCGGATTGTGTGCTGGAGGTGTGTAGCGGGCGGAGCGGTTACACGTCCCTCCGGTACCGGAGGGACCCCCCAACGGCGGTAGCCATGACCGGAATGTCGCGTAGCTCGGCGGGACCGACGGCGTAGGGGTCGGCCCCGAGGGCCGTGAAGTCGGCCAGCATTCCTGGGCGCAGCCGGCCCTTGGTCGCCTCTTCGCCGGAGGCATGCGCGGCGCCGGTGGTGTAGCCGGCGATCGCCTCGGCGACGCTCACCCGCTCGCCGGGCTGCCAGCCGCCGACGGGCTCGTTGTCACGGTTCTGCCGGGTCGCGGCGGCATGAATCCCGTGTAAAGGGTCGGGCAATTCCACGGGCGCGTCGGAGCCGAAGGCGGGAAGTGCGCCGGCGTCGATCAGCGAGCGCCACGCGTAAGAGGCCAGTTCGCGGCCAACGAGCAGGGTGGAGGCCAGCGGGATGTCGGACGTGCAGTGGGTGGGCTGCATGGAGGGAACGACGCCGAGGCGCGCCACGCGTTGCACGTCCGCGGGGCGTAAATGCTGCGTGTGTTCGATCCGGTGCCGCAGTCGGCTGGCTGCTCGTTCGGTGTGGCCCGTGATGTTGGGGGAGACATCGAGCGGGTTGCGGACCAGGTCCTGATAGGCATCCAGCACCAGCTGGTTGGCGCGGTCCCCGATGGCGTGAGTAGCGACCGCGATTCCGGCGCCGGCGGCCCGGCGAACCAGTGCGAGCAGGTCGAGATAGGGGATGACCTCGATGCCAGTGTTCCCGTCCTCGCCGGGGAAGGGCTGGTTCATGTGACAGGTGTGGGAACCCAAGGCGCCGTCGGAAAAAAGCTTTACCGGACCGGTGCTCAGCCAGGCGTCGCCGTTGCCGGTGGCCCGCCCTTCGTCGATCGCTTGGTCCAAGGCGATGCGCGGGATCGCCTTATGTACGCGCAAATGGAGGTTGCCGCCATCGCGCAGAGACCGGTATGCATGCAGGCAGTCCTCGCCATCGAAGTCGTGGATGCCGGTGAGCCCGACGGCTAGCAGGCGTTGCTGGGCCTCGGCAAGCTGTGCCTCGAGGTCCCCGGCCTCGGCGCTGTGCATGATGTCGCTCAGTTGGGCATGGGCCGTCTCGCGCAGGATGCCGGTGGGATGGCCGTCGCCGTCGCGGACGATTTCACCACCCACCGGATCCGGCGTGGAGGCGTCGATGCCGACGGCCGCCAATGCCGAGGTGTTGGCCCAAACCGTGTGCCCGTCGATGCTTGGCAATGCGGCGGGCCTGCCACCTGTGGCGGCATCCAGCGCTTTGCGGTCCGGTTGAACCGGCACATCCCAGGCGTTGAAGTCCCAGCGTCCGCCGAAGACCCAGGCCGATGCCGGCAGCGCCTCCGCGTAGTTCCTCACCCTGTCCAGGGCGTCCTCGAGGCTGGTGGCGCCGCGAAGGTCCAGGGCGGCAATTTCGCGGGCGTAGTTCGCGGTGTGGATATGGGCGTCGGTCAGGCCCGGAACCACTGTGGTGCCACCGAGGTCGATGGTTTCGTATGTACCGGTGGCGTGGGTGCGCATTTCCTCGGGTGTGCCGATGGCGAGGAGGCGTTCGCCCCGGGTCAGCAGCGCGGTGGCCCGGGGAAGCCCGGCCCATTGGGTGTAGAACGTGGCATTGACGTAGAGGCGTTGCTCAAGCATTCCTAATCCTTTGCGGCATGCTAGCGCCGAAAGCGGCATGCCCAAGCGTGTCTTGCGGAACTTCTTCGTCCCGTTCGCAACACTCTAGGCGACGATGTAGCAAACTATGACGTACAACACAGCGGTGATTCGACGAACTCAGTTCAAGGAACGCTAATGCTCAACCTGATCCACCTGCGCACCCTCGTGGAAGTGCTGCGGCTCGGTTCCTTCACGGCGGCCGGCAATCGGCTGGGATACACGGCCTCGGCGGTGTCCCAGCAGATGTCGGCACTGGAGAAGGACATGGGCACGCGGTTGTTCGTGCGCAGCGCACGCAGCGTGCAGCCCACGCAGGCCGCGCATGCAGTGGGCCAACATGCGCTGAAGCTGTTGCGTGACGTCGACGGGTTGTTGGCCGCGGGGGCCGCCGCCAGCGGAGATGCGGTACGCGAGTTGCGCATCGGGGCATTCCCCTCGGCCGCGACGTTCATCTTGGGGGACGTCCTGGAATCAGTGCAGTGGCGGGAGCTGGGTGCGCAATTGAAAATTTCTATCGGGGAACCGAGCGCCGTCGTGCCGGGAGTTCGAGTCGGTGGGGAGCTGGATGCGGCCCTTGTGTACCAGGTGGGCGAATCCGGGCTGGTCCTGCCCCAGGGGGTGACCCGGCATTGGCTGGGGGAGGACCCGTTCCGCGTCGTTATTCCCGCCGCGGCGGGCTACCGGGAAGACCAGCGGATGGACGTCAATGCGCTGGGCGCGATGCCCTGGATCATCCACCTGCGCGGTTCCAGCGACGCGAACGTAGTTGACGCAGTGCTGGCCAACGCCGGCCTGCACCCGCGTATCGTGGCTTCCAGTGACGACTTCCACGCGACGCTGCGGCTGGTCGCCGCCGGCCATGGGGCAGCTATGGTGCCGCAACTGGCGATGGGCGCGCGGCCAACCGGACTGACGGCCGTGCAGGTGCCCGAGCTGCAGCTTTCCCGGAAGCTCATGGCGTTGTCGGCCGAGGACGCACCCGCGGACCTCGTCGGGGAACTAGTGGGGTGTTGCGAGAACCTGTTGCAGCCGGAGAATTGAGGCGTGGGGACCCGGGGACGCGACCACCCCCGCTGATCCGGTGGCGACCAGCGCCGGCTGGGGCGCTGAACCCCAAACTGCACGTCCCGTACGCGTCCATCTGGGCCAACGAAATGGTCAGCAGGCAGGCCAACGCTTGCTACCGGCGCGGGGCGGCAAGCTCCCGGCATCCTTAGGCCAGCCGGAGATCCGTGATGCAGGTGGCGCTGTCGTCGGTCGTGGAAAAGTCCGCCGAGCCGGAGTGGCCGTCGTAGGTTACTTCGATGGTGCCGTGGATGTCCCCGGGGACCCAGAACCCTGCGAAACCGTTGCTGAAGGTTGCAATCTGCTCATCCACCAGCGTCTTCCCGGTGGTGTCCTCAGTGATCTTGACGCTCATGTCCTTGTTGCCCAGCTCGCCAAGGCAGGTCGTCAGGCTGTGGTAGAAGCAGTCGTGGGTCTGGGTGAGATATGGGGCGACCGAGATGTAGGAACGGTCCTCGGGCAGGTCCAGCGTTACCTCGTTGTGGCCGGCGGTGAGCAGTAAATCGCCCTGCCGGACAGATGCCATCAAGTCGGTGGGCCGCTCGGCAGTGTCCAGCCGGTCGAGGTGGTCGATGATGCCGACCGCGTCCATATCGTCAAGCCCGAAGCCGACGAGGAATTCGGCGTCCGTGGCCTCCCCCGCGGAGGTAGTCCCGGGGGCTGGCGCGCAGGCAGTCAACATCAAGGCAAGCGCAGCCGCGGCCACAACGGCCCGTTCCATATCCATCTCCTCATCCCCGCACCATGGGCAACGCGGGGCCTACGGTGGTGATCTGTCCGCAAGAAAAGGACGACGACGGCACTTGTGCGCCGCCGTCGTCCTCATGAAGGGTGAATCAGTGCTGCGGCTCGCGGGCCTTCAGCAGGGGCGCGAAGAACTCGGCCAGCTCAGCGGTCGCGGACAGCGGCAGCACGTTCGCCACGTACTGGTCCGGCCGGACCACCACGATGGCGCCGTCGCGGGAGATGCCGCGGACGTCGAAGATGTCCTCATCCTTGGCGGTGCCGAAGACCTTCTCGAGGTTGGTCAACTGGAACGGGCCCACCTCGGGCTTGAACACGGCGGGTACGGCGTTGATGTCCACTTCCTCGTGATGCTGCTGGTAGATCACCTTCACATCGAACCAGGCGTCGAGGTCAGCGCCCTCAGGCCGGGCGGCGAGCGGGGAATCCGGTGCGGTCACCAGCCACTCGGACAGGTTGGCAACGGCCGCGGACTCGCCGGCCTGCGCCTGGTCGGCGAAGACATAGATGCGCCAGCGCCCGTCGGCCTCGGCCAGGTGGCCCAGGTGCAGCGGGTTGGTGTCGCAGACGCGGGAGACCTTGGCGGACTTGAAGCGCTTGCCGACGGGGAAGCCGGTGGCCAGGTCCGGGTGGCTGCGCGCGCCGGTCAGGATCGACTGGGCGTACTCGGTCATGAAGCCGGCCGGGAATTCGGCGGTGCGGACGTAGAAGTCCTCGAGCTCCGTGGGATCGGCGAACTCCTCGGGCTTCTTGGCCATCATCGTCGACCATTCCTTGTCGAAGTCGATGAGGTCCTTCGCCACCACCTGGCGCTCCGCGGAGTACGTGGAGAGCAGGCTCTCAGGGCTGCGGCCCTCCAGCACGTGTCCCAGCTTCCAGGCGATGTTGAAACCGTCCTGCATGGAGACGTTCATGCCCTGCCCGGCCTTGGCGCTGTGCGTGTGGCAGGCGTCGCCGGTGATGAAGACGCGCGGCGTGCGGGTGCCGACGTCCTCGGGCAGCAGGTCGTCGAACCGGTCGGTGAGGCGGTGGCCCACCTCGTACACGCTGTGCCAGGCGACGCTGCGCACGTCCACCGTGTACGGGGTCATGATCTCGTTGGCCTTGGCGATGATCTGCTCGATAGAGGTCTGGCGGATCTTGCCGTTGTCGTCGTCGGGCACCACGCCGAGGTCCACGTACATGCGGAACAGGTAGCCGCCCTCGCGCGGGATCAGCAGGATGGACCCGCCGTCGTGCGACTGGATGGCGCACTTGGTGCGGATGTCCGGGAAGTCGGTCTGGGCCAGCACGTCCATGACGCCCCAGGCATGGTTGGCGCTGTCGCCGGCCAGGGTGCTGCCGATCGCGGCGCGGACCTTGCTGCGGGCGCCGTCGCAACCCACCACGTACTTGGCGTTCACGATGCGCTCCGAGCCGGCGTCCGGGCCGGCGCTGCGGATCAGCGTCACCTTCACCGGGTAGTCGCCCTCGTCGGCAACCTCGAGGGTCTTGAATTCCCAGCCGTAGTCAGGCGTCAGGCGGGTGGGCGAGTTGGCCGCGACCTCGGCGAAGTAGTCCAGCACGCGCGCCTGGTTGACGATCAGGTGCGGGAACTCGCTGATGCCCATCTCGTCGTCGACCGCGCGGCCGCCGCGGACAATATGCTTGGGATTCTCGGTGCCCGGGCGCCAGAAGTTCATCTCGGTGAGCCAGAACGCCTCGGCGGTGATGCGCTCGGCGAAGCCGAAAGCCTGGAAGGTCTCCACGCTGCGGGCCTGGATGCCGTCGGCCTGGCCGAGGACCAGCCGTCCCTCCCGGCGCTCCACCAGCCGCGTGGTGATGTTCGGGAACTGGGCCAGCTGCGCGGCCGCGAGCATGCCGGCGGGACCCGAGCCCACGATGAGGACGTCGACCTCGTCGGGAAGCTCCTCGGGGCGGTCGATGCCTACGCCGGCTGCCGGCTTGACGCGCGGGTCTCCGGATACGTAACCGTGGTGGTGAAACTGCACGGGTGTCCTCACTTCTATTGCATCTGCGGCCGTCGCCAGTGTTCTATATTTGAACACCGGGTTCTATAACTGAATAACCGTTCGGTTGCAGATACTGTACGGCAAACATGACGCAGCTAACAAGTAACGCCGCTGTCAGCGGGTGATCCTCCGGGTCCGGCGGCGTGGTCCTCTCTAGCCGCCTGACTTGGGTGTGCGGGGACGGAAGGGCGGAATCGCGGTATCGCCGCACGCGGGGTTGCCCTGCGTGAAGTGATGGGGGTCACGAAAACTGTAACCGGCGGATGTTGACCGTAGAATCCGGCCAGCAACGACTCCAGATGCTGCGAGAGGACTTTCTGTGACCATCCCTTATTACGACGCCGATGCCGTGCGTGCCGCTGTTCCGTTCAGTCGCGCGGTGCGCGCCATCGAAGAGGGGCTGCAGTCCGGCGTGGATCCGGAATTGGACAGTCCCCGGTTGTTCAGCCCCGCGCCGGACGGGGAGTTTCTGCTGATGCCGACCGAGGGCGGCGGCCGCTACAGCGGGGTGAAGGTGGCGACAATCGCGCCGAAGAATCCGGCCCGCGGGCTGGAGAAGATCCAGGGCATCTACGTCTTGTTCGACGCCGAGACGCTGGCCCCGCTGGCGACGATGGACGGCGCGGAGCTCACAGCCATCCGCACTCCGGCTACAACCTTGGCGGCCGTGAAGAACATTGCGGCGGCGGCACCGGACGGCGAGGGCTTTGGGGATGCCCCGCAGGTGCTGGTCTTCGGCGCGGGGATACAAGCGCTGAACCACATCCGCGCCGCCAAATCCGTATTTCCGAACGCGGGCTTCGCGGTCGTCGGCCAGCGTCCGCAACGCATCTCGAACCTGATCGCCGTGCTGGCCGCGGAGGGAATAGAGGTGGCCGACGCAACCGGTGCGCCGGACGCTGCCGTGGCGGGCGCCGACGTCGTACTTTGCGTGACATCCTCGCCGAAGCCGCTGTTCGACGGCAGGCTGCCCAAGGACGGGGCGATCATCGCGTCGGTTGGGCAGCACGGCTTGGACGCCCGGGAGGTCGACGCGGCGCTGGTGCTGCGCAGCGACGTGGTCGTGGAAGGCCGGGCTTCGTCCTGGCGGGAGAGCGGGGACCTGATCCCGGCCCGCAGCGTGGAGGAATGGCGGCAAATCCAGCCGCCGAACCTGCGTGACCTTGTGCAGGGCAAGCTGGTCCGGCGCCCGCGCACGTGCTGCCTCTACACCGGCGTCGGCATGGCCTGGGAGGACCTGGTGACGGCGGCCGTGGTCTATGAAGAGGGCGGGCCGCGCGTTACCGGTGCGCGTACGTGAGGCAGTCCGCGTTGTCCGCGCCGGGACCCACGTGAACTTCGGGCGCCTGGCACATGAGGTGGTCGTTGTGGGTGCACTCGGTCCGCTGGCAGGCGCCGACGCTGGCCAGCACCTTGGGCAGCCCGCCGTGCACTCCGGTGTCGATAAAGGTGGCACAGGCGGCATGGTTCTCGCCGCCGGCCACGGTGATGGCGGCCGCATTGCATTCGCTGTGATCGTTGAAGGAACAGTTGGTCACTGAGCAGTCGCTGACGTGTGAAGTCACAGTCATGGCACTTCCTTCCATCCCGGGACCGCCCCGGGTTGGGCGGCTCCATTAACTACGGTAGGCCCGATGCGGACGATCAAAAAGGCATAAGAATGTGAGGTAATTGTCAGCGCGACAATAGGCGCCGGGCCCGCGGCTCAGGCGGCCGCGCGGCTGGCTGTCCGGCCGTGTACCAGGTAGTACAGCGGGATGCAGGCGAGCATGAGCAGGCCAAGCCAGCCGTACATTCCGTCGAAGCCGGTCAGCGGCACCAGCAGGCCCAGCAGCACCGGGCCGAAGCCGGTGCCGATGTCCAGCATCAGGTAGTAGGTGGCCAGGGCGGTGCCGAACCTCCGCTCCGCAACCAGCCGGACGGTAATGGCCTGCGTTCCGGGCAGCAGGGTCCCGAACCCGAGGCCGCTCAGCACCGCGGAGGCGACGACTATCCGGGTGTCCGGCCCGAGCGCCAGCAGCGCCAGGCCGGCGGCGAACAGCACCAGCGCGGGATACAGCACCACGTTGTCGCCGCGGCGGTCTTGGACCCTGCCGGCGGTCAGCCGCGACACCAGCACCGCGGCGGCAAACACCATAAAGAACAGCGCCGCCGCATCCGCCGCACCCGCGGCAGCGGCATACGAGGTGAGGAACGAGAGGATGCCGGAAAACGCCAGCCCGCTCACCAGCAGCACGGTGGTGATCGGCAGGACCTCGGGCGCGAACACCTTTCCGAGCAGGACCGCGGGGGTTCGGCGCTTCCTTTCAGGCTCGCCGCCCGGACCGCGCTGATTGACGACGGCGGTGGGCGCCGCCGGCGCTTCCGGCAGTTTCAGGATCAGGGTCACCGCCAACGCCGCGACGGAACAGGCCGCACAAAAGAGGAACGCGCCCTCGTAACTGCCGTCAACAACCAGCACCACCGCCAGCAGCGGCCCGAGGGCGGTGGCCAGCGTGGTGGAAACGGCGAAGTAGCCGGTGCCTTCGCTGCGGCGGGCGGGCGGAATCAGCGCCTGCGCACCGGCCGTGACGGCGGTGTTGGCGAGGCCGAAAGCCACACCGTGGGCCAGCCGCAGGACCACCAACGAGGTGAGGGAGTTTGCCGGGATGTACAGGAGGGAAGCCGCGACGAAGGCGGCCAGGCTGATCAGCAGCATCCGCCGCCGGCCCGCGTTGTCGATCAGCGGCCCGGCAAAGAACCGCGAGACGAGCGCCCCCAAAATGAAGGCGCTGGACGCAAAGCCGGCCCCGGCGTCGGAGGCTAGGAACCGCTGGGCCGCGTAGAGGGCCATGGACGTCATCAGCAGGTAGAACACGATGTAGATGAACAGATTCGCGCCGATGGCCAGCACGAAGTTTCTGCTCCACAGCTTCTCCTGCATGCGGACGGCCTCCTAGCCTGCCTGGACCGGTCCTCGTTGTCCCAGCGTTCCGGGCAGACCAGCAGTCCTGATTATGCCGCCGGGCTACACTTCCGGCACGCACGGACCGGTGCCCAGCAGCGCCAGGCCCGCCCGGTCGCCGTCGGCCAGTGCAGTCACGCCGTTTGCCCCGGCATACATCAGTTGCTCCGGATCATCCACATGCGCCAGCCCCAGCACGTGGCCGAGCTCGTGGATGATGACGGCGCGCACGTGCTCCCGACCGTCGGGATATGTGAGGACGTTCCGGAGCGCCGGCGCATCCAGGGTGATCTGGCCGGCGACGAGAACGTGCGGCGTTCCCCGTGCGCCGACCGAGGAGCTGCCGCCGAGTCCGGCTATATCTCCGGCCAGCCGGGACACTTCGTCGGGATCCGACCACGTGATCAGCACCGGCGCCCACCGCTTGCCGTACCGCTCCGGCTGAAAGCGTTCGCGGCCTTCCTCGGCGAAGGCCTCGTCAGTGGGTCCGTCGTAAACGAACTGCAGTCCGCTGGCCGCGGAAACCTCGGCGATGGCTTCCTGAATGATCGTGTCGCCCCCCGGCGGCGCATTGTCCGGACGGACCACGTAGTGGATGGGGCGGCAGGGGTCATAGGCGAGGAAGGGCTGCGAGGACTCCGGCGGTGTTGCGTACAACTCGTAGGCGTCCGACTCCGCGACGGCGGGCGGCCGGCCCAGGGGGTTGTCGGCGGCTTCGACGCCGCGGGGCGGAATGTCCGCGCCGGGAAGGTAGGGGGCTATCGCCGGCATGACGTGTCGGCTGAACACGCCCGGGGCGAAGCACAGGGCGATGACGAAGGCGAGGGCCAGCCCGGTCGACAGGCGGCCGGCGCGGCGCGGGGAGGTACCCCGCTGCACGGAACGCGGGCGGGACTTTGCCGCCGGGGTCGGCCAGCCGGCAGCGGGCCCCTCGGCGGGCCGGGGCGGGGAAGAGGTTCCCAGTGCCTCGTCCAACGCCCATTGCGGGATCCTCCCGCTGGGTGACCGCTTGACGCCCGGCTGCCCGGGCCGGGTTTGCGCCCCGGGGGACGCGTCCCTTGCCAGTCCCTCTGCCCGGTGCTGCATCTGCTTCCCCCAACTACCCCAATTCGGCTTCGCCGAACGACGACAGCAGCAAAATTATACGTTTCATCAAAAGGGAACCACCAGGGTAGAGGCAGCTCCAGGGCGGCCGCCGGCCAGAATAATTCCGCGGCCTACTGCCGCTCGGACGCCCGCACGGCCGACAGCCCGCCCGCGGCGAACGCCACCGTGCACGCGAGGACAAGAAGCAGGGGAGCGGTCCAGCCTCCGGTGACCGTGTTCAGCCATCCGGCCACCGGCGGTGCGCAGGTCGCGGCCAGATATCCGCCCGTCTGGATCCGGGCGGACGCGGAGGCCGCCTCGTTGTCGTTGCGGGCCACGCGCGGGATGACCGAGAAGATGGCCGTGAACCCGCCGCCCTGGGCGATCCCTCCCGTGATGGACCAGAGAATGTAGGCGTCGGGTGCCAGGAGCAGGCCGAGGGGGAGGGTCATCCACAAGACGGCGATGCCTGCCGTCGGCACCCAGAGCCGGGTTCGTGCTGCCACGAGCGGCACGCCGAAAGCGCCGACAATGGCGGCCACCTGGAAGAGCGAGGCCGTGGCTCCGGAGGCGGCAATGGACATGCCCCGGACTTCGGACAGCAGCAGGGGCAGCCAGGTGGTCGTTCCGTAGTAGGCGGCGGACTGGCCACAGAAGGCCAAGGTCAGCAACCAGATGATCCACCTATTGGGCCGCCCGCCGCCGGTCTTCGGGCGCGGCAGCGACGCCGTTCCGGATCTACCGGTGCCAACGGGTTTGGCTGCGGCGGTATCGGCGGGCGCTTCACCGGACGCGCGGTCCGGCCCGGCTGCCAAAGCCGCGCGCCGCCGTCGCGCCGTCGGCAGCCAGTAGGCGAGGCCGAGGATTGCCAACACGCCCCAGGCCGCCAGTGCCCACCGCCAGCCGACGAGCGCGGCGAGCGGGGCGGTGCCCAGCAAGGTCGCCATGGAGCCGACGTTCATCGTGGCCGAGTAGACGCCGGTGGCAGCGGAAACGCGGTTCCAGGGCACGTCGCGGCGAATCAGCACCGGAACCACGATGTTGCCGAGCGTGAGCGCCGCGCCGATGATCACCGTCCCTGTCAGCACCACCGGTACCGGGCCCAAGGATCGGATCACGGTTCCGGCCAGGACGCCGGCCAGGCACAGCACCACCGTAGCTTCCGGGCCCCAGCGCCGGATCGTCTGTGTGGCCAGGGGAGTAGCCAGCGCGAAGAGCAGCACCGGCAGTCCCGTGAGCAAACCCGCGCCCGCGGCCGACAGCCCGGTGTCGGCGCGGATGTCCCCGACGACGGCGGTGGGCGCGATGATCGGTGCACGCAGGCTTAAAGCCAGGATGGCGATGCCCAGAAGCACCCACGGCAATGCCGGCCGGGAGGCGAATGCGCGGACCGTGGCTGGCTCCTTCGGGTCATGTGGGCGGCAACGGAGAATCCCCCAGTCACCCTAGCCGAAGTGATCGGCGCCACCGCTGATGGTTTACGTCGAGGGTGGGCATCGCCGTCATTATTCGCGGCAGGCCTGCGCCGGGACGGGATTCCTTCTGCCCGGTGGTAAAGTCGGGAGAAGTATGCTTTCCGTCCGCACCCGCTGCACGGAAGGCCGTCGAAGCGCCTCGGGCGCATCGGCCACCCAAGACTTCAGTGCCGGCAACTCCGGCTTCGGGCGTTGATGCCCGGCAACACACCGCACCACAGATCGGAATCCATGAACACCAAGCCGTTGCAAACTCCTCCGAAACTCGCCAAGGACGCCTTGCGCATAGTCCCCTTGGGCGGACTGGGCGAGATCGGCCGGAACATGACGGTGTTCGAGTTCGGCGGCAAGCTGCTGATCGTGGACTGCGGCGTCTTGTTCCCCGAGGAGCAGCACCCGGGCGTGGACCTGATCCTGCCCGACTTCTCCTACATCCGCGAACGCCTCAACGACGTCGTCGGCATTGTCCTCACCCACGGGCACGAGGATCACATTGGCGGCGTGCCGTACCTGTTGAAGGAACGCGCCGACATCCCCGTGATCTCCGCGAAGCTGACGCTGGCCTTCGTGAAGACCAAGCTGCAGGAACACCGCCTGAACGCCAAGATGGTGCAGGTCAAGGAGGGCGACCGGAAGAAGTTCGGTCCGTTCGACCTGGAATTCCTGGCCGTCAACCACTCCATTCCGGACGGACTGGCCGTGGCCATCCGGACCGGGGCGGGGCTGGTGCTGGCAACCGGCGACTTCAAGATGGACCAGTTCCCGCTGGACCGCCGGATCACCGACCTGGCCGGGTTCGCGCGGCTGGGCGACGAGGGCGTGGACCTGTTCCTGCCGGATTCCACCAACGCCGAAGTCCCCGGTTTCCTCGCTGCCGAGGCCGATCTGGTGCCGGCCATCGATACGGTCATGCGCACCGCCCCGCGCCGCGTGATCGTCTCCAGTTTCGCCAGCCACGTGCACCGCATCCAGCAGGTCATCGACGTGGCACACAAGTACGGCCGCAAGGTCGCCTTCGTGGGCCGGTCCATGGTGCGCAACATGACGACGGCGCGCGAGCTCGGCTACCTGAACATCCCGCGCGGGGTGCTCGTGGACTTCAAGGAACTGGAGAAGCTGCCGCCCACCAAGGCCGTGCTGATCTGCACCGGCTCCCAGGGCGAGCCGATGGCTGCGCTGGCCCGCATGGCCGGCGGCGACCACATGATCGACCTGACCGAAGGCGACACCGTGCTGCTGGCGTCCTCGCTGGTGCCGGGCAACGAATCCTCCATCTACCGGCTGATCAACGACCTGACCAAGCGCGGCGCCAACGTGGTGCACAAGGGCAACGCGAAGGTGCACGTCTCCGGCCACGCCTCGGCCGGCGAGCTGGTGTACTGCTACAACCTGGTCCGCCCGAAGAACGTGCTGCCCGTCCACGGCGAGCACCGCCACCTGAAGGCCAATGCCGAACTGGCCGTTCGTACCGGCGTGGACCCGAAGCGCGCGCTGATCGTGGAAGACGGCACCACCATCGACCTGAAGGACGGCGTGGCCCGGGTTTCCGGCCAGATCGCAGCCGACTACGTCTACGTGGAGAACATGGTGGCCGGCGCGGCCACCGAAGCCTCCCTGCAGGACCGGCTCCGGCTGGCCGAAGACGGCGCAGTCACCGCGCTGCTGATCGTCAACCCGGACACCGGGCGGCTGGAGGAAGACCCGGAGTTCTTCCCGGTCGGCTTCGCCCCGGCGGTCGAGCAGTTGGAGAAGGCCACCGGCATCGTGGAGAAGACGCTGATGCAAATGCGCGGCGACAAGACCGGCCCGGACGCCGAGAAGGCGATCGCGCAGGCCCTGATCCGCTGGTCCGACCGGGCGCTGCGGCGCAAGCCCGTGGTCACGGTCATCATCGTGGAGGCGTAGCCGGCCCGTTCGCCACAGCGAAGAAAGCCGGGAGGGACGGACGGGCATAAGCCCGTCCGTCCCTCCGCTCTTTTAAGGAGCGCTCCTGCCTCCCGCTCACTGCCCGAGGGCCGGCGGGTTCCGGCAGCCCGTGGAGGAATTCCTGGTCACCGGCGCTCCTTCTGCCGTGAATCAGCCGTTGGCCGCCGGCTTTCCCGGGCGGCGAGCCTGCCCGAAAGCGGTCCCAGCACGATGAGCGAGGCCCAGGTGAGCTTTCCCGCCGTCCCGCCGGCGGCGAAGGCCACCGGGATCGATATCGCGAAGACCAGCGGCGGGACGAGGGAATCGAGCACGAACGCCCGATGCTGCCTGCGGTTCATCGGCTCGATCTCGAGGCGGTTCCTGCGGGCGATCTCGAACATGGCCAGCTGCGCCAAGGCAGCGAGGGCAAGGTTGGCTGCGTACAGCACGGTCGACAGTTCCAGGGACGAGGTTTCGGGGTCGCTGATGCCCTGCGTGGTGAACGGAATCAGGATGACGAAGGAGGCAGCCACCAGGTTCGCCGTCGTCGTTGCGGAATCCAGCGCCGAGAGCCGTTGTATCAGGCGGAGGCTCATCCGCCAGAACACGGCGATCACCACGAAACTCAGGACGAAACCGGCAAGCTGATGCACCAGGCCGGAGCCTGCCAGCGACCGGAGGTCTTGCCATGCCTCCGGCGAAGGAGCATCCAGGTTGGTGATCAGCAGCGTGATGGCAAAACCGTAGATCACGTCGTAAAAGCCGATGCCGCGGTCAAACTCGCTGGACTCCCGGGCCAACATGGCGGAATTGCGCTCCGGCTGTTCGGAATGTTCCGCGGAGCTTTCGGGGCCCGCGCCGTATGCCGGCGGTTCGCCGTCCCGGGGTTGTGCCACGAGATCAGCGTGGCGCAAACCGTGGTCACTATGCAATGGGCGGAAGGCGCGAGGGCGGCGCCCGCCTCTGGTCGGGACTGAGGCCCGATGGTGTACCCCGCACCGCCGTCGTTGGTGGCGCAGTGGCGCGGCGCGGGAAAGCGCCGCGCCACTGCTGGCAAGGCCGGCTACGGGACCGGGATGGTCCCGGCGTAGTCGGTGTTGTAGCCGGTGACCGGCTGATGCGGGATCTCCTCCCAGCGGTCCGCGTCCTCCTGCTGGACTTCGCCGGTGGCCAGGCCCAGGAGCAGTTCCTTCATGGCGAGCAGATTCTGCCTGACGCTCTTGCCCCTCGCCTTCTGGCCGAGGCTGCCGTCGGACGTGTTGCCGGACGTTTCGAAGAAGACCACGGGGTTGGAGTGGCCCTCCGGGTTCATTCCCTGATAGTCCAGGCCCAGCATCATGGCCGAGACCACGCCGCCCTTGATGTCGATCTCAAGGCCGTTGCCCACCTGGTAGCGGTCCATATTGATGGAACCGTACTGGGAGAGTTCGTCGTAGACGTGGACGTGCATCTGGCGGGTCAGTTCGTCGTAGGCCCCGTCTTTGATCCCCGGCAGGGTCGGTCCGCCCGGGGCGAGCGAGATGCCCAACGACAGCGTGACGTCGTCGCCGGTGCCCCACTCCTTCTTCAGGCCCTGGTGGTGGATGTCGATCCCGTAGGCCGGCTTCACATCGGTCCAGTACTCGTAGAAGGCCAGCGACTCGTTGGCCACGAATCCGGTGGGCGTCCAGTCCCGGTTCAGGTCGATCCGCTGTTCCCGCCCGTTGGCGCCGAACTCCGGCAGATCGGCGGCCTGGTCCCAGAGCACGGTGTGGCGGATGTTCGCCTCTGAACCGTCCGGGTTGTACATCGGGATGAAGTGGAAGGTGAACTTCTCGCGCAGCAGCTGATAGTCCGCCGAACCGTTGGTGCCCAGGTCCTTCAGCAGCGACAGGATCGACTCGGTGCCGTAGGGTTCGTTGCCGTGGATGCGGCCCTGGATCCACACATGCTCGGCGCCGGTGCCGACGGTGGCCACCCAGAGGTCGCGGCCCTGCTCGGACTTGTTGACCTGCGTGCCGGCCTCCTCCAGCGTGAAGGCGTCCACGCCGAAGCGGCTGTTCTTTTCCAGCTTCCGCAGTTCCTTCACGAGGTCGTCATAGGTCAGGATGCTGGCGGTATTGGTGTTGCCCTCGGTGGAGGGGAAGTTGGCATCCGCAAGAACAGGGGTTGCGGCGCTAAAGGGAATGACGACGGCGAGGGCCGCCGCCGCGGCCAGGCTGCGGTAGCGCCGGGGCTTGGTCGAACCGTGGCTGGTGCTGCTTTTGGGCTGGTGCGTCACTGCATGTCCTCCAAAGGTTGAGCGATTCATGCTTCAGCGCAGCCGGCTCAGGCGGCTGCGCTGAAGGGATCGGCGGCTCGAGGGAACTGCCGGTAATGAGACGCTAGCGGTGGGTCCCGGGATTGCACCAGAGTTCAGGGGCGGATCGCGGACTGCCACCCCATAGTTGCCGGCCGCGGCGTCCAACGACCCGCCACGGCTGCATCCGGGGTCCGGGAAACCGCGCGGCGGCCGCCTGCCGCCGCCCCGCACGGCTACCCGTCGCTCCGGGCAGGGGATAACCTCGACGTGTGACCCCTGAGGAACTGGTCAACCTGGCGCATCTGCGCCGGGCGCGGGACCTGATCGACCGGGACTTTGCCCGGCCTCTCGATGTGCCGACGATGGCGGCGAAGGCGCTGATGTCGCCGGCGCATTTTTCGCGCCGGTTCAAGGCGGCCTACGGGGAGACGCCCTACAACTACCTGATGACCCGCCGGATTGAGCGCGCGATGGCGCTGCTGCGCTCCGGGGCGAGCGTCACGTACGCGTGCATGGAGGTGGGCAGCACCTCGCTGGGATCGTTCAGCACCCGGTTCACCCAGCTGGTGGGCGAAACCCCCAGCGCTTATCGGGCCCGGGAGCATCCGGCGGCCGAGGCGATGCCGCCCTGCATCGCGAAGCTGCTGACCCGGCCCGTGAACCCGAGATCGAGCAGGATCGAAGAAGCGGCCGCCCCGGCCCCTGCGTAGGTTGGGTGCATGAGCATTTCACTTCAGTACTGCAACATCACGGTCAATGACCCCGCGGAATCCATCCCGTTCTACCGGGACGGCCTGGGGCTGGAAGTCCGCAACGACGTCGCCAACGACGGCTTCCACTGGATCACCATGGGCAGCCCCGACCAGCCCGGGCTGGAGCTGGTGCTGTCCGCTCCCCACGCCGGGCGCTCGCAGGCCGACGGCGACCAGCTCCAGGAGCTGCTGGTCAAGGGCGTACTGCCCATGCTGGTCTTCAGCACCGATGACCTGGACGCCGCCTTCGAACGGCTGGTGTCCATCGGGGCGGAGGTCCTGCAGGAGCCCATGGACCAGCCGTGGGGACCGCGCGACTGCGCCGTCCGCGACCCTTCGGGCAACATGATCCGAATCAATCAGGACAAGTAACCCCGGAACGACGGCGGCCGCTCACCGGTTGAGGCGAGCCTCCGCCGTCGTCCCATACCCCGGCATGCGTCCGCGGGTCACGTGTCCGTGACGGGCGCCGCGTGGGGCAGCAGCGACGACGGCGCCGCTCCGACCATCACTTCCACGGCGCGGGCGAGGTGGGTGTGCCGGTCGCTGACCCCGTTCCAGCGCACCAGCCCCTGGGCATTCAGCCCGTCGATCATGCCCAGAACCTGCCAGGCCACGGTTTCCGCGTCCGGCGTGGTGAATTCGCCGGCGGCAACGCCCGCCTCGAGCAGCTCCCGGATCACCGCCTGCCACGCGTCCATCTGCGCGCGCACGCTGACTGCCAGCGCCTCGTTCCGGCGGCCCAAGGACCACGCTTCCACCCATACCGCCGTCACATCCAGCCGGCGGTCGTCCAGGAGCGTGTCAAGCAGCAGGCCGAGGCCCTGCCGGGGCGTGGGCCTCTCCGCCAACATGGCCGACACCTCATCGATTTCGGCGGCCACGATGGAGGTGAAGGCGCCGGCCACGAGGACGTCGACGGTGGGGTGGTAGTGCGCCACCAAGCCCGGGGCCACACCGGCCCTGCCCGCCACGTTGCGCAGGGTGATCGCGGCAAGGCCCTGCTCGAGCCCGATGGCCCGGGCCGCTTCGGCGAGTTCCGCGGCGCGTTCGGCGGGCGCCTTGCGCGGGGTGCGTTTGGGTGTGCTTGACATCACAGAACAGTCTAGAGTAACTTCGCTGCATTATTGATCAAGCGATCAACAAGCGGGCCGGGCGGCCCTTCCTGTTCCTCACGAGACGGAGGCCTCTGTGGCTTGGAGAATGCCGGCGGAAACCGATCCCCATGAGCGCACCTGGATGGCGTTCCCGCGGGCCGGCCTGACGCTGGGCGCGGATGCGGCGTCGGCCGAGGAAGCGTACGGCGCCTGGGTCGCGGTCGCGCATGCCGTCGCGGAGTTCGAACCGGTTGCCATGGTGGTCGACCCGACGGAGCGGGAGCGCGCCGGCCGCATGCTGGATGGCGGTATCGACCGGCTCGAGGCGCCGCTGGATGAGTTCTGGATGCGTGACATCGGCCCCACCTTCGTGGTCGACGACGAACGGCCGGACGTCCTGGGAGCGGTGGACTGGACCTTCAATGGCTGGGGCGCGCCGGCTTGGGCCGAGTGGGAGAAGAGCCGCGGCATCGGAAGCTTTGTTGCCGCGCAGGCAGGCGCCGAACTCGTCACCTCCCTGCTGGTGAACGAAGGCGGCGCCATCCACGTTGACGGCGAGGGCACCGTGCTGGTGACCGAAACCGTGCAGCTCGATCCCGATCGGAATCCGTATGCGGACAAGGGGCGGGTGGAAGCGGAACTGGCCCGCACGCTGGGCGCCACGCATACGGTGTGGGTCCCCCGGGGCCTGACCCGTGACTACGAGGACCTGGGCACGCGCGGGCACATAGACATGGTGGCCGCCCTTCCCTCGCCGGGACGAATCCTGCTGCACATGCAAAACGACCCCGCACACCCCGACTTCGACGTCAGCCGGTCCCTGCGGTCCTTCTTTGAGACTCAGGTCGATGCGGCGGGCAAGCCGTTCGACATCGTCGAACTGCCCGCCCCGGACACCCTGAAGGACGAGGAGGGTTTCGTCGACTGGAGCTACGTCAACCACCTGGTGGTCAATGGCGGCGTCATCGCCTGCGGCTACGGCGAGGAGCGCGCCGATGCGCTGGCGGCCGAAATCCTGGCCGAGGCCTACCCCGGCCGCCGCGTAGTCACGGTGGACGCGCGGCCGATACTGGCGCGCGGCGGCGGGATCCACTGCATCACGCAGCAGCAACCCAAACTCGGCGCGAAGGCGGCAGCATGAGCCGGTTCGACGTGGTCGAGGCCTCGATTGCCCAACTGCGCGAGGCGCTGCGCACGGGGCAGGCGACCAGCGAGGAACTCACGCACGCCTACCTGGAACGCATCGCCGCCTACGACCACGGCGGCATCCGGCTGAACGCCGTCGTCGTCATGAATCCCGAGGCGCTCGCGGACGCCCGCGCTTCCGACCGGAGGCGTTCGCGCGGAGAAACCCTGGGACCGCTGGACGGCATCCCCTATACGGCCAAGGACAGCTACCTGGCCGAAGGCCTCACCGCCGCCGCGGGCTCGCCCGCCTTCAAGCATCTGGTCGCCAGGCGGGACGCGTTCGCCATCGAACGGCTGCGCGCGGCAGGGGCAGTGCTCCTGGGCCTCACCAACATGCCGCCGATGGCCAACGGGGGCATGCAGCGCGGCCTCTACGGACGCGCCGAAAGCCCCTACAACGCCGACTTCCTGACGGCCGCCTTCGGCTCCGGCTCATCCAACGGCTCCGGAACCGCGACCGCGGCAAGTTTCGCCGCCTTCGGCCTCGGCGAGGAGACCTGGTCCAGCGGCAGGGCGCCGGCGTCGAACAACGCGTTGTGTGCCTACACCCCGTCGCGCGGCATCATCTCGGTCCGGGGCAACTGGCCGCTGGTCCCCACCATGGACGTGGTGGTGCCGCACACCCGGACCATGGCCGACCTGCTGGAAGTGCTGGACGTGATCGTGGCGGACGACCCCGAAACCCGCGGCGACTTCTGGCGCCTGCAGCCCTGGGTGCCCATCCCCGCCGCCTCGTTGGTCCGGCCGGACTCCTACCCGGCCCTGGCGCCCCGCGGACTCCAGCAGGCCCGGGACGCGCTGCAGGGAAAACGGTTCGGCGTGCCCCGCATGTACATCAACGCCGACCCCGATGCCGGCACCGGCGAGGACCCCGGCATCGGCGGTCCCACCGGGCAGCGGATCGAGACCCGGGCCTCCGTCATCGAGCTGTGGGAAGCTGCCCGCCGGGACCTGGAGGCGGCGGGGGCCGAGGTGGTCCCCGTCGATTTCCCAGTCGTCTCCAACTACGAGGGCGACCGCCCCGGCGCCCCGAAGATCGGCACCCGCGGCCTGGTCAGCCCGGAGTACCTGCGGCGGGAGATCCTGGATCTCTCCGCGTGGGCGTGGGATGACTTCCTCGCCGCCAACGGGGACCCCGCGCTCCGGACCCTGGCCGACGTGGACGGGTCAAAGATTTTTCCGCACCCGCCCGGAGCCCTGCCCGACCCCTACGACGATTTCGACGACATCGCCGCCTATCCGGCGCACGTGCGCGAACACGGCGTTGCCTCGTTCACCGACATCCCCCATCTGGAGGAGGGGCTGCGGGGACTCGAGGAAACCCGCCGGGTGGACCTGGAAGCCTGGCTGGACCACCACGCGCTGGACGCCGTCGTCTTCCCGGCGGTGGCGGACATCGGCCCCGCGGACATGGACATCAACCAGGCTTCGGCAGACCTTGGCTGGCGCAACGGCGTCTGGGTGGCCAACGGGAACCTCGTCCCGCGCCACCTCGGCATTCCCACCGTCACCGTGCCCATGGGCACGACGGCGGACATCGGCATGCCCGTGGGACTCACCTTCGCGGGGCGCGCCTACGACGACAACGCCCTGTTGGCCGTGGCGGCCGCCTTCGAGGCGACCGGCGCCCGCCGCACCGAGCCGCCGCGGACCCCGCGGCTCGGCTGACGGCCGGGCCGGCCAGCAAGGGGCGGGCCGGCACACGCGCACCTGATGGGCCCGGCCCGCAATTTCCGGGGGGCTAGGCGTGCGGCAACTCCTGGACCACGAGGAACATGGCGCCGGTCGGGTCGGTCAGGGTGGCGACGCGACCGAAGGACGTGTCTTCGGCGGGCTGGACCACGCTCCCGCCCCGGGCGGTCGCCTTGGCGACGGCCGCGTCGGCGTTCTCGACGGCGAAGTAGATGCGCCAGTGCGCCGGGACGCCCTCGGGCAGCCAGGCGCCGGCGTCCATGATCCCGGCCGCCGCGGTGTCGCCGGAGCCAAGCGTGGTGTAGCGGAACTCGTCGGTGTCGCTCATGACGTCCGTGTCCCAGCCGAACACGTCCTGGTAGAACTTCACGGTGGCGGGGTAGTCGCGGGTGAAGAGTTCGTGCCAGGCGGGGGAGCCAGGCTCGGCGGCCAACTCGTAGCCGGTATGCCCGGCGAACTCCCAGAGGCCGACGGCGGCCCCTCCGGGGTCGGCGAGCATGCCCATCTTGCCCTGTTCGGGAACCTCCATCGGCTCAACGTAGACCTGGCCGCCGTGGGCCGCGGCGATGCTGGCGGTGGTGTCGATGTCATCCACGCGCAGGTAGGTGGTCCACGTGTCCGGGGTGTCGGCCTGCTGACTCTGCATGATGCCCGCAACGGCATGGCCGTCCTTGAAGGCCATGATGTAGCCGCCGTACTTCTCCTGGTCGCCGATCTCATAGGTCCAGCCGAAAAGCTCCGTGTAGAACTGCTTGGCCCTGTCCGGATCGGAGGTCATCAGGTCCACCCAGCAGGGTGCACCGGGGGCGAGGGTGGGCTTGGGCATGGCTGGCTCCTGTTCCGCGGTTGAGTGGAAACAAGCGCGAGCCTACTCGGGCCCGGGTCGCGGCGGCAACGGATTTTCCGGCCTAGACGCTCTCAGCGTTTCGGATATATTGCGGTCGGCGCCTGTGAGGGCTGCCGCCGATCCTGTCCCACAGGACCATCACTGCCGCCACCGGGCCCAGTACAGGGACCAGTAGCGCCGCGGCTGTGAGGCCAATCCGGATGAAGGGTCGACCCCTTCCGGCGACTGTCAGCACGAGAAGTGCACTCAGAAGGTGGACTGCACCGACCGCAATGAGGGTTCCCACGAGCGTTTGGCCGACCAGTTGCATCGCGTAGTTCAGCTGCCCCACGGGGTCCTCGGGGATGAAAGCAGCGACCATATCCGTTCCGTTCATAAGCATCCTCTCCTGACTCGGTCTGACCCCAGAAGGGAGTCACGCTCCGTACCCGCGGTGCCCTGTCGACTGCGCGGCGGGACGGGTCACACCTGGCGGTGCCGGGCACATCGCTGCGTTTGCCGGTGGCGCTCAGGCAGGCAGGGCCAGCGGTCGAACGTCCCAGCGGGCTTGGCTGCCCGGGTGATCGATCTGTCGGCAAATGCACTGCTTAGTGCGACGCAGTCCTTGCCCGAGGCTGCCGCGAGAAACCACAGAGGTGTGTCAGCCCGGCAGTGTCAAATTCTGGACCAACTTCCTCGTCGCTTTGCCCCTTGTACTGCCCAAATACTGTGGCTGGTGCATCGGCTGGCGACAGTTGCGCCAGGAACGCGGCTTCGAAGGGCGTTCTGAACCGCTTCTCCGACCGCGTGCGCATCAGCGCTTCATTAAGGGCTCCAAACTGATTCTGAGAGAAGCTAACCGCCAATCAATACTCCTTTTGACAAATTCAAGCGTTCGTCCAAGAACGTGTGCGGTGCATACCGAAATACGTTCAGCGCCCGGTTCTTCCACGCCGGGCGGGACACCACAAGCCTAGCCAAACTAGTTTGGTTAGGCAAACCGAATTTATGTACATCTCATGTACGCCGCGCCACTGTTGAACGGGAAACGCCCTGTCTGTGGCGTGTCCTGTTCAAAGGAGAGGTGACCGGGCGTCGGAACGGCCGGAACCGCCCCGGCGTACGGACTTGCGTTACGGCGCGTAGGACTCCGCCGGCACGTAGCCCTCGCCCGTGTGCTCCTGGACCTGCACCTCGGAAATCGGGGCCATGTTGGTGGTGGTGTCCACGCTGAGGCCGTCGAGCAGCAGCGGCGGCTCGAAGTCCTTGACGTTGCGGACCGCTTCCATCAGCGCCGCGTGGGTCGGCTCAGCCATGTTTTTGAACGCCTCCTCGAGGGTGGCCGCGGTGGCGTAGCCCCAGAGGCAATGCGGGATGATCTGATCGGCGGTATCCGGGGCGTACTCCTTGATGTCGGCCAGGAACTGCTTCACTTCCTCGTCGTCGGTCTGCGTGGGTTGCTTGGTGAAGCCGGTGCTGTACACGTTCGGGAAGGCGCTGGCATTGCCCGGTTCCAGCACGTCCCGCTCGTTGGCGGCCACGGCCGCCAGGAAGATGGACGGGGTCCAGCCAAGGTCCTGCGCGCGGACCATCGACGACGCCGTCAGCGCCGGCACCGTGTTGGCCGAGAAGAAGACGTCGGCCTCGCTGTCCGCCAGTTGGGCCATCTGCGCGTCCACCGTCGGGTCGCCCGGTTCGAACGTGGCCCGCTGGACGATCTCCACCTCCGAGCCGTCGATGGCGTCCTCGAGCCCGGCAACAAACTCGTTGCCGGCGTCGTCGTTCTGTTCCAGCACGGCGACGGTGACGGCCGTGCCGGAATCCACCAGGAACTTGCCGAACGAGTTGCCTTCGGCGTAGTAGGTGGGCATCCAGCCGATGGTCCACGGGTTGGCCTCGGGGTCTTCGCTGAACACCGAGTCTCCGGAGGCCACGAACACCTGCGGGAACTCTTCCTCGGTGGCCACCGGCATGACGGCCAGGTTGGTGCGGGTGCCCAGACCGTTGACGTCGGCGAAGACGCCCTCGGCGATCATCTGCCGGAAGTTCGCCACGGCGCGGCCGGGATCGTAGGCGTCGTCGTACGCTTTGAGCTCCACTTTGCGGGTCTTGCCGTCGCCGAATTCCACCCCGCCGTCCGCATTGGCGGCGCCGAAGTAGGCCTCCATGCCCGCAACCAGGCAGCTGCCCGGCGCGCCGGCCACGCCGCTGAGCGAGGTGGTGCTGCCGAGCAGGATGCTGGTGTCGGTGATGCCCTGTTCGGCTCCGCCGCCCTCCGTGGCGCCCGGGCTGCCCTCGGGCGAGTTGCCGCCGTCGCCCCGGCCGCAACCGCTGAGCGCGAGCGTGAGGGCCGCCGCGGCCGCCACGGCACCCTTGGCGCCGCGTCCGATCTGCCGTGTTCGCATTGTTCTCTCCTTAGCCTTGTGGGCCTTGTGCTGGATCGGTGAAATGCCCCCTGCCGGCTCACATCGCCGTGGTGGTCGGGGTATGGACTTCCGGGCCGGTGTCGGGAGCCTTGAGGGCGGCCTCGGGCTCCGCGCGTCTGCGGCGCATCCGCCGCAGCAGCGCCGGCAGGGTCACCAGCCCGCCGGGGGCCAGGAACAGGATGACCAGCAGGGCCGCTCCGTAGATGATCGGGGTGTGCGAGGCGTCGATTTGCCCGGCCAGGACCGGAATGAAAACGAAGAAGAGTCCGCCGAGCAGGGACCCGAGAATGCTGGCCGACCCGCCGATGATCATGGCCGCCAGCATGTTGATGGAGACCACGAAGCTGAGGGTGGCCGGGGACATGTATTGCACGGCGGCCAGGTACAGGAAGCCCGCGACGCCGCCGTACAGGGACGCGACGGTGAACGCGAGGACCTTGTACCGGTAGTTGGAGACGCCCATCGCGGTGGCCACGGCCTCGTTCTCGCGCACGATGGCGAAGGCCCGTCCGATCCGGCCACGGGTCAGGTTGGCCGCCAGCACGAAGAGCACGGCGGCGATGCCGAGCACCATGTAGTACCGCCACTGGTCGTCGGCCAGGTCGGTCCAGTCCGGGGCGTTCATCCACTGCACGGTGATGCCGACGGAGCCGCCGGTGAAATCGTCCAGCCGCTTGGCCAGCCGGTCCGCGATGATCGGCAGCGAGATGGTGACCATGGCCAGCGAAACCCCGCGCAGCCGGACGGCGGGAAGGGCGACCAGGAAACCGACGACGGCGGGGATCAGGGCGGCGAGTACGAAGGTCAGCAGCACCGGCCAGCCCTCGGTGACGCCGTACGCGGTGACGTAGGCGCCCAGCCCCATGAATGCGCTTTGGCCCAGCGAGATCTGCCCGGCGTACCCGGTCACGAGGTTGAGCCCCAGGATCGCGACGGCGAAGGCGGCGACCACGGTCAGCTGGTAGTTTACGTAGGGGATGAGCTGCAGCGGCGCCAGGACCGCCAGCACGACGACGACGGCGGCGGCGGCGATCCGGAACCAGTGCGAGGCGAAGACGTTGCGCTTCATACCCGCACCACCTCTTTTTGCCCGAAGAGGCCCTGGGGCCTGACCAGCAGCACGATGAACATGGCGACCAGCGGCACGGCGATCTTGAGGTCGTCGCCGATGAAGTCGATGTAGGCCCCGGCGAGGTTTTCCACCACGCCGATCAGGCCGGCGGCGACCACCGCGCCCAGCGGGCTGTTGAGTCCGCCGAGGATGGCGGCGGCCAGGGCGTAGACCAGCACCTGGTCAAGCATGTGCGGGGACAGGAAGACTTTCGGGGCGATCAACACGCCCGCGATGGCGCCCAGCACGGCGGCCAGGGCCCAGCCCACCATGAGCAGCCGGCCCACCGGGATGCCCGAGAGCGCGCTGGACTCGGGGTTGTCCGCGACCGCCCGCAGGGCCAGGCCGAGCTTGGTTTTCTTGAACAGCAGCTGCAGTGCCAGCACCACCAGCAGCAGCACCACGATGTTGCCCAGCGACTGATAGCTGATGAAGGCTCCGGCGACCTGGAAGGTGCCCAGGGGGAAGAGCGAGGGGAACTGCTGGGAGTTGTAGCCCCAGAACAGGCCGGCCAGCCCGGTGAACAGCACCAGCAGGGCCACCGTGACGATGATGGCGGTGTCGGGCAGCCCGCGCTCGAAGCGCCGCATGATCAGGCGCTCCACCCCGGCGCCCAGCGGCGCCGAGACCAGGATCGCCAGGGGAATGGCGAGCGCCGGCGGAATGCCGGCCTGCCACAGGGTCCAGGCCAGGAAGGTGGAGAACACGGCCATGGCGCCCTGCGCAAAATTGATCAGCCCGGTGGCACGGTTCACCAGCACGATGGCCAGCGCCAGGGCGGCGTAGATGGCCCCGTTGCCCAGGCCGTCGATGATGAGCTGAAGGAACAGTGAATCCACGGCTCACCCGCCCAGGTACGCTTTGCGGATGGCGTCCAGGCCCATGAGCTCTTCGCGCGGCCCGGACAGCACGGCGTGCCCGGTTTCCAAGACCGTGGCCTCGTCCACAATGGAGAAGGCCAGGGCGGCGTTCTGTTCCACCACCACCATGGACAACCCCGTTTCGGTGCGCAGTTTGGTGATCGCTTCGTAGACCTGGCCGGCGGTGCCGGGCGCCAGCCCCAAAGACGGCTCGTCCAGCAGCACGAGCTTGGGCCCGGACATGAAGGCGCGCCCGATTGCGAGCATCTGCTGCTCACCGCCGGACAGCGCGGCGGCCGGTGTCTTGCTCCGCGCCGCGAGCTGCGGGAAGAGATCGAAGTAGTGGTCCCGGTCGGCGGCGACGCCGCGCTGGTCCTTGCGCCGGTAGGCACCGACCAGCAGGTTGTCCTGCACGCTGAGGTTGGCCAGGGTGCCGCGGTCCTGCGGCACGTGGGCGATGCCCAGCCGGGCCACCTGGTCGGGCCGCATCCCGCCGATCCTGCGGCCCTCGAAGGTGATGTCCCCGCTGGTCTTGACCATGCCGCTGATGGCGCGCAACGTCGTGGTCTTGCCGGCGCCGTTGGCGCCCAGGATGCCGGTCGCGCCGCCGTCGGCCACGCTCAGGCTGATGCCGTGCAGTGCCACGGCCCGGCCGTACCAGGCGCGCACGTTGGAGAGTTCGAGGAGGCCCGTCATGCCGCCCCCTGCCCGAGGTAGGCCTCGACCACGCGCGGATCCTGCCGGACCTCGGCCGCCGTGCCCTCCGCCAGCTTCCGCCCCTGGTTGAGCACGGCCAGGCGGTCCGTCACCGCGGAAATCAAGCCCATGTGATGTTCGACGACGACGATGGTCAGCTCGAATTCCGCGCGCAGGTTCCTGATCCAGCCGATCAGGTCCTCCACTTCCGCGTGCGAAAGCCCGGCGGCCGGCTCATCCAGCAGCAGCAGTTTGGGCTGGCTGAGCAGCGCCCGGCACAACTCCACGCGCTTGCGGAAGCCGTGGGCCAGCTCGCCGGCCGGCAGCCGGGTGGCCCAGCCCAGGTCCAACCGGGCAAGGACGTCATGGGCCTGCCGGCGGAGCGCGCGCTCGCCGCGGACGGCGTGCGGGAGCCGGAGCGCCCAGGACAGCGCACCGCCGGACAGCCGTGAGTGGCCGCCGAGGAGCACGTTGTCCAGCACCGTTTGGTCCAACTGGAGCGCGGGATGTTGGAACGTGCGGGCCAGCCCCATCCGTGCCAGGGCGGACGGCGCGCGGGAGAGGACGTCCGCGCCGTCGATGCCGATGAACCCCGACGACGGCTTGTAGTGTCCGCTGACGCAGTTGAACAGGGACGTCTTGCCGGCGCCGTTGGGGCCAATGAGCCCGAAGACCGTCGAGGGTTCCACCTCGAAGGAAACAGAATCCAGCACCGTGATGCCGCCAAAGTGCAGAGAAACATCCTCGACGGTCAGCCGGGCCGTCATGGCCGCACACTCTCTGCCGTACGCCACATGGATTCAACGCTTCCTGGAGGCGGGAGACTGCTCATTCCGGCGCCGTGGGCCGGCTGGTGCTAACAAGAATGTTGACATTGAAGCTAACGATGTGATCTATCTCATGTCAAGGCGGTGATGGGAACGTTATGGCCGCCGTCGTCAGGCAGGGGAAGCAACAGGCGTTCGGCGGCTGCCACGGCTGCACCGCGGAAAGGCGGACACGATGTCTGGCTCCATCCCGTATCTCTTCAGGGGACACCGCCATGCTCCCGAGGAGCGCGGCGGCCGTCCGCCGCAGCCGCGGACCGAACATCTGCCGGGTATGGTCATCGAGCGGGACGTCGCCGTGGCCGCGTCGTCCGGCGCGGTGATCCGCGTGGATGTCTACCGGCCCGACGGCGCGGTGCCCGCCGCTCCGCTGGTCAGTTGGTCGCCGTACGGTAAGCACATCACCGAGCAGCTGGGCGTGGTCCGCCCGACCAGCGGGGTGCAGGCCGGTTACACCAGCGGGCTGACGACCTTCGAGGCGCCGGACCCCGCCTTCTGGGTGCCGCACGGCTACGCCGTCGTCGTGGCCGACATCCCGGGCACCTGGTACTCGGAGGGTGCGGCAACCTACTGCTCTCCGGAGGAAGCCAGGGACTTCTACGACCTGATCGAGTGGGCCGGCGGGCAGGAATGGAGCAACGGCAAGGTCGGGCTGTCCGGCGTCTCCTACCTGACCGTCTCCCAGTGGCGCGTGGCCGAGCTGGACCCGCCGCACCTGGCCGCAATCAACCCCTGGGAAGGCTGGACCGACACCTACCGGGAAGTCGCGCGGCACGGCGGCATCCCGGAAACGTGGTTCTGGCCCTACATCTGGGAACGCTGGGGCTACGCCACCGGCCCCATTGAAGACCTGGAAGCCGAGACGGCCGCGCATCCGTTCTACGACGCCTTTTGGGAGTCCAAGAGCGCCGAATTGGAGAAGGTCACCGTCCCGGCGTTCGTCGTCGCCAGCTGGTCGGACCAGGGGCTGCACACGCGGGGGACCCTGGAGGGCTTCCGCCGGATTGCCTCCGAGGAGAAATGGCTGTACGTGCACGGCCGGAAGAAGTGGGCCGAGTACTACCGCCCCGGCATGGTGGAGCAGCAGCGGGTCTTCTTCGACCACTTCCTCCACGGGCGGGACGGCGGCCTGGCGGACTGGCCGCGGGTGCGGCTGGAGGTGCGGGACCGCTTCTACGAGGGGAGCACCTACGCTGCCGCGGATTGGCCGGCGCCGCAGACCCGGTACCGCACCCTTTATCTCGATGCCGCGGCCGGCTCGCTCGCGGACGAGCCGCCCGCCGCAGAAGGGGCCGCCGTTTACGACTCGCTGGGCAGCGGGCTGCGGCCGCACCGTGCGGAATTCAGCCTCGCCTTCCGCGAGGAGGCCATGCTCGTGGGCCACGCCAAGGCCGTGCTCTTCCTGTCGGCCCCGGACGCCGAGGATTTGGACGTCTTCGTGGCACTGTTCAAGAAGGACCGGGACGGCACGGTGGTCGGCTTCCCCTACTACGCCATTTTCGACGACGGCCCCGTCGCCGTGGGCTGGCAGCGCGCCTCCCACCGTGAACTCGATCCGGACCGCTCCACCGACTACCTCCCGGTGCTGGCCCACCGGCGGGCCCTGCCGCTGCCCCAGGACGGCCCGGTCCGGCTGGAGATCGAGATCCTGCCCTCCGGTACCCGCTTCGAGGCCGGGGACACCCTGGTCCTGGTGGTGCAGGGGTCCGACGTCATGCGCTACCCCAAGCCCGACCTCTACGCCCGGCACGAGGACTCGGTCAACCGCGGGGAGCACCGCATCCACACCGGCGGGCAGTCCGCCTCGCACCTGGTGCTCCCGCTGTTCACCGCAACCCCCGGCTAAACGAAACACGGCCGCGGCCCCTTGGCCGCGCACGGGGGCCAGCCGCCCCGGCCGCGGAACCAGATCACGGAAGGGAACATGACATGCCTGCCGAAAACCTCGAAGATGCCATCCAACGCACCGGCAATCCGGTGGAGCTGCTGCGGAATCTGCCCGCGCTGCCCATCGTCTTTCCGATCCAGCCGGAGTTCACCAACTGGCGGTCGGAGCAGCGGGCCTGGGACCAGTCCGTCGCCCTCCTGGACCAGTCCCACCACATGACCGACCTGTACCTCAACGGACCCGACGCCCTGAAGCTGCTCAGCGACCTGGGCGTGAACAAGTTCGCCAACTTCCGGCCGGACACCGCGAAGCAGTTCGTCGCGGTCAACGAGGACGGCCACCTGATCGGTGACGCCATCCTGGCCTGCCTGGCCGAGGGCAGCTTCAACCTGGTGGGCCATCACATGGTCGTGGACTGGGTGGAGTTCCACCTGGGGAAGGGCGGTTACGACGCCACAGCCGAGCGCGACGGCAACTCCCTGGTCCGGAAGGGCACCCCGAAGATCTACCGGTATGAACTTCAGGGGCCGCAGGCGCTTCCGCTGGTGGAGAAGCTCACCGGTGGGCCGGTTCCAGACGTGAAGTTCTTCCACATGACCGACTTCACGATCGCGGGCTGCCGGGTCCGGGCGATCCGGCACGGCATCGCCGGCCAGGCCGGGTTCGAGATCTTCGGCCCGTGGCAGGAGGGCGAGCGCGTCCGCCAGGCCATCCTCGAGGCGGGCGAAGAGCTTGACCTGCGCCAAGTGGGCGCCAAGGCCTACTCCACCTCCCCGCTCGGCTCCGGGTGGGTGCCGACGCCGGTGCCCGCCATCTTCAGCGGAGACCGGCTCGCCGACTATCGGAAGTGGCTGCCGCTGGCGTCCGCCGGGTCCCTCGGCGGAAGCTTCGCCTCCCCGAACATCGAGGATTACTACCTGACGCCCTGGGACCTGAACTACGGCCGCGTGGTCTCCTTCGACCATGACTTCCTGGGCCGCAGCGCCCTGGAGCGGATGCGGGAAAACCCGGCCCGCGAAAAGGTCACGCTGGTCTGGAACAGCGACGACGTGGCCGGCGTGTTCAAGTCGCTCGGCGAGGACGGGCTGCCGGCCAAGTACTTCGATATGCCCAAGGCCCGCTACGCGTTCTACCAGGTGGACCAGGTGCTGGCAGGCGGGGAACCCGCCGGCCTGTCCTTCGACTGCGGCTATGCGGCCAACGAGCAGGCCTTCCTCTCGCTGGCCACCGTGGAGAAGCGGCACAGCGCACCCGGCACGGAAGTCACCGTGCTCTGGGGCGAGGAGCCCAACACCCGCAAGCCCCAGGTCGAGCCGCACCGCCAGGTGGAAATCCGGGCGACGGTCGCCCCGGTGCCGTACGTCGACTTCGCGCGGAAGACCTACCGGTCCTGACCCCGGGCGCGCGGCCGCGTCGATGATCAACGGGCTCGGCGGCGGCAGCAACGTGGCCCGGACGCGCGGCAACCTCTAGAACACGATGGTGCTGTTGCCGTCGCGCAGCACCCGGTCCTCGCAGTGGGCCATCACCGCGCGGGACAGGACGCTGCGTTCCACGTCGGCGCCCAGCCGGGCGAGGTCCTCCGCGGAGTCGCTGTGCGAAACCCTGATGACGTCCTGGTCGATGATGGGCCCCTCATCCAGGTCTTCGGTGACGTAGTGGGCCGTGGCCCCGATGAGTTTGACGCCGCGTTCCTTGGCCTTGCGGTACGGTGCCGCGCCGATAAAGGCGGGGAGGAACGAGTGGTGGATGTTGATGACCGGGACGCCCACCTCCTCCAGGAAGCCGGGCGAGATGATTTGCATGTACCGGGCCAGGACCACCAGGTCCACGTTGCCCTTCAGCAGCTCCAGGTGGCGCCTCTCGGCCGCGGCCTTGTCCTCCTTGTCCACCGGCACGTGGAAGTAGGGGATCCCGAACTGGCGGACATCGGAGCTGAGGTCGGGATGGTTGGAGACGACCATGGCGATGTTCACCGGCAGCTCGCCCCGCCGCTGCCGCCAGAGCAAGTCCAGCACGCAGTGGTCGGACTTGGACACGAAGATCGCCACGCGTTTCTGCCGGCTGACTTCCACCAGCCGCCACGACAGGTCCGGGTCGCCGGACAGTTGCTGCTCCAGGCTGTGTGCCAACTGCTCCACCCGGGCCGTCAGGTGGGGCAGATGGAAAACGGTCCGTTGGAAAAACCGGCCGCCTTCGGGATTGGTCGAATGCTGATCCAGCGAGACGATGTTGGCGCCGGCCTCGGTCAGCAGGGTGGAAACGCTGGCGACGATGCCCGGCCGGTCGGTGCCCTGGACGATCAACCGCCCCTGGTCTTCTGTCGACGGCGCTCCTGCCGGGGGCTTCTGCGGGTAGGTAGTCATGGCGCACTGCCTTCCGATGGCTCGCAGTTTGTTGCGAATAATTTAGCAGGCCCGTGGCCCCGAGGCTCCTGGTGGGAAGGGACCGATGTTGCCCGTCCTTTGGCACGCACGGAAAGTGAAACCAGAATTGTTGACGATTCTGGTTCCCGGTGGTTGACTTCCCCTAGGACAACCACCCCGGGAGGACCCTTGAGCGACACCGAGCCGGCTTTGCTGGTGGTCAGCGCGCACGCGGGCGACTTCGTCTGGCGGGCCGGCGGCGCCATCGCCGCCGCGGCACAGCGCGGGGAACGCGCCGTCGTCGTGTGCCTGTCCTACGGCGAACGCGGCGAGTCCGCCAAGGCCTGGCGCGAGGGCAAGGAACTGGAAGAGATCAAGGCGATCCGCCGGCAGGAGGCGGAGAACGCCGCCGCGGCGCTCGGCGCCGAGGTCCGGTTCCTGGACGCCGGCGACTATCCGCTGGTGCCCACGCGGGACCTGGTGGATGAGCTGGTCAGGATCTACCGCGAGGTCAAGCCCACGGTGGTGCTGACCCATCCGCTGGCCGACCCCTACAACGGTGACCACCCGGCCGCGGCACGGATGGCGTTGGACGCGCGGGTGCTGGCGCAGGCCATCGGCTACGACGCCCCGGGCGATCCGCTGGGCGCCCCGCCGGTGTTCTTCTTCGAACCGCATCAGCCGGAGCAAAGCGACTTCAAGCCCAACGTCTTGCTCGACATCACGGCGGCCTTCCCGGCCAAGCGCACGGCGATGGAATGCCTGCCGGCGCAGCAGCACATGTGGGACTACTACACGGACCTGGCCACGCGCCGCGGCGTGCAGGTCAAGCGCAACGCGGGGCCCAACCTCGGCTTCCCCACGGACACCAAGGGCGAGGCGTACATGCGCTACTACCCGCAAGTGACCGGCACGCTGGCATGAAAAACGTCATCGTCACCAACCCGCGCCGCGCCGACCTGGCCGACGCCAACGCGCTCGCCGGCTTCGGCGTCGCCACGGTCCACGAGGCGATGGGCCGCACCGGCCTGGCCGGACCGCAGTTCCGGCCGATCCAGTCCGGCATCCGGGTGGCCGGCACCGCCGTCACGGTGCTTTGCTGGCCCGGCGACAACCTGATGGTCCACGCTGCCATTGAGCAGTGCCGCCCCGGGGACATCCTGGTGGTCACCACCACGTCCGAATGCACCGACGGCCTGTTCGGCGAGCTGTTCGCCACAGCCCTGCAGTACCGCGGCGTCCGCGGCGTGGTCACCAGCACCGGGGTGCGCGACGTGGCCGAACTGCAGGCGATGGGCTTTCCCGCCTGGTCCGCCGCCGTCCACGCCCAGGGCACGGTGAAGGCGAGCGCCGGGGCGGTCAACGTTCCCATCACCCTGGGAAGGGTCGCTGTCCGGCCCGGCGACGTGATCGTGGCCGACGACGACGGCGTGGTCTGCGTGCCGCGGCTGGAAGCACCGGCGGCGGTCGAGGCTTCGCAGGCGCGCCTGGACAAGGAGGAAAAGACCCGGTCCCGGTTCCAGGAGGGGACGCTGGGCCTGGACTACTACGGCTTGCGGCCGGTGCTGGAGAAGCTCGGCGTTCAGTACGTGGCGGCCGAAGACTATGACGGCTGAGCACGACGGCGATGCCCGGCCCCTGGACGCGGCCGCCGGCGCCCCTTCCGGAGCCGGCGGGGACTACGACTACGGCGTCCGCTGCATGCTGATGCGCGGCGGCACGTCCAAGGGCGTCTACTTCCTGGCCGCGGACCTGCCGGCTCACAGCGGCGACCGCGACGACCTGCTGCTGCGGATCATGGGCAGCCCGGACGCCCGCCAGATCGACGGCATCGGCGGGGCCCACCCGCTGACCAGCAAGGTGGCGGTCATCTCGCCGTCGGCCGGCGAAGAGACGGACGTGGACTACCTGTTCCTGCAGGTCGCCGTGGACGAGGCGACGGTCACGGACAGCCAGAACTGCGGCAACATCCTCGCCGGCGTCGGACCCTTCGCCGTCGAACGCGGCCTGCTTCCGGCGCAGGAAAGCACGACGGCGGTGCGCATCCGGATGGTGAATACAGACAGCAGGGCCACGGCCACCTTCCCGACGCCCGGCGGCCGGGTGGACTACCGCGGGGACGCGGCCATCGACGGGGTGCCCGGTACCGCCGCCCCGGTCACCCTGGACTTTGCCGACACCGCCGGCTCCTCCACCGGGGCGCTGCTGCCCACAGGTCGGGAGGCGGACGTGGCGGACGGCGTCGACGTTACCTGCGTGGACAACGGCATGCCGTCGGTCCTGCTGCGGGCGGGCGATGTCGGGGTCACCGGCTACGAGGACCCGGCCGAGCTGGAAGCCGACACCGCCCTGGCGGACCGGCTGGCCCGGATCCGGATTGAGGCGGCGAAGCTGATGGGCATGGGCGACGTGTCCGGCAAGACCGTGCCGAAGCTGGTGCTGCTCTCCGCGCCGCGCAACGGGGGCACGGTCAACACCCGCAGCTTCCTGCCTGTGCGCTGCCACACGTCCATCGGCGTGCTCGGTGCCACCACCGTGGCGGCCGGCATCCAACTGCAGAACGCCGTCGGACACGAACTGGCCCGGCTCCCCGCCGGCGGAAGGCCGCTCCGGCTCGAGCACCCCACCGGCTACCTGGACGTCGGCGCGGAACTGGCCGAGGGCCCCGCCGGCGTCACCACCACGTCCTCCACGGTGCTGCGGACGGCGCGGAAGCTGTTCGACGGCACCGTCTTTCCCCGAGACCGGGTGGCCCCGCAACCACGTGAAGGAAGACCATGACACCCCAGCACCGCGACATCGCCCACCTGGGCAACATCGAGCTGTTCACTGACAAGTTCGACGAGAGCTACTGGTTCTTCAACGACCTGCTGGCCATGCGGGAGGTCGCCCGCGCCGGAGACTCGGTTTTCCTGCGCACCTGGGACGACTACGAAAACTGGAGCATCAAGCTCACCCCGCGGCAGGCCTCCGGCGTCGGACTGGTCGCGCACCGGGCGGCCTCACCCGAGTCGCTGGACCGGCTGGTGGCTTCGATCCAGGAGTCCGGGCAGGGCGGACAGTGGCGGGACGGTGAATTCGGCGTCGGGCCGTCGTTCCACTTCACGGACCCGGACGGCCACCCGATGTCCGTCTACTACGAGACCGAGTGGTACCGGGCCACGGACGACAAGCCGGCCCTGAAGAACCAGGCGTCCCGCTTCCCCGGCCACGGGGTCAACGCCCGCCGGCTGGACCACATTAACTACCTGGCGGCCAACGTGGAGGAGAACGCGAAGTTTTCGGCCGACGTCCTGGGCCTGAAGGACAGCGAACTGATCCGGCTGGACAACGGACGCACCGCGGCCCATTGGTTCCGGTTCGGCCAGAAGTCCTATGACCTGGTTTACTCGGCCGACCACCTGGGCGCCTCCGGCCGCCTGCACCACATCGCCTTCGCCCCGGACACCCGTGAAGACATCCTCAAGGCCGCCGACATCTTCCTGGAGAACGGCATCCACATCGAGTCCGGTCCGCACAAGCACACCATCAACCAGACGTTCTTCCTCTACGTCTACGAGCCGGGCGGGAACCGCATCGAGTTCGCCAACGCCGGCGCGCGGCTCCTGCTGGCACCGGACTGGGAACCGGTGGTCTGGACCGAGACGGAACGGAAGAAGGGGCAGGCCTGGGGGATGCAGACCATCTCGACCTTCCATACCCACGGCACGCCGCCCGTCGAGGTGCCGGACGCGCACTGAGAACCACATGGGCTAGGTTATTGGCAACAACTTCGTCAGCACACTCTCTCAGCATGGAGCAGCCTCCCGTGAGCACCGCCAGCCAGATAGCAGCACCCCGCTCGACCGACTCGGCCGCCGTCGTCGCCGGGCTCAAACGGGCGATCGACCGGGGCGAACTCGTGCCCAACCAGCGGTTGGTGGAGGCGGATATCTGCGCCGAGTTCCATGCCAGCCGGGCCACCGTCCGGGCGGCGCTGGCGGAGCTGACGCTGGAGGGGCTGGTGGAGCGCATCCAGAACCGCGGCGCCCGGGTGCGCGCGGTCGCGGTGGAGGAAGCGGTGGAGATCACCGAGGTCCGTGCCGCCCTGGAAGCCATCTGCGCGGCCAAGGCCGCCGAACAGGTCACCGACGAGGACGTGCAGGAACTGCAGGCCCTGGGCGAGGCCATGAGCCGGGCCGTGGCCGCCGGCGAGCTGCTGCAGTATTCGGACCTGAACAAGACCCTGCACCGCCGGGTCGTCGAACTGAGCCGGCACGAAACGGCGGCCGCTCTGATCGCGCGCCTGCGCGGCCAGAGCGTCCGCTTCCAGTTCCGGCTGGCCATGCAGCCGGGGCGGCCGGCCGTCTCCCTGCCCGAGCACCTGGAGATTGTGGACGCTGTTTGCGCCAAGGACCCGGAACGGGCCGCCGCAGCCATGGATAAGCACCTCAAGAGCGTTGCCGATGCCATCACGCGGGCGGCCGAGGACCCCGGCCGCTAAAGAAGCCGGTTCCCCTGCCGCCCGCAACCGCACAGCATGCCTTCGGCCAATGGAGGCATGGAAGAGACGCCGGCCCCCGGCCGGCGGGGATAGGGGAATCATGAGTGCACAGAACCTGCAGGACGTCCTGGACCAGGCCGGCAATACCGTGGAGCTGCTGCGCAATTCGCAGATCGGCGCCTATGTCTATCCGGTGGTGGCACCGGAATTCACCAACTGGCGCAGCGAGGTCCGGGCCTGGCGGGAGACCGCCGTGCTGTACGACCAGTCCCACCACATGGACAACCTGTTCATCAAGGGCCCCGATGCGTTGAGACTGATTTCCGACACCGCGATCAACTCGGTGGCCACCTTCCCGGTGAACAGGGCCAAGCAATATGTCCCGACGACGCCCTCCGGGCACGTGATCGGAGACGGCATCCTCTTCCACGAGGCCGAGGACCAGTTCGTCTACGTGGGACGTTCCCCCGCGGCCAACTGGCTGCTCTTTCACGGGCAGACCGGCGGGTACGACGTGGAGCTGGAGGTGGACCGACGGTCGCCGTCGCGGCCAATGGGCAAGCCGGTGCAGCGCAGGTACTGGCGGTTCCAGATCCAGGGTCCGAACGCGTGGCAGGTCATCGAAAAGCTCAACGGCGGCACCGTGGAGCAGCTGAAATTCTTCAGTATGGACCACATGCAGGTGGCCGGGGCGCAGGTTCGCACGCTGCGCCACGGCATGGCCGGCGCCCCCGGGCTGGAGCTCTGGGGGCCCTACGAGTCCTACGAGCGCGTCCGCGAGTTCATCCTGGAGGCCGGCCGGGAGTTCGGCCTCCTGCCCGTCGGCGCCCGGGCCTACTCGTCCAACACCTTGGAATCGGGCTGGATTCCGTCCCCGCTGCCGGCCATCTACTCCGGGGAAGAGCTTCGTCCGTACCGGGAATGGCTGGGTGCGGACAGCTACGAAGCCGTTAACGCCGTGGCCGGCAGCTTCGTCTCCGACAACATCGAGGATTACTACCTGAACCCGTGGGAGCTGGGCTACGGCTCGTTCATCAAGTTCGACCACGACTTCATCGGCCGCGAGGCGCTGGAGAAGATCGACGGCCAGGCGCAGCGGAAGAAGGTCACGCTGGCCTGGAACGCCGAGGACATGACCAAAATCTTCGCCTCGCTGTTCGACACGGAGGGAACGCCCTACAAGTACTTCGACCTGCCCAACGCCAACTACGGCTCCTCGAACTATGATTCCATTGTCGACGCCGGCGGCACGAACGTGGGCCTGTCTCTGTTCACCGGTTACAGCGCCAACGAGCGGCGGGCGCTGTCGCTGGCCACGGTCAACCCCGACGTGGAGATCGGCACGGAGGTGAACGTGGTCTGGGGCGAGCCCGACGGCGGCACCCGCAAGACCACCGTGGAACCGCACCGGCAGCTGGAAGTCCGGGCCGTGGTCAGTCCAGCGCCCTACTCCGTGACCGCGCGCAAGGAATACCGCGGCGGCTGGCGGACCGCCCAGGCCGTCTGATCCGGGGACCGTCCCGCAGGCCGTCTGAACCGGGGGACCGTCCCGCAGGCGGGGCCGGCCCCGTTCCTCTGGTGCCTCCGCGTCGGGCGGACGAAGGGCCGCCCGCTGCCGCGGTCAGCCCGCCGCCGTCGTCGTGGTCAGTGGCCTGCAGCGGCCGCCGCCTCGTCCAGGTGGGCGATGGCGCGGGTGTCTTGGAACGCGCGGACGCCTTCGATGCCCTGTTCGCGGCCGAAGCCCGAGTGCTTCATGCCGCCGAACGGCGCACGGAGGTCCAGGCGGGTCGCGCCGTGGTCGTTGACCCAAACGTAGCCGCAGACCAGCTGCGAGCCGACGGCGTTGGCCTTTTCCGTGTCCGCGGTCCACACCGAGCCGCAGAGGCCGGCCCAGGTGTCGTTGGCCAGGGCCAACGCTTCCTCCTCGGTGTCGAAGGGGAGGATCGGGATGACCGGACCGAACTGCTCCTGCGTGACAACGCGCAGCTGCGGGTCCGGGTCGACCACCAACGCCGGCCGCAGGAAGTTGCCGCCCTGCAGCTCCGGGTCCGTCGGCAGTTCCCCGAATTCCCGGACGTCGGCCCCGGCGGCCTTCGCTTCGGCGATGAGTTCTTCGACGAAGGTCTTCTGCGCAGGCTGGTGCAGCGGGCCCATGGTGGTGCCCTCGTCCAGGCCGTAGCCGACGACGGCCTTGTCCAGCCGCTCGGACAGCCCGGCGACCAGTTCCTCCAGCCGGGAGCGGTGCACATAGATGCGCTTGGCGGCCATGCAGATCTGCCCGGTGGTGTCGAAGACCGCGGCATACAGCCGGTCCAGGTGCGTGTCGTCCAGGACGGCGTCCTCGAGGACCACCGCCGGGTCGTTGCCGCCGAGCTCCAAGGTGACCCGGGTCAGGCTCTTGGACGCCATCTCCATCATCTTCTTGCCGCCGCCCACGCTGCCGGTGAAGCAGACCTTCGCCACGTCGTCGTTCTGGATCAGCCCGCCCATCTCGCTGTCCTGGCCGGTGACAATATTCAGCACCCCCGGCGGCAGCTTTTCCGCCACGCGCTGCACTACCCGGGTGATTGCCAGCGGGGTGGTGGGCGGCGGCTTGACGATCGCGGTGTTGCCAGCCAGCAGGGCGTGCGGCAGCGAGGCGCCCAGGATGGCGATGGGCCAGTTGAACGGAACGATCACCGTGACCACGCCCAGCGGCTGGTACGCCACCGAGGTGGTCACCGGGATGCCCGGGGCCGGTTCGAGGACCTTGCCCTGGTCCACCTCGTCCGCGAGCGCCAGGGCGAGCTGGAAGCGGATCTCGAAGACCAGGGCGTCCACCCAGGCCTCCATGCGGATCTTGCCGTTTTCCTGCGACAGGATCGCCGCGTCCTCATCACGGAGATCGGCGATGCCTTCGATGGCCGCGCCGAGCTGGGCGGCGCGCTCCTTGGCGCCGAGCGCAGCCCACGCCGGGAAGGCGGACTTCGCCGCGGCGACGGCGTCGGCCACATCCTGCCGGGTGCCGGCCGCCGCGTAGCCCACCACTGAACCCGGCTTGCCGGGGTCCGCTACCGCGTATTTTTCGCCGGAGTCCCGGACTTCACCGCCGATATAGAGCCCGGTAGTGACCTGGCCGGTTTCGCCGGTAGTGCTTGCTACGTCAGTCATCTCGAAACACCTCTCTGTGTTTTGACCGTTCCGGCCCCATGCCGGAACTGCAGGAGCGACGTTCTTCAGCGTCGGCGCCCCCGGCCGGCTGAAGGCGACAACCTCAGAGCGTGGTGGGCGCCAGTTTCCCCTGCCTTCAGCTTTGCCTATCCGCGGGGGGAGTGCTAGGGGTTGGCACGCCCTATTTTCCGGCTGGCGCCGCCCGCTTTAGTAGCCGCGGTACGGGTTTTCGTTCGTGCCGCCGCTGCGGCCCTGGTCGTAGCCTTCCTGCCAGGCTTGGTGCACGGAGGCCACCAGCCCGGCGAGCAGTTCGTAGGAAGGGTGGTCCGGTCCGATGTACACCATCTCTTCTCCGGCCCGGTTCAGGATGCTGTGGATGTGCGTGCTCATCGTGGTCTTTCCTTTGCAGTTCCGGGTATCTGCCGGCTGGGGTGACGCCACCCGTGGTGTCCTAGCTATTCTTGGGGGATGAGTGCTCCAGCACAATCAACCCTCGCGTTTGATGGCCGCTTCGCCCGCGAGCTTGCGGAGCTGGCCGTCCCCTGGCGGGCGCAGGAGGTCCCCGACTCGCGCCTGCTGGTTCTGAACGAGCCGCTGGCCGCCGAGTTGGGAATCGAGCCGGCCGCCCTGCGCAGCCCCGACGGGCTGCAGCTGTTGACGGGCAACCGGATTCCCGGTGATGCCACTCCGGTGGCGCAGGCGTACGCCGGACACCAGTTCGGCTGGTACTCGCCCCGGCTCGGCGACGGGCGGGCGCTCCTGCTGGGCGAGCTGACCGATGCGGGCGGCCGGCTGCGCGACGTCCACCTCAAGGGTTCGGGGCCCACGCCATTCGCGCGGGGCGGTGACGGCCAGGCCGCGGTGGGCCCGATGCTCCGCGAATACGTGGTCAGCGAGGCCATGCATGCCCTGGGCATTCCCACCACGCGCTCCCTGGCCGTCGTGGCCACGGGGCTCCCGGTTTACCGTGACACCGAGTTGCCGGGAGCTGTTCTGGTGCGGGTGGCCGGCAGCCATCTGCGCGTGGGAAGTTTCCAGTACGCCCGGGCCACGGGTGACGTCGACCTCCTGCGCCGGCTCGCCGACCATGCCATTGCCCGCCACCACCCGGCGGCCGCCGAGGCCGAGCATCCCTATCTGGCGCTGTTTCGGGCGGTCATAGGCACCCAAGCCGCGCTGGTGGCGCAATGGATGCTCGTGGGATTCGTGCACGGGGTCATGAACACCGACAACATGACCATCTCCGGTGAAACCATCGACTACGGGCCCTGCGCCTTCATGGACGCCTTCGATCCGGCCTCCGTCTACAGTTCCATCGACGAGGGCGGACGTTACGCCTACGCCAACCAGCCGCTTGCCGCCGAATGGAACCTCGCCCGGCTCGCGGAGGCACTCCTGCCGCTCCTGCACGACGATCAAGAGCAGGCGGCCGCCCTCGCGTCGGAAGCCCTGGGCACCTTCAGGAGCGAGTACAGCGCCGCCTGGCTGGCCGGCGCGAGGACCAAGATCGGCCTGGACGACGGGGTCGATTCCGCGGCGGCCACCCCGCTCGTGAACGATCTCCTGGCCCTGCTCCAGGCGGGCAAGGTAGACCACACGGCGTTCTTCCGCAGCCTCGGCGCGGCCGCCCGGGGCCAAACAGAAGCGGCCCGCCGCCTGTTTACGGACTCCGCAGGGTTCGATGACTGGCTGGCACGATGGCGCCCGCTCCGGCCGGACGCGGGATTGATGGACCGGATCAACCCCGTCTACATTCCCCGCAACCACCTGGTCGAGGAGGCCCTCGACGCCGCCACGCACGGAGACTTGGGCCCGTTGACCCGCCTCCTGGACGCGGTGACCCGCCCCTACGACGAGCGCCCCGGTCTGGAGCGTTACGCAGCCGCTGCGCCGGAAGACTTCGGCGCGTACCGGACTTTCTGCGGGACGTGAGCGCCGCCGGCAAGACGCCGGCGGGACGGGGGCCGATGCCCGGCAACGCGGCGCCCGATGGCCGCGCCCGGCACCTAATTGTCGAAGGATATCGGCCACCAGTATTTGGCGTCCTTGCGGGGCGAATCCGCCCTTTTGGCCGGTTTGGCGGGCGGCAGCCGAATGTAACCGCGGGGTCGGCTCTGTAATATGGGCGCAGACTACAGCGACCGCGACGGAAGGGTGATTCTTTGTTGAGAGCTATCAGCTACAACCTGCGGAAACACAGTGCGAGCGCGGAACTCGAGGACCTGACCGACCGCTACGACGTCGACGTGATGTGCCTGCAGGAAGCGGACACGGAGAAACTTCCGCACACGCTGGGACACCTGCGGTTGGCCAATTCGACCAAGGGAAACAGGCTGGGACTGGCCGTCTATTACGACGAGAACCGGTTCTCCGCCCTCGATACCAACACCTTCGAACTCAAGAAGTCGCTGCACGATTACGTGCTTGCACCCGCCCACGAGCGGCTGCTCGGGGTCAAGATGGTGGACAACGAGAGCAAACACGAAATCGTCGTCGGCGACTTTCACGCCGCGCCGCTGACGGCCACCAACTCCCTGCGCCGGCATCAGATCAAGGCCGGCCACGAAGCGCTGCTGGGCATGGGCGGCACCGGCGAGCAGATGACACTGATGGTGGGGGACTTCAACTACCCCTTCTTCACGAAAAACCTGATTGCGCACCTGAAGGAAACGGGCTACGAGCTCACCCTGAGCAACCGCCGCACCTACACGCGCTACAAGCTGTTCCGTGGCCACTTCGACTTCGCCACGTCCCTGGGCCTGGACATTCAAAGCGTGGAAACCCTGCCGCGCGGCCAGTCCGACCACCTGCCGATCCTGGTGACGGCGGAATACGTGGACGAGAACCGCGAGGCCCGCGCCAGCTGACGGGTTCGCCATATTCCGCCAACTGGCGGTCGGCTGAAGGTCTGACAGACGAGAACCAGCGGAAGTGCATGCGCCGAATGGCTGCCGCGGCGGCGGAGGCCCGCCCGCCCCTTGCCGTCGCCTTGGAATTGGAGGCGACCAGTGTTGCCAAAATCAGCAACGCCCCCGCTGTTTGACCGGGGGCGAGTTCCTGATAAAGGACCAGCCATCCGGTGGCGGTGGCGACGACGGGACTCAACAGTCCCAGTAGCGACACGCTAAACGCCGGCAGCAGCTGCAGCCCACGGAACCACAACGCGTAGGCCACAGCAGTTCCGATCACCGACAGGTAGATGTAGCCACCGATATTCGAACCGGTCAGCTGCGGCAGCGGGCCCTCCATGAGGAGGGCCAGCGGTGCCAGCAGCAAACCACCGGCCGTCAACTGCCAGCACGTAACGGCCAGAGCCGTATCCGGCTGCCCCCACTTCTTAGCCAGCACCAGGCCGGCGCCCATGGACAAGGTGCCGCCCAAGGCGGCCGCGACCCCCACCGCGTCGAGTCCGGCGTGTGATTGCAGCACTATCAGCGCGACGCCAAACAAGCCGACGGCCGCTGCAATGACCTTGGGGCCGGTCAGCCGCTCGCCGATCCAACGCGAGGCCAGGGCAGCCACCAGCAAAGGCTGCACGGCGCCAATGGTCGCCGCCACTCCGCCGGGCAACCGATGGGCGGCAACAAACAGCAGGGCGAAGAAAACGCCGATGTTCAGTGCGCCGAGCAGTGGGGCCTTCCACCACCAAGGGCCCTGCGGGAGCCGCCGGACAATCAACAGCAGGAGGAGCCCTGCAGGTAGCGCCCGCAGTGCCGCTGCCAGGAGCGGCTTGTCTGCAGGCAGCAGTTCGGTGGTGACCGCGTAGGTCGTTCCCCAGGTCAACGGGGCGAAGGCAGTGGCTGCCAGGAGGAGCCATCGATTGCTAAGCACTTAGCCAATATAGCTAAGCTCTTAGCGAATCGTCTATGCTGGATGCGTGGAAGACCCGGTAGCGAAAATTTTGGCGCAGTGGGCTGCGGAACGGCCCGACCTGGACGTTTCGCCTATGGCAGTGATTGGACGGATCACCCGCGCGTCGCGGAAGGTGGACGCCGTGCTGGCGGCAACGTTCGCCCGCCACGATCTCGATTCGGCCAGTTTTGACGTCTTGGCGACACTGCTGCGCTCGGGGAAGCCTTACACGCTCAGTCCACGGGAGCTGACCCAGGCCGCCATGGTGACCTCCGCCGCCATCGCCCAGCGCTTAAACCGGCTGGAAGAGCGGCGGCTGGTCACAAGGACCAAAGACATCACGGACGGCAGGGGCAAGCAGGTTACCCTCACGCCCGCAGGGCGGGACCTCGTCAACAAGGCTCTGCCCGACCATGTGAACACCGAACGCGCCCTGCTCGCCGGATTGACTCGGACGGAACGCGACCAGCTCGCGCGCCTGCTGGCCAAGGTGGAGCAAGCGGCCGAAGCGCGCTGCTAGCCGACCGGTACGAAGTCGGCTCCTACAACGAGCACGACCGGAACGGTTCCGCGGTCCTCGTACCCGGCAGCGGTCCACTTCCTGCTGAAACCGCCCGGCTGACCGGTGGCCCGGGGTAGTGGTGGCCCCGGCCGTCTGGCAATGTTGGGGGTAGAGCCCGTCTGGAGAATTCCAGCCGTCGAGCACAAAGGAGATGACGCCATGAAGGATTCGGTTCTGCGGCACGATCCCGTCCTTGACCGCACCAACCATGACGACGGCGGTGCTGCCGCGAGGGCGGACGGGGGTGCTGCCAGGGCAGACGGGGATGCCGCCGCGGCAGACGGCGGGAACACCGCCGTCGAGCCCCTCGCCGAACCCCAGGCGCCGGACATCAGCTTTGACGAGCAGTTCTACCCGGCCCGTCCCCGCTCGCTGCGCCCCACGGCCCGCCGCCGCCAGTTCGTCCCCGGCCAACCGCCGTTCGAGCCGGACGCGCGCAACAAGGTCTATGTGGAGTGGCTGCGCAACCAGTCCATGCTGGGCGACGCGAAGGTTTTGGGGCGCCAGCTCTCCGGGCAGGCCAGCATGTGGCAGAACCCGTTCGCGTACCCGAATCCGCGGGCGGCGGTGGAGCGGGCCTCGGTCTGGTTCACGGCCTACCCGCTGTCGCTGATCACCAGGCCCGGACAGACGTTCTTGGCGGCGCTGGGCGATGCCGCGCTCTGGGAGGCCTTCCAACAGATCGGCATCAAGGCCATCCACATCGGGCCGGTGAAGCTGGCCGGCGGCCTGACCGGCTGGAACCATACCCCCAGCGTGGACGGGCACTTCGACCGCATTAGCATGGCGATCGACCCGCTGTTCGGCACCGAGGACGAGTTCCGGAGCATGTGCGGGGTGGCCGCCGAACACGGCGGCACGATCGTGGACGATATTGTGCCCGGCCACACCGGCAAGGGAGCAGACTTCCGGCTGGCGGAGATGAACTTCCGCGACTATCCGGGCATCTACCACATGATCGACATCCCGGAGTCCGACTGGGACCTGCTGCCGGATGTCCCCGAGGGCGAGGACTCGGTCAATATCGACGTCGCGACCGAGCGCCGGCTCCAGCAGGCCGGCTACATCATAGGCGAACTCCAGCGGGTCATTTTCTACGAACCCGGCGTCAAGGAAACCAACTGGAGCGCCACCCCGCCGGTCCTGGACACCGAGGGCAAGGCCCACCGCTGGGTCTATCTGCACTACTTCAAGGCCGGCCAGCCGTCCATCAACTGGCTGGACCCCACCTTCTCCGGCATGCGCCTGGTGATGGGCGATGCCCTGCATTCGCTGGTGGACCTGGGGACCGGGGCGCTCCGGCTGGACGCCAACGGCTTCCTGGGCGTGGAGAAGAGCGCCGAGGAAACGCCGGGCTGGTCCGAGGGGCATCCGCTCTCAGCGGCGGCCAACCAGATCATCGGCAGCATGGTCCGCAAGGTCGGCGGCTTCACCTTCCAGGAGCTGAACCTCAGCATCGACGACATCAAGGCCACCTCGGAAACCGGCCCGGACCTGTCCTACGACTTCGTGACGCGCCCGGCGTACCACCACGCCCTGGTCACCGCGGACACCGAGTTTCTCCGGCTGACGCTGCGCCTGGCCATGGACATCGGCGTAGACCAGGCGTCGCTGGTGCACGCGCTGCAGAACCACGACGAGCTCACCTACGAACTGGTGCACTTCACCACCAAGCACAAGGACGACGTCTACGAGCTCGACGGCGAGGAGCTCACCGGCGCGGAGCTGGCCCACAAGGTCCAGCAGACCCTGCGGGACGGGATCACCGGCGAAGCCGCCCCCTACAACCTGGTCTTCACCGCCAACGGAATCGCCTGTACCACGGCCAGCGTGATCACCGCGGTGCTGGGCATCACCGACCTGGATTCGATCACCGAAGAGCAGTCGGCCGAGATCTGCCGCGTGCACCTGCTGCTGGCCATGTACAACGCGCTGCAGCCGGGGGTCTTCGCGCTCTCCGGCTGGGACCTGTGCGGGATGTTGCCGCTGGAGCGCAGCCGGGTGGCCCGGCTGATGTCCCGGGGCGACACGCGCTGGATCAACCGCAGCGCCCATGACCTGATGGGTTTCGACCCGACAGCCGAGACGTCAACCTCCGGCATGCCCATGGGCAAGGCCCTGTACGGCACGCTGCCCGAGCAGCTCGAGGACGAAGCGTCGTTCGCCCGGCAGCTGGCACGCATCCTGGCGGTCCGGGAAGAGCACGGCATCGCCAAGAGCGCCCTGATAGATGTTCCCGACGTCTCCCATCGCGGCATGCTGGTGATGGTCCACCAACTGGTCTCGGGCGGGCAAGAGGTCACGGTCCTGAACTTCTCCGGGCAGGAAATCGCCGGTACCGTCCGCTCCGAAGCTTTGGAGCTGGGCTCCGAAGTGACCGACGCGTTCAGCGGCGAAACAATCGGCACGGTGGACGACCTGCACAGCTTCTATCTCCACCTCGGACCGTACGCGGGCACCGCCTTGCTGATCGCGCCGCCGGTTGCCGAGGCCGACGACGACGCTCCCCAGGCGGGTGCCTGATCCGCTAGATCTCCCAGTCGCCGAGCCCCTCGGCGCCGTCGCCAAAGAAACCACCGAAGCCTGCGTTGTCTGCAAAGCCCTCACCGGCGGAGGCGACGGTGTCGCCGAATCCTTCCGCGGCGCCGGCCAGTCCTTCCCCGATGCCGGAGAATCCTTCCAGCAGGGGACCGGCGATGGCCGAGCCGACGAAGCCGGCGGCCACACCGGCCAGCAGGCCGGCGCCCAGACCTCCCGCGGCGCCGGCGGCTCCGGCGGCAAGGCGGCCGCCGCCCCGCCCCGTTCCGCTCCGGCCGAGGATCCGTTCCATGAAGCCCGGCTGCGCCAGTTCGGCGCGGGTAGCGGTCCTGGCCAGCGTCTCGGGCCGGTCGGAGGCGGCCCGCTCTGCCGCGGGGAGCTGGCTGTTGAGCTCGTCCCGGAGCATCGCGCGCTGCTGCGGGGTCAACCGGTTGAAGGCTTCGGCGTGGGCCCGCTCCATGTCCTGGGGCGGTGCAGTCTGCAGCATGTACTTGTATTTCGCGATGGCCGCCTGGTCGGCGTCCCGGCCGGCGGGTTGCCCGGGCCTGCCGTCGCGAGGCTGCGGCCGGGACGGATACCTTTGACCGCCGTCGCCCCCGCCACGGTTGTACCCGCCGTCGTAGCCGCGGTCCTGCCCATAACCACGGTCCTGACCGTAGCCGCGGTTGTAACCGCCGTCGTAGTTAGGGTCCTGGCCGTATTCGCGGTTTTGGCCGCGCCCGTAGCCTGCCTCCTGGCCGTAGCCGGGTCCCCGGCCGGAGTCCTGGGGCCGCGGCGGGCGCTGCTGTCCGGTGCGTTGGGCCAATTGCTCCTTGGCGTACTGGATGGCCTTTTGCTTGCCCTTTTGGACCAGCTTGTCAAACATTCCCACGGTTCCGCTCCTTGCCTGCCCGGTGGAAGCCGGTGCACGGGGTCATCTCTCCCCGTTAAGAACTGTTGGCGACGGCAAAGGGTTCCGGCGGTCTCCCTAGCCCGCGACGCGTTCGACCGCTTGCACGTGTTCGGGCCGCACCGGGGTGGTCTGGGGCAGGTACTCCGGGTGCTTTTCGACGTAGGCCTTAATGTAGGGGCATACGGTCACCACGGACACCCCGGCAGCGGCCGTGTCATCCAGCGAGTAGCGGGCCAGGCGTCCGGCCAATCCCTGCCCGGCATACTTCTCGTCAACGGTGGTGTGGAAGAAGACACGCTCGGGGCCCGACGGCCCCTCGAACGGCAACCAGTGGGCCTTGCCGATCACCTTGCCGCCGTCCACCAGTTCGTAGCGGCGCCGTCCGGCATTGCTGCGGACGGCGATGGGGGCGTCGGCTTCCATGGTTACTCCTGATGATGGGTCGGTCCGGCAGTGCTCAGCCGCGGGGTCGCAGCTGGACGGTCGGCAGCGTCGGGGCGGGCAGCGGTGCGGGCGTCCCGTCGGGGAAGGGGCCGAACCGGGGATACGGGGCACCGTCCGGATAGGTGCCGTTTTCGGGTTCCGGCGCGGGGTCGACGTCGATCTCGGCCTGCCAGGCGGCGCGGTACGCCACGATCTCCTCATGGCTCCGGCCCACGAAGTTCCACCACATGATGATCTGCTCGCCCAGCGGCTGGCCGCCGATGAGCAGCAGCCGGGCCGGGGCGTCCCCGGCCTCGAGGACGAGGCGCTTTCGCCCGGGGGCGAGGTAAACCAAGTGGTCCACCGGGACGTCGTTTCCGTCCAGCCGGAGGTCGCCGGTATCCAGCAGGACTCCGTGTTCGAACCCGGCGTCCAAGGCGAGTTCCAGCCGGGACCCCGCACGCAGCGTGGCCTCGGCACCGAGCAGCGGAGGGGTGTAGGTGTTGACGGGAGACGTGGAGCCGGCCAGCGAACCGAAGAAGACGCGCAACTCCGTCCCCTCGCCGACGACGGGTTCCGGTGCGTAATGTTCGAACGTCGGCGGCATGTTGCGGGTCGAGTCCGGAAGGGCGAACCAGAGCTGCGCGCCGTGCAGGACGGTGGTGTCCGGCGTCGAAAATTCCTGGTGGGAGATGCCCCGGCCGGCGATCATGAGGTTCACTTCCCCCGGGCGCACGATGGCTTCAAACCCGGCCGAATCCCGGTGCGCGATCTTGCCGGAGAACAGCCAGCTGACCGTGGCCAGGCCGGTGTGCGGGTGGCGGGGAACCTGCATGCCGCCGGTACCGGACACCAGGTCGGGCCCGTAATGATCCAGGAAGCACCAGGAACCGATCAGGCTGCGCCGTTTCTGCGGCAGGGTGCGGCGGACGTTCATGGCCCGGATGCCGCCCAGCGGGACGTCACGCGGCGCCAGGACCTCCGCGTCGGCGGAGTCTGCTTCCAGTGAACAGACAACTTCCCTCGGTGCCGCCTCCAGGTTGCTCATGGCCTCAGTTTAGACGGGCGCTTGCAGCGTGCCGCCAGATGCAGCGTTGCACCTGCACCGCCGTGCATCGGGGAGGATGGGGGGATGGACGAACTCGGCGAACTGCTGCGCAGCCTGGATTACTGGTGGATCTACCCTGCCGGTGCGCTCTTCGTGACCGTTTCCGCGCTGGTTCCTCCGGTGCCGAGCACCACGCTGTTCGTCGCGCTGGGGTCGCTCTCGGTGCACTCGGACCACCTCGACCCTTACGTACTGGCGGCCGCCATGCTGGCCGGCGCGGTAGCGGGTGACGCCGGCACGTTCTTTCTGGTGCGCCGCTTCAACCTCGCCGAGCGGAAGGTGTTCTCCGGGCGACACTGGCAGTCAGGCTTCCGCAAGGCCCGCACCGGGCTGGGCCGCAAGGGGCTGCCGCTGGTGCTGACGTCCCGGTTTGTTCCCATGGGGCGGGTGACGCTCAATGTGGCCGCCGCTATGATTCCCCAGCCCGGCCGCCGGTTCCTGGCGCACTCCGCCCTGGCCGGTGTGCTGTGGTCCGCCTACTCGGTGGGCATCGGCACCGCGTCGGGCGTGTGGCCGCAGCTGTCCACCGAGTTCGCGGTGCTGCTCGCCATCGCAGCGTCCTTGGTGCTCGGGTCGCTGATCAACCACACGTTGAAGTGGTGGGAAAACCGGCAACGGATGGAGTCCCTCCAGAAGCGGGGCCGCTAGGCGGTCGCCGGCACCGGCAGGAAGCGCGGGTGCCGGCGACTGTGTCAGGCCCGCTCTTCCACGCCGCACCAGTTGGCGATGAACAGAGCGATGCTCTTGGTGATTCGACGGACCGATTCGATGGATACCCGCTCGTCGAAGCCATGGATCGCTTCGGAGACCGGGCCGTAAACAAGCGCGGGCGTGTCGGCATAGAGCGCGAAGACACGCCCGTCCAGGTAGCCGGGAGTGGTGAAACTGCCAAGCTCCTGACCGAAGACTTGCTCGTGCGTGCTCTCCAGCAGGGACTCGGCTTCGCTGCCGGGCTCCAGCACGTAGCCTTCGGAGAAGAATCCGGTTTTGGTGGCGACGGCCTTGATCGGCTCGGGGCCGGCCCCCAGCCGGGCGAGGCATTCCTGCAGTTCGTGCCAGGCCTGCTCGGCCGGGATCCCGGGGTAAATGGCCGCCCGCACATCGAATTCACACCAGGCGGGCACGCTGGAGGGCCAGTCGCCGCCGATGATCTGCCCGAAGTTGAAGTTAATGGGGTGTTCCAGGTCCTCGAAGTAGCGGTGCCGGCCCCGCTCCGCGTTCCACTTCTCCTCGACTTCGCGCAGGGCGGTGATGGCGGTATAGGCGGCGTCGATGGCGTTGAAGCCGGTGCCCATCTCGCGCGGATGGGTCGGGTTGCCGGTGACACGCACCTTGAACCAGAGCACCCCGACGTTGGCCCGGACCAGCATGTCCTCTTCGGGCTCGGGAATGATGACCGCGTCCGCCCGGTACCCGCGCATCAGCGCGGACAGGGAACCGTTGCCGGTGCATTCCTCTTCGACGACGGACTGGAAGTGGATGCGGCCGGCGGGGTCGAGGCCGGCCGCCTTGACGGCGTCGAACGCGAAGAGGTTGGCGGCCAGGCCGGCCTTCATGTCGCCGGCGCCGCGGCCGTACATCCAGCCGTCGATGATGGGAGCATCCCAGGGGGAGCGCGACCATGCCTCTTCCGGCCCTTCCGGCACCACGTCGACGTGTCCGTTCAGGATGAGCGAGCGGCCGGTTTCGGCGGCAGGCCGGTAGGTGCCGACAACATTGTCGACGTCGTCGTAGGAGACGGTGACGGGGCCGAAGCCCGGATGCGTGGCGAGCTCGTCGGGATCCAGCTGCCAGCGGTCCATTTCCAGGCCGCGGGCGGCCATCGCCGTGTGCAGCAGGTCCTGGGCGCTGCCTTCCGCGGTCCGGAGCGACGGGTGCTTCACCAGCTCCTGGGTGAAGGCCAGCTGCGCGTCGAACGCGGCGTCGACGGCATCGAGAATACGTTGGGACTGTTCGTCATTGATCATCCGAATGCTCCTTGATATGGCGCGGGGGAGCCGCCCGGCTGGACGGCTCCCCCGCGAGGTGGTGAGAGGCTGGCTTCCGGAGGCGGTGTCCACCGGAGGCCGGAGCCCGCCCCGGGGTGGGGCGGGCGTGGGGACTTAGCTGTCGGCTACGATCTGCTTGTCCTTGACCCGCAGCCGTTCGCCGAGGAACCCGCCGAGGGCCGTGAGCAGCGCGATGATGGCAAGGATCATGGCCGCGCCCCAGGATTGGTTGCCGGAGACGCCGAGCATGGCGGTGGCGATCATGGGCATGAAGCCGCTGGTCGCGCCGGCGATGTTGTAGCCCAGGGCCACGCCGGAGTAACGCAGTTTCGCCGGGAACAGTTCGGTCAGCAGCGCGCCGTTGACCGCGTACGCCACGGCGATCAGCATGATGCCGAAGGTGATGGCCAGGGTGATCAGCAGCGGGGACTTGGTGTCGATCATGGCGAACAACGGGAAGGCCAGGACGGCGGTGAGGATGCCGCCCCACATGGTGACCTTGCCCGGGCCGATCTTTTCCGCGAGCCGGCCCATCAGGATGGTGACGATGATCTGGGCGACGGCGGCGATCAGGGTGGCGTTGACCATCACGTTGCGGTCCACACCCAGGGTGTTGACGCCGTAGCTGACCACGAAGGTGGTGATCATGTAGAAGCCGCCCACGCCCAGCAGGGCGGCGAGCACGGCAACCACCAGGCGGCCGCCGGCGTTGCGGAAGACGTCGAAGGCCGGGACCTTGGAGGTCTCTTCCTGGGCCAGCAGATCCTTGAAGATCGGCGACTCCTCCACCTTGAGCCGGATCCACAGGGCGATCAGGAGCATCGGGAAGGCCAGCAGGAAGGGAATGCGCCAGCCCCAGGCGTCAAAGAAGTCGGACGGGAAGAGCAGCACGAGGGTGAACGCCGTGGAGGCCAGCAGGGTCGCCACCGGCGAGCCGACCTGGACCAGGGCGGCGTACCGGCCGCGCTTCTCGGCCGGGGCGTGCTCGACGGCCATCGTGACCGCGCCGCCCCATTCGCCGCCCACGGCCAGTCCCTGGACGAGCCGCAGGACGGCGAGCAGGATCGGGGCCGCCAGGCCGATGCTGCCGAAGTCGGGCAGCAGGCCGATCAGGCCGGTGGCGACGCCGATCATGACGATGGTGGTCAGCAGGGCGGGCCGGCGGCCGTACTTGTCGCCGATGTAGCCGAAGAGCATGGCGCCGATCGGGCGGGCTGCGAAGCCGACGCCGAAGGTGGCGAATGAAGCCAGCAACGCGGCCGTGGGATCCAGTTCGGTGAAGAACAGGCGGTTGAACACCAACGCCGCGGCCGTGCCGAAGAGGTAGTAGTCGTACCACTCGAGAGCCGTTCCGACGAAGGCGGCCCGGGCGATCTTGCCTGCGTCCTTGCCGGAGACTTTCGGCGGAGCGCCGGGGGTGTTGAGAGATTGCGGCGTCGTCACGTGTTGCCTTTCAAGCTGTGCGGGGCCGGCATCGTTGGAGGAGGCAGCGGCAGCCCGTAATTCCTATGGCCCTGAACGGAGGACATCCCGAGGTAGAGCTGTGAAGTACCTCTCGACTGTAAGGTAGTGCCATTCCCCTGAACAATGACAATACTCACCGGCTTGACAACGCTTACTTGTGCCTTTTCACAACTTGTGCCCATTTTTGTAGTCCGCGAGCGCCACGAGTGCGAGCGCTGCCTGCGCCGGAACCGTCATGTCCAGCCCGATGACTTCCTCCAGCGAATGCAACCGGTTGACCACCGTGTTTCGGTGGCAGTAAAGTTCCTCCGCGGTTTCCTTGATCGAACCGGTGCGGCCGTAACTTTGCGCCACCTGCAGCAACCGCTGGCGCTCATGCGGCGTGCAGTGGTCCAGTGCCGTGGTGACGGGGAGCGAGAATCCGGGGAGCGCCTTCTCCAGGAGGTCCCGGGCGATGGACATCCAGGTGCCCGCGATGGTGGCCAGCCCCGTATCGGCACCGTGCTTGGCGGCCAAAACCAAAGCCGCCGCTGCCGCCTGCGGAATCGCGGCCAGGCCCTCCACGCCGGGCATATAGCCGGCCGGAAATTCGGGCGGATCGTCCTGCCAGGTCCGTCCGGCTCGGCTTACCCGGAAAAGGTAGAGGGCGCCGGCGCGTTCGTAGGAGAAGGTGTGACGGTCGGCCGCCGGCTGGTCCGGCAACTTCGCCGCGGCCTCCTTGGTGACCGCAATCAGTTCAAACACGTCCGAGCTTTCTACTTCCAAGCCGGCGGCGATGTCGGAGACCTCGCCGGTGTTTTGGGTGTCGGTGTTAAAGAGCCGCGAAAGCAGCCGTTGCCGGTGCAGCTGCTTGTCGCGGGCAAGCAGGGCTTCTTCTTCCGAAAACGCCTGCTGGATGCTGCTGACATATCTCTCCACAGTGTCCAAGACCCGGTCCATGTTGGCAACGAGCACGTCGGTGCCGTGCCCCCGCGCAACGCGTTCAAGGCCTTTCCACAGGACCCGGAAGTCGTTGCGTACCGCGCTCAGGAAGGCCTCCAGCGGAACCCCCTGGCGTGCCCGGCGGGAAGCCACATCCCTCGGCAGGGACCGAAGATCGGGCGGCAACTCGAGGCCGGCCATCTGGAACAGGAACATCTCCATCGTGTCCACCGCTGTCCGGCGGACATCCTCGTCCGGAACCAACGCCCCCTCATAGGAGATGGCCGCAAAGCGCGCCAGGAAGTCGCTGACCAGTAAATCGCGTTCCTGCCACAGGCGCCGGATAAGTTCGGTCCACTGAGGTTCGGCCGACGGGTCGGGATTGAAGTCCCAATGCCGGCTGGCGTCGTGGGGGAAGGGCTCTACGCGCGGCTCGCTCATGCATCCATCTTATGCATTTGCCTAATCCTTCCGCCGGAGATGGCGTCTTTTGTCCATTGAGCGTGACATTGCTCCAGTGTTGAAATGGAGGCGGCGCCGGGCACGGCTGGCTGCGCCATCTACCGCTCCGGGCACGCCGCAGCGAAAGCACGAAGAGGACTCATGCTCGTCGATCTCCTGATCCGCAACGCCCGCATACTGACCCAGGACCCCGGACATCCGGTGGCAGAAAACCTGCTGATCCACGACGGGAAGGTGCTGGCACTCGACGTCGACCCGCAGGCCGCGCCCCGGGCCCGGAGGGTCGTCGACGCCGCCGGTGCGGTCATCGTCCCCGGCTTCAATGACGTGCACGCCCACAGCGTCTGGTTCGGGCTCGGCCTGATGGAAGCGAATTTGGGGACCGTCGCCAGCCTCGATGAGGCCTATGCGGTGATAGCCGACGCCGCGTCCACGCTGGCGGAGGACGAATGGGTGGTGGCCTCGGGGTACAGCCCGCTGCTGCACGGCGGAGCCCAGCCTGACCGCGACCGGCTCGATGCTGCCGCCGGCGGCCGCCCGGTATGGATCAAGCACTCCTCCGGCCACGCCTGCAATGTCAACGGTGTTGCACTCGATCTCATCGCCGCACGCGGCGCCGACCTTGCCGCGCCGATCGATGGCGGCGTCGTTGTCACGGATGCCCAGGGCCGGCCCACCGGGCTGCTGGAAGAGAACGCCATGCGGTTGGTGCAGGACATCATGCTGCCCTACCCGCTGGCGACCATCGAACGCGCGCTGGACCTCGCGACCACCCACTATCTGACCGAGGGCATCACCAGCGTCACCGACGCAGGCATCGCCGGCGGCTGGATCGGCTACTCACCGCGCGAGTTCGGCGCCTACCAGAGTGCACGGGACAAGGGGCTGCTGAGCGTCCGGATGCAACCCATGCTGGTTCTGGATGCCCTGCACGAGGTTCCAGGGCACGACGCAGACCCGGTCTCGCGCGGCCTCGATGCCGGCATCCGCACCGGCTTGGGGGACGACTGGCTCCGGCTGGGACCGGTGAAAATCTTCAGCGACGGATCGCTGCTGGGCAGCACCGCCTACGTCACCGAAGAGTATGTCGGCTGCCCCCACAACCACGGCTACCTGCAAATGGACGCCGAAGTGCTGCGCGCATCGTCCCTCGAGGCGTACCGCGCCGGGTGGTCCATCGCGATGCACGCGATCGGGGATCACGCCATCGACCACGCGATCGACATCATCACCGAAGCCCAGGAAACCTACGGCCACAGGCCGCTGCCCAACAGGATCGAGCACGGCGGCGTGATCCGGCCGGAGCAGCTGGACCGCATCGCCGCGGCCGGCATCGTCCTGGTGCCGCAGCCGCATTTCATCACCGAGTTCGGCGACGGCATGGCGCGGCTGCTCGGTCCGGAGCGGACGGCGACGTCCTACCCGGCCAACAGCCTGCTGCGGCGCGGCGCTACGTTGCCGGGCAGCTCGGACCGACCGGTGTCCAACGGCCGTCCGCTCGACGTGATCCAATCGTTCGTGGAGCGGCTGACCCCGTCCGGCGAGGTATACGGCCCCGACGAGCGGATCACCGCGGCCGAGGCGCTGGCCGCCTACACCGTCGGTTCCGCGGCGGCGACGGGAGCGGGGGACATCAAGGGCCGGTTGGTACCGGGCCTGCTGGCCGACCTGGTCTTTTTGGACCAAGACCCCACCGCCGTCGAGCCGTCGCGCATCGGCGCCACGCAGGTGCTGGCCACCATGGTGGGCGGCGACATCCGCTTCGGCGCGGAGAAATTTCCGGCACTGGAATCCGCTGATGCGGCGACGGCGTCGACGGGGGAGGAAGCACGATGAGCACGACCGGCCAGGAATTTCTTGACGACTTCGGTGCCATGTCCGGGTTCGGCGCGACCGCCGGCGGCGGCGTGGACCGGCAGGCCGGTACGCCGGAGGACCATGCCACCCGCCGGTGGTTCGGCGAGTGGCTGGCGCGGCACGGCTTCACGGAAAAGGTAGACGCCGCCGGAAACCAGTTCGGGACCCTTGAACTTGTTCCCGGTGCTCCCTATGTCTTGCTCGGCTCGCACCTGGACTCCCAGCCGTTGGCCGGGCGGTACGACGGCGCCTACGGCGTGTTGGCCGGGGCCCACGCCGCGGCCCGCGTGGCGGCCGAAGCTGCCGCGGGCGGGATCGACCCGGTCTACAACGTGGCCGTGGTCAACTGGTTCAACGAGGAAGGCAGCCGCTTCACGCCCAGCATGATGGGCAGTTCGGTTTTCACGGGGAAGCTGCCCCTGGAAGAGGCGCTGGCCACCGCGGATCCGGCCGGGACGACGGTTGCCGCGGCCTTGGCCGCCGGCCACCGCACCGCCGACGACGGCGCCCCCCGGCTCGCCGACGTGGCCCGTTACGCCGAGATCCATATTGAACAGGGCCGGAGCCTTGAGGAAACCGGCGCGCAGGTCGGAATCGTGGACCGCACGTGGGCGGCGAGCAAGTACCGCGTCACGGTGGACGGGGAGCAGTCGCATACCGGCTCCACCCGGATGGAGGACCGCAGGGATGCCCTCTACGCAGCCGCCCTGGTCATCTCCGCCGCCCGCGACCTCGCCGCGGAGTTCGCCCCCGGCCAGCTGCACACCTCGGTCTCCGAGATGTACGTGTTGCCCAACTCGCCAGTGACCATTGCGCGCCAGGCCGTCATGAACCTGGACCTGCGGTCGCCGGATGAGGACGTCCTGGCCCGCGCCATGGAATTGCTGGACAAAAGGATCGCCGAGGCGGAGGCCGTGTCCCGGACGACGGTCGGTTTGGAGCTGACCCACCGGTGGGGACTGGTGTCCTACCAGCCCGCGGGCGTGGCGCTCGGCATCGCCAGCGCGGAGCGGCTCGGGTTCAGCCACACGGATATCATGACCGTGGCCGGCCACGACTCGACGAACCTGAAGGACGTTGTGCCGACGGTCATGCTCTTCGTTCCCAGCGTCGAAGGGATCTCCCACAACGAGGCCGAATTCACCCGGGACGACGACGCCGTGCGCGGCGTGGAACTGCTGACCGAGGTCGCGCGGCGGCTGGTCGCCGGGGAGCTCGCGGCCGGCTAGGAGCCGGTAAGCAGCCGGACGGCGGCTTCAGGCGCTGTCCTCGGAGGCATGGCGGCAGAGGACCCATACGTTGTCCTCGCCGTGGCGCTCGAAGGTGACGGTGCTGACCAAGGCATGGATCAGGTTGAGTCCGCGCCCTGACTCCGACTCGTCGTCGACGTCGTGCTCTTGCGGGTTCGAGATGCCGGGGCTGGAAGGTGCTGCGCCGATTTCGGAAATGCGTGCTTCCAACCGGCGGGACCAGATGGTGATCTCAACACCGAGCTGGAGGGGAGTTTCGGAAGCAGGGACGGCGTGCTGGACCACATTGGTGGCGGCCTCGATCACGGCAGTCGAGAAGGCCATCCGGTCCAAGTCCGGAACGAAGTCGGCTTTCGTCCACAGCGCCTCGAAGTCCTCGTGCAGGGCCTCGACGGTTTCGGCCGTGGCCAGCCCCTGGCGTGTCGTTCGGGCGAGGACCTCAGTCATCGGAAAACGCCGCGTCGACGCTCTGGTAAGGAGTCAGCACGCGGTGCATGCTGGTCAGCTCAAGCACCATCCTCACCTGCGGCTGCACGTTCGCGATGCGGAGGTCGCCCCCGGCTTGCCGGGCGATCTTCAGGCAGCCGATGAGCGCCCCGAGGCCGGAGGAGTCCATGAACTCCGTACCCGCCATATTCACCACCACATGGTGGTTTCCTTTAGCCACGACGGCCGCGACAACTTCCCGGAGGCGGGGTGCTGCGACCATGTTGAGCCGGCCGCTCCCGATGACTTCGGCATAGGCGGGCGTGGTCTCAACGGTGAACTGCATCCACGTTCCTTTCGTCGGGCTTGAACCCTTTGTACCTGACGGCCTTGACCAGCACGCCCAGAATCAGCAAATCAAACATAACCCAGGCCACGTTCACCAGCGTGCCCACGGGTTCGTTCAGTCCGGCCGCCAGTCTTGCCGCGCCCGTCAGGAGGGCAGCAACCAGCAAAGCCATGGTGACCAGCTGGGGTGTGATCAGGTTCCAGCTGCTCCCCCCGGATTGGCGGGCTTTCGGAGTGACGGCAAAGCCGAGGGGCCGTCCCAGCCACACGTTGCGGGCCGCCGTCGTGCAGGCCTTGATCCAGGTGGGGAAGAGGGCGAGGCTGTACTGCTGCCCGCGCCAAGTGCTGACGCCCTTGCCCACCACGGCGAACAGCAGTTGGTTGACCACCATGAACGGGATGAACCGGATGAAAAAGTCCGTGCTCAGGCTGTTGACGGGGAGGATGCCCAGGGTGAGGTAGACGATTGGCGCGGCGAAGTAGATCACCGCGGCAAAGCCACTGAGGTAACTCCACATCGTGGAGAAGTACATCAACCGTTGGCCGAGCCTCAGCCCGCGTTGCGCCAGCGGGCTCTCGCGCAGCATGACCTGGACGGTGCCCTGGGCCCAGCGCAGCCGCTGGGTCAGCATGGTTTTGAGGTCCTCCGGGGCCAGGCCGTGGGCGAGTACCTCGTGGTGGTAGACGCTGTGCCACCCCATCGAATGCAACCGCATCGAGGTCGCCATGTCTTCTGTCACGGAGATAGTGGCCAACGGCATCACCGGCTGGGCCTCGTCGGGGCGTTCTATCGAGACGGCGTCCAGCACCGCCTGCACTGATCCCAGCGCCCCCAGCGGCGACCAATCCCGCCGGGACATCCGCTCGACCGCGCCGTCCAATTCGTCCGGCTCGGGCACACCGGCCGTGCCCCCGAGTTCCATGGCGGCGATCTCGGCCAGGTCCGCTTCCACGGCCGCGAAGTTCTCGGCAACCAAGGACCGCACGGCGTCGTCGACCTTCTTCCGGAGGTCATAAGTGATTTCGCTGAGCGACCCGCCGCTTCGGAGGCTGGCGCGGGCCGTGTCGGTGGCGGCCTCCACGTCGTCGAGCAGCATTGCCACGAGTGGATCTGCCGCCTCCGGGGACCTTCGGGCCTTGCGGATGGCACTTCGCGCCCCTGCGAGCGCGCGGTGAACCCCGCGGTCGACTTCGGTGACATAGCCGGCCAGGCCCAGCTGCATCAACGCTTCGCGCCGGAGCAGGGCATTGGAACCGCAGAAGAACGCTGCGTTCCAGCCGTCCTTGCCTTGCTGAATGGGCCCGTAGAACAGCGGGGCCTGGCTGCCCAGCGGATCGTCGGCCGGAACGTTGCTGAAGTACTGGGGGGTCTGGACGAGGGCGACCCTGCGCTGGTTGAAATACCCCAGCGTCTTGTCCAGAATGTCAGGCCGGGGGACCTGGTCGGCGTCGAGGATCAAGAGGAATTCCCCGTGGGTCATCATCAGCGCGTTGTTCAGGTTGCCCGCTTTGGCGTGCCGCGGCTTGTCCGCCCAGTCACCGGTGCGGGTCAGGTAGCCCAGCCCGTGGCGGGCGGCCAGTTCGCCCAGCTCCGGCCTGGCGCCATCGTCCAAAATCCAGGTGCTGTGGGGGTAACGGATGTCCCGCGCCGCCAGCGCGGTAGCCATGACGAGGTCCAGCGGCTCGTCGTAGGTGGTGATGAAAACGTCGACGGTGGCGTCCGCAGGCGGTGGCGGCGCTTTGCGCTCCCGGAACCGCCAGACCGTTAAACCAAAGAGTCCGACGTCGATCAGGCTGTAGGTCTCGGCCAGCACCAAGGGGACGGCTATCCACCACGCCGACCAGTTGAGCGAGTCGAGCCATCGCCACGCGAGGTAGTTGGTTCCGAGGATGACCGTCAGAACCACCAGCAGCCGTATGGCAAAACGTTTCACAAGGGTACCGGGCTGTCCGCCGGGCACCGGCGCAGCATCACGGCGGTGATGTCGTCCGCCACCGCGGCGCCGGCCAGGTCCAACACGGCATCGCAGACGTCCCGGACATCGTCACCGGAGCTGGCAACGGCGGCCACCGCGTCCATGGCTGCATCCACCGAGTCGAAGGCGTCGAGAAGCCCGTCGCTGAGTACAAGGAGCGATTCGCCGGGCTCCAGCAGCAGGCGGCTTGCGGCCCACGTGCTGCCCGGGACGGCACCGACGGGCGGGCCACCGGAGGGCAGGCGGCGCAGGCCGCCGTCGTAGAGGTGCAGCCCAAGCCCGTGCCCCGCGTCCACGTAGTCGACCGTTGAGTTCCCCGCGTCCAGCCTGGCGTGAAAGATGGTGACGAAGGAGTCGGACTGGGCCAGGTCGCTCTCGAGCGACTGGCTTGCCGCCTGGAAGGCCGGGACGATGTCCGCGTGTCCGTGGGAGGCGCGCAACACCGCGCGGACCGTCGCGGCGATAAGGGCAGCGCCCATGCCCTTGCCCATGGCATCGGCGACCGTCAGTTGCAGTCCGTTTTCCGTGGCGCACCAGTCGAAAAAGTCCCCGCCCACGCTTCGGCTGGGCCGGCAACGGCCGCCGATCTCATAGCCTTGAAGTCTCAGGGGCTCGGCCGGCAGAAGGCTGCGCTGAACCTCGGCTGCGCGTTTCTGGTCTTCGCTAGGAATCGCCTCAACGGGTTGGGATCGCGGGCGGCGGAAAAGCGCTCCGATTCTTGCCTGGAGCTCCCGGGGGCTGAACGGCTTGCTGATGTAATCGTCGGCGCCCGTGTTCAACCCGCTGAGCCGGTCCAGCTCCTCAGCGCGCGCGGTAATCATCAGTATGTAGGCGTCGGAAAAGGTCCTGACTTGCCGGCAGACTTCAATGCCGTCTAAATCGGGCAGGTTCAAATCCAACGTAATGAGGTCGGCGCCGCCGTTGCGGACCAGCTCGAGGCCGTCCCGCCCGTTTTCTGCCTCCGCAACCGTGAAGCCTTGGTCGGAGACGATTTGGGCCAGCAACCGGCGGATGTCCGCGTTGTCCTCGACTATGACGGCACGGCGGTTGCTGGGGGCAGCTGGCATGCTTTCATTAAGGCGGTTATCTTCCCGTTTGTCACATCCGTCACTGCAGAATCCGCCCGTGACGACGATATTGGAGTTCGCCGCCATGGAAAAAATCCTCGACCTGCTGACCCTGCATCGGGTAAAGTTCCACGACCTCTCACTGCGCGGGCGGGTAGTGCTGAGCCAGTTGCCGCTGTCCATCACCATGCTGTTCCTGGGGGTGGGCACGTGGCTTTTTTCTCCCCCGCTCCTGGTGGATCCGCTCTTTGAACTCAGCATGGTGCTCAACGCGGTACTGCTGGCGGCGTGTTTCCTCGTTCCATGGGAGAAGCTGCCGTACCCGTCGTTCCTGATCATCCCGCTGCTGGATTTCATTCCGATCGGCCTGCTGCGCGAAGGCGCCGGGTCGCTCCTGACAGGGGTAGGGCTGCTGGCCGCTTTCCCGGTGATCTGGCTGGCGGCCTCCGGACAACTGCCGCGGCTGTCCGTCATCGGGGGCGCGCTGGCCGCCCTGGCGATGGTGTGGATTCCGGTGTTCCTCAAGCAGCCTGCCGTCACTTTCGATGCGTTAATCCACCCGCTGCTCATCCCCTTCATGATGCTGGCCATCGGAATCACCGTCCGGGTCATGACCGCGAGCATGCTGGAACAGCAGCAGGTGGTCGAGGCCAAGGACGCAAGGCTCCGCGCGCTGCTGGAAGCCAGCGACAAGCGCGAACGGCTCCTGTCAGCCGTCGTCAACGCCGTGAACGTGGGGGTCCTGGCCGTCGATGAGGACGGCAACCCGACTCTGCGCAACCGTCGGCAGGAAGAGCTGCGCCGCCTGGCGCTGCCGCCGGGCGACGAGGACGCGCCGGAATCCAGGCTCGAGCTCTATGCCGACGGAGGCAAATCGCTCATGCCCGTCCAGGATCGGCCCATCCGCCGCGCACTGCGCGGCGAGTCGTTTGCCGAATACCTGGTCTGGTTCGGCCGGCCCCCGCGGCAGCGGGTACTCTCCGCGTCCGCCCAGGCGATGGTCGACGGCAGCGGCCGGCGCGAAGGCTCCGTCCTCGCCTTCAACGACGTCACGGAACTGGTGTCCGCGCTGGAAGCGAAGAGTGATTTCCTGTCCAGCGTGTCCCACGAACTGCGAACTCCGCTGACCTCCATCCAGGGGTATGCCGAGTTGCTGGCGCTGACGCCGGACTTGCCGGAGAACATGGCGGCAGGCCTGGACACCATCCTCCGCAATTCGCACCAGTTGCTCGCCCTGGTCAAGGATTTGCTGGGGACGGCCGCCGGCTTCTCCGAGCTGCAGCCGGTTCCTGCGGATCTCGGGGATATCGTGGCGCAGGCCGTCGCAGCAGCAGAACCCCGGGCCGCCGCCGGCGGCATCACGCTCGCCGTACAGGCGCCGCCTGCCCTGCGGGTGGTCTGCGACCCGGCGCGGGTCCGGCAGGTGTTGGATAACCTGCTGTCCAACGCCATCAAGTACTCCCCGCAGGGCGGTGACGTCACGGTCAGCTGCACCGGCGGCGACGAAATGGTTCGATGCGAGGTGGCTGACCGGGGCATGGGGATGGGCGCCGAGGAAAGCCGCAACGTCTTCACGCGGTTTTTCCGCAGTCCCGCCGCCCGCCGAAGTCCCATCCCGGGGCTGGGCCTCGGACTCGCCCTGTCCAAGGACATCGTGGAACGGCACGGCGGCAGCATCAGCTGTGAGAGCGAGCCCGGCCGGGGCAGCGTCTTCACGTTTACCCTGCCCGTCGCTGGGCCGCCCCGGGACGATGAATCCGAAGCCGATAAGACCAGCGTCCAAGGCGCCACCGCCGGCGCCCGGCAGGAGCCGTAACCCCGCCGCCCTGCCGCAACCTGATCGTGCAAAACATCGGGCACGCCACCACGCTGCCCGCCAGCTGCCGGGTCGGCTTCTTCCCGCTCAAGCTCACCGCAGCGGACGGCGCCCCGGTGCGCGACGTCGCCTGGACGTAGCTGCGAACGACGGCGGGGCCCGCCTTTTACAGGTGGGCCACGCCGTCGTTGTGGTTTTGGCGGTTTCAGTCCTTGGGTGTGGACTTGGCGGGGTCGACGAAGGGCTTTTGGACGACCTGGCCTTCGCGGACTCCCTCGGGCGTGTGGATGGACAGCGTGGTGCCTTCGCCGCTGAGGTCGATCGGCACCATGGCCAGGCCGATGTTCCGTTCCAGTCGCGGGGAGTGGCAGGCGCTGGTGACCTCCCCGATGGGGGAGCCGTCGCCGACCGAGACCGGGAACGGCTCGATCATGGAGCCGTCGTTGTAGCTGCCCAGCGGCTCGCCGCCGATCTCCACGCCGACCATCAGCCGGTCGATGCCCTTCTCCCGGATGCGGCCGAGCGCTTCCTTGCCCACGAAGTCCGCTTCCTGGTCCAGATCCACCATCCAGTTGTAGTCGTAACCAACCTCCAATGGGTTGGTGCCGAGCGTGATGTCGCACCCGTAGGCCAGCATGCCCGCCTCGATCCGGCGGATGTGGCAGGGACCGATGACCCGCAGGTCGTGCGCCTGCCCGGCTTCCCAAACCGTGTCCCAGAGGCGCCCGGCGTTTGCGGTGGCGTTGTAGAGGTAGATCTCGTAGCCGACTTCGCCGGTGTAGCCGGTCCGGCTGACCACCACGTCCATGCCGTTGAGGGTGTGGTGCTGCATGTAGTAGTACGGCATGTCCAGGATCTGCGGGCCGAACAGGTCGGACATCAGCCCCTTGGCCTTCGGGCCTTGGACCTGGACGGGCGCCACGTCCACCTCTTCCACGGTGACGTCCCAGCCGCCGGCGTGCGCCAGGCCCATGGCCCACAGGTGCACGTCGCTGTCCGCCAGCGAGAGCCAGAACTTGTTCTCCTCCACGCGCAGCAGGATGGGGTCGTTGATGATGCCCCCGTCTGCGGCGGTGATGAAAGCGTACTTGCACTGGCCCACCTCGCACTTGGTCAGGTCCCGCGGGGTGAGCATGTTGGTGAAGTCGAAGGCCTGCGGGCCGCTGATCTGCAGCTGCCGCTCCACGCCGACGTCCCACAGGGTGACGTCGTTCAGCAGCGACCAGTACTCGCTGACCGGATCGCCGTAATGGCGCGGGTGGTAGGTGTGGTTGTACACGCTGTAGGCCGCGACGCCGTGCTCCCGCGACTTCCAGAAGTAAGGGGACTTGCGCAGCCGCGTGTAAAGGGTGACGGCCGGGTTGGGGTTAACGCGGGACGAATCGGTGCCGTTGAACTGGGCGGAGCCAGAATCGAGAATCTCCGACATAGGGGCTTACTCCTTCGAGGTTCTGGCGCCAGCCGGACCTGAAGAGTTGCGCATGATGCGCAACTTTGCGCCATGTGAGACTGCCATGGTGGCAGTCGCTCCGCCGGGGAGTCAAGGGGCAGCGCCAACCGGTTGCGCGGCGCCGCGGCGCCCCATCTGCCGGCGCGCGCCCCCGGACTCGAGGGGTCCCACCGGTTGGTACTCCCGGGGACATCAGGCGCACGCGTGAGATAATTGAGGCAGCCAAGCTCGCGGGTTTGGGGCGGGTCCATCCGCATGGATCCGAGCCGGTCCGCGTGCTCACAATATCGAAGCTCCGGTCTGCTGGCCGCGGTTTCGGTCCGTGGGACGACCGTCTGGCGCGAGGGCCCCGGGGCGCTCCGTCCACTGATGTCGAGTGTGGCGCTCGTGCGAATCAGAGGACTCTTAAATGCTGTTTGCTGAAGGTCAAACCCTTGTTCACCCACACCACGGTCCGGCCGTTGTCCGAGGCATCGGGACCCGGCCCCTGCGGCAGGACGCGGAATGCCGCTACGTCATGCTGGAAGTTAAGAACTCGAACCTGACGGTCGGTGTCCCGCTGGAGCGTGCCGAGCAGGTCGGCCTGCGGCCGGTCTTCGACGAGGGACAGCTGGAGGCACTGTTCGACGTGCTGCGCGCCGCCTCGCGGGAGGAGGATCCGCAGTGGTCCCGGCGCTTCAAGGACAACCAGGAACGGCTCCGCACCGGCGACATCTTCGTGATCGCGGGACTGGTCCGCGACCTCGCCCGGCGCCTGCACGCCAACGGCAACATGTCCCATGCCGAGAAGGACATGCTGCAGTACGCCAAGAAACCGCTCGTCACCGAAATTGCGCTGTCCAAGGGCATTGACCTGCAGGAAGCCGAAGAGGTCCTCGAGTCCGTGGCGACCGGTTCGGGGCCGGAGGTGGAGCACCTGGCCGGCGCCTGAACGACGACGACGCGCAGTGCGACCGTGCATGGGGTCCCTGCTTGGCGAGGGCGGGCTTGGACGACGGCGCGTATGACGGGCGGCGCGCATGACGCGCTCATCACGAAGGGTCAGGCGCGGACCAGACGGGACGTCGCGGCCAGGTCATGGATGGCGTGGTCGTACGCGATGGTGAGCGCGCCGCCGTCGTGCTGGAACTCGTGGTTGGCGCCGTCAAGCACGCCGTACGCCCCGTAGTTTTCCTCCCACGAGCGGTTCAGTGCGAACTTGAAGTTATACCGGCCGGCGGGCAGCTCGGCGTCCAGCTTCCACAAGCCGTCCGTGGCGTCGAAGCGCATCTGCACCGCCCCGTCGGCCGGGTCCCAATCTTGGTCGGCGCCGAGCAGCACGCCAAAGTCGCCCACCACGGCGACTCCAGCAGGTTGGTCGGCGGGCAGGGCGGGCTCCGCCGCCGGCGGCGACGGTTCCGGCAGCGGGGTTCCCGCCGCGAGGGCCGCGGCCAGTTCGGCCGCATCGGGAAAGGCGGTGACCGCCCGCAGCCCCTCCTCGGTGATGGCCCACCCGCCGCGGCCCTTCGACATCCAGCCGGCTTTCACCAGCCGCGCGGTCGCCGTCGTCAGGTTTTTGAAGCCGCGGGGCACACCGCCGCTCAGCAACTCCTTCTCGTGCGCGGTCGGCGGTACGCGCCGCAAGGCCTCGCTGATGACGTCCCTGGCGTCAGGCCGGGTGCCGGTTGCGGCTGCCGCCGCCAGAATCTCGAGGACAGGTTTGAGACGCAGATGGGTTTTGAGCATGGCCGTGGCTCCTTCGCGGGGCTGCCGGAACTGGTGACGCTCCCAGTCTGTTACCCGGCCATGCCGAGCACCACTATTTGGCGTTGTGTGTCGGCTCCCCTAGACCTTGATGACCACCTTGCCCCGCACCTCGCCGGCCTCCAGGCGGCGGAGTGCTTCCGGCATCTGCTCCAGCGGATAAGTGTGGTCGAGCACGGGCTTCAGCTGCCCCGAGACGATCAGCTCACTCAGCCGTTCGAGGTCCGAAGCCGCCTGTCGGGCCATGAACATGACAACACGCTGCCGGTTGAAGAGGGACAGGATCATTCCGCCCAGCGGCCTGAACAGGCCGCCCGTCCAGCGGTCGCCGTGCTCGCCGCCGACGATAACCGCCGTGCCGTCCGCTGCAAGGGCCCGGCGCACGCGCGACAGGGACGGGTTCCCGGCGATGTCCACGATCACGTCATACTTGTGTCCTGCTGCCGCAAAGTCTTCGCGGGCGTAATCGATGACGGTCCCGGCACCGAGGCTCCGCACCAGCTCCGCCTTGGCTGCGCTGCAGACGCCGGTGACCGTGGCGCCCAGGGCCGTGGCTATCTGCACGGCGTAGGTGCCGACGCCGCCGGAGGCCCCCGTGATGAGTACGCGGTGCCCGGCCTGTACGCGGCCGGCGTCCCGCAGCGCCTGCAGCGCTGTCACGCCGGAGACCGGAAGGGCCGCTGCCTGCTCGAAAGTCAGGTCTGCCGGCTTTCGGGCCAGCAGCGACTCCGCTGCCACCGCAAATTCCGCGAAGGAACCCTTGCCGAAACCGAAGACTTCGTCTCCGATCGAAAATTTCGTGACGGCACTGCCTACCGCCGCAACCGTTCCCGCGACGTCAAGCCCGGGGACCGGGTTCTTCGGGGACTTCCACCCGGAGACGGCGCGGACCGGGTACGGCAGGCCGGTGGCCATGTGCCATGTCCCGCGGTCCAGGCCTGCGGCGCGGACCTTGATGAGGACCTGGTTTTCGCCGACCTCCGGTACTGCGATTTCTTCGGGGTGCAGGGCATCGGTGACTCCGTACCGGGTCTGCACTATCGCGCGCATGGTGGGTCTTGTGGGGTCGGGGGAGCCGCTGCCGGGAACCGGCTGCGTGTTCGCGGCCGAAGGGGTGGATTCTGTTGGTTCCATGGGACTTCCTTCTCGAGGACGTGGATGACGTGGAGCCCAAGTACTTCGTACAATGTACGAAGCTACCGTACAATGTACGAGAATGCTATAGTCGCGGGAACAATGATCAAAAAACCGGGCAGCGCCCCCGCGCAACGTGAGCCACTCAGCAGGGAACGGGTGCTCCGCGCCGCCATGGAAATCGCCGACGGCGGCGGGCTGGCCCGCCTGACCATTCGTTCACTGGCCCAGGCACTGGACGCCAAACCGATGTCGCTCTACCACCACGTGCGGAACAAGGACGAGATCCTCGACGGCATCGTCGACGCCGTCTTCGAAGAGATAGAGCTGCCGGTGCCGGGCCGGGAGTGGAAGGCGGAGTTGAAGCGGCGTGCCGCCTCCGCCCGCGACGTGCTGCGCCGGCACCCGTGGGCCATAGCCTTGATGGAATCGCGCACCGCGCCGGGACCGGCAAACCTGCGCCACCACGATGCGACCCTGGGGACTCTTCGGGCTGCCGGGTTCTCGCTGCCGCTGGCGGCCCACGCCTATGCGGTGCTCGATGCGTACGTTTACGGGACGGCTCTCCAGGAGGCATCGTTGCCTTTCGACGGGCCGGACAGCCTGGCGGAGGTCGGCGGGCCGATGGTGGAGATGTTCACCGTCGAGGACTATCCACACCTGCGGGAGTTCGCCGTGGAGCATGTGCTGCAGCCCGGATACGACTTCAGCCACGAGTTCGACTTCGGCCTCGACCTCATTATCGGCGGCTTGGCGGCGTCGCTGCAGGGCCGCTCCGGGACTGGGGAAGAGACACCAGAGCGGGCCGAGGCGCCCTCGCCCTGAACCACCGGGTCGCGGGCGAGGCCATGGGCCCGGAACCCCTGGAACGCGATTGCAGGCAGGAGGGCCCGTGAGGCCCCGCCTTTATTCCGCATTGTCGTTGGCCTGAACCGGAGCGGCGGGACACCCCACTCCGGTGGAGTGCCCCGCCATCGCTCCGGGGTTGCGATTGGTGCGCGCGGGCACATCAACCGCGCCCGGCGTCAGTCGCCGCCGCTATGCCGCAGCGGACATGCTGTCTGCCGCGACGCGCAGCCCGTCGTCGCCGGCGGCCACGCGGATTCGCCCGCCGTCTGCAACGGCCTCGGCCACCAGCAGGTCCGCGATCCGGTCATCCAGCTCGCGCTGGATCACGCGGCGCAGGGGCCGGGCGCCGTATTCGGGCTCGTAGCCGGCCTCTGCGATCCATTCCACGGCGTCCTCGCCAACCTCCAGCGCGATGCCCTGGGCCGCCAGCCGGGCTTCGGTCTTGCGCAACTGCAGCCGCACGATGGAACGCAGCTGCTCCTGATCCAGCTTGCGGAACAGCACGATCTCGTCGATCCGGTTCAAAAACTCCGGCCGCATGGTTTCGCGCAGCCGGCCCATCACCCGGGCGCGCAGATCCTGCTCGCTTCCGAAGCCGTCCACCCCGTCGTTGGCGGTGAAGCCCAGCGCTCCGCCCTTGCTGGCCAGGAACTCCGAGCCGAGATTGGAGGTCATGATCACAACGGTGTTGCGGAAGTCCACGGTGCGGCCCTGCCCGTCCGTAAGACGTCCGTCGTCGAGGACCTGCAGCAGGAGATTGAACACGTCCGGGTGGGCCTTCTCCACCTCGTCCAGCAGCACCACAGAGTACGGGCGCCGGCGGACGCGCTCGGTCAGCTGGCCGGCCTCGCCGTAGCCGACGTAGCCCGGAGGGGCGCCGACCAGCCGTGAGACGGTGTGGCGCTCGCCGTATTCGCTCATGTCGAAGCGCACCATGGCGTCCTCGTCACCGAACAGCGACTCCGCCAGGGCCTTGGCCAGCTCGGTTTTGCCCACACCGGTCGGGCCCAGGAACAGGAAGCTGCCGACGGGCCGGCCCTCGTCCCCCATGCCGGTGCGGTTGCGCCGCACGGACCTGGCGATAGCGGCCACCGCATCGTCCTGGCCAATCACCCGGGCGTGCAGGTCCTCCTCCAACCGCGCCAGCCGCTGCCGGTCGCCCTGGGTCAGCCGGGCGGCCGGAATGCCGGTGGCGCGGGAGATGATCTCGGCGATCTCGGCCTCGCCCACCACATCGGAAGACGCGACGCCGGGGCGGGCCCCGCCGTCGTGGTCTTCCGTGGCACCCGGGGCCGACTGCTGGGCGGAGGCGGCTTCCAGCCGGGCCTTCAGCTCTTCGATCTCGTCGCGCAGCTTCGAGGCGTCCTCGTAGCGTTCCTCGGCGACGGCGGCGTTTTTGGCCGACTCCAGCTCGGCCAGCCGGCCGCGCAAGGCCTCCACGTCAACGCGCGGGCCGCGTCGCAGGCTCAGCCGCGCGCCGGCCTGGTCGATCAGGTCGATCGCCTTGTCCGGCAGGAACCGGTCGGTGAGGTAGCGGGAGGACATCTCGACGGCGGCCCGGATCGCTGCCTCGGTGTAGGCCACCTGGTGGTGTTCTTCGTAACGGTCCTTGAGGCCGGACAGGATGCGGACGGCGTCCTCGATCGAGGGTTCTGAGACCATGACGGGCTGGAAGCGCCGCTCCAGGGCAGGGTCCTTCTCCACCTTGCGGTACTCGCCCAGGGTGGTGGCGCCGAGCAGGTGCAGTTCGCCGCGGGCCAGCCGGGGCTTGAGGATGTTGCCGGCGTCCATGCCGCCCTCGCCGCCGCCGCCGGCACCGATCACGGCATGCAGTTCGTCGATGAACACGATCAGTTCGCTGCTCGCGGCGCTGATCTCGTCCAGGGTCTTGGTCAGGCGTTCCTCGAAGTCGCCGCGGTAGCGGGTGCCGGCCAGCATGCCCGGCAGATCCAGCGACACCACACGCTTGCCGCGCAGCTGTTCCGGGACGTCGCCGGCCACGATGGCCTGCGCCAGCCCCTCGGCGATGGCGGTCTTGCCCACGCCGGCCTCGCCGATCAGCACCGGGTTGTTCTTGGTCCGGCGCGCGAGGATTTCGATGGTCTGGGCGATTTCGTCCGCGCGGCCGATCACCGGGTCCAGCCGGTTCTCCCGGGCCAGGGCCGTCAGGTCGGTGCCGAACTGGTCCAGCATGGGGGTTTCCGACTCGGTGCCGGTGCTCTGTTGCGGGCCGGTTGCAGGGGTGGGGCCGTCGGGCTGCGCCGCAGCTGTCTCCGCCGCCTGCTGCAGTGCCTGCGGGGTGACGCCCGCGCCGGCCAGGATCTGGCCTGCGGGGGTCTCCTGGTTCAGCACGAAGGCGGCGAAGAGGTGCTCGGGGTCGATGTAGGTGGAGCCGAACGCGCGGGCCACTTGGTGCGCATCCAGCAGGGCACGCTGCGCCGACGGCGTGAGCGACGGCGTTTCCCGGGTCGGACCGGTCTTTTCCGGCAGGCCCTGCTCCGCGGAACGCGCGATGGCCTGCGGGTCCGCGCCGGTCAGCTTGATCTGGCTGGCGGCCGGCTCCTGGCCGACCATGACGTGCAGGATGTGCAGCGCGTCCACCTCGATGTGGCCGAGGCCTGCGGCGAACCGGGCTGCCTGCGCCAGCACCTCATGGGTGCGGCGGCTGAGCAGCCGGGTGAGGTCGACCGTGCGGGATTGGGCCGCCCGCTGGCCCTGCAGGTAGCGGGCCAGGAACTCGTCGAATGAACCGTTGCCGGAAGCTGGTCCGAAGAACAGTGGCATGGATAATCCTCCTGTGGAACGTGAGTGTCTTCGACTCATGTTAACGCCTCTACGGCAGGATTATTCCAGAAGTTACCCAAACTTGAGTGGAGCTGGCTCATATGTAGGCCACGGCGGGCCGGTGCTAGTGTTGTGTTCGAAGCTTTGTTCGAAGACGGGGGTCGGGATGTTCGGTGTAGAGCAGCCGTCGGGTGCTTCGGCGGGCCCGGAGATGGGCAGCGGAGCGCCCGAGGAGGCGCGCGGTTTCCCGTCGCCGGCCAGGGACTACTTCCACGGCGGCATCGATCTGAACCGGCACCTGATCCGCGACCGCACCAGCACCTTTGTGATGCGGGTGGCCGGAAACTCGATGGCCGCGGCCGGGATCAGTGATGGCGATGAGCTGATAGTGGATCGCTCTTTGACCCCGCGCGACGGTTCGGTAGTGGTCGCGGTGCTGGACGGGGAACTGGTGGTCCGGCGCCTGCATCTCACCGCGGACGGCGTGCGCTTGCAGGCGGACGACGGCGGCGTTCCCACCGAGGTGGGCGAACTCGCCGACCTGAGGATCTGGGGCGTCGCCACCCGTTGCCTGCACCATGTCTAGCGTCCCCGTGCCCGGGGCAGGCGGGGCGACCTCCGGCCAGCCGTCGGGCTCCGGCGGAGCGACCTCCGGCCGGCCCGGCGAACGGATCGCGCTGGTGGACGTCAACAATTTCTACGTCTCCTGCGAGCGGGTCTTCGATCCGTCCCTCGAGGGACGCCCCGTCGTCGTGCTCTCCAACAATGACGGCTGCGTGGTGGCGCGCTCCGAGGAGGCCAAACAGCTGGGGCTGAAGACCGGGACGCCGTGGTTCCAGGTGGCGCCGCGGGCCAAGGCCTGGGGGCTGGTCGCGCGGTCCAGCAACTACGAGCTGTACGGGGACCTGAGCGCCCGGGTGATGGAAGTGCTCGGCCGGTTCGGGGCCTGGCAGGAGGTCTATTCGATCGACGAGTCGTTCCTGGGCCTGCCCGGCGACGAGGCCCAGTTGCTGGAGACCGCCGGCCGGATCCGTGCCGCAGTTAGTCGTCAGGTGGGCGTGCCGGTCAGCGTCGGCGTGGCGCAGACCAAGACGCTGGCGAAGTTCGCCAACCACGTTGCCAAACGGAATCCCCACATGGCCGGGGTGTGCTCCTTGGGTTCGATGCCCGCTTCCGACATCGCCTGGATTCAGTCGCGCGTCCCGGTCACCGGGCTGTGGGGCGTGGGCGGACGGACGGGGAAACGGCTGAACGCCCTCGGGATCGAGTCGATCGCAGACCTCAAGGCCGCCGACCCGCAGGCAATCCGCAAAAAGTTCTCCGTGGTGCTGCAGCGAACCGTGCTGGAACTGAACGGGACGCCCTGTATCCCGCACGCGGAGGAGCGGGCCGACAAGCAGCAGATCATGTTCTCGCGCAGTTTCTCCACGCCGGTGACCACCCTCGAGGAGATGGACCAGGTGATGGCGGTCTATGCCCAACGCGGGGCGGCCCGAATGGCGGCCGAGGGGCTCCGCGCCTCGGTGCTGACGGTGACTGCGGGGACCAGCAGGTTCGCCGGCGGCGAGGCATCGTTTCCCGCGGCCAGCGTCAACTTGGCGGCGCCTACTCAGGATCCGATCCAGCTGACCAAGGCTGCCGTGGCTGCCATGCGCGGCTGCCTGACTCCGGGCGCCCACTATGTCCGGGCCGGGGTCCTGCTGTCGGGGCTGGAGCCTGCGGCCGGCCAGCAGACCTTCGACCCCTTCGTCAGCGATTTGGAACAGCGGCACATCGGCGACCTGCTGGGCGCGGTGCGTACCAAGTTCGGCGAAGCCTCGATCGGCCTCGGGCAGGGCGGGCTGGCGGCACCCGCGGCGTGGTCAATGAAACGCGAATTTTCCTCGCCTCGCTACACCACCGAGTGGAGCGACCTGCCGGTGGTCAAGGCGTAGCAATGGCGGCCCAACGGTCGCGGCAGCGGCCCAACGGGCACGGCAGCGGGCGAACAGGGCACGGCAGCGGCCGTATCCCGACGACCGCTGCCGTGCCCGCGGTGGATCAGTCGCTCGGGCTCGTGTCGGTGGTGAGCCCGCGGTCGTCCGGCGTTTCCTGGTCCTTCTCTTCAGCCGGCCCGGGCGCGATGTTCATGCCCTCCTTGCCCTCGGGCTCGGGGGCGGAATCGGCCGCCTGCTGCTCCTGAGCATCCGGCGGATCTGCCGGGGTGCCCGACTGGTCCCGCGGACCTTTGACCTGGCCGGTGTCGTTCTCCGTCATGCCAGTCCTTCCCTCTGCCGTTAATGCAGGCGGAGCCCCGGCGAGGGGCCGGGCCCGCCAAAATCCCGGGCGGGTTACACACCGGGCGGGCGCAGGTCGTCGTCCCTGTTGAGGGTGGCGGGTCCGTCCGGCATAGTGCCTCCCTCGCCCGTCCAGCTCTGCCCGAGTTCGTCGTTCTGCGCCGGATCCGACATCGTGGTGTCGCCCAAGGTGGTGCCAGTGGTGTCGCCGAGGGTGGTGGTGCCCGTGGTGCCGCCGGCGGTGGTGGTGGGGCCCGTGGTGCCGCCGTCGTCCTTACCCGAACCGTGGTTGCCGGGCAGCTTGGAGGTTGCCGCGGACCCTGCCTTCTTGGCCGCTTCGGTAACACGGTCGGCGACGCCTGGTGCCTTTTCCTTGACCATGTCGGTGGCTTCGTGCACTTTTTCCTGTACCGCTGGGTTCTGCCAGAACTCCTGGCTCTTGGCCTTCAAGGAATCGTAGGCGGACCTTCCGGATTTCGAACCCAGGACGAATCCGAGGGCGATGCCGGCGCCGAATGTGAGTTTCCCTTTCACAGCGTGCTCCTGTCTGTAGACGGTTGATGGGCGGTGCTAGGTAGAGGTGCGGGCGGTGCCAGTCAGCCGGGGAAAGGCGCGTTGGGCGCGTCCCCGCGGCCGTCCTGGTCCTTGTCGCCGTAGGCCTTCTTGACCAGGTCGTCGGCGAGTTTCTCGTCACCGTGGACCGGGATGTGGGCCTCGTTGACTTCCTTGTCGATGCCGCCTGCGTCGGCGGGAGTCAGAGTGTCGTCATTCGCGTCGTCCGGGTGTTCCGGGCGCCGCTCCTCGTTCGGATTCATCAGGTCCTCCTTCTCGAGCGGGTCGTCCTGTGGGATCAGACCGGGCAGCTGCGCTTTTCGCGCGGCTTCCCATGGGGCCACACTACGCGCCGGTCTCCGGCTTCGCACGGGTCCAGCGGCTGCGCGGGCGCATCGCGGGGGATTCCGTGACCCCTCCGGCCCCGGCCATTCCCGCCAGGACTTCACGGATCGCCGACAACGAATCCACCTGCGGTATCCAGCCGAGTTCGTCCCTGGCCCGGCTGGTGTCCATGACCGGAGCGTAGCGGGCCATGTCCACCCAGCCGGGGTCGCTGGCCAGCAGCCGGAGGGACCACGCGGCGCCGACCAACTGCCGCACCAGCGGCACGGGAACGGGCAGCCAGCGCCGGGCACCGAACAGGGAGGCGACGAGTCCGGGCGTTACCACCGGTTCGGCCGCCACGTTGAAGGCGCCCCTCGCGCCCTGGTCCAGCACCCGCCAGTAGGCGTCCGCCACGTCGTTGGCATGCAACGCCTGGAAGATGAACTCCTCGGGGAACGGGAACAGCGGCAGCCGCAGCCGGTTGACGAAGAACTTGGGGATCCACCGGCCCACAAAGTAGCGGCCGATCTGGCTGCCGGCCTCGGCTTGGAAAATCAGGCCGGGCCGCAGCCGCGCCACCTTGATTTCCGGGTGATCGTCGGCGAACTCGTCCAACAGCGCTTCCTGCTGGCCCTTGAACCGGCTGTAGTGCGAGCTGGCGATGCCTCTGGCGGGCCAATCCTCGCGGACACGGGAGTGCTTCGGTCCGGGGCTGTACGCGCCGACCGACGAGGCGCAAACCACTTGCCCGACGCCGGCGTTGGTGGCAGCGGCGAGCACGTTCGCGGTGCCGTCCACGTTCACCCGGCGCAACTGCTCTTCATCGTGGTTCGGTTGCAGCAGCCACGCGAGATGGACGACGGCGTCGCATCCCTTAAACGCCTGGGTCAGCCTTTCCCGGGCATCGCGGGAGGCGATGTCCAGCGAAACCCACGTGACGCCGTCGTACGGTTCCGTCGTGGCATCGGGCAGCCGCCGCGCGATGCCGACGATCTCCACGTCGTCCGCGCGTTCGCCCCGCGCCTTCTGCAGCCGGCGCAGCACTGCTGTACCGACGTTCCCGCTGGCTCCGACCACGGCGACTCGCATGGACAGACGCTACCGCGGATGCCACGGCTTGGCGAGGGCCCGGCTGGGCGGCCGGCCGCCGGAATTCGGGCTGGATTCGGCCGACGTCCGGGATTTCCGCAGGTCAGCCGCCGCTTAAACGTGGAGGTCGCGCGGTGACGGCTACCGCTCCACTTTGACACGTTCGTTGGGCACGCAGTGCGTCATGGTCAGCCCGGAAACGTCCCGCGGCCCGTTCTTGCCGAGGTTGGCCATCCACTGCTGCTCCGCTTCGGAAAGGTTCTGGCTGGCCAGAGGCCCAAGGTCCTTCACCTCGTCCAGCGAGATGCCGATGCCGCCGCCCACGCCCTGGCCGAGCTCGTCCGCAATCATGTAGAGGTGCCAGAGCATGCGCTCCTGGATCGGCCGGTCGCACTGCGCCAGCGCGTTGGTCAGGTTGGTGATCAGGTCCTCGCGCTCCCAGTCCTCTTGCAGGTAGAACCGCTGGCCGGCCTGCAGGTAGTCGTTGGTCCGCTCGATCCGTTCCCTGGTCAGCCGGCCGCCGATCTCGGGACCGACGGCGTGGTGGTAACCGGAATCCTTCGCCGCCTCCTGCAGCCCGCCGGTGATAGTCGGCTCGTAGTTCACGTGCGGGTTCTGGCCCGGCGCGGTGTCCACAAAGTGCGTCAACTGGCCGTCCCGCTGGTTGGTGGCCACCGGCACCTTCGGGCTGTTGACCGGAAGCTGCAGGTAGTTCGGGCCCACCCGGTGACGCTGGGTGTCGCTGTAGGAGAACGTCCGGCCCACCAGCATCTTGTCGTCGGAGAAGTCGAGGCCGTCCACCAGCACGCCGGTGCCGAACGCGATCTGCTCGCTCTCGGCGAAGAAGTTCTTGGCGGTGCGATCCAGCACCATCCGGCCGACCGGCCGGGGAGGGAACTGCTCCTCCGGCCAGACCTTGGTATCGTCCAGCGGGTCGAAGTCGAGCTCGGGATGCTCGTCGTCGGACATCATCTGCACCACCAGCTCCCACTCGGGGTAGTTGCCGGCTTCGATGGCGTCGTAGAGGTCCTTGGTGTGTGACCCGAGGGTCTGCGCCTGCACGTTCGCGGCGTCCTCGGCGGTCAGCGACTTCACGCCCTGCTTGGGCATCCAGTGGTACTTCACCAGCACCGTCTCGCCGGCGGCGTTGACCCACTTGTAGGTGTTCACGCCGAAGCCCTGCATATGCCGGTAGTCGGCGGGGATGCCGCGCGGGCTGAAGACCAGCATGACCATGTGCATGGATTCGGGGGACTGGCTGAAGAAGTCCATCGCCCGGTTCGGCACCGACGCCTCGAACGTTACCGGGTCCGGCTTCTGCGAGTGGATGAAGTCGGGGAACTTGATCGCGTCGCGGATGAAGAACACGCCCAGGTTGTTGCCGACCATGTCCCAGTTGCCGTCCTCGGTATAGAGCTTCACGGCGAATCCGCGCGGGTCGCGGGCCACCTCGGAGGAATCACGGCCGCCGGCCACGGTGGAGAAGCGGATGGCGAGGTCGGTGCGCTTGCCCGCTTCCTGGAACAGCTTGGCGCGGGTGAACCTGCCGATCGGCTCGTCCCCCCACTTGCCGTAGGCCTCGAAGTAGCCGAAGGCCGTGGTGCCGCGCGCATGCACCACGCGTTCGGGCACGCGCTCGCGGTCGAAGTGGCTCATCTTCTCCAGGAACTGGTAGTTCTCCAGGGTCGCCGGGCCGCGGGCGCCGATGGTTCGCGTGTTCTGGTTGTCGTAGACCTTGTGGCCCTGGCGGTTGGTCAGGGGCTGGTCCGGGAACTGGGCCGCATCGGTCATCACTGATCACTCCTGGGGAAAAGGGGGAGGCCGCTCGCCGTGATTCCAGCTTCCTCCTCGGCCGCGGCGAGGGCAAGAGCCCGACGACGACGCGGCCGGGCTTCGCGGAGGAGTGCCCGTCGCGGTGCGGCGGGAGCCTCGCGGGAGTGGACGTGGCGGTGCGACGGGAGCTTCGCGGGAGTTCCCGGTGGCGGTGCTTTTCGCTCCCACGTCTTGGCAGCGGCTCCCGGCGTTTCGCCTAGTCAGCGCGCTTTAGGGGTAGCCAAAGATGGGCAGTTAGTCCGAGACATGGGAGCGAACACACCGGACGCCCGGTCCGGACCCCGGGCCCGGGCCCGGACCCGGCCCCGCCCCGCCCGGACCTACCGGTGGGCGAAGCTAAGCCCCAGGCGTTTCTCGCTCAAGTACACGCTCAGGCCAATGCCAAGGGCCGCGAACGTGCAGGTCATCCACCAGGTGGACTGCCAGCCGCCGGTAACCGTGGCCAGCCAGGCGATCATGGCCGGGCCGGTGAAGTTGCCGACGTTGAAGATCTGCTGCATCAACCCCATGGCGGCTGGCGGGGACCCGTCCGCCGGCGCCAAGTCCACGGCCATGCGGGTGAGCGTGGACGGGATCACCGAGCCCACCATGGAAAACAGCGCCACACAGGCGAACTGGATGGCCATGCCGCCCGGCGCAACGGTCCAGTCGATGCCGAAGGTGAGCACCGTCGTCGTGCCCATCAGGATGAAGGTGGGGATCATCAGCAGCCGCGGGGGGACGCCGCGCTGCAGCAGGGGAGCGGCGCCGATGGCCCCCAGCGCGTTCAGGCCGCCGACCACCGCGGACAGGATGCCCGGCCAGATCCCGGTGACCCCGTTCTGCTCATAGATGGTAGGCAGGAAACCGACCACGGCCATCCACTGGACGGTGTAGCAGGCGAACACCACGCCGGCGATCCACGGCTTGGGGGACCGGACGGTGCGGCCGATGCGACGGGTGGCCGCGGGCAGGCCGGAACCGTCGCGCCGCGGGTCCTGCGGCACGAACTTCAGCACCAGCGGGATCGGAATGAGCGTCAGGGCGGCCATGATCCACCACCACGTGTGCCAGCTGGTGGCCTGCAGGATAAGCGCGCTGGCCACCAGGCCGGCGAAGGTCGCGAAGCCCTGGTACGCGCTCCAGAAGCCGACCGCCAGGTTGACGCGGACCCCGGCAGTGTTCGCCCGGATGAGCCCTGGCGCCACCACCGTGGTCAGCAGGAAGCCCGCCCCTTCAAGTGCGCGGCAGGCCATCAGCACGGCGGCCGAGTCGGCGAACCCCCCGATGACCGATCCGATGATGAGCAGCCAGAGGCCGGCCAGCAGGCAGCGGCGTGCGCCGATCATTTCCGCCAGCAGGGAAACCGCCAGGCCACCGACCATGCCGGCCACCTGCACCACGCCCAGCAGCACCCCGGCCTGCACCAGGGACATGCCGAGCTCGTCCCGGATCACGGGAATGGCCGACGGCAGCTTCCAGATGTGCATGGCGGCCGTGACGCCGGCCAGGACGACGACGATCCATGCCGCGTCTGCCCGCGGCCGGATGGCGCTGGTGGTGGCCACGCTGCTCCTTTCCGGCGGGTTCGATTAGTTGCCCGTACAGACTATCCGCGGCCGGAGAAGGGGGACGCGCGGCACGTAAGACGGGCGCCGGCGTCGTAATAGTTGACTACGATATGGGCGGAGCCGGGCTGGCTCGGCGCACCATGCCGAGGCGCGGCGGCACCGCACCGCCGTGGATAGACTGGCCAAGGCGGCAAACCCGCCGGGGAACTACGGGAGGGCAACATGTTCGAACCTGGGGCGCCGATCGACGAGGTCGAGCGCGACGTCGAAGCGATCATCATGGAATTGGTGCACGAGCTGGGCGAGCGGGCCGACGCCGATCCGGAGCCGCTGGGCGCCGAGGAGCGCGCCTACATCGCGGCGTTTTCCGACGCCAGGGCCAACAACGACCGCAACCAGACGGCGTTGCTGTCGACGGCGATACGGCAGCCGAACCTGGCCGAGTCGCTGGTCTACCTTAACCAGCGCCTGGACCGGCAGGATCTTGACCCGCGCGAGCCCGTGGGCATCATCGGGATCATCGTCCGGCTGGCGATGGACGGCCTGTGGGTCTCCGACATGCTGGACAGCACGCGGTTCAAGCCGGAGGACCGGCGCCGGATCACCGACGTGCTCACCGGCATGACGTACCTGACCGACGCGCGGCTCAAGGAACTGCTGGCCGAGCTGGCGCCGAAGGGACGGGCGTCGCAGAAGGACTGACCAGCGCCGACCGAGCCGCCGGGCCCGCCCGCAGCTTGACCGCTGAGGGTCGGGCCCGCTGTCGTAGGGGTGCTCCCGTCGCTGTAACCGGCCCGCCCGCAGCTTATCCGCTGGGGGCGGGCCGTCGTCGTAAGGGGTCCGGGACGTCCGAGGGGAGCTAGGCATCGGTTGCGTCGTGGCCGCGCTGCCGGGCCAAAGCCTTGGCCACCCGGGTGATCAGGTCGTACGGAACGGGCCTACCCAACGGAAACTTCAGGGTTCCCTTGGCCGCCAGATACGGTTCCATGTCGTGCTGCAGCGCCGCATCGGCTTCCGGTACGGGGTAGAGCGAGACGTGGTGTTTCCAGCCGGCGAAATAGACCAGATAGTGTCCCTCGAACATGATGGTCGGTATGGCGTAGCTGATCTTCTCTTCAGCCCCCGGGACCGCGCTGTGAATGGTCTGCCGGATTTCCTGCAGGATGATCCTGACGTCCTCGGGGAACGACGCGATATAAGCGTCGATCGTCGCAAACTGCTCCGCCATCCTGACCCACCTGCCGCCTTCCGGCCTTGCCCTATCAGACGTCCTATCCGGCCACGTGCTAGCCGGCGTGTCCCGCAAACGGCGTCAGCACGATCTTGCCGGACGCGTGGCCCTCCTGGCTGTAGCGCATCGCGTCCGCGGCCTGATCCAGCGAAAACGTCCGGTCGATGTCCACGGTGAGCTTGCCGGAGTCGGCCAGCTCGCTCAGCCGCGCGAGTTCGGCAGCGTCCGGGCGTACCCAGATGTAGTGGCCGCCGTGCTTGCCTGCGGTCGGATCGGCGATCGACGCGTGCCGGCCGCCATTGCGCAGCACGGCCAAGGTTTCCTCCAGAACCCCTCCCGCGAAGTCCGCCACGGCGTCCGCGCCCTGCGGAGCGAGCCCGCGCACGCGGTGCACCAGTCCGTCGCCGTATTCCACCGGTTCGGCGCCGAACTCCCGCAGCCGTTGGTGGTGTTGCCTGGAGGCGGTGGCGATGACCCGGAGGCCGCGCTCGACGGCGAGCTGGATGGCGATTCGACCGACGCCGCCGGACCCGTTGTGGATCAGGATTGTCTCGCCGGTTGACGGGGCCAAGGCGTCCAGGGTCCGCTGTGCTGTCATGCCGGTGAGCGGCAGCCCGGCGGCCTGTTCCCAGCCCAGCGATTCCGGCTTGCGCGCCACCATGGATACCGGCAGCGCCACGAACTCCGCGTACGTTCCGCCGCTCACGGTGTCCCGGCGGCCGTAGGCATAGACTTCGTCGCCGGGAGCGTATTCGGGCGTATCCGGTCCCACCTCCTCGACGACTCCGGCCACGTCCCATCCGGGAATCACCGGGAAGTGCACGTCCAGCATCGAGTCCAGTCCGCCGGCCATCACTTTCCAGTCCACCGGGTTCACGCTGGCCGCTTTGACCCGGATGAGCACCGCACCCGGTGCCACCTTTGGCCGCCGAACCTCCGACTGCTCCAGGACCTCCGGCCCGCCGTACCGCGAGTAGGTCATGGCCTGCATGGTCTTAACCAACGAATGCCGCCTTCCTGTTTTCGCTCCACCCTAGCGGCGGGTTGCAAGCCTTGCCTATGCCAGAGGGCCGCGTAACGAACCTCACAGGCCCGCAGGAAATTCCGGCATGGAGGGGCGGTGTTCAACCCTGTAGACCCATCCCGCAACTAAGGAGTCACATGAGCGTCGAAACCGTTGACGTCAGCCTCGAGAACGAACTGGCCGTGGACCGCGAGGCCGCGAACCAGCTGTTCCTGGAAGCCCGCACCGCGAACACCTTCTCCGCCGAGCCGGTCTCGGACGAGCAGCTCGCCGCCATCTATGAGCTGGCCAAGATGGGCCCGACCATGATGAACAACCAGCCGCTGCGCATCACCTGGGTCCGGTCCGCCGAGGCCCGCGAGAAGCTGGGCGCCCGCATGGCGGAGGGCAACCGCGCCAAGACGCTGACGGCTCCGATGGTCGCCGTGCTCAGCTACGACGCCGACTGGCACGAGCACTTCGAGACGTTCTTCCCGCACGCTCCCGAGCGCAAGGCAATGTTCGACGACAACGCCGAAATGCGCGCCGAGGTCGCCAAGAACAACGCGTGGCTGCAGGCCGGTTACTTCATCATGGCCGTCCGCGCCGTGGGCCTGCACGCCGGCCCGATGGGCGCGTTCGACGCCGCCGGCATCGACGAGGACTTCAACGCCGGAACCTCCCACCGCACGTTCATGGTGGTCAACATCGGCACCCCGGGCGAGAACCCCTGGTTCCCGCGGCTGCCCCGCCTGGACGCGGAAATCGCCGTGCAGACGGTCTGATTCCGTCAAACCGCTGACGACGGCGGTGCCCACCCACCGGGGGCTCGCTAGCTTCCCGGGGGAGGGCGCCGCCGTCGGCGTTTAAGGGTGGCGGGCGAGGGCCGCCACCGGAAGGACAGCCAGGACAGCACAGTGCCTGCCGGTCATGAAAGCGCGCGCCCCGCCGGACAGGGCGCCACGGCGTCGCCGGCCGGTCAGGACAGCGCGGCGCCGCCCTGCCAGAGTGCGTCGAACGGGGCGTGGGAGGAAACCCGCGCCTTGATGCCCTCGGTGACGAAGTGCTTGGCGGTCTTGGCCGCCTGCAGCGGGGTGGCACCCTTGGCGAGTTCGGCGGTCACCGCGGCGGCCAGCGAGCAGCCGGCGCCGGAGACGGCCACCTCGCCGACCTTCGGCGCGGAGAGCACTTCGAGGGTTTCGCCGTCATAGAAGACGTCCACCGCGTCCGGGCCGGCCAGTCGCACGCCGCCCTTGGCCAGCACCGCGGCGCCGGAGGCCTCGTGGATGATCTTGGCGGCCCGTTTCAGGTCCTCGACGTCGTTGATCGTGATCCCGGAGAGGGATTCGGCCTCGAAGTGGTTCGGGGTGACGAAGGTGGCCAGCGGCAACACCTGGGCCTTGAGCGCCTGGTCGGTGTCCAGCGCGTGACCGGGTTCCTGCCCCTTGCAGATCAGTACCGGGTCCAGCACGATGTTGTCCCATTCCTGGTTCTGCAGCGCCGCCGCGACCGTGTCGATGGTCGCGGGCGAGCCGAGCATGCCCAGCTTGACCGTCTTCAGCGAACCTTCATAGCAGGTTTGGATCGCCTCCAGCTGATCGGCGATGACGCCGGCGTCCACCGGGACGAAACGGTGGTTCCAGTTGTCCTGGGGATTGAAGGACACAATGCAGGTCAGGGCGGTGATGCCGTAGGTGCCCAAAGCCTGGAAGGTCTTCAGGTCGGCCTGGGCTCCCGCGCCTCCGGTGGCTTCGGAGCCGGCGATGGTCAGCGTGATGGCGGGCCGGTTGGTTTCGGTGATGGAAACAGACATGCGGCTATTTTCCACTGACACACCCTCCCGCTCCTAATGACGACGACGGCGGTGCCCACCGCCCGGCGACTGCGCGGTGGCCATCCGCTGAGCCGGCTGCCGCACTCAAGCGCACGCCGGCTCAGCGGATGTCCACCATCCGCCATACGCTAAACCGGCCGATTGCCGCGGCCAGCCCGATCAGCGCTGCCAGTTCCAGCGTGCCAAGCGGGTCGCCGCTGGAGAGCGAGACCAGGATCAGAAAAGAAGCAGCCGTCATGACCGCGAAGAACGCCAGCACGTGCAGCCATTGGTTAGCCACCGGCCGGAGCAACATGCCCAGCACGAAGGCGATGGGTGCACCGATGACCAGCCCGATGCCGCCGGCGTACAACCCGACGACCAGCGCCAGGAGCGCGGCCGACGCGAATTGGTGCCAGCTGAGCGGGCCGCCGGCCAGGGTGAGCAGCAGGGCGCCCAGCGCGAATACGGAGACGGCCACGAGGAATCCGACTACGAAGGCCCCGAACCCGAACGTCACCCGGTGGCGCGGGTTGTCGTCCTCGAAGTCGTCGGGTTCGGGCTCCTCACTCATACAGCCAGAATAGGACGGCGGCGCCGTGAAGCAGTCGGGCATCGCAGGTGCCGGAGCGCGCAGCCCCGCGCGCATGGGAGAATGGTAGGCGGTCCGGGTGGCAGACGGACCCCTAGTGCTAATACAGCGGACGTTTCTTCAGGTCACCGTGAGGTGCGAAACGTTGCGCGAACCACTACTACGAGGGTGAACACCACTGATGACTGAACTGAAATCCCGCACGCCTGCCCGCTTTGCCTCGATCGGCAGCCCCTACTTCGGCGTCATGCTTGCCGTAATGGCGGTGGTCCTGATCCTGTCCAACATCGGCGCCTCCAAGGGCGTGGCCCTGGGCCCGATCATTACTGACGGCGGATTTTTCCTGTTCCCGCTGGCGTACATTCTGGGCGACGTGATCAGCGAGGTCTACGGCTTCAAGGTGGCGCGGAAAGCCATCCTCACCACCTTCGCGCTGTCGGTCTTCGCCTCGCTGTGCTACTGGGTGATCATCGCGCTGCCGGGCTTTGACGACGAGTTCGGGCAGATGAAACAAGAGGCACTTGAGGGTGCGCTCGGCCCGGTGCCGCTGATCGTGCTGGCCAGCCTCCTGGGCTTCCTCGTGGGGCAGACGCTGAATTCCTGGGTGCTGGTGCGCATGAAGGAGCGCTGGGGCGAACGCCGGTTGTGGGCGCGACTGATGGGTTCGACAGGTGTGGGCGAGTTCGCGGACACGCTCATCTTCTGTTCCATCGCGGCCTCGGTGATCGGCATCGGCGATGTCCCCACGTTCATTAACTACGTGGTCGTCGGCTTCGTCTACAAGACAGCGGTGGAATTCCTCTTCGTTCCCGTCACGACCGCCGTCATCGGGCGGGTGAAGAAGCGCGAACCGTCCTACAGTGCGGCGCCTTCTTCGTCCGCCGGCTGATCCTCGGCGGCGAGCGCCGGGACGCGTTCACTGAGCTCCGTCGGCGACAGGTTCGCTGCCCCGCTGATCTCCTCCGGGGCAGCTCCGGCCTTCAGCGCTTCGTCGATAGCGGTGTCCAGGATCGTCTCCGCCTGGTCCATTTCGCCCTGCAGGGTTTCCACCGCTGCCGATGCGGTCCAGACCTGTTTCAAGTGCTCATCCATTGCTCTACTTCCTATCTTGCCGAGGGACTAATCCCGCCCGCAGGGCATGTCGGCATTGGTGGTGCGGAGTCCGGGGCCCGGAAGCCCCAGCTTACAATGTAAGGCCTGAGGAAATCGAGCCCCGCCGCCGATTTTGCGGCGTCTCCTGCCCAAAACTTTTCATACTTTGGCCAACGGCGGCAAAACCGCGGGTTACCGCGGAAAATCACGTACTTTCGGTACCGAATTAACCGGCTGCCGAGGGGGCTCCGGCCGGTCGGCGGGAGGACAGGGCGGAGCCCGGCGCGTAGGCTGGGGCGCGAATGCAGGAGGGAGCGGTCAATGGTCGAACCCGAAACATCTTCGACGGCTGATGCGGGCCATGGCGGCCACGACAGGCAGCGACTGGATCGACAGCGGATCCTGGAGGCGGGCGCGGCGTTCATCGAGCAGCACGGGGTCCGCCAGTTAAGCATGCGGCGGCTCGGCGCGGAGCTGGATGTCGAAGCCATGTCGCTTTACCGCTACGTCCCGTCGCGGGAGCATCTGCTCGACGGCATCGTGGAGATAGTGGTCGATGAGCTGTACAGCGACCCGGAAGTGTATGTAGAACCCCGCCACGGGTGGCAGGACTACCTGTTGCGGCTGGCCCACGGGCTGCGGCGGCTTGCGGTCAAGCATCCCGAGGTGTTCCCGCTGATCGCCACGCGCCCGACGGAGGCCCCCTGGGTCCAGCCGCCCTTGCGCAGCCTCAAGTGGGTGGAGTCGTTCCTCAAGGCCATGACCGGCGCGGGCTTCAGCAATGAGCAGGCGGTGGAGGCCTACCGGGCCTTCAGCAGTTTCCTTATTGGCCACTTGCTGCTGGAGGTGGCCGCGCTCGGTGCCGACATAGGGCCGGTCGAGGAGGGCACGCCACCGCCGCCCGGCCAAACCGATCTCACCAGCTATCCGCTGCTGCAGAAACTGCAGGGCCTACTTTCCCAAGACCGCGCCAAGCAGGAATTCGAAGCCTCGCTGGATTGGCTGCTCGAGCGCCTGGACAGCCAGCTTTCCTGAGCGCGGATACGATCCACGCCGTGCCGCGGCGGCGCTTCCGCCGTCGTACGTTATTGCGTCCGTAGTAAGGCAAATTAGCTGTGCCGTTTTGCAGATTGATAATAAGCATGCTTTGCTTACATCGTAAGCATGATTACCGTTCGGTCCGGCAGCGCCGGGTCTGAGGTTCCTAGCCAGGGGAGGCGGTCGCTTCACGGCCGCACCTCCGGTTGGAGACGCTAAGTGAGGAGAGGCATGCAGGTCATACGCAACAACTACGACGCATCACGCTTCGACGCCTATGTAGACGGAGAAGTAGCGGCGTCGCTGCAGTACAAGATCCAAGACGGTGAGATGTGGCTCCTCCAGATTGACGAAGACCGTTGGCACCACGGGCTCGGCCTGGCCGACGCATTGGTGCGCCGGGCACTCGTTGAAGCGCATCGCCGCCGCCTGCGGGTACTGCCGTTCTGCCAGGAAGCCAGGCAGCAAGTCTTTAACCATCCGGTGTTCCTCCGGCTGGTACCGCAGGAACAGCGCAACCGGTTCCAGAAGTCGTGGGCCTTGGAGGGCAAGTCCGGCCGTCGCCGGCGGCGGGCTTCCACCGCTGTGGCCCGGAATTCCACCGCGCCGAAGGCAGCGGCGCGAAATTCCACCGCGCCGAAGGCAGCGGCCCGATGAGTGGCAAACTCAAGGTCACGGTCCGGGTCGACTTGGAGTGCTCGGCCGCGCACATTGACGTACGCGGGCGCGTCGACGAGCGGAACGTTTTGGCCGTCTACTCATTGGCCAAGCGGGCCAACTCGCTGGCCGCAGGACTTCAGATAACCATTGACCTGCAGAATGCCTCCGTGGACGGGGCAGTCCTGGCACACCTCCAAGGATGCGCGGAGGCCGGAACACTGCCCGCACACGCCGATCCCGGGCAGTCCGACTGCCGACTGAGGATTCTGGCTCCGGCCACCGAGCTCTCCGACGTGGCGCTGGCCGCCTGATACCGGCCCGCACCAAGACACGGAAGGCCGCCGTCGTTCTCACGGAAACGACGGCGGCCTTCCGCCCGCCCGGACCTTGGCCCGCCTTCGGCCTGCCGAAACCCTGTTCCGGGCCGCGCCGGTAGATCAGGCGTAGTAGCGGCCGAGCACCTCGGCCTTGAAGTCAAAGAAGGAACCGTCGTCGATGGCCAGCCGCGCGTCGTCGACCAGTTTTACGGTGAAGCGCTCATTGTGGATGGAGATCAGCGTGTGGCTGACCATCTCGTTTGCCTTGTACAGGTGGTGGATATAGGCGCGCGTGTAGTTCGCGCAGGTGTAGCAGTCGCAGCCGTCCACCAACGGGCTGAAGTCCATTTTGAACCGGCGGTTGGACAGGTTTTTGCGGCCGTCGGGCGTGTAGAACGCGGAATTGCGCGCCACCCGTGTGGGGGAGACACAGTCGAAGGTGTCGGCGCCGTTCTCTATCGCGGTGAAGATGTCGTCCGGTTCCGAGATACCCAGCAGGTGGCGGGGCTTGTCCTCGGGCAGCTCCTCGGTGCACCAACGCACGATCGTGCCCAGGTTCTCCTTCTCCAGCGCGCCGCCGATGCCGAAGCCATCGAAGTTCATTGCTCCAAGGTCGCGGCAGGCCTTGCGGCGCAGGTCTTCATACTGGGCGCCCTGAATCACCCCGAAGAGTGCCTGGTACGGCCGGTGGGAGCGCTCCTCGGTGAGCCGCTCGTGCTCGGTCACGCACCGCTCGGCCCACCGCCGCGTCCGTTCCAGCGACTCCTCCTGGTAGCCGCGCGAATTCATCAGCGTGGTCAGCTCGTCGAAGGCGAACATGATGTCCGCCCCGAGCTGGTGCTGCACCTGCATGGAGATCTCCGGCGTGAAGCGGTGCCTGTCGCCGTTCAGATGCGACTTGAACCAGACGCCGTCGTCGTGCACATGGGCCAGGCGTTCCTTGCCGGGTGCCACCCGGTCGTCGGAGCCGCTGCCGGCCGCGGCCGCGTCCATGCTGATGACTTTCTTAAAGCCGGAGCCCAGGCTCATCACCTGGAAGCCGCCGGAATCGGTGAAGGTGGGCCCGTCCCAATTCATGAACCTGCCCAGCCCGCCGGCCGCATCGAGCACCGCCGCCCCGGGCTGCAGGTACAGGTGGTACGCGTTGGCCAGCAGGGCCTGCGCGCCGAGCTCCTTCATCGACTCGGGGAGGACGGCCTTGACCGTGGCCTTGGTGCCGACGGCGATGAAGGCGGGGGTCTGTATCTCTCCGTGCGGCGTGGTGATGGTTCCGGTCCGGCCCTGGAACGCGCCCCCGTTGTCTTCTACCTGGGCGGGGGCGGGGCTGGCGGTGTCGGACAGGCGGCTGCCGACGCGAAAGGAAAAATCAGACTGGGGCACCCCACCATTTTGCCTTACCGGGCGGCGGCCGGACTCCGGGGCACTGGGTGCGTGGGCGGTGCGTGCGTGGCTGCGCCCAATGAAAGACGGGAGCAAGGTAGCTACAGTAGGCAACCGAAGGGCGGCAAAATGCTGAAGCAGCAGGTACGCGAGTTCTTCCGGGTTGGTCCGGCGCGCCAAGACCATATTGTTGCCACGCGTTGCGGTCTCAGCGTGGGCCTGCCCTTGCTTGCCCTGCTGGCGTTTGGCCGGTTTGACCTGATGGTCTTCGCCGCCTTCGGCGCCTTCACGGGGATCTACGGCCGCGGCGAAGCACACGGCTCCAGGCTGCGGCATCAAGGCCAGTTTGGCGTCCTAATCCTCTTGGTCATGTTCCTCGGCGCGCTCACTGCCCGGGCCGGCCCCGGGCCCTGGGGGATCGTGTTCGGCACCACCGTGGTAGCCGGGTCGTGCTCCCTGGCAGTCAACTACCTCCGGCTGCGGCCGGCCGGGGTCATCTTCTTCACCTTCGGTTATGCCGCCATCGGCTCGATTCCGCCGACGGCGCCGTTGTGGCAGGCGATGCTGACCGGACTGGTGAGCGTGGTGCTGGCCATGCTGATCGGGATCAGCAGCCGGTTGGTGCCGTCCTGGCGGACGTCCATGGCCGCGCCGCCGAAACAGGAACTGACCGCCGCACACTGGCGGGAATTCGCGGTGGAGGCCGGCGCGAATGCCGTCGCGGCGCTCGCGGCCGGGACGCTCGCCACCATGGTGGGTCTGGGGCACAACTACTGGGCGATGGTGGCCGCGGTGGCCCCGATCGCCGGCCCCAGCCTGGTCCAGCGGGTGAACAAGGGCGTGCACCGCATCCTGGGCACCTTTGCGGGCGTGGCGGTTGCCGGGGTGCTGCTGGCCCCGCACCCGGCGCCGTGGGTGCTGGTGCTGATGGTGGTGGCGCTGCAGTTCGCGGCCGAGATGTTCGTGCTGCGCCACTATGCCCTCGCGCTGATCTTCATCACGCCGCTGGCCCTGATCATGACCGAGCTCGCTGCCCCCACGGATCCTCAGGAGCTGATGGTGGACCGGGCTTTGCAGACCGCGATCGGTGCGCTGGTAGGGCTCAGCCTGGTGTACCTGATGCACCAGCGCACCGTGCGCATGAAGAACCGGCGGCGCTTCCAACGCAAGCACCGCGGCGAGGGATGAGCGGGGTTCGCCCGCCCGCCCTTCGGACTGCTGCGGTGTGGTCTATTCGGCGACCGGCCCGGCGGTGCTGCCGAGCACCAGCGGGTCGGCGACGGGCAGCGCGCTGCTGCGCCAGCCGTCCCAGGCTTTCCGGATTTCGGCGAGCCGGCGGGCACCAAGGCCGTAACAGCTGATCAGCACCTGGCAGCCGCCCTCCGGCCGGCCCTCCGGATGCGGCGGCGTGGTCGCAAGAATCAGGAGGCCGCCGCCATGGTCGGCGTATGAATCCACCGTCAGCCCGAGCTGGCGCTCCGACCGGAACCACACCTTGCCGGAGAGAGCCTCACCGGTGGACAGCGTGGCGGAGTACGGCTCGTCCGGCTCCGGCAGGTTGTCGAGTCCCAGGCTGGCGAGCAGGCCGCCGGGCGGCAGCGAGTCGGCGCCGAGGTACGTGGTCTGGCGTGGGTCGTTGGGGTGCCGCTCCAGGGCGAACCGCAGCTGCTGCAGGAAGGTCAGCCAGCCTTCGGTGACGTCCTCCCACCACTCGTCGGACTTCTCGCCGGACTCCCGGCCGCGCTCGAGGCTCAGCTGGACGCCGTCGCCCACCGGCTTCAGGATAAAGGCATCGCCGTCGCTCAGCCTGAGTTGTTTGTGGTCTTCGGATTCGGTGGCACCGGTGAAGTAGATCTCGCGGATCTCCTCGTCCAGGCCCTTCATGTCCCAGCCGTGCCACTGTGCAATGGACCTGGGCTCGCGCAGCATGACCCAGACCTGGCGGGCGTCCGCATTAATGTGGACGCTCAGGGGACCGGTCGCCGGTGTAACGCCGCTATCCGTCATGCGGCCGACTCTACCCGCGGGGCCGCAGGGGTGGCCAGAGTCGGGCGGAACGGGCCTAGGAGTTCCGCTGCTGGGCGTCCAGTGCGCGGATCGCCACCAGCTCGTTGCTGATCCGGCGGTCCAACTCGACCGGCTCCAGGGTCTCCGATCCGCCGTGCGTGCGCAGGTACAACAATGAGCTCAAGCGCAGTTCGCGCCACTCACGCTCCACGTCGCGGTCGGCGGCGGCCATGGCGCGGTGGATTTCCTTGTCGTAGAGGTTCGGCTCGTTCAGCTGGCGCTGGCGGACCTCCGCGTTGACCTTCGCGCGGAACGGGTCCTCGTCGGCGTCGTCGGGGGTGCGCAGCGCCTCGGCCAGCCTCCGGGCTTCCTGCTGGTCCTCCTCGTCGCCGGACTCGCGCAGCATGTAGGCGGCCATGGCCATCGCCGACTGAATCCATTTCCACCGGCCGAAGTTCCCGTCGAACGGCTGGTCGATGATCAGCCGGCAGACCGTGAGTGCGCGTTCGCGATCGTCCAGCTCCACGAACAGGATATGGGCCAGGTCCCGCACGTCCTGCAGGTGGCTGCCGGCCTTGGTGTTGAGGCCCCGGCTCAGGCGTGCGGCCAGCCGCTGCACCCGGGCATTGCGTGCGTGTGCCCGCGCCACCTCGACCACCACCGCCTCGGGAGTGCCTTCCTCGGCCGGGATCAGTTCCAGTTCAGCCAGCGCCAGCGCGCCGGGCAGCGGCGCGGGCCGGCGGGAGGAAGCCACACGGATGCGCGAGCCATGGGCAATGCGCACCTTGCTGCCGTCTTCCAGCGTGGCCACCACCAGCGCCGGCGTGCCGAAATCGTCGGGTACGACGGCGGTGCTTGCCACCGGCGCCGAGTGCTCGCCGGAGCGGGTCAGGAACCGGGCGCCCGCGGCCACGGCCTCGGCCTTGACATGGTGAATGTATGTCTCGGCCTGCTGTTCCGTCATGGGTAAATCCTTAGTCACGCTCGCGATCGTCTGAACAGTATATGAATTCGTTATCTTTTCCGGGGGAGGTGCGGCCCGGTGTCCGGCCCGCCGTCCTGATGAAACGATGGATTGTGAGCGGCCTCTCGCGCGGTGCAAATCCTGGGAATAGGGACGGTGCGCCCGGGCGTTGATCTCGGCACCGGAGACCGCGGGCCCAAAAAATCGGTGTCCGGCTCGGGATCGAGGACCAAAGATGACCGCGATCGCCGATAGCGTCAAGACATCGAAGTTCCCGCCGGAACCGTACCTCGTCGGTTGTTCCGACGAAGCACCTCACGCACAGCAGCCCTACATCCTTGTGAAAGCTGAATCCAGCCATGACCATCATTCTTGCCCCGGAGGCCCGCCTTGGCGAAGCGCCGACACACGCCCCCGTGTACCCCGAGCAGTTCCGCAGCAGGAGCCGTTTGACCGTGCTGCTGCATGCCGCCGGCGCGGCCCTGACGGATCTGGCCAACCGCCGCAGCCAGCGGCCGGTCCAGCTGAAGCGGCTGAGCTACCAGGACCAGCACCGGGAGGAGTCCCGGGACCTCGCCGCCCAGATGTACGTCTGGATGCTGCCGAAGTAGCCGGGCGGTCAAGCCGCCGGCACTCGGCGGGAGGCCTGCGCCGGCACTCGGCCGCGGTCAGCCCGCCGACCCACCGGGCGGTAAGCCCTCCGACATCCGGGCGGCGGTCAGCGGCACCAGCCCGCGTGAGCCAAGGCCTGGCGCAGCAGGTTGCCGCGGCCGCCGATGAATTCGGACTGGACCGCCTGGCTCAGCGCATCTTCCGGCGTCATCCAGCTCAGTTCCAGGGCGTCCTGGCGCGGGTTGCATTCCCCGGTGACCGGGATGACGTAGGCCAGGGCCACGGCATGCTGCCGGTCATCGGTCAGCCCGGTCTCGGACGGCGAGGGGAAGTATTCCGCCACCGTGAAAGGCACCGGGCTGGCCGGCAGTTGCGGCAGGGCCAGCGGGCCGAGGTCCTTCTCCAGATGGCGCAAGAGGGCGGCCCGGACCGTCTCGCGGTACATGACCCGGCCGGAGACGAACGTGCGCACCATCTCGCCTTCGTCCGAAGCCTGCAGCAGCAGGCCGATCTCCGTGACATATCCCAGCGAGTCCAGCCGCACCGGCACCGCCTCTACGTAAAGCATCGGCAGGCGTTGCCGCGCCTCGTGCAGGTCCTCGTGGGACAGCCAGCCGGGATACGGGTCGGGAGTACGTACGCTCATGTACTTGTTCTACCGCACCCCTGCGACGCCAGTCACGCCGGCCGCCCCGCCGGCGCGTCCGTTCCAGTGCAGCCCAGCCACGGCCGGACCCGCCAGAACCGCGGAACCGCTGGTCCCGTCAGGGCCAAAGCGTCGGCGGCAGCGGGTGGTCTCCAGTCGAACCGTTTCGCGGGGCGCTGAACCGCAGGTACCCTCCGCTGGCCTGGTTCGCGCCGTCAGGATGCTCCACCAGTAGGACCACCCGGCCGGCCTCGTCCGCCCGGGAGCAGTCGTAACCGGCCGTGGCGAGGCGCTCCCGTAAGGCGCACAGGTCGCCGTCGTACTCAAAGGCCAGCCCAAGATGCTCCGTATCGCCTGGCTGTACCTCGACCAGCCCGCCGTTCTTCGCCGCGAAGACCACGCAGGTGCCGTCGCCGCTGAACCGGGGGCGCGCGCCGATTCCGCGGAGGGTGGCCGCAGCACCGGATACGTCCGGCGTCACCCAGACCGGCATGACGGCCAGCGCCGGATCGGGCGGGTTGTGCCCGGCGTCGTGCCCGAACGACGGCGCGGCGGCCCGTGCCAGGAAGCTGAGGCCCGAGGGTGCGGTGATCCGCGCGGACCGGCCGTCGCCGGCCTCCTCGATCCCCGCCAACGTGCCGTCGGCCACGGTGCGGCGGACAAACTCGTCGAGGTCGCGGACCTCGAAGCCCAGTTCCACGCGGCCGTCCGCGGCGTCGCCGGGATCGGCCGGGCGCAGGTCCAACCGCCCCGAGCCGGCGGCGAACTCATGCCAGGCACCGCCGCCGTGGGCCACGCAGGCCAGCCCCGCCGCGGTCAACAAGTCCCGCCACGGCCCGATGCGGGAGGTGGACAATACGGGACGGACGCGCAGCATCTGGGTTCCTCCTTGGGCCGGCACGGGACGATACCCCAAAACACTAGACGCCGCGGCCCTGCCGTGCTGCCATGAGGGCATGGCCGTTGAGCTTCCGGAGTTGCTGGTGCCAGACGCCGCCGCATGGCGGGCCTGGTTGGAGGAAAACCATGCCTCGTCGGCCGGCGTGTGGCTGATCCTGGGCAAGAAGGGCGGCACGGTCACAGCCTTGGATTATGCCGCCGCCCTGGACGAGGCGTTGTGTTTCGGCTGGATCGACGGGCAAGGCAAGCGGCGCGACGCGGAAAGCACCCTCCAACGCTTCACCCCGCGGACGAAGCGCAGCATCTGGTCGCTGCGGAACGTCGGGCACATCGAGCGGCTGGAGCAGGCCGGGAAGATGCACGAGGCCGGCCGGGCTGCAGTGGCCGCGGCGCAGGCCGACGGCCGCTGGGAGAAGGCCTACGCCGGGCCCGCCACGGCCGAGGTGCCCGAAGACCTGGCCGCGGCGATCGCCGCCGTCCCGGAAGCGCAGGCGATGTTCGAGGTGCTCACCTCGCAGAACCGCTTCGCGCTGATCCACCGGCTGGCCCAGCTGAAGACCGATGCCGCCCGGCAGCGCAAGATCGCCGGCTTCGTGGAGATGCTGGCCCGGCAGGAAACACCGTATCCGCAGCAGAAGAAGCCGTCCTGACGGCCGGCCGAAGACCCGTGCACGGGCCCCGGCCGTGCGCCGGTTCACACGGGCCGTTCCGACGTCCGTTCACTTCCCCGCGCCGACCCCCGTGCAGGCGCCCACTCAGGCGGGCAGCGTGGCGGCGGCCTCCAGGGTCATCCAGGCCTGCAGCTGGGTGGACAGCTCGACGGCGACGCGGGCCCCGCCCGCTGCGGCGGCTGGAACCGCGGGGTCGGGGGAGAAAACCAGCACCTCCCCGGTGCGGTGGTTTCCGATGGTCCGCCCGTCCCAGAAGCCTTGCGCGGTGTCCGAGACCATCCGCGCCGCCAGCTCCCGCGCCGAGTCCGGCAGCCGGTCCGAGCGGGCGGCCAAGGCCAGGTAGCGGGCCAGGATCCCGGTGAACAGGCCGCCGTCGCCGGCGCCGTGCGTACGCAGGACGAGTTGGCCCCCGTCCCCTGTGGTCGCCGAACGTCCTTGGACCAAACCGGCCGCGATGCCCTGCACCAGTTCGGCGGCCCGCGCCAGGTCGGCGTCGCGGCCCGTTTCCAGCAGTGCCCCGAGCACCGGCCCTTGGTTGTAGGTGTAGAGGTCGTCTACCAAAACCGGCCGGCCGCCGGCGACCCGGACGCCGTCGAGATACAGCCGCTGCCGGGGCGCGTACAGAGTGGCGTCCAACCAGTCCAGGAGCCGGGCGGCCTGCGCCCGGTCGCCCGTGCGCGCCAGATACAGGGCCGCCGGTGCGGTGGCGGGGGTGTTCTTGAAGTCCCTGGCGGTGTTCCAGAACAGGCCGCCGCCCAAGTCCGGGGTGTGCGCCGATTCCAGCTGTGGCAGCAGGCCGCGAGCCGCGGCCTTGTTCCGGAAGCGGGGTTTGTGCGCCTCGGCGGCCAGCATGTCCAGCCGCTGCGCCGCCAACGCGAGCCAGGCCATGTCGTCGTAGTAGGCGTTGTCGAAGCGGAATCCGTTGCGCCAGCGCAGCGTGCGCAGCAGCCGCGCGGCGAGACGGCCGGCGCTCGGCCCGGTGCCGCCGTCGTAATGCCGGCCCCGGCGCAGCTCCCGCCACCCGGCATCCACCAGGCAGTCCAGGAAGTGGGCCTGCCACCAGTAGTGCCACGGCCCGCCCCGGCCGGGGGAGGGCTGACGGACCGCGCCCAGCATGGTGAACGGAAGGCCCAGCAGGCGCTCGCGGAAATGGCGGACGACGGCGATGGCGGCCTCGTCCGCGCGTCCTGCCGCCAGAACGGGCTTGGGCGGGCGGAATGCTCCGCCGCCGGGCAGGGTGGGCATGTGGACCAGCCTAACGGCGGATCGGCGCGGCGCAGGCCGGAATTTGCCCGCGCTGCCCGGGGTGTGCGCCGGGCCACACTAGGCTGAGGGTTGCAATGCTGCCGGCAGGCAGGCGGCCGGAGAGACGAGTGTTGAGGACCCTGAGGAGGATCCAGTGGAGGTAGCCGGAACCGTAGCGTTGATCACGGGCGGAGCATCGGGGCTGGGGGCGGCGACGGCCCGGCGGCTGCACGCCGCCGGTGCGTCGGTGGTGCTGATGGACCTGCCCGGCTCACAGGGGAAAGAGCTCGCCGCCGAACTCGGGGACCGGGCCGTGTTCGCGCCCGCCGACGTGACCAATGAAGAACAGGTGCAGGCCGCGGTGGAGCAGGCCGCGACTCTGGGGCCGCTCAGGATTGTGGTCAACTGCGCCGGCGTCGCCACCCCGGGCAAGGTGCTGGGCCGCGACGGGGTGCTGCCGCTGGAGGCGTTTGCCAAGGTGGTACAGGTCAACCTGGTCGGCACCTTCAACGTGATCCGCCTGGCCGCAGCCGTCATCGCCGCCACCGAACCGGTGGAAACCGAACTGGGCGGGCCCGAGCGCGGCGTCATCATCAACACCGCCTCCGTGGCGGCGTTCGACGGCCAGATCGGGCAGCCCGCCTACGCCGCATCCAAGGGCGGAGTGGCGGCCATGACGCTTCCACTGGCCCGCGAACTGGCGCGCTCGCTGATCCGCGTGGTCACCATCGCGCCGGGCATCTTTGAGACGCCGATGATGGCCGGGCTGCCGCAACAGGCGCAGGAATCGCTGGGCCAGCAGGTGCCGCACCCGTCCCGACTGGGCCGGCCGGCCGAGTATGCGGAGCTGGCCGCGCACATCGTGGCTAACTCGATGCTCAACGGCGAAACCATCCGGCTGGACGGCGCGATCCGTATGGCGCCCAAGTAACCCGAGGGTCGGTGGCGGGGGAGTGATCGGCGCTCCCGGGCTGCGCGCAAGTACCCGGCACCTCCTAGATGGCGCGCGAGTCACCGCACGGTCCCGGTGGGCGGGGGAGTAACCGGCGCGATCCGCTGACGCCGGGCAACCAGCGCCTCCGGGACCCGGCGAAAGGCGAGGCGCCGCCGTCGTACGCTTGAGGTGGACCGTGCCGAAGCTTGGAGTCCCCGGGAACGGCACGCCCGCCGCAGCCGCCCGCAGGACGCGAAAGGACGCACCCATGCCGCACGCCGCCCGCGACCGGGACCTCGACGCGAGCCTGCGCGCCGACGTGCGCCGGGTGAGCACGCTGCTGGGGGCATCGCTGGCCCGCCAGCACGGGCCGGAGCTGCTCCACCTGGTGGAGCAGGTGCGGCTGCTGACGAAGGAGTCCAAGGAAGCGGCCCGGGGCGAGGGCGAGGCCACGGGGCCGTGGACCGCCCGCGAGGTGATCGATCAGGTCCGCGAACTGCTCGCGGGGCTGGACGTGGACGAGGCCACCGACCTGGTGCGGGCTTTTGCCTTCTACTTCCACCTGGCCAACGCCGCCGAACAGGTGCACCGGGTGCGCCAATTGCGTGCCCGGCCGGAGGAAGACGGGCAGTTGCTGCGCACCGTCGCCCAGATTGCCGAGGAAGCGGGGCCCGAGGCGCTGCAACGCGCGGTCAACCAGCTCGACGTCCGCCCCGTCTTCACCGCGCATCCCACCGAGGCATCGCGGCGCACCGTGCTGGACAAGCTGCGCGCCATCTCCGACCTGCTGTCCACCACGACGGCGGAGGGCAGCACGGCGCGGCGGCGGCAGGACCGGCGGCTGGCCGAGATCATCGACCAGATGTGGCAGACGGACGAGCTGCGGCACGTGCGGCCGAGCCCCGTGGATGAGGCGCGCAACGCCGTTTACTACCTGGGCAACATCCTCAACAACACCATGCCGGAGCTGATGGGGGACCTGGCCGAACTGCTGTCCGAACATGGCGTGACGCTGCCCGCCGACCGGGCGCCGCTGCGTTTCGGCTCCTGGATCGGCGGCGACCGTGACGGCAACCCGCTGGTCACCGTGGACGTGACGCATGAGGTCTTCCAGCTGCAGAACCAGCACGCGGTGCGGATCAACATCGGCTTTGTGGACAGCCTGATCGCCGTCCTGTCCAACTCGACGACGATCGTGGCCGCCAGCGACGAACTGCTGGACTCCGTGGCCACGGACCTCGAGAATTTGCCGGGCCTGGACGCCAGGGTGCGCGAGCTGAACGCAAATGAGCCCTACCGGCTGAAACTGACCTGCATCAAGGCGAAGCTGCTCAACACCAGCGCCCGGATCCAGCGCCGGCTCCCGCACGAGCCCGGGCGGGACTACAGCTCGACGGCGGAGGTGCTGGCCGATCTGGCCCCGATCGAGCGATCCCTGCGCGCCCACACCGCGTCGTTAGTGGCGGACGGTTCGCTGGCCGCAGTGCGCCGCGCGGTCTCGACCATCGGGCTGCACCTGGCCACCCTGGACTTCCGGGACAACGCGGGGAAGCACCACAAGGCGGTCGCGGCGCTGCTGGCCGCCCGCGATGCCGCGCGGACCCCGGCCGGCGTGACCGCGGCCCCGGGTGCTGCGGCGAGTGGAGTGGCGGGTTCGGGTGGGACGGCTGCGCAGGGGGCTGTGGCGACAGCTGGGGGTGGCGCGGCTGTTCCGGCGGGTGTGGTGACAGCCGGGGGCGGCGCGGCTGCTCCGGCGGGTGTGGCGACAGCCGTGGGCGGCACCGACTCTGCGGCCGACGCTGCTGCGCCGTCCGGCTACCTCGAGCTGGCCCGCGGACCGCGGCAGCAGCTGCTTTCCGCGCTGCTGCTCGAGCCCGGACCGCTGGCACCGCCGTCGTTGTTGAAAAAGAAGCGCGCACGCACCTTGGAGGTGTTCGGAGCGATCGCCGAGGCACTGCGCCAGTATGGTCCGGACGCCGTGGAGACGTACATCGTGTCCCGGGCACGCGGCGCCGACGACGTGCTCGCCGCCGCGGTGTTGGCGCGCGAGGCGGGACTGCTGGCGCTGGACGGCTCCGAGCCTAAGGCGCTGATCGGCTTCGCGCCGCTGCTGGAAAGCGTGGAGGCGCTGCGCAGCGGCGGGAAGATTTTGGACGACCTGCTTTCGGATCCGCAGTACCGCCGGATCGTGCGGCTGCGCGGCGACCTGCAGGAGGTCATGTTCGGCTACTCGGACTCCAACATGGAAGCCGGTGTGGCCACCAGCCAGTGGGAAATCCACAAGGCTCAGCTGGTGCTGCGCGACGTGGCCGCCCGGCACGGGGTGCGGCTGCGCTTCTTCCATGGCCGCGGCGGGTCGGTCGGCCGCGGCGGCGGGCCCACCTACGACGCGATCCTTGCCCAACCGAACGGCGCGCTCGCCGGCGAGATCAAGTTCACCGAGCAGGGCGAAGTCATTTCCGACAAGTACACCCTGCCGGAGCTGGCCCGGGAAAACCTGGAGCTGGCGCTTGCGGCGGTGCTGCAGGCGTCCGCGCTGCACCAGGAGCCGCGGACCTCGGAGGCCGAACGCGGCCGCTACCACGCGGCGATGGAAGCGATTTCCGGCGCGGCCTATGAGCGCTACCGGCTGCTGGTGGAGCACCCGGACCTGCCGGAGTATTTCCGGACGTCGACGCCGGTGGAGCAGCTGAGCGAGGTGAAGTTCGGTTCGCGTCCGGCCGACCACCCCGAGGCGGGCCCGGCCGCCGGCCAGGGGCTGGGCAAGCTGCGGGCCATCACCTGGGTTTTCGGCTGGACCCAGTCGCGGCAGATCGTTCCCGGCTGGTACGGCGTCGGCAGTGGATTGCGGGCCGCCCGGGCCGCCGGATTGCAGCCGCAGCTGCGCGAGATGATCAGCAACTGGCACTACTTCCAGTCCTTCATCTCGAACGTGGAGATGACGCTGGCCAAGACCGACCTGGAGATCGCGGCGCATTACGTCTCGACACTGGTGCCTGAGCCGTTGCGGCACCTGTTCGACGACATCCGCGCCGAGTTCGAGCTGACTGTGGCGGAGATCCGGAAGCTGACCGGCGAGAACGAACTGCTTGATAACCAGCCGGTGCTCCAGCGCTCGCTGCACATCCGCGACCAGTACTTGGACCCAATTTCGTACATGCAGGTGGAATTGCTGCGCCGCATCCGGACGTCGGAGCCGGATGAGGCACTGCAGCGGGCCATGTTGATCACCGTGAACGGCATCGCCGCGGGATTGCGGAATACCGGCTAGCGCGGGCTGGCGGCGTCGGGCGAGGCTTGTGCGCGCGGCCTACGCGGCGCGTCGGGCCGGGCTGGCGGCCTCGCTGGCAGCCGCGCGCGGCCTCGCGGTGTCAGAGTGCGCAGGATGCCTATCCTCGGCGCACGCGGCGCGTCGCGTTGGGCTGGCGGCCGGGCTGGCGGCCGCGCGCGGCCTCGCCGCCTCACTAGCGGCCTCGCGGTGTCAGAGTGCGCAGAATGCCTATCCGCGGCGGCTTGGCAGCGCACATCTGCCCATGTTTAGCCATAACTTCCCATGTCTTGGCCGACCCACCCACGTCTGACTAGGCAGGATGCTTAAGCATGCGGCTAAACGTGGGAAGTTACGGCGCAAGCTCCTCGTCTGCACCCCCCGTCTGCGGCCCGCCCAAGCCTTCCCCCCCCCCGCCAAGCCACTCAAGCGCCCCGTCCACCCCGCCTATGCCGCCCGCGCGCCCCATCCCGCCCGCCCGCCTTCCGTCCAGCGGAACCACCCGGTTGCCCGCCCCGCGATTGCTCGTCATGCTGTGGGCATGACGAAGCTGCTGCCTGCCGCCAACCTGTTCGGCCACGACGTCACCGCCGCCATCGAGGCCCAGCCGGACGGCGTGGTGCACCTTGATGCGCACTTGGACCGGATCTGGCAGCAAGCGGCTCCGTTGCTTGCCGTCCGCGACAACGATGCCCACACGCTCTACGCCTTTGGCCTGGCCCAAGCCCTGCTGGCTGCCCACCCGGAGGCCGACGCCGACGTCGTCCTTCCGGCCATCATGCTGCACGACATCGGCTGGTCGCAGGTGCCCCCGGACCAGGTCCTCGCAGCGATCGCCCCCGGCGGCGGCCGGCCCGACCTCGTCTTGCTGCACGAGAAGGAAGGCGCCCGACTGGCGGCCGGGATCCTCGAAGAGGTTGACCATGATCCTGCGCTCATTCCGCGCATTCTGGAGATCATCGACGGGCACGACTCGCGCAAGGAGGCCCTCTCGATCGAGGACGCCATCGTCAAGGATGCAGACAAAACGTGGCGGCTCAGCCCGCACGGCGTCGACACCGTGATGGAGTGGTTCGGGCTGGACCGCGGACAGGCGCTTCGGCTCTGCAGCCAGCGCGTTCTGGGCCATCTCTTCACCGAGGAGGCCAAGGCCATGGCGCTCGCGCTGTCTGCGCTGGAATCGGTAACGATGTGGCCGCAGCGCCGGGCGCTGCTGGCTGACGGCTAGACTCGGTTTCGGTCGGGTGCCGCGAGGGCACCGGCTGCGAAGCTCTGCGGCACGGACGACGGCGATGCCCGGCTTAGCCTGAACGACGGCGGTGCCCGGCTTCGCTTGGACGAAGGCTGTGCCCGGCTTAGTCTGAACGACGGCCGTGTCCGGCTTCGCTTGGACGACGGCGGTGCCGGGCTTTACTTGGGCGACGGCGGTTGCCCGGCTTTGCTTGGACGACGGCGGTTGCCCGGCTATGCCCGGACGACGACGGTGCCCCACTTTGCGGGGCGACAGGGCGGTGCCGGGCTTCGTCTGAACGACGGCGGTGCCGGGTTGTGTCAGACCGGCAGAATATGGGAGGCAGCTATGGCCGGCGGTAGCCGAGATCCGGGACGCACGGTCACGTCCCGCGTGCTGGCCATCCTTGAAGCCTTCGAGCAATCCCGCGGCGCGCTGAGCCTGACCCAGATTTCCGAGGGTTCCGGCCTGCCGTTGAGCACCACGCACCGGCTGGTCGCGGAGTTGACGGAATGGGGCTTCCTCTCCCGCGGCGCCAACGGCCGCTACCAACTGGGCATTCGCCTCTGGGAGCTGGCGCAGAATGCCGGCCGGCAACTGCGCGATGCCGCGCGTCCGTTCGTGCAGGACCTGTTCTCCCTCACCGGCGAGACGTCACAGTTGGCGGTCCGGGAAGGCCACGAAGTGCTGTACATCGAGCGTATCTACGGCACCAAACGCGTGCCCCGTGCTTCGCGGGTCGGTGGCCGGCTGCCGATGCACGCCACCGCCGTCGGGAAAGTCATCCTCGCGTACGAGGAGGAGTGGGTGCGCACCGCCTACCTGAACCGGCAGCTGGAACGTCCCACCGCCCACACGCACATCGTTCCCGGGCGACTGGCGGAGGAACTGGTCCAGATTCGCGAGCAGGGCTACGCCACCACGCTGGAGGAAGTCCGGCTCGGCTCCTGCTCCATCGCCGTGCCCGTTTTCCACACCGGACGGATCGGCGCCGGGCTGGGGCTGGTGTTGCTGACCTCGCAGGCCGCCACGATGACGCGGCACCTTCCGGCACTGCGCGGCGTCTCGGCGCAGATCGAACGCGCCACCGCGCACATCCCGCTGGAGTCTTTGCTGGGCAGCCACATCGCCCGGAAGGCGTGAGCGCCCGGCGCACATCCTGGTAATTCCCGGACAGCCGCACCGCGCTACGGCGTATGCCTGATTGGTCGTTGCCGGCAGCCATGAGGCGCGCAAGGCCTGGGCGCCCGGCCCAACAGCCCACCCCGGCTTATTGCTGGCCAGCCACATCGCGCCCAAGGCCCGTACGCCGCCGCATGCCACGAGATGCTAAGCACTATTCGTTTCCACTCAGTGGAAGAGCTCCTTAGGCCCCGCGAGTGACGTGGGCAACACTGGAGTCTAATCAGCCCGCTGACCGACAACGGCGACGGCGGGAGCAGACCCCCAAGGAGTTCCAGATGTCATCTTCGACCGAAACGGCAGCTTGCCCGTTCGGCCACGGTGCCGAGGCCCCCGCAGGACACCACGGCTACGAGCCGTTCCAGATGAAGGACCCGTTCCCGGCTTACGCCGAGCTGCGGAACGAACAGCCCGTCATGTTCGACGAGCGCGTCGGCTACTACGTGGTTTCCCGCTATGACGACATCAAGGCCGTTTTCGAGGACTGGGAGACCTTCTCCAGCGAGAACGCCCAGGCACCGGTGCGCCGGCGCGGCCCGCAGGCCACCAAGATCATGGAAGAGGGCGGCTTCACCGCCTACTCGGGTCTTTCCGCCCGCCGCCCGCCGGAGCACACCCGGATCCGCGCCGTCGCCCAAAAGGCTTTCACCCCACGCCGCTACAAGGCGCTGGAACCGTCCATCCGGCAGAACGTCGTGGACCAACTGGAAGCCATGCTCGCCAACCCGGATCGCCGCGGTGAACTCGTGAAGGACCTGGCCTACACCGTCCCGACTGTCACGATCCTCACGCTGATCGGCGCCGACGTCTCCCAGGTGGACACGTTCAAGCGCTGGTCCGATTCCCGCGCGGCGATGACCTGGGGCGACCTCAGCGACGAGGAGCAGATCCCGCACGCCCACAACCTGGTGGAGTACTGGCAGGAATGCCTGCGCCTGGTCCGTGTCGCCCACGAGGAAGGCGGCGACAACCTGACCGGTGACCTGGTCAAGGCCCAGCAGGACGGGGCGGAGATCAGCGACCACGAAATCGCCTCGATCCTCTACTCCCTGCTGTTTGCGGGACACGAGACCACCACCACCCTGATCGCCAACTCCCTGCGCGTGTTGCTGGCGCGTCCGGACCAGTGGCAGCAGCTGGTGGCGGAGCCCAAAAAGATCCCGGCAGCCATCGACGAGGTGCTGCGCTTCTCCGGATCCATCGTCGGCTGGCGCCGGAAGGCGCTCAAGGACACCGAAGTCGGCGGGGTCAAGATCCCGGAGGGCGGCGAATTGCTGCTGCTGATGGGCTCCGCCAACCGCGACGCCGCCCGCTTCGAAGACGGCGAGGAGTTCGACATCTCCCGCGGCAACGCCCGCGAACACCTGTCCTTCGGCTTCGGCATCCACTACTGCCTGGGCAACATGCTCGCCAAGCTGCAGGCCAAGATCGCCCTGGAAGAGGTGGCGCGGCTGGCACCGAACCTGAAGCTGGAGAACCCCGGGAACATCGAGTTCCGCGAGAACATCTCCTTCCGTGTCCCCGAAACCGTCCCCGTCAGCTGGGAGGCCTAAGCCCATGCGCAGCAACGAATTCATCCAGTTTTTCGACGGCGGCATCGAGCCCCGGCTCGAACACCTCGGCGGCAAGGGCGCCTCGCTGGTCACCATGACCTCTGCGGGCATGCCGGTGCCCCCGGGATTCGTCGTCACCACCGCCCAGTTTGACCGGTTCATGCAGGAAGCCGGGATCACCGAGCACATCAACCAACTGCTGGCCGGCCTGGACCCGGAAGACATCGCCCAGGTGGACGCGGTATCCGCCTCCATCCGCGAAGACATCTGCTCCCGCCCGGTACCGGCCGACATGCGCGCCCAGACCGTCGAGGCCTATGACGCCCTGATGTCCCGCTTTGACGCGCCGGTCCCGGTGGCGGTGCGTTCCTCCGCCACCGCCGAGGACCTGCCGGATGCCTCCTTCGCCGGACAGCAGGACACCTACCTCTGGCTGGAAGGCTTTGCCGCCGTCGGCGAACACATCCGCAGCTGCTGGGCATCGCTCTACACCTCGCGCGCCATCATCTACCGGCTGAAGAACAACATCCCGGACCAGGGCCTGTCGATGGCCGTCGTCGTGCAGAAGATGGTCAACGCCAGGGTCTCCGGCGTCGCCATGACGCTGGACCCGGCCAACGGCGACCGCTCCAAGATCACCATCGACGCGTCCTACGGCGTCGGCGAAATGGTGGTCTCGGGGCAGGTCACGCCGGACAACATCGTGCTGGACAAGGTCACGCTGGCCCCGGTCGCCGAACACCTGGGCGACAAGCACGCCGAACTGATCCCCGATGCCGCCGCGCGCACCCTCGTGGAGCGGGAGGTCGACGCCGAGCGGCGGGCCCGGCGCAGCCTGACCGACGACGAACTGCTCGCGGTGGCTCGGATGGCCAAGCGGGCGGAGAAACACTACAAGTGCCCGCAGGACATCGAGTGGGCGCTGGACAGGGACCTGCCCGACGGCGAAAACCTGCTGCTGCTGCAGTCCCGGCCGGAAACCGTGCACTCCTCCAAGAAGCCGGTCGCGGCGTCGTCCGCGGTACCGGGGGCCGGCGGATACGCCGCGGCCCTGGGTGCTGCGCCCGGGACGGCGGCGCCCGCCGGAGCCGGGAACGCCGGAGCCGCGAACGCCGGAGCCGCGAACGCAGGCACCGCCACCGGCGGCTTCAGCCTGGGCAGCATCACCGCCTCACTGCTGAAGCCCTCCGCCTGACCATTGCCCTGAACTGTTCCGCCTGTTCCACCGCAAGGCAGCAAGGCTCCAACAGCCCCACCGCAAGGAAGCAAGGCAACAAGGTTCCACCGTTCCACCGAACCGCCCACCGAAGGCTCAATGCAGAGCCGCCACCGAAAGGACCGCCATGTCTATGAAGTCCTTCCCGAAGCCCTCCGAACTGCCGGTGCCCGCCGGCGCCGAGGGCTGGGAGAAGATTTACCCGTATTACCTGGTGTTCCAGGACAAGCTCAAGGAACAGGAAGACGCCAAGTTCTGGTTCTGCGACAGCCAGCACTGGCCCACCGTCTACAAGCCGTTCGAGACCATCGGCGGCGAGTTCGCGGTCAAGTGCCTGGGCCAGTACAACGCCCGGCACTTGATGATCCCCAACGCCAACGGCATCGAGTTCCGGGTGCACCTGGGCTACCTGTACATGTCGCCGATCCCGGTGCCGGAGGACCAGATCGCCGCCCGGGTCCCGCATTTCGAGCAGCGCGTGGGCCACTACTTCCAGAACTGGGAGGAACTGCTCAAGCAGTGGCACGTGAAGGTCCGCGGCACCATCGACGAAATGGAAACCATCTCGTTCAAGAAGCTGCCGGACATGGTCCCGATGGAAGACATCACCACGGGCAAGGCCAAGGACGGCTCCGAGGTGCTGCTGGAGAACTACGACCGGCTGATCCAGCTGGCCTACCAGAACTGGCAGTACCACTTCGAGTTCCTGAACCTGGGCTACATCGCCTACCTGGACTTCTTCAACTTCTGCAAGGAAGTCTTCCCGAACATCCCCGACCAATCGATCGCCACCATGGTGCAGGGCGTGGACATGGAACTCTTCCGCCCGGACGATGAGCTCAAGCACCTCGCCAAGCTGGCCGTGGAGCTGGGCCTGCAGTCCGCCTTCGGCAACACGGACGACGTCGATGCCACCTTGGCCGCGATCCGCGCCTCCGAGGGCGGCGACCGCTGGATCGCCCGCTACGAGGAAGCCAAGGACCCGTGGTTCAACTTCACCGTCGGCAACGGCTTCTACGGGCACGACAAGTACTGGAACGAACACCAGGAAATCCCGCTGGGCTACATCGCCGACTACATCCGCCGGCTGGACGAAGGCCAGCACATCATGCGCCCGGTAGAGGAGTTGGTGGCGGAGAAGGAACGGATCGTGGAGGAATACCGCGAACTGCTCGACGGCGAGACCCTTGCCGCGTTCGACGCCAAGCGCCAGTTGGCCGCGACCGCCTACCCGTACGTGGAAAACCACAACTTCTACATCGAGCACTGGACCATGGGCGTCTTCTGGCGCAAGATCCGCGAGCTTTCGCGGATGCTGCACGCCGAGGGCTTCTGGACCGAACCGGACGACCTGCTCTACCTGAACCGCAACGAAGTCCGCGACGCACTCTTCGACCTGGTCACCGGCTGGGGCGTGGGCGCCGAACCGATCGGCCCCACCTACTGGCCGGAGGAAATCGAGCGCCGCCGCAAGATCGTGGACGCGCTGAAGACCGCGCGGCCGGCACCGGCACTCAACACCCCGCCGGCCTCGATCACCGAACCCTTCACCCGGATGCTCTGGGGCATCACCACCGAACAGGTCCAGCAGTGGCTGGGCGAGGGCGAAGAAGTGGAAGGCGGCGGACTGCGCGGCATGGCTGCGTCCCCCGGCGTCGTCGAGGGGTACGCGCGGGTGGTCCACGACTCCGACCAGCTCTCCGAAGTGCAGCAGGATGAAATCCTTGTGGCCACCGTGACCGCGCCGAGCTGGGGGCCGATCTTCGGCAAGATCAAGGCCACCGTCACGGACATCGGCGGCATGATGAGCCACGCCGCGATTGTCTGTCGCGAGTACGGACTGCCGGCGGTGACCGGCACCGGCTCGGCCTCCACCACCATCAAGACCGGCCAGCGGCTGCGGGTGGACGGGACCAAGGGCACCGTGCAGATCCTGGACGTTGAGGAAGCCGCCGAACCGGCCGTCGCCGGGCCGGGAGCACACAGCCACACCTGAGTTTCCGGCAGCACTGCAGCCAACTCAGGCAAACCAAGTGCCGGGCCGGGAAAGCCCGCCCCCAGCGGGTCCCGGCCCGGCACACCGAACATGAAAGCGTGACGATGACACAGCCTCCCCCCGACGCCACGGCCGGCCAAGGCTTCCCGAACCCCGACCAGGGGGCCGGCACCCGGACCGTGCTGATCACCGGAGCCGCCGGAGGGCTGGGCCGCGCCTTCGCCCTGGGCTTCGCGGCCCGCGGGTACCGGGTGGCAGCGGCCGACACCAACCTGGCCGGTGCCGAAAAGACTGCCGCACTGGTCCGCGAAACCGGTGCGGAGGCCGAGGCCTTCAAAGCCGACGTCACCGACGTGGCCTCCACCGAGGCCCTCGCCCGGCGGTGCGCCGACTTCGGGCAGGGGAGCATCGACGTCGTCCTTAACAACGCCGCCATCTATGCCACGGTGACCCGCACCCCGTTCGAGGAGATCGACCCGGCCGAATGGGACCTGGTCATGAACGTGAACCTCAAGGGCCCCTGGCTGGTGACCCGAGCCGCCAGCCCCTACCTGCCCGACGGCGCCCGCGTCATCAACCTTTCCTCCGCCACCATCTATTCCGGCTCGGAGCAGTGGCTGCACTACGTCGCCTCGAAGGGCGGCGTGGTGTCGATGACCCGGGTGCTGGCCAAGGAACTGGGCCGGCGCAACATCACCGTCAACGCCATCGCGCCGGGCTTCACGCTCACCGAGGCCAGCTACGGGCTGATGGAGAACGCCGAGAACTACGGCGTGGACCGCGGCGCGCTCAAACGCGCCAGCCAGCCCGAGGACATCGTGGGCGCGGCGCTCTTCCTGGCCGGGCCGGACAGTTCCTACATCACCGGACAAACCATGGTGGTCGACGGCGGCCGCCAGTTCATCTGAACCACTGCAACCCAAGGAGAACCATGCCTACGGTACATTTCACCGACGCTGAAGGCGCCGTCCGCGACGTCGAAGGCAACCCCGGCGACTCGGTCATGGAAACCGCGGTGCGCAACGGCGTGCCGGGCATCGTCGCCGAATGCGGCGGCTCGCTGTCCTGCGCCACCTGCCACGTCTTCGTCCGCGAGGACACCATGGACCAGCTTCCGGAGATGGAAGACATGGAAGACGAAATGCTCTACGGAACGGCGGTGGACCGCCAGGAAAATTCGCGCCTGTCCTGCCAGCTCAAGCTCGCCGAGGGCCAGGACGTGTACGTCACCACCCCGGAAACGCAGATCTGATCATGGAAACCACCACCACAACGACGACGGCGGCCCCCGCGCAGGCGGCGGAGGGTGCCGTGCAAACCGGGCTGCTGATCATCGGCGCGAGCCAGTCGGGAGTCCAACTGGCCGTTTCACTGCGGGCGCTCGGCTTCACGGAGCACATCACGCTGCTGGGCGAGGAAAACCACCGGCCCTACCAGCGCCCGGCCCTGTCCAAGGAGTTCCTGCAGGGCACGGTGGAGAGCGAATCGCTGATCTTTCGGTCGAACCAGTACTGGGCGGACCACAACGTGGCCCTGGTCAAGGGCGAGCGGATTGAGCGGATCGAGAAGGAAGCGGACGGCTCCGGGGTAGCGCACGCGGTCTCCGGGGCGCAGTTCCCGTTCCGCCGACTGGCCCTGACCGTGGGCGCCCGGGCCCGCAAGCTCCAGGTGCCCGGTGCGGATCTGGACGGCGTGGTCTACCTGCGCAACGCCGACGACGCCCTGGCGCTGAAGGCCCAATTGGAGGGCGTGCGGGACGCGGTGGTGATCGGCGGCGGCTTCATCGGACTGGAGGCTGCATCAAGCCTGCACAAGATGGGCAAGAACGTCACCGTGCTTGAGTACGGGCCGCGGCTGATCGGCCGGGCCGTGGGTGAAGAAACGAGCGACTACTTCCTGACCGCGCACCGTGAACGCGGCCTCGACATCCGGTTGAACTCCCGCATCCGGGAACTGGTGCCGGCGGACGGCGGGGGCAGGGTAGGCGGCGTCGGACTCGACGACGGCACCGTCGTTGCCGCCCAGCTGGTGTTGGTGGGCATCGGCGTCGTGCCCAACACCGAGCTGGCCGAGCAGTTGCGCCTGGAGGTGGACAACGGCATCGTGGTCGACCGGCACGCGCTGGCCTCCGACGGAACCACGGTGGCGGTGGGCGACGTGGCCAACATGCCCAATCCGCTGCCCGGCTCCCCGGAGGGCGAGCGAATTCGGCTGGAAAGTGTGAACAACGCGATCGAACACGCCAAGGTCGCCGCCTATTCGCTGATGGGCCGGCGGGAGGACTACGCCGGAATCCCGTGGTTCTGGTCGAACCAGGCGGACCTGAAGCTGCAGATCGCCGGCCTGACGCTGGGCTACGACCGGACCGTTGTCCGCCGCGACGACGAGCGCGGCAAGTTCTCCGTCCTCTACTACCGCGACGGCCGGATCATCGCCGCCGACTGCGTGAACGCCCCGCTGGACTTCATGGCGGTCAAGAACGCCCTGGCCAAGGGCCAGAACATCCCCGCGGACGCGGCAGCCGACCCCGCCGTCGTCCTCAAGACCATTGCGACGGACGACTGACTGCCCGCCGTGCGGCTGCACGACAAGGAGACCCACCCCATGAGCACCCCCGAGACACAGACCCCGGAGGCCAAGGGCCAAACCCCGGCATGGGCCGCCGGCGGCCAGCCAGACCCCGCCGAGGATCCGCGCGCCGCCGCCTTCGCGGCCGCCCACCCCGTGCGGCCGCTGCCGGCCACGGGCGACATCGACACCACGCCCATCGCCACCACCCCGGCGGCCGCCGCCGACCTGGACCCGATCTGGCAGGCCGTGGTGCCGGAGACACGCACCCGCGCCAACGACATCCACCTGCCGATTTCGCTGGCCTTCGCCGAGCGGCTGTGCCGGGCGTACCCGCAAGCCGACGCGGAACTGGTCCGGGTAGCCGTCCTGCTGCACGACACCGGCTGGGCGCACGTGGACGAGGAACGGATCCTCTCCGAGGGGTTCACCGGCGACTGGCGCAAGGCGGCCATCCGCTTCGAGCACGAGGCCGAGGGCTGCAAGGTGGCACGCACGGTGCTGCCCGGCCTCGGGTATTCGGAGGAGTTCGTCGACCGCGTCTGCGAGATCATCGACGGCCATGACACCCGCCATGTGCCGTACTCGCTGGAGGACGCCCTGGTCCGGGACGCCGACCGGCTATGGCGGTTCGACCACGCCGGCATCGCGGTGGCCGCCTCCTGGTTCGGCATGACGCCGGCCGTCTACACCGACCGGCTCGGCGCCGAAATCATTCCGGAACTGATCACCGAGGCCGCCCTTGCCATGGGAACGGCCGACCTGGAACGTTCCAGGGCCCTGCTGAAGACAGGAGTCATCCGATGACCACCACCCCCGGCACCACCACCCCTGCACCTGGGGGAGCGCCGGCGTCGTCCGCCCCGCCCGCCCTCGCCGCGCGCGCAGCGTTGCACCTGCCCTACACCCACGTCGACGACGTCTTCATCGACGGCGCCTGGGTTCCCGCCCGCGGCACCGGGCGCAATCCGGTGACCGACCCGGCCACCGGCGACGTCTGGGGGTCGGTGCCGGACGGTACCCCCGAAGACGTGGACGCCGCCGTGGCCGCGGCGCGGCGGGCCTTCGACTCCGGCCCGTGGCCGACGCTGGCGCCGTCCGAACGCGCGGCGTATTTGCTGCGGATTGCGGACGAAGTCGAGAAACGGTCCGAGGAGCTCTCGCTGACCAACACCCGCGAAAACGGTTCGCCGGTCTCCGAGTCGTCCCGGGCCGCCGGCAATGCCGCAGGAATCTTCCGATACTTCGCCACCCTGGCCGGCTATCTCGAACACGAGGACGTGCGCCCGTTCCCGCACGGCGGCGGCGAATCCGTGGTGCGCCGGGATCCGGTGGGGGTGTGCGGGCTGATCGCGCCGTGGAACTTCCCGATCAACCTCATGGTGATCAAGCTGGCGCCGGCGCTGCTGGCCGGCTGCACCGTGGTGATGAAACCGGCCTCGCCCACGCCGCTGTCCTTCCGCCTCATCGTCGACGCCGTGGCCGCCGCCGGAGTGCCGGCCGGCGTGGTCAATCTGGTCACCGGGTCGGGCAGGCTCGGCGACACCCTGGTCAAGCATCCCGGCGTGGACAAGGTCGCCTTCACCGGTTCCACCCCGGTGGGACGCAAAATCGCCGCCGCCTGCGGCGAGCTGCTGCGCCCCGTCACGCTGGAACTCGGCGGCAAGTCCAGCGCGGTGGTGCTCGAGGACGCCGACCTGGACGAGATGTCGAAGGTGCTGATCCGCTCCAGCATGCGCAACACGGGCCAGACCTGCTACATCTCCAGCCGCATCCTCGCCCCGGCCGCGCGCTATGACGAGGTGGTGGACATGGTGACGGCGACTATCGCCGCCGGCGTCCAGGGCGACCCGCTGGACCCGGCCACGGACTTCGGCCCGTCGGCCACCGAGTCGCAGTACCGGACAGTGCTCGACCATCTGGAGGCGGCCAGGGCCGAGGGGGCCCGTGCCACCACCGGCGGGCGGGCGGCGCGGCTCGGCGGCGGGCTCGAGGGCGGTTACTTCGTGGAGCCCACGGTGTTCGCCGACGTAACCCCGGACATGCGCATCGCGCGCGAGGAGGTCTTCGGGCCGGCCATGGCCGTGTTGAAGTACACGGACCTGGACGAAGCCGTGGCGCTGGCGAACAACACCGGGTTCGGGCTGGGCGGACTCGTGTTTGGCCAGGACCAGGACGCGGCGCTCGCCGTGGCCGATCGCATGGACACCGGCTCGGTGGGCATCAATTTCTTCGCTTCCAACCACTCCGCTCCGTTCGGCGGCAGGCACGACTCGGGCCTCGGCACCGAGTACGGGATTGAAGGACTCAACGCCTACGTCAGCTACAAGTCCATCCACCGTCGCTAGGGCCTGTCCGGCCGTCGCCTGGCCCGTCCCACCCGTCGGTAGGCCTGTCCCGCCGTCGTTAGGTTTGTCTGGCCAGCAGCCGGGCGTAGAGGTTCAGGTGGTCAGCCGTCATGCGTGCCGCGCTGAAGCGATCCTCGGCGGCCGCCCGGCAGGCGCGGCGGTCCAGCGCGGCGGCCTGGGGCAGGAACCTGGCCAGTTCCCGATGGTCCTCGGCCAGATGCCCGGTGGCGCCGGGCTCGACGATTTCCCGGGCGGCTCCCCGCGGCGTGGCGACCACGGGGGTCCCGGCGGCCAAAGCCTCGATCATGACGAGGCCGAAAGGCTCGGCCCACTGGAGCGGGTTCAACAGGGCGACCGCCTCGCCCAGCAACCGGTATTTGTCGCCGCCGGCGACTTCGCCGAGGAACTCCTCATCCGGCCCGAGCATGGGTTCGATGACGTCGTGGAAGTACCGCAGTTCCTCGGGCTCGCGCATCTTGGCGGCGATCTTCAACGGCATCCCCGCCATGCGGGAAATCCCGATGGCCTCGGCCACTCCCTTGTCCGGACACATCCGGCCCAGGAAACAGGCGTACCCGCCCCCGCCCGCGCCCACCGGGATGGCGGCGGTATCGATCCCGTGGTGAATGACGGCGGAGACGTCGAGGCCGGTACCGGCCACCTGCTGGTGAGAGATGGCGACGAGGGCGACGTGTCGTTCCGCGGCGCGGTAGATACCGGTCAGCTGCGCGGTCAGCCCGGTGTGGATCGTCATGACCCCCGGCACCGAACCCGGCCGGTCCCGGTAGAACGGCCCCGTCAGGGTGTGGTCGTGGATCAGGTCGACGCCGTGGAGCCCCTCGTAGGCGCGGATGATGTGGTGGAGCTCCGACCAGTTGGTCCCGATGGCCTCCGGATCGGACGGCTCCGTGCCCGGCACCAGGGGAACGGGGCATGTGCTGTCGGCGGCGGCGGCCAGCACCACGTCGTGTCCTGCGTCCACGAAGCCGCGGGCGAGGTTGTCAACGACCTCTTCGATACCGCCGTAGCCGCCCGGCGGAACCGGAAACCACGGTGGGGCGATCAGCCCGATACGCATCGTTGGCCTTTTCTCCCGGAGGGGCTCCGGCGTACGACTGCGCAGCCGGGGTTGGCGAGGCGCGCAGGTTCGACGCCTGTGGTCCGGCGGAGCGGCGGCCGGTCACCGGCGGCGGGCGGCGCGGGCCGCAAGGGTCGGCCAAGCAGGGCATCGAGGCGGCTCATCTGTCCCCGGCGGAGCTTTCAGACCCTTCCGTTTCCCGGCCGCTGAGCACCAGCAGCTCCGCCAGCGGCGACCGCGCGCCGTGACGCACCCTCACCTCGGGAGCCAGGCCCTCCACCGTAAAAGTTTTCCCGGTGGCGGCCAGTGACACCCGGGATTTCCCGAGCAGCAGGTTGTCCGCGCGGAACGAGCCGAAGTCTGCCGGAATCTCAGGAGCGAGCCACAGCTCATCCGCCGGGAGATAAGGATCCAGGCGCAGGAGCATGCGCATCAGATGGACCGGCGAGGCGGCGGCCCAGGCCTGCGGCGAGCAGGACGTGGGGTAGGGCACGGGCACGTCGTATTCGCTCCGGTCGAAACCGCAGAACAGTTCGGGCAACCGTCCGTCGAAGTGAACGGCGGCATCAAAGAGCCCGCCCGCCACCCTCCGGGCCTCCTCGACAAACCCGTAGCGCATCAACCCGCTGGCGACCAAGGTGCTGTCATGGGGCCACACGGAGCCGTTGTGGTAGCTGACCGGGTTGTAGGCGCCCATGTCCGATGCCAGCGTCCGGATCCCCCAGCCCGTGAACATCTCGGGGGACATGAGCCGGGCGGCCACTTGCGGTGCCTTGTCGTCATCGACGATGCCCGACCACAGACAATGCCCCATGTTGGAAGTGCAGGCGTCCACCGGCCGCTTTTTTCCGTCCAGGGCCACGGCGTAGTACCCCAGGTCGGGAAGCCAGAAGCGCTCGTTGAACTCCTCCTTCAGCCTTGCCGCGCGGCGCCCCCACTCGGCGGCAAGGTCCTGATCACCGGCCGCGGCGGCCAGCAGGCCGCGGCCGATGTAGGCGCTGTAGACATACCCCTGAACCTCGCACAGGGCGATCGGCGGCTCTGCCAGCCGCCCGTCGGCGAAGTTAATGCCGTCCCAGGAATCTTTCCAGCCCTGGTTGAGCAGGCCGTGGGGAACGGCCCGGTTGTACTCCACAAAGCCGTCACCGTCCCGGTCCCCGAAGTTTCGGATCCAGTCCAGCGCACGGTCCGCGTGCGGCAGCAGCGACTGCAGGACGTCCCGCTCCATGCCCCAGCGGTTCAACTCCGACATCAGGACGACGAAGAGGGGAGTCGCGTCCGCCGTCCCGTAGTACGCCGCGTGGTCGCCCAAAACTACTCCGGCCGCCACTCCCAGGCGCACCTCGTGGAGAATCCGGCCGGGCTCCTCCTCTGTATCGGGATTGAATTTGGTGCCCTGCCGGGCGGCGAGCGTCTGCAGCGTCCCGCGTGCCAGCGAGGGGTCCACGGGCAACGCCATGTAGGCGGACAGGAGCGAGTCCCGGCCAAAGAGCGCCATGAACCAGGGGGCACCGGCGGCAACCACGGCGCGTCCCGGATGGGCGGGGTCGAAGATCCGCAGCGCACCGAGGTCCTCGTGGCTTCGCCGCAGCACCGCTTCAATGTCGGTGTTGGCAATGTCCAGCTGCGGCGTTGATTCCCCCCAGGCCCGGTGGCGGCGTGCCGCTTCCAAGTCGGCGACGGAGCCGGTGGCGACGAACCGCTCGGCGGGCCGGTCCTGTTCCACCAGCGGAGTGACGATGACGCTCGTGGTCCACTTCCCGCGCGCCGGAATGATTGCCTCGAAGTGAAGGACGTCCTCGTTCACCGCTGCGCCGCGCCCGTGCACGAGGATGCCGCGCCGGCGGCCGCGGCGTACTACTTCGAGCTGGAGTTCATCGCCGTGGGCCTGCCGGACCAGCTGGACCGCAGGCGCCGCCCGCCCGCCTTTCACGTCAAAGAGGTCGGCAAAGTCGGCTTCCACCCGCAACTCCAGGACGCACTCCGCCGGCAGGGCCGAGTGATTGGTCACCACCAGGTCCTCGCGCAGGCCGGCCCCGACGAGGCGTTCGCGTTCGACCACCAACTGGGAGTCGGCCAGGCCGTCCGCTCGGCGGGCCCGCCCGACGAAGAGCGCACGGTACGGCTCCAACACGCGGGACAACAGGGGTTCGAGGGGAAGCCCGTTGACGGTCAGGCACCAGCCGGACAAGATCCGGGTGTCCTGGTAGAAGGCGCCCTGCGTCAGGCCGGGAAACATGTCGCCTCCCGCCGAGGAGATGCAGAAGGACGAACCTTCCACCACCGTCACCGCTCCGCCGGCGCTCATCGGCCCGGCCGCGGTATCGGCATTCCAGCCGCCGTCGGACTGCGCCTGCCCCGGCGCGGCGCCTTCTTGTTGAGCGGATGCAGGGGCGATCGATTGCTTTTCCACAGTTGACTCTCTTGAACTGCGCAGCGGAACCCTGATGCTGAAACCGGCCGTTGAGGGAGGCTGCTTCGGCGGCTTGCCTCAGCGGTTTCTCTTTATTTGATGTTCTGGCGGATTAGTACGTCAAGATGGCGGCGCCATAATTCCGGTTCGTCCTGCCTTTTGCCCGGGCACGGTGCGCGCCGCGCCGTCATACCGCACCCGGCGATCCGTGCTCCGGGCGTGCAATGAACCCCGTAACCTGTTGTGCTGGTGGGGGAGGTTGGTAGATGAAGAATTGGTTGCTCCTCGCGGGAGCGATTGTTTGCGAGGTGGCGGCGTCCCTGTCGTTGAAGGCTGCGTTGGATTCGCCGGGAATGTACGCGGTGGTGGTCGCCGGCTACGTCACGTCGTTTGCGCTCCTCGCCGCCGTCCTGCGTGCGGGAGTGCCCGTCGGGGTCGCCTACGGGATATGGGGTGCGCTCGGCGTCGCCCTCACGGCCGTCCTGGCGGCAGTGTTGTACCAGGAACCGTTAACGGCCTTGATGGTTGCCGGCATGGCGCTCGCCGTCGCCGGGGTGGTGCTCGTGCAATGGGGCGGGCACCGGGCTTCGTCGCGCAGGGCAGAGCGGGCGCGTACCTAATGGCCTGGGTCTTCCTCGCTGCCGCGATCGTCCTGGAGGTAGCCGCCACGCTCTCGCTGCGGGCCAGCATCGACGGGCACAAAGCCTGGCTGGTGGCCGTCGTGTCGGGCTACCTCGTAGCCTTTACCTGCCTGTCCTTCGCCCTGCGTCAGGGGCTGGGAATCGGGATTGCCTACGGCATCTGGACTGCCTGCGGCGTGGCCTTGACGGCGCTGGCCGGAAAGTTCCTCTTCGACGAACCGCTGACCAAGCTGATGGCGGCCGGAATCGTCTGCATCGCGGCCGGCGTGCTGCTGATCGAACTGGGCACGCCGTGACGCCCTCCGCCACAGGGCTGCGAACGCGCCCGGTTGACCGCGTGGGCGGGTGGCCCGGACGCAGCTAAAGTTGAGGGATGCCATCCTTCCGCGCCCAGTTGGAGATCACCGGACTGCGGCCGGGCAACCCTCCGGAAGCGGTGATGGACGCCGCAACGGCAGCTGTGGGTTCCGCCCACGTGGTGGAAGCACACCAGTTGGACGTGGTGGCCGGCGTCCCGCGGATCACCGTCCGCTTCACCGTTGACGCCAACGCTTATGCCGTGGAGAACCGCCAGGCGTTGCAGGCCGGCGCCAACATGCGTCATGCGGTTGAAGAAGTCGCCGGTACCGCCGGTCTGGCCGTGCTGCGCCGCTCGCGCGGCAAGTGGGCTCCGGTCCGCTAAGGGGGAGATGCGCCGCCCTCGGGGTTAGTCCAACGGTTCGCCCCGGCGGATGGCGAGGCGCTCGGCATGCCCCACCTGGAATCGGCGGGACATGCCGCACACGAGCACGAAGAACAGGCCGAAGCCGGCCGCCATCGCCACCGGCGGGGACGGTGAATCGCCCAGGAAACGGTCGTAGAGCAGCCAGCCCAAACCCCAGCAGACTGCCAGCACCACCGCCATCCGGCCGCGGCCGGTCATGGCTGCCACGGCCGCGGCAAAGGACACAGCCGCCACCGCCAGCACGGCCCAGGCCGCGGCGCCCCAGCCGAACAAGTCGGCGCCGCGACCGGTCAGCCAATCCGCGGCATGGACCGCCGCTGCGAGCAGCATCCACCCGGTGAAGAGACCGATCGGAGCATCCGCCAAGAGGGCTTCCACCGGTTCCCGGCCGGGGTGGCGGGTCAGTCCGTAGACCGCCCGGCCCAGGGATGCCAGCACCAACAGGGTAAGGGCCAGCGTAAGCCCCGCTTGTCCGGCCCGCGCTGCCACGACGCTGCCCGCGGTCAGCAGCATCGCTGCCGCGACCGGCCATCCGGTGGAGCGCTGCCGTGCCGACTCGCGCACGGCCGGCCACCACTGGAAGATCGTGTAGCCGAAGAGGCCCAGGTAAATCAGCGACCAGATCTCGGCTGCCCGGGCGTCCAGCGACAGCAGGGTCCGGTCGGGGGAGGGAGGCCCGCCGCCCGCATCATGGATCGGAGTGCCGCCGAGCAGGCCCACGCTGCTGGCTCCTGCCAGCAGGCACGCGACCAAAGCGACGGTCACCGCGCACTGGCGTGCCAGGTCGGCGGCGAGCAGGGATCGAAGCCGGCGGACCGGGGGCAGCGCGGTAGCCATCAAGGGTTCCATGGAAGGCGCAGTTTTCACTCTGCTCCCAGGTCGGCGGAAGGGGATGTGGCGGGACGCGGGACGACGGCGTCGGCAGCGCCATTGGCACGCAGGTAGGCCCGCCGGCGGAAGCCGATCACGGCCGTGATCACCGAAGCCACCAGGACGCCCACCACCGTCCCGATCAGGATGTTGACCCAAAACGGGAAGGTGGACACCGTGCCCGCGACGTAGCCCAGCCCGATCATCCACGCGGCCCACAGCACCGATCCGGCGGCGGAGGCGAGCAGGAACGGCTTGAACGGCACATCCGCCAGCCCGGAGGCCGCAACCGAGGCCGTCCGGCCGCCCGGGATGAAACGGGCCGCCACCACCGCGGCGTAGGTGGAGGATTCACCTGCTTTGCTCAGGGCCAGCGTCACCCCTCGGTCGATCATCCGGCCCCAGCTGTAACGGTTAAGCCAGGCGTTGACGCCGCGCTGAAACAGCAGGAAAAGCAGGAGATCGCCGAGCCAACTGCCCAGCACCGCGGCCAGGATAACCAGCGGCAGGATCAGTTCACCGTTGGCCAGCAGGGTGCCGCCGCCGATCACCATCACTTCCGACGGAGATGCCGGCATCGCGGCGTCGAGAATAACCAGCAGCAGCGTCATGGGGTAATACACCCACTGCAGCGGCCCCTCGGGAATCTCCATTGGCCCAATCTATCGGGAATACAGGCTCGGTGGCAGACTGGAAAAGATGGAAATCCGCATCCTTGAAGGCGACATCACCCAGCGTCAGGTGGACGCCATAGTGAACGCCGCCAATTCCAGCCTGCTCGGCGGCGGGGGAGTGGACGGGGCCATCCACGCCGCCGCGGGACCGCAACTGCTGGAAGCCTGCCGCATGCTGCGCGCCACCGAACTGCCGGACGGGTTGCCGCCGGGCCACGCGGCGGCCACCGAGGGCTACTTCCTGCCGGCCAAGTGGGTGATCCATACCGTGGGGCCCAACCGCCGTGCCGGCCAGACCGACCCGGAGCTGCTGGCCAGTTGCTTTCGGGAATCCCTCCGCGTGGCCGACGGGTTGCGGGCCGAGACGCTGGCGTTCCCGGCGATCGGTGCCGGCGTCTACGGCTGGGATGCGGAGACGGTCGCCCGCCGCGGCATCGGCGAGGTTCTCAAGTACGACGGCGGCGGGATCCGGGTGGTCGAATTTGTCCTGTTTTCGGCGGGGCTGGCGGAGACCTTCCGCCGCGTCCACGCGGAACTGGGCGGTTAGCCCTTATCCCGGAGGCCGTAGTAGCGGCGCAGCCACAGCGAAAGACCGTCCAGGCCCGGGAAGAGCACCCGTTCGGTGACATTGGCCTGGTCAAGGTGGTCCCGGATGCGCCACTTGAGTGTCGCCGGGATGATGATCTTGCGGTAGATCCCGGGATGGCGCCCCAGCCACTCGTCCAGGCCCGCCGATGAGTCCGACATGGTGGAAAAGATTGCCGCCTGGTTCACGATCCGCTCGTCCAGCGACGGCGGTTCGAAGAACAAGGGCACGCTGCGCCCGTCCGCGTCGGTGAAACGGTCGAACTCGTCCAGGGTGAAGGCGGCATGGGAGAGAACGCCGGTGGTGAACAGGCCGCCGCCCAGTGACTCGACCGCGGCGCGCAGTTCCTCGGGCAGCGTGCGGTGGGCGGCCGCATAGTCGACGCACCAGACGGCACCGTCCTCGTCGTACCTGCTGGTGTCCCGGGTGGCGAAGTGCAGCGCCACGTAGGGCGAGTGCGACCAGTCCAGCAGGCGGGTCGGCAGGCCATGGTGCTGGGCGACGCTCAGCCAATTCCAGTCCGAGTCCCCGGGTGAGGTGTCCCGGTGGGCGTACTTGCGGAAGTTGCGCAGGATGTGCCGTTCCACATCCGTCTCCTGCTGCCCGCGCAGCCGGACCAGCCCGGTGGAGAGATCCCGGGCGGCGGAGGTGTGACCGCGGTAGGCGACCGTCGGCCTGAACTTCCCCTGTGAGGATTGCCAGCGGCTCTCGGTCAGGGTGGCGATCAGGCCAAACAGGTCGTCGCCGTCCGGGTGGACGATGGACTCCTGCCCGTCTCCCGCGGGGGCAGGGCCGTTTTCGGCCACGCCTCCCGCGGGGTGGCCGTTTTCGGCCATCAGGACGGTCCGCGCTCGATGGCCTGCTGCACCGCCGAAGCGATGCCGCCGGCGAACGGCTCCCCGTGGCCCGGGAGGGCGATTCGTGCCTCCGTCTGCGCCAAGGCCTGGAGCGACTGGAGTGCTTGCCGAGTGTCCGCGGTGGCGGCGGCAGCTACTATGTGCGGTCCGCGGGCGCCGGTATACGGGTCGAGGGTGACCAGCGCGTCGCCGGTGATCAAGGCCCCGCGCCCGGGGAAGTGCAAGGCGCAGTGCCCGGCAGTGTGTCCGGGAGTGGGCACCACCGTGGGTGCGCCGGGCAGCGTTGCGGCGGCACCGTCGTCGAGCGTCCGCAGGTCCGTGACACCCTTGACCATGAGCGCGCCGGCTGCCGTCATCCGGCTCAGGATGGGTATGCACCGGGGGTACTTGACGGGATAGATGAGGCGGTTTTTCTCGTGCTTGTACCGGTAGGGATGGGCGGCGATGTAGTAGTCGCCGGGGTGGCAGTACACCGGGACGTCGAGGTCGTGCTGCAACCGGGCGGCAAACCCCACATGATCGAAATGGGCGTGCGTCAATACCAGGGCACTGATGTCGCGGGGCGAACGGCCCAGCTCCCGGATGGCTGCCACGGTCATCTTCCACATGGCCGGCAGTCCGGCGTCGACCAGCATGATCTTGTCGCCGTCCTCGACGATGTAGAGGTTCACATCGGCATGGCCGACGCGGTGGATGTTTTCGGCGACGTTGCGTTGAAACATATCTGCCTTTCGGACTCAGGGCATCCCCGCGGCGCTGGCGGCCGCGGGGATGCGTGGCGTGCTATTCCTTGCGCAGCTTGTCCTGGACTGCCCCGGCGGTCTTCTCGACCAGGTTGGGAAGTTCCGTGGTCCCGTAAAAGCGTGCGTCCGGGTGGGTCGGCTTCGGCATCGGGGCGGTGGTGGTGGGGCCGTCGTGGTAGGTGAACTCGCCCTTGCCGTCGGGGGAAGCCCCGCTCGCCCAGGATCCTTGTGCCGCGGCGGCCCCGTCCGAGAAGTTCTGGTACTGGTAGGCCACGTCCCGGTTCTCTTTGGACAGCGGGAAGTTGCTCGGCACCGGCAGGGTCTCGGACCCCTCTTCCTGGAGTTCCCGTGCCGCGGCGATCCACTGGTTCTGGTGCATGGTGTCCCGGGCGAGCAGGAAGGAGAGCATATCGCGCACGCCGTGGTCGTCCGTCATGTGGTAGAGCCGGGCTACCTGCAGCCGGCCCTGCATCTCCGCGTTCGCGTTGGAGGTGAAGTCTGCGAGCAAGTTGCCGCTGGCGGTGATGTAGCTTCCCGACCAGGGGTTTCCGTTGCTGTCCACCGGGCGGGCGCCCGCGCCTGCGACGATGGCCTGCTGGACATCGGTTCCGCCCACCACCGCGGCGATCGTCGGATCAGACTGGACGGCTTCGTCGGTGATGCCGAGCGGGGCTTTCTCCAGCAGCTGCGCAATCATCTTGGCCAGCATCTCCACGTGGCCGAACTCCTCCGCGGCAATGCCGAAGAGCAGGTCCTTGTACTTGCCGGGGATGTGGATGTTCCACGCCTGGAAGCTGTACTGCATGGCAACCGTGATCTCGCCGTACTGGCCGCCCAGGACCTCCTGAAGTTTCCGGGCGTAGACGGCATCCGGCTGGTTTGGTTCGGCTTTGTATTGGAGCTCTTGTTTATGGAAGAACATCTGCGGCAACCTCCGCGAAAATGGGCTCGCCGTCGCTACTGCCAACTCATCTGTCCGGGCTGGCCACGTGCGGGCCGGATGCCTTCCACGCTAGGCACGCTGAATTTAATAAGCAACCTTAGTGACCGGCAGCGGGGTGCCCGGACTTCGATTGAAGCCAGTCCTTCGGCAGCACGCGGGTCATGGCGGCGAAGCGTGGATTTTCATAGTCCCCTGCGGCACAATTGCCGCAGGCACACCGCCCAGATCCACTCCGACGACGGCGAGAGGTGTTCCGTATGCGCCAGGCAGGTTTGGCCGTCGCCCACGGCGTGTTCAACGTGGCCTTCGGGGTATGGCCGCTGCTGCACTACCGCAGCTTCGAAGCGGTTACCGGGCCGAAAGGGGAGCCTTGGCTGGTCAAGACTGTCGGCGGCCTGATGATTGCGGCGGGCCATGCGCAGATCAGGGGCGCCGGGACTTCCGGCGGCACAGCCGCTGCCCGGCGGATCGGCATGGGGGCGGCTGCCACCTTTGCGGCCGTCGACATCCTCACCGCGGTGCCCGGACGGATCAGCAGGATCTATCTTCTCGACGCCGTGGTCGAAGCCTGCTGGCTGGTCGCCTGGGCGCGGCGCCCGGTCTAAGGGCGTCGCCGCTTGCGGGTTCCGCGGAGCCCGGCGCGCGGGTGCCGCCGCTTCCGCGTCCTTCGGTAACCGGCCACCGCCAGGCCTGCCAGTCCGCCGGCCATCACACGGGCGCGTCCCGAACGCCAGTTCCCGCTGACTTTGTTCGACGGCGGATCCGGGGCGAAAACAGTCCCCGCCGATGGCGCGACGCCCTGTCCCCGAAGTGCCAGGGTGTCCATGAGTGGCCCCGATACGCGGTCGTGCAGGCCCGGGAACCAGCGCTGGAACGGAATGAATACGTGCTGGAGCCGGCCCACCACCACCTGGCGGCGGGGCTTTGAGGCCATCCGGGCGATGGCCCTGGCCACCCGGTACGGGCTGACGACCGGAGGGAGGGGGTGGACGCTGCGGCCGGTGTAGTTGGCCGCGTGCTGGAAGATCGGAGTGTCGACGGTGGCGGGCAGGACGGTGCAAACGTGGATGTTCTTCTCGTCGAGCAGTTCCTGTCGCAGCGCGTTGGCCAGCCCCAGCAGCCCGGCATTGCCGGCCACATACGCGGACACGTAGGGCGTGCTGATCTTGGAGTAGACCGAGCCGACGAGGATCAGGACTCCACGCCGCTGCCGTCGGAATTGCGGCAGCACGGCCCGAATGCTGTCGGCCTGGCTTAGCAGGTTCGTCTCGACTATCTTCCGGAACACGTCGGCCGGTGTTTGTTCGAACGTGCCGTAGCCATAAACGGACGCAGCCCCGATCCACACGTCGATCCGCCCGAACCGGTCCAGCGCAGCTTGAACCAGCCTCTCGGAGCCGCCCTCATCCGTGATGTCGGTGGGCACCGCGATGGCCTGTGCACCCAGCCTTGAGCACTCGGCCGCCGCCTCGTCGAGGCTGGAGGCGCTGCGCGCCGCCAGCACCAGGGCAGCTCCGCGCTTGGCCAGGATCCGGGCTGTCGCCCTGCCGATTCCGCTGGAGGCTCCGGTGATCACGGTGACCGGGCCGGTGGTCTGATCGGTGGACCGGCCGGTTGCCCGGCTACGGGGTGATTGCTCTGCCAATGCTTCTCCTCGCCTGGCCCTCTGGCGGACGTGGCATCAGCGTAGACCGCTACCCCGGGCCTGGCTAGGCGGCGGGACCTTAAACCGGCAGTGGCCCTGCCGTGTGACGGCCCGCCGGTCCGGAACAGCGGCGGCAGGAGCTGCCGCACCTGGCTATATCCGCAGCATAGGCAGCGGATTATCCGCAGGAAAGGCAGCCGAATTCGGCTGAGGCTGGCTGCGGGGGCTTAACTAGTAAGCAAGCTTATTGTAGAGTGTTTTGATCAGGGTCCATATCGAACGGCGTCGGGGCACGCACCTGCCAAGGCGTCAGAGGGGAAGATCGCCATGGCAAGAGAAGGCAACGTCCAGGCCCGAAGCACCGGACGGACCCCGCTCCAGACGGCGGCAATGGTCTTCGGTGCCGTTTTTCTGTTGATCGGGCTCTTGGGCTTCATTCCGGGAATCACCTCAAACTATGACCAGATGTCATTCGCGGGACACCAGTCCGAAGCCATGCTGATGGGCGTGTTCCAAGTTTCGATTCTGCACAACATCGTCCACCTCCTGTACGGCGTGGCTGCATTCGCGCTCGCGAGGACTGTGTCCGGTGCCCGGAACTTCATGATCTGGGGCGGCGCGGTCTATCTGGTCCTCTGGCTGTACGGCCTGTTTATTGACCAGCAGAGCGCAGCCAACTTCGTGCCGTTGAACACCGCAGACAACTGGCTGCATTTCGTCCTGGGCGTGGTCATGATCGCCCTGGGCCTGCTGCTCGACCGCCGGCGGGACACCAGCGCCCGCGGAACCGCTGCCGGCCGGGCCTGAAGCGGCCGAATCCCGTAGTCCGCCAGGCCCGAATCCCGTAGTCCGCTAGGCCTGCCGGGCAGGGGCGAACGCGCCGCCGGCAGCAATTGCTCCGGCGGCGCTATCTGCTGCCCCTTCGCGTCGTGCTGCCCATTCGGCTGGCGCTGCCCATTCGGACAGTTCCAGTTGGCTGCGGTATTCCACCGGTCGTCCGCTGATCGGGTCGGTGAAGGAGATACCGCGGGCCAGTAATTGCAGGGGACGCTCGAAGTCGTCAGGAGCCTGGTCCAGCAGCACCGGGTAGAACGGGTCGTGTAGGATCCCGATGCCCAACGACGCCAGGTGCACGCGCAGCTGGTGGGTCTTCCCGGTATGCGGTTCCAGTTTGTAGCGGCCCAGCCGTCCGCGCTGTTCCAGCAACTCGATCCGGGTCTCCGCGTTGGGCTCTCCCTCGACGACCTCGGCCAGCAGGTAGGTGCGGGACTTGACCATGCGGTTCCGCACCGTGTGCGGGAACTGCAGCCGCGGATCCACCGGTGCGATGGCCTCATATTCCTTCTGCACCAAGCGTTTCTCGAAGAGCACCTGGTACTTGCCGCGGGTGGCGGGATTAGTGGAGAAGAGCAGCACTCCGGCGGTGAGGCGGTCCAGCCGGTGCATGGGAATCAGATCCGGGATATCCAGTTGGCGGCGCAGCCGGACCAGCGCCGACTCCTGGATGAAGGTGCCGCCGGGGGTGGTCGGAAGGAAATGGGGCTTGTCCACCACCAGGATGTTCGCGTCCTGGTGGAGAATGCTGGTCTCCACCGGCAGCCGCTTCTCCCGCGGCAAGGTCCGGTAGTACCAAATGAACGTGTGGGCATCCAGCGGCGTGGTCCGGTCCAGCACGGCTCCGCCTTCGCCGACGATCTCGCCGCGGTCGAAGCGGTCCCTGATGCCGTCGGGATCCACATGGCCCCACCGGTGCAGCATGTAGTCCAGCGCCGTTTCCCACGGCCCCTCCCCGGGGAGGCGCAGGCGGGTGGCGTTGACGCCGTCACGCACCGGTAGCGGGGATTCCATCACCCATCAAGGGTACCGGGTGGCACCACCCGCAACCGCAACGCTCAGGGACAGCCGGTGACCCGGTAAAGCTTTGCTTCGCCCTCGGAGTCCACCAGCTCGAACCCGTTGGCCTCGGTCAGCTCCTGCAGGCCCGGCACCGAGGTCCTCTCGCCGGGGTGCACCGAGTGGTCTCCGAAGTCGAGCACGAACTGCACGTTCTGGGCCTCGACGGCGGCGCACACCGCCGGATCCGTCTTCATCTGATCCAGTTTGTCCATGATGAGCTTGCCGTCCACCCGCGGGGACGTGACTCCCGACGGGACCAGCGCGGGACGCCCGGTGTAGGCGTAGGACAGCGAGGCGCCGGTGAGCGGGTTGCCGGCGATGACCGCGCCTTCCGGAACGTGGGCGGGAATCCGCTTGATCAACGCGAGCTCGTCCGCGGTGAGCAGGTGGGAGCTGTCCGTGAACCGGTACTTGGCGGCGGCCTCGGAAATGCCCCGCTGCACGGCAAACAGCGGCACCACTGCCAAACTGGCGACCACCAGCAGCCCGGTGGCGGCCGGCCGGAACCACGACGGCGGCTTCTTCTCGCGACGAACCAGCGTGGCCCGGAAGAAGGAGCGCGCAGTCCCGGCCAGTGCGACGCCGCCGATGGCTGCGATCAACAGTCCGGCCACCGGAAGCATGGCGCTGATGCGGAAGAAGTCGTTGTACCAGATACCGGTCACCCACCAGCGCAGGCCCGGCATCTGGTGCCAGTTGCCGATCACGTAGAGGGCAGCCGCGATAGCGTACATTGCCAGCGCGAAGCGGTTTTTGCGGAGATTGAAGACGACCGCGGCGCCCACGATCGTCAGGACGGTCGCCAGGATGGAGATGGGGCGCTCGAGCGGCGAATGCAGCACCACGTCGGCCAGGGCCTCGGCGGCACTGCCCAGGTTGTCCCAGTTGGTGCTGCTGCTGCGGGCGGGCCGGAGCGTCATCCAGAGCGCGGCCAGCACCACCAGATAGGCGACGGTGCCCGCCAGGGCGCGCCGCCGTCGTCGTTGTTCTCCGGAGCGCAGCGCCGGGTGGGCGGCCGCGAAGACCGGCGGCACCGAGAGCGCCAGCAGTCCCATGATGGTGGCGGGATGGGACAACGCCATGCCCGGCAACAGCCCGACCAGCAGCAGCACGTTGCCTTCCGTTGACACACGCGTGTGCACGCCCACCCGGAGCAGTTGCAGCACCACCCCCAGCGCGGCCGGAAGCATGGCGATGGAGAGCATGAACGGATAGACGACGCCGAACTCCAGCAAAAGGTAGGGGAAGCTGCTGTAGGCGAGCGAGAGCACCGCGGCGACCAGCAGCGGCATGGTGCGTTCACCGGTGATCCGGCTGACCAGGAACAGGCAGCCGCTGCTCCAGATCCCGGTGATCAGCACCAGGTTGGTGATGTTGATGGCGGCCGCGGGCTGCAGCCCCGCGGTGATCATCACCAGGGAGACCACGTCGTGCCAGCCCGCCGGGTAGAAGGTGCCCCGGTCGGTGGTGCCCAGGTAGCCCAGCGTCAGCGAGGAGGCGTTGCCCGAGTCGGAGATGTAGCGCAGCGCGTTGAGGTGAAAGATGTTGTCGTGCGACTGCGCGATGTTGTCCGGGGCGCCGAAGATCCAGAGCATGGCGGCCGCCAGCGGCACGGCCGACACCGCCCAGGCCAGCACGACCGACCGCCAGGGCGCCGGCCGGTCCGGGGCTTCGGGATCGCGGTGCAGGCGGTGGCCGACGCGGCGGCGGAGCAGCCAGAGCAGGACGGCCACGAGCACGGTCACCGCCAGAAGTTGCGGCCAGGCCCAATCCAGCCCGACCAGGCGGCCAAGCTCGGCGGCGACCACGATGGCGGTGACACCGAACGGGCCGGCCAGTGCGACCAGGGACAACCGGCGCAGGCCGAGCACTGCACCCCAGAGCAGGCCGGGTCCGAAGACGAGGACGATGGCCAACAGCGCGGCCGGAATCGTCTGCAGCCAGCTCATGGGCCCCCTTCGTCGGTCATCGTCACCATATTACGGTTTGTGCCGCCCGGCCGCCGTCGGAGCAGGCCATGAGGGGCCTGTGGCAGGCGGAGGGCGGCCCCCTGGACCGGGGGCGGCGGGGGTGTGTCGGGCAAACGCCCCGCGCGTCAGGGAGCCAGCGGTTGGCAGTGCGGGCAGAAGTAGACGTCGCGCTGGTCGGCGTCGGTATTGCCTTGCTGGTCGTGGACGATCGGGGTGCCGCAGCGGCCGCACGGCCGGCCGGCCCGCCCGTAGACCCAGAACGATTCGCGGCGGGCGGGCGACGCGGTGGTGCTGCGGCTGCCGCGATCCTTGTTGACCTCCAGCAGTTGCTTGGACTTCAACACCATGGCAGGGAGATCCGGCACCTGGCCCACAGGGGTGGACGGGTGCACCCGGGCAATGAAACAGACCTCGCAGCGGTAGACGTTGCCGATCCCGGCGAGGTTGCGCTGGTCCAGCAGGGCCAGTCCGATCGGGCGGTCCGGTTCCTGCCGCAGCCGCCGCAGCGCCTCCGCCTCGTCCCAGTCCGGCCCGAGCAGGTCGGGACCGAGATGCCCCACCAGCGTGTCTTCCTCGGTCCGCGGCACCACGTCCAGCGCGGCCAGCGCGAAGCCAACCGCCGTCGTCGTGCCGGTGGAGAGGATGAGGCGGGCCTGGAAGGCGGGTTTGCGCCAGCGCTCGCCGGGTTGGTAGATCTGCCAGCTGCCGTCCATGCCCAGATGCGAGTGCACCGTCAGCGCACCGATCCGCATCAGCAGGTGCTTGCCGCGGGAGCGGACTTCGTCCACGGTCTGCCCGGACAGGTCCAGCGTGGCGTAGCGCGGCACCCGGAAGTCGCTGCCGGCGAGCTCTTGCCCGGCCAGCGCCGCATGCAAGCGCCGGGCGGCACGCCAGATGGTGTCCCCTTCAGGCACGGAACCTCAATCCCCGCGGGGTGGAATAGAAGCCGGCATCCATCAGCGCATGGGCCAGCGGCGTGTCCAAAATTCCGGAGCCATTGACCTTTTCCACGGCCATCTTGTCCGCGGCACCGCGACGGATCACCTGGACCAAGGCCCGGGCACACAACGCCAGCGCCTCCTCGTCCTCGGTGAAGGCCAGCAGCGTCTTGCCGCCGCGTTCCGCGTAGAGCGCAAGCTCTCCGTCCACCAGGACAACCAGCGCGCCCGCCTTGCGGCCGGGCCGGTGGCCGGAGTCCTGCGGGGGCCAGGGCAGGGCGGCCCCATAGGGGTTGGCCGGATCGGTCGCAGCAAGGGCCACGGCCGACGGCGCCTGCTCACCCAGCTGCGCATCGCGGCTGAAGGAGCGCAGCCGGTCAACGGTGGGGGAGACGGCGAACTGGGCCGCCCCGAGGTGTTCGATGAAGTAACCGCGGCGGCAGCGGCCGGTTTCCTCCAGTTTGCCCAGCACCTTGTACATCAGCCCGAACCCGCCCGGGATCGACTCGGCGGCCACCGAGCCGCGGGTGACCACGCCGTAGCGGTCCAACAGCAGTTCGGCGGTGGCATGTGCGCGCACGGTGGGGTCGGTCTCCGGCGCCGGCAGCAGCGACCAGCGCCCCGCGACGGTCGGTGGCGAGGTGCGCGGCTGGCCGGGACCCTTGCCGGGACCCGCCCCGGCGCCGCCGGGTTGCAGGCCGGTCCCGTGCAGTCCGGGCAGGCGTCCGAGCCGGCCCAGCCGCGCCGAGCGTGCCCGCGGCGGTGCGTTGCGCTGCCGGTGCGAGGTGGTCCCGCCGGCCAGCAGCGAACGCACCGGGGCGAACGTGTCGTTGGTGATCCGCCCGGCCCACAGCAGGTCCCACAGCGCGCTGGCGACGGCGTTGTCCCCCGGTTGGGTGCCGCTGGCCGCGAGCAGGTCGGTGAGCTGCCGGAAGAAGTAGGCGCCGCCGTAGCCCCCGGTCCCGGAGAGCGCGTTGAGCAGTTCGTATTGCAGCACGCTGGGTTCGAAATCCGGCTGGGGATTCAGCGTCAGGTGCGCGGCGTCGGCCAGATGCAGGCTGATCCAGCCGTCGTTGCCGGGCATCGACCCGGCGCCGGAGATCAGGATTTCGCCCGTGGCGGTCAGCTCGTCCAGCATGGCGGGGGCGTAGTCGCTCACGCGGGACGCCAGGATGAGGGGTTCCCACGCCGACGCCGGGATGGGTACCCCGGACAGTTGGTCCACCACCGTGACTACGCCGTCCAGGCCGCGCAGCTTCGCCCCGACGTTCTGCCAGGTCGGCAGGAACCGGCCATAGGTGGCAGGATCCACCGGTTCGACTTCCTTGCGCAGGGCGGCCAACGACCGGCGGCGGATCTTGCGCAGCACCTCGACGTCGCACCATTCGGTCTGGCGCTGATCCGTCGGGGCCGGAGAAGCCACGTCGGCCGTGCCGTGGGCTCCGCCCTCCTCAGCGGGCGATGCGCCGCCGGGCCGGAACTCGCCTTCGACCACGCGGCCGTCCTTGAGCAACCGTTGCAGCGCGGTGTGCACCACGGCGGTGCCCAGGCCCAGCCGCCTGGCACATTCACCGGCGGTGAACGGGCCATGAGTGCGGGCGAAGCGGCTGACCAGGTCGCCGAGCGGGTCGGCCACCGGCTCGATGAACGCCAGCGGCACGCCCACGGGCAGCGGCACGCCGAGGGCATCGCGCAGCCGGGCCGCGTCTTCCACCGCCGCCCAGCGTTCGCCGCCGGCGACGCCCACCTTCAGGGCGCGGTTGGCCCTCGCCAGCTCGGCGACCAAGGGCTCGACGTCGGCAATCCCGACGGGCGCGGAGCCGGCGGGAACGGGTCCGTCGACCGAGGCATCCGTCGACCCATCCGCCGGTCCGTCCACCAGCGCGTTCATGGGTCCGTTCACCGGTCCGTTCGCCGGTTCGGCGGGCCGGACGCGGGCTGCGATCTCCGCCGTCGTCAGCGGGCCCAGCAGCCGCAGCAAGTCGGCGATGCCCTCCGCGCCCCGCACCTTGCGGTCCTCGGTCAGCCGCTGCAGCTCCTGCTCGGTTTGGGCGATGATCCCTTCGTCCAGCAACTCACGCAGTTCGGCCCGGCCGAGCAGGTCGTTGAGCAGGCCCGGGTCCAGCGACAGGGCCGCGGCCCGGCGCTCGGCCAGCGGGGAGTCGCCTTCGTACAGGAAGCTGGCCACGTAGCCGAAGAGCAGCGAGCGGGCGAACGGCGACGGCTGCTGGGTGGTGGTTTCCACCAGGCGCAACTCCCGGCGCTCGATCCCGGCGGCAATCTCCTTGAGCGCGGGCAGGTCGTAGACGTCCTGGAGGCATTCGCGCACCGTCTCGAGGATGATCGGGAACGTCGGGTACTTGCGCGCCACATCCAGCAGCTGGGCGGAGCGTTGGCGCTGCTGCCAGAGCGGGCTGCGCTTGCCCGGATTCTTGCGCGGCAGGAGCAGGGCGCGGGCGGCGCATTCGCGGAAGCGGGAGGCGAAGAGCGCGGAACCGCCCACCTCCGCGGTGACGATCTGGTCCAGTTCCTCGGGGTCGAAGAGGAACAATTCGGCGCCGGGCGGCTCTTCTTCCATCATGGGCACGCGCAGCACGATTCCGTCGTCGGCGGCCATGGCGGAACCGTCCAGCCCGTACCTCTGATGCAACCGGGCGCCGACCGCCAGCGCCCAGGGCGCGTGAACGGGCATGCCGAACGGGCTGTGCAGCACCACGCGCCAGTCGCCGAGCTCGTCGTGGAAGCGCTCCACCACCAGGGTGCGGTCGCTGGGAACATCGTTGGTGGCCTGCTGCTGCTCGGCCAGGTAGGCCAGCAGGTTCCCCGCGGCCCAATCGTCCAGCCCGGCGGCGGCCAGCCGCTCGCGTGCCGGCTCCTCGGCCGTGCCGGACACTTCCCGGACGAAGCGGCCCAGCGCCCGCCCGAGCTCCACCGGCCTGCCCAGTGAATCGCCTTTCCAGAACGGCAGCTTGCCCGGCTGCCCGAAAGCGGGGGAGACGAGGACGCGGTCGTGGGTGATGTCTTCGATCCGCCAGCTGGTGGCGCCCAGCGCGAAGACGTCGCCCACGCGGGATTCGTAGACCATTTCTTCGTCCAGCTCGCCCACCCGGCGGCCGCCGCTGTTCTTCGCGTCCTCGGAACCCACCAGGTAGACGCCGAACAGCCCGCGGTCCGGGATGGTTCCGCCGGAGGTCACGGCCAGCCGCTGCGCCCCGGGCCGGCCGGTGATGGTCCCGGCGACCCGGTCCCAAACGATCCGCGGGCGCAGTTCAGCGAATTCGTCGCTGGGGTACCGCCCGGCCAGCAGGTCCAGGGTGGCCTCGTAGGCGGAACGCGGCAGCGTGGCGAAGGGCGCGGACCTGCGCACGACGTCGAACCATTCCTCCACGTCGACGGCGCCGAGGGCGGTGGCGGCCACGGTCTGCTGGGCGAGGATGTCCAGGGGATTGGCGGGGATATACAGGGGCTCGATGCGGCCGGCAAGCATCCGCTCGACCGTCACCGTGGTATTGACCAGGTCCTGGCGATGCTTGGGAAACAGCACGCCTTGGGAGACCTCGCCGACCTGGTGCCCGGCACGCCCTACCCGCTGCAGGCCACTGGCCACGGACTGCGGGGATTCCACCTGCACCACCAGGTCCACCGCACCCATGTCGATGCCCAGCTCCAGGCTCGACGTCGCGACCACGCAGCGCAGACGTCCGGACTTCAGGTCGTCCTCGATTTGCGCGCGCGCCTCCTTGCTGACCGAGCCGTGGTGGGCGCGGGCGAGGACGGCATCCGCGCCGGAGGCGGAACCGGCCTGGGCCATGATCTGGGCCGGCGGCTTGGTCTGCGTGCGGGAACCACCGGAACCCGAACCGGAACCCGAGCCGGGCCCCGGACCGGGAGCATTCTCGGCAGCGTCGTCATGGGCGGCGGCGGTGCCCCAGACGTCCTCGCCGGACAGCGGGAGGGACTCGCGTTCGGTCCAGATTTCGTTGAACCGTGCGGTGAGCCTCTCCGCCAACCGGCGCGAGTTGGCGAAGACGATGGTGGACCGGTTTTCGGCAATCAGGTCCACGATCTTCTCTTCGACGTGCGGCCAGATGGACGCGGGCTGCGCGCCGGCTCCCAGTTCCTCCTGGCTGGGCGAGGCCAGCGCGGTCATGTCCTCCACCGGCACCGTCACAGTCAGGTCCCATGACTTCCGGGCGGGAGGGGCGACAATCTCCACCGGGGAATTGCCGCCCAGGAACCGGGCCACGGTATCCAGCGGCTCGACGGTCGCGGAGAGGCCGATCCGCTGGGCGGGCCGCTCCAGCAGGGCGTCCAGCCGTTCCAAGGTGACCGCCAGGTGCGCGCCGCGTTTGGTCCCGGCCACGGCGTGCACTTCATCGATGATCACGGTGTCCACCGACGCCAGGGTTTCCCGCGCCCTGGAGGTCAGCATCAGGAACAACGATTCCGGCGTCGTGATCAGGATGTCCGGCGGGTGGGTGAGCAGCCGGCGCCGTTCATTGGGCGGAGTGTCGCCGGAACGGACGCCGACGGTGATGGACGGGGCGGGCAGGTCAAGCCGTTTGGCGGTCTGGGTGATGCCGATCAGCGGCGCGCGCAGGTTCCGCTCCACGTCCACACCCAAGGCCTTGAGCGGCGAGATGTACAGCACCCGGGTGCCGCGGGACTCCTCGCGGGCGGCGCGTCCCCGCTTGGGCGCCGCTTCCGGCACAAGGACTGGAGGTTCGGCCTGAGTCTGTGCGCGGGAGATGAACGTGTCCAGCGCCCAGAGGAAGGCCGCCAGGGTCTTGCCGGAACCCGTAGGCGCCACCACCAGGGCATGGGAGCCGGCGGAAATGGCGTTCCACGCACCGGCCTGTGCGTTGGTGGGCGCGGCGAAGGCGCCGGCGAACCACTCGCGGGTGGCCGGGCTGAAGCGTTCGAGCACAGACGTCGTCATACCGATGTCTTGAGCCTAGCGGCCGGCACCGACGCTGTGCAGTTCCCGGTGTGCAGTCCGGGGAGCGGGCGGGCGGCTACGGGGCCTGGAAGGTGCCCACGGTCATCAGCACCACGGAGGAGTCCGAGCAGCCGACCGTCTCCTGCTTCGCGACGAGCGATTCCTTTTGGTTCGGCGGGTAGACCCTGACCCCCGCCACATCCGTGAGTCCGCATTCCTCGCCGTAGTTCTGCGCGTTGGTCTGCTGCAGCTGCGCCTCGGCGGTTCCGCCCGGCTCCAGCGTGACGGCAGCCGCCGCTGCGGCCGGGTCCCGTTCGGCCGGCGCGCCCACCTGTGCGCCGTCGGCGTCGACGTAGGAGACGCCGGGGTACCCCTGGAGCGTGCAGGACCCGGTGCCGGTGTTCGTCAGTACCAGCGTGCGGTAGACGCTGCCGGCGGCCCCGGCGCCGGGCTTGGTTTGAATGGCCGCTTCCAACTGGCCGGCGCGGCAGGAACCGTCCGCGGCGCCGCCGCCGGACTCTGGGGACGCGGTGGCGCTTCCCGCGTTTCCGGTCTCCGGGGCGGGTGCGGGGGACGACGACGGCGCGCTGGCCGCGGGGGCGGACGACGCAGCTGCGGTGCCGGGTTCCTGAGCCGGTTGCCCGCATCCGGCCAGCAGCAGTGCGGATCCAACGAACAGGGCCGCGGCGGCCGGGCGCGCCCGGAAACGATTCATCATGGTCATATTAAACACCCTCGCCAGCCGCCCTCCGGCTTGGGACTCCAGCCGGCGGACGGCCGCCTTCAGGCGGGCCGCCCGCCGGGAGCAGCTTGTGGGTCAGGGCCTCTTGCGTGTGCGGACCAGCGCGGTCACGCCGGCGGCCAGGCCCAGCACGCCGGCCCCGAGCCCGGTCCAGCCTGCCACCGTCGCCGCGCCGTTGCCCGCTGCCCCGGCCGCCCCGGCATCCGGAGCCGCGCCGCCGTCGTCGTGCCCTCCGTGGCTGTTGGCGGATGCTTCGCCGATCACGAACGACGGAGCCGGGGAGTCCAGGTCATGGGGATCTTGGCCCTCCGCGGGCAGCTCTGCCCAGTTGATCTCGCCCTTCTCGCAGGTCTGCAGCGTGGGGAAGGCCAGGCTCTCGCCGGGGGCATCGGGCAGCAGCATTTGGAGCTGCAGCGCGTCGCGCAGCCCGTCGGCCACCGGTTCCTTGGCCGTGTAAACAATCTGGCTGACCCGCTCGGTGATGGTGGCCCCGCTGTCCAAGGTTATGGGGGCATCGAGGGTTTCGGTCACCTTCTCAACGTCCCAGTTGGGGTGCACGGTGGGCGTGGCGTCGGCCAGCTGCTCGGGCAGCGAGATAGCAATCTTCGTGGTCGGTGAACCCTCACATCCATGGGAGAAGGAGAACGTCAGCACGGAGCTGCTGCCGGCGGCGTTGTCCTCGGGGGTGACGCCCACGTGGGCGGAGGCTGCTCCGGCGCCAACAGCCAACAGGCCAGCCGTGGCTCCGACGGCCAGTAAAGAGCGAAGGGTAGTGCGGTGAATGGTAGTCACAGAATGCCTTTCGGGAGGCGCTGGGCCGCGGTCCGCGTAGCAAGGCCATAGCGGCCCGTCGCGGCGCAGGGCCGGGGAATCGATGATGTTTAGGACTTGGGTTAGGTCCGGTTTTGGAAGCTCGCCGGCACCGGCGGTCCCCGCAGCGGCACGAGTGTGACCAGGTACTGGGTTAGGAGAGGCAACGGATCTTGCTTGGCGGCAAGGGCGACGCCGGCGGGCGGCAGCGCCGTCACGGTCGACTGGCGGACCAGCGGACGCAGCCAAGCGGCCAGGCTCCACAGCGCAGCCTCGCCGCGCGCCAACATGAGCGCGGTCAGTGCTGTGGCCAGCACATGGGCGGCGAGCATGGCAGGCGAACTCCCGGCGTGGGATGTGGCCGCACAGTCGAGTGCCACGGCAGTGGATCCGGCGTGGCCCGCATGGCCCACGTGTACGGCGTGTCCGTCAGAGTATGGGTCCGGCGCGCAGCGGACGGCTGCGAGAAGTTCAAAGGCTTGGTGCAGTGCGAGCTGTCCGACGGCCAGTACCGCCAGGATCGTCACCAGTTGGAGTTTCCGCCCGGCCAGGATCATCACCGGCAACCATGTCAGCGCGCCCAGCGCCAGGACGACGGCGGCGGGTGGCAGGGTTCCTCCGGCCGCAGTGTGCGCGCCGGCGGCTACGCTGAAGACAGCGGCGGCGACTGCCGCGGACCGCCCGAATCGCAGCGCGCTACCCAAGATCATTCATGGTGGTAGGGACGCCCGCCGGCGATCTCCTGGGCGCGGTAGAGCTGCTCCATGAGGATCAGCCGGACCAGCTGGTGCGGGAAGACCAATTTGGAAAGGGACCAGACGAAGTCGGCCCGCTGGTGGATCGAGTCGTCCACCCCGTACGCCCCGCCGATGATCAAGGTGACGTTGCGGGAGCTGTCCAGCGGCTGCTGGAGGGTGCGCGCGAGGGTGGGCGAATCGATGTTCTTGCCGCGTTCGTCCAGCAGCACCACGAAGTCGTTGGCGTACTTGCCGCTCAGCTTGGCCAGCAGGGTTTCGGATTCTTCCTTGCGCGCGGCGTCATGCTCGCGGGAGGAATGGGGGATCGGCTGCCAGCTGACGTCGAAGGGCTTCTTCATCCGCTTCTCGTAGCGGTCGATTCCTTCCGCCACCCACGACTCGTGTTTGCGGCCGATGGTCAGGATGCGCAGGGTCATCCGGCTGATCCGGGGAATTTGCGGACGGTCAGGATCTGGGCGGCGCGGCCCACCGGACCCTGTTCGTCGAACAGTTCGGTGTCCGTCAGGCCGACGCCGTCGTCGCCGAAGCTCACGCGGGTGTCCAAACCCGTCCACTCGCCCTGCGGCTGGCGGAACAGGTGGATGGTCAGGTCAAGGTTGGGGAACATGTACTCGCGCGGATCCTGCCGCACCGCGATGCCGTTGGCGGTGTCCACGATGCTGACGAAGCGGGCCAGCGGGTGGCTGTCCTCGCCCTGAACCAACGGGTGGAGGGTGCGCGCCCAGACGGTCCGGTTGCCGGGACCGAGGTCTGCCGCGGTGCGGAACTCCGTGGACCGGATGAAGCCGCCGTCCCAGACGCTGGTCATGGGCGCCGGGGGACAGCCGCCGGGTCCGGGAATGGGCCGGCTGAAGGTGCCGGCGACGGCGGCGGTATCACCGGTGAGCAGGCGCCAGACCTGGGCGCGGATGGCCGTGCGGCCTTGCGCGGTGAAAGTGGCCTCCAAAAGCTCAATCGTCTTGCCCGGCCGCAGGACCCGGGTCTGGATCTCGAACTCACCGCCGTGGATGATGCCCAGGATCTCGAAATTGATCCGGCTCATCACCATCTCGGGGCGGGGATGATTCCGCAGCAACTCGTGCACGATCAGGCCGGAAGCCGGTGCCATGTGCTGTTCGTGGTCGTTCCAGGCTCCTTGGGAATGCAGCGTGGATTGGAAGCGTCCGCCGTCCAGGCGCACGTAGTAAGCATCCGGAACTGTACCTCCATCGGCGCCGAGGTGCTCGGTGGCGGCAATGCCGGCGGTGGCCGCGGTGGTGGTGGAATCAACCATGCCCCCACTCTAGCCAAAGCGCGCGGCAGCCTTGCCTCCCGGCACAACGAACCCCACGCCGGCAAACGGGCGGTGCAGGGGTCAACGTTCTCCGACAGGGCGGGGATCGGGCGGGGGCGCCGGGGCGGCGGGCTCGGCCGGCGGCGCCCAATCCAGGATGGCCGGCGGGCCTATCGCATCACAATCCGCGGGCTCGGGCGGGGAAGGCTCCCGGGGCGGACTGGGCGGCTCCGGCTGCTCTTCCTCCTCGTCTTCGTCGCCCTGGTTTTCTTCGGCTGCTTCCACCGCCTTCCGGTAATCTTCCAGCGCCTTCTTGTACTCCTGCCGCGCGTTTTTGTACTCCTGCTCCGCGTTCCGGTTGTCCGCTTCGCACTGCGCCAGGGCGTTCCGGTAGCCGGCCCGTGCATTATCCCGCTGGGTGAAGAATGCCGATCGCTCCGCCAGGGCCTGCTGGTAGACGGCGTATTCGGCCCAGTAGTCATTCCACTGTGCCGCGATCTTGTCCCACTCCTTGTTCACCTTGGCCACCGCGGCGGCGTAGTCCTTGTACTCCTGCACGTCCGTCCGGTAGTGGTCGTAGGCGGCCCAGTAGTTCAGCACGGCCTGTTGCCATTTCCTGGCGCCGGCGGCGAGTCTCGACTCTGCGGCCTGGACACGTTCCCGGTTGGCGGCGGCTGCGTCCCTGGCGTCGAAAGGCACCGGTGACATGCCGGTGAACTCCCAGCCGCAGCCCGGCCCGGCGGCGTCCTCCGTCAGCAGATGGACCTTCGCCGACCTCGCGGGCTCGTTCGCGGGGCTCTTGGGCGGCCGGGGGAACTCCCGGGCGTCCGGCATCGGCGGCCAGACCGGGTAGGCCGGTAGGGCCGCCGGATTGGCCGGCTTGACCTTCAGGTCCGGTGCCGGGAAGGACACGGTTTCGTAGTCGGCGTCAGCCGGGGCCTTCGGCAGCGGAACGGCGGGGATGGATACCGTTCGGGTGATCGTGAACGGCTTGTAGCCTGCGGTCGACCAAGGGGAGCGGGCAGCGTCGCCGGCTTTGGATTCCTGGTCTGCGCAGACGTCGGCGAGCGCGGCCGCGAGCTTCTTGTCCAGTTGCCTGGCCAGTTTCTGCAGCGGTGCGGCTGCCTTTCCCGTCACGAAGGCCAGCACGTCCCCGCGCCGGAAGGTGAGCACCTGCATGGTGCCGTGGCCGTTCTTGGCCGCGTAGATCCGGTGGGCCTGGACGCCGGGGCCGTCCAGTTCCTCGCTCCGGACAGCAATCGCCGCCCCGGCGCAGTTGGCCGCGTTGTCCGCCAGCTCGTCCATGGCTTCGGCGCCGAGGCCGGCGGTGTAGGCGGCGGCGAGCACCTGCACCCTCTCGCCGCGCACCCTGAAGGAACGGGACAAAGCCACCGAGGGCGCCGCGCCGATATCGCACGCGTAGGGCACCGGCAGCGTCGCTCCGCGCTCCACCGGACCCTCCGGCTTCCACTTTCCGGGCGGTTCGGCCAGCAGCCCGGTCAAGGAAATGGAGGCCGGGCTGTCCGTGAGCACCGCGCTGATTGCCACCGGTGTGGCAGGCTCGGCCACCGCCGCGGCCTGTTCCTGCGCGAAGAACATTGGCAGCCCCGATGCCTGCAGGGCCACCAGCCCCGACGCGGTGAGAGACGCCAGGCACAGCGCACCGGTGGCCAGGGCAAGGGCCGGATGTTTCTCGAAGATGGACACCGGGACTCCTTACAACCCGTCGGGGATTGTGATGGCAGTGTTGCTGCCGGCGCTGAGCGTGATGGTCACTTCCTGGCGGAAGGTCAGCCTGCTGCCCGGCGGTGCCGACTGCGCGGTCACCACGTTTTGATCCACCCGCGGGTCCGGTTTGGCCGTTTCCTGCCCGACCACCGGCACCAGGTTGTTGCGCAGCAGCACCGTGATGGCCTCGTTCACGCCCAGCCCGCGGAGGTCGGGCATGGAGCGGGACGTTTCGACGCTGGTGGTCAGCGGGTCGGCCTCGGGCATCGGCTCGGCGGGCAGGCCCTTGTGCAGGCCTTCCATGGTGTCCTTCCATACGGGGCCGGCCAGTTCGGAGCCGGTGAGGTCGTAGAAGGTTTTGCCGTAGGCATGCACCGTCTTCAACGGGTGCTGGGTCCCGCCGCGGGGGTCGCCGAGCCACACCGCCGTCGCATACTGCGGGGTGACGCCCACAATCCAATTCGTGGCGAAGTCATTCGTGGTACCCGTCTTGGCTCCGGCCTGGCGGCCCTTCGGCATGCCCAGGGCGCCCAGCGTGCCCGCCGGGTGGAACGGTTCGGTCAGCACGTCGGCTACCGTGGCCGCCACCGAAGGGTCGATGGCCTGGTGGCAGTTTGAGGCGGGAACCGGGAGCTTCTCCCCGGTATCGCTGCGGATGGCTGCGGTGATGGTGACCGGCCGGCACAGCACCCCGCCGCTGACGAAGGTGGAGTAGGCGTTGGCCATCTCAAGCGGGGAAATCTCGTAGGAGCCGAGCGCCAGCGATGCCTCCCGGCCGTGCAGCTTATCGACGGGGATCGAGGTGATGCCCAGGGTTTCCGCGAACTCGGCGACTTCCTTCACGCCCGTGCGCTCGATCAACCGCACGAAGTAGATATTCACCGAAGCGCGCACGGCCTGGTAGGCGTCGATAGAGCCGTAATTCTCGTAGCCGTAGTTGTGGAAACCACCGGGCGGATTATCCAGCGAGGAGTAATAGGGGCCGTTGGCCAGCAGCTTTTGGCGCGGTGAAATCCCCTGGGACAGCGCCGTGGCGAGCACGATCGGCTTCATCGCCGACCCCACCTGGAAGGCACTGTCGGCGAAGACCACCTCGGTCTTGCCCTTGCCTTCGCCCCAGGACCGGTTCTGTGCCACCGCCGTGACATGCCCGGTGCCGGGTTCGACGACGGCGGTGCCCAGCGCCGCGCGGTTCTTGTTGCCCATCGCTTTGTGCACGGCCTTTTCGGCCGCGTCGATGGCCTTGCGGTCCAGGGCCGTGGTCAGCGTCATGCCGCCGCGCGAGAGCCGGTCCCCGCGTTCTTCCTGGGTCTTGCCGAAGGCAGGATCGGTAAGAATTTCATCCCTGACCAGATCGCAGTAGAACGGGTACTCGGAGCCGCCGCAGCCCGAGGGCACAGATCCCGGGTCGAGGCCGAGCCCGCTGCCGCGGGCCGCCGCAGCTTCGTTCGCCGTGATCGCGCCATGACGCTCGAGCACATTGAGCACGGTGTTGCGGCGGCTGAGCGCTCGATCCGGGTATTTCATCGGATCGTAGTAGACCGGTCCCTTGAGCAGTCCGACGAGCAGGGCCGACTGGGGCAGGGTGAGCTTGGCCGCCGTCGTATTGAAATAGATGCGCGCCGCCGCCTGGATGCCGTACGCGCGGTTGCCGAAATAGACGGCGTTGACATACATGTTCAGGATCTGGTCCTTATCCAGGCGCTTTTCCAGCTGGACGGCGTACTTGGCCTCGCGGATCTTGGCGTTGTAGGTTTCGCCCACCGCCACCGACTTCTCGGTTTCATCCCGGGCATTGTTGACGAGGATGTTCTGTACCAACTGCTGGGTGATGGTGGAGCCGCCCTGGCGCTCGCCGCCCACCGAGTTGCTCACCATCGCGCGGGTGACGCCCATGGGGTCCACGCCGTGATGTTCGTAAAACCGGGAGTCCTCGGTGGACAGCAGCGTGTCCAAAAACGCGGGCGAGACCTGATCCAGGTCCACGTCAATCCGGTTTTCGCTGTAGAAGCGGGCGAATTCCTTGCCGTCCTTGTCGAGCAGGACCGTATGTTGCGGCAAGGCGGTGTCCAGTGGAAGCTCGGCGGGCAGGCCTTCCCACAGGTCCAGCACGGAATCCGTGGCAGCAGAGAAGGCGATGGCCCCCGGCGCTACCAGGGATCCCGCGCTGAGCGCGACGACGGCGACCGCACCGGCCCATCCGGCCACGCGGATCAGGGTGCCCTGCCGGTGCTCCGGCCGGGCCGCAGGCCGCAGCAACTCATCCAGCCCCACGGTTTCCCGCCGCCGGGGCCACCACCGCCGCGTTTTTCTCCGCAGGTGGGCGGCGCTTGGGCCCGCCGGAGCCGGTGTGTGACCGGCAGCCGTTATCGGGGCGCCGCTGGTTGCGCTGCCCGCCGGATCACGATCCTCGTGGTTCACCCGTAGCCCCCGTCCCCCTCAGCAGGCCCTGGACGTCCCCCGACGCCACCACAGGGAAAACCTGCAGACGAATTACCTCAAGGAGGCGGCTCTCGTCAGCCGCCGCGACCTGTGAGGTGGTCTTAGCGTACGGCTAAAATTCCACGACTCAACCTCTTTTTCCGGCGCTTTTCGATAGCTGTCGAAATGTGACATGGGCGGCATTTTTGTGATGGATGTGAAAGGCCGGATTGCGCCTGAAAGCATTGACAGGACCGCTGCCTGGCACTAAAGATGGCACCCGCCCAAGCGCCATCCGCGGCATGGAAGCACGCTGCTAGAGCACGCGCTGGTGAACCACGGCCGACCCTTCGGCGGGTACCGGGACCGGTTGCGGAACTCCCTGCAGATAGACCAGGAAATCCTCGCTGTGCTGCCTTCGGTGGAATGCGGTCAGGACGCCGACATGCTCGTCCCCGTTGGCCGTGGTCACTGAGACGACCCGGCCGATGGCGGTGGGCTTCAAAGCCTTGGCAGGGGTGGCCATTCTCTTACCTCCGAAAGCCAGAGAAGGTGCATGGATCAAGGCTACGCCCCACGTGGCGCAGCGGCAGGATGTTCAGCGAGACCAAGGTCCCGTGAGGGTCGGGTTGGCCGCGCCCGAGGGGTTGTGGACGTGTGCCGGATCGGCGACAGTGATAAGGAGCCGTGCTACGGGTTGGATGAGGGCGTTTGAAAAGAGCGCTGGACATCGACGCCTTCGTTGCGGGCGTGCTCCGGGGCCCCTGACGAACACCTGGTAAATCAGCTAAACAAAGTATCTCCGGATCAGGAGCAGTAATGACGGAAAACGTTCAGCCCGGCGGCGAAGACGCCGTCAGCGAAAACATCGAAGAGTATCAGCAGGATGACCGGCTTACCCCGGCCGACCGCATGGACCTCATTGCCAACGCCGTCGCCGAGGACGCCGACCGGGACGACGAATCCCGCAACCCCGTCAAGGACGAAGGAGCCGGCGATTCCTCCTAGAGAACCTGCGGCACGCTGCGGGACCGGCGGGCAGCCGAGGTAACGGCAGGACAGGGCTACGGCGACCGCTCGCGCCGACAACCCGCGGGCCTGGCCCCTCCGGTACGTGTTGAGGAAACAAGCACCATGATCGACTCCGTCCGGGCATCGAGTCACGGGCACCCGATCGCACTAAACCGGCACCAGCTGGAGGGTGCCGCTGAGACGCTGCGGCTGCTTGGAGAACCCACGCGATTGCACCTGCTGTTGGTCCTGACCGCCGGACCGGCGGGTGTCGCGGAGCTGGTCGAGGCGACCGGTTCTGCCCGCACCATCGTGAGTCAGCACTTGGCGAAGCTGCGCCTCAGCGGCCTGGTCAGTGCCCGCAAGGAAGGGCGCAAAGTCATTTATTCGATAAGCGACAACCACCTGAATCGGTTGATTCAGGAAGCCATCAGTCACGCTGGCCACGCCACGCCCGGGCACCCCGAGAAGGACTGAGGGCAGGTATCGGCCGGGCTCCGACATCCAGCGTGCCGAACCGGCAGCACCACCCGACGGAGGCGCCGTTACGCCGTCCTTCAAGCCGCCACGGGCATCTTTTATTGGGCAAGGCACTCCCGTTGACACTGGGTAATTACGGGGTGGAAAATTCTGAACATACCGATAGGTGCGCAGTTGCGGGGATATTTTTGCAACGGCGCAAACCTTCGTCCGGGTCTTCCCTGGTGGCGCTGAGGCAACCGGAGCGTCGGCGCATCTCGCGATTTGACGCGGGCGACGCCGAAGGAGGCGTTCTATGGACGCGAAGGATGGATCTCGGGGCGCGGTTACCTTCCTCAACAGGCATGAGGCGGAGACCCTCGATGCGCTGGCAGGACTGATAATACCGGGATCAGAGGAAGATCCAGGGGCCCAGGAAGCGGGAGCGGTTATCTATATCGACCGCGCTCTTGCGGGGCCTTACGGGAAACTGCAGCGGTTGTACCGTGCCGGCCTCGCAGCCCTTGACGAGAGTTGCGTCCAGCGACAGGGGCGTACGTTCGTCGAGCTTGACGAGGGAGAGCAGAACTCCGTCCTGGAACAGCTTGCAGGAAGTGGGCTGGACAGTGCGGTGGGCGCCGAACGTGCGGAATCCGACGGGGCGGAGAGGCCCGACCTCGGATTGCTGCCGTATTTTTTCGCCGTAGTGAGGCAGCACGTGGTCGAGGGGACATTTGGAGACCCCGTCTACGGGGGCAACAGGAACGCCGTCGGTTGGCGATTAGTTGGATTTCCGGGCGCCCATTGGGGATACGGCGAAGACGAGATGGACTACGGATTCGACGCCGCGGCCCTGCCCGTCGTAACCCTTCAGGACCTGCGGCATGAGCGAGAGCAGCGTAAAGGAGAGCCGGACCATGGCTGAGCATGTGGACATCGTGATTGTCGGCCTTGGTGCAGCCGGCGGGGTAATGGCGAAAGAGATGGCTCAGGCCGGCATGAGGGTTGTTGCCCTCGACAAGGGTCCGCGCTATGTGGATGAAGATGTCGAGGTCAAGCACGACGAGTTGCGGTACTTCGTCCGGCAGGAAATTTCCCCCAACATGGGCAGCGACCCCGTGACGTGGCGGCCCAACAGGGAGGGAACCGCAAGCGTTTTGCCGTGGTCGGTCGGACCACTCGCTCTCGGTCCTTTGTTTGTGCCTCCCTCCATCGGGGTGGGCGGGGGAACGATCCACTGGGCCGCGTGGGCTTGGCGGTTCCGCGATGCGGAGCTGCGCCTGCGGACTACGCTGAGCGAGCGTTTAGGCGCGGAAGCAGTGGCGGACACCGCCATTGTTGACTGGCCGATGGGGTACGACGAACTCGAACCGTATTACGAGCGGGCCGAGTACGAGATCGGAGTCGCGGGTAAGGCAGGTAACCTCGACGGGGAGATTCAGGAGGGTGGGAACCCGTTTGAACCGCCGCGGAAGCGTGACTATCCCATGCCGCCGCTGCGGATGACGGCGGGTGACAAACCATTCTCGGAGGCAGCGAAGCGGCTTGGCCTGCACCCCTTCCCTGCTCCGGCAGCGGTGAACTCCGTGGAGTACCAGGGAAGAAGCGCTTGCGTGTACTGCGGATTCTGTCGGGACTACCCCTGCCACGTTGGCGCCAAGTCGAGCAGTGCGGTCGCCCTCCTTCCGCAGGCTCTCGAAACGGGCAACCTCGAGATCCGCCCGTACTCGCGTGTTTTCGAGGTGAAGCGGGATGCGACCGGGAGGGCCTCCGGTGTGCGATACATCGATCTCGTGCGGGAACAGGAACGAGAACTCGACGCCGACTACGTAGTGCTCTCGGCATACGCCTTGGAGAACACCCGGCTGCTGTTGGCTTCGGGCATCGACGGGAACGGCGTCGTCGGCAAGTACTTCATGACACATAACTACGGCTGGTTCACCGGCACTCTTCCGGACTGGACTAACCCGTTTGCCGGTCCCGCGGTTGCGACCAGCGTGATCGATGACTACACCTCGGAGCTCGTATCCGGTGACGGCGCGGTCTGGGGCAGCCCGATTATTGGCTTTGGCGGGGATGTTCAGCCGGTGGAAGCCACCCGGAATATGCCGGATTCGGCACCGAAATTCGGGCAGGGGTTCAAGGACTGGATGCGGGACAACTACCGGCGTACTTTCAGCATGTACCACCAGACCGCGACCTTCCCACGTGAAGACTTCTTTTGCGATCTGGATCCGAAGGTTAAGGACGCGTTCGGTCAGCCGGCGCTGCGGATCACCCATGACTGGACGTCGCGCGACGAACAGGACGTGCAGTTTATGCAAGGCAAGAAGCGTGAAATCGCACGTGAGATGGGAATGCTTGAGTGGTGGGAGGCGCCGACCGCGCCGCCTTACCACGTGTCCACCCACGAGGTAGGTACCCACCGAATGGGCGACGATCCGGGCACCTCGGTCGTGGATCGCTACGGCCAATGCCACTCCGTGCCCAACCTCTTAGTTCTCGGCGGAGGACAGTTTCCCACCTACGGCGCCTATAACCCCACGTTGACGATCTATGCGCTGGCTTACATGGCGGCCGATCATCTTCGGGCGGAGACCGGGGCGAAAGCGCGCGCCGAGGTTCCTCATCGCTGAAAGGTTGGAAAGATGCCGGTCGTACAGGTCCACATGCGGGCGGGCCGGTCCGCAGAGGACAAGCGCAGGCTCATCGAGTCCATTACCGACGTCGTGGTAGATGTCCTGGGCTCAAAGAGGGAAAGAGTAGTGGTCCTCTTGGATGAGATCGATCCGGGGAGCTGGGGTCAGGGCGGCCGGCTTCTTGCTGACGAGTTATCGGAGAAGACGTGATGGGTGGTTCCCATGTCCTGTCCGGTGAACGATCTTTCGACGCGGTTCCGTAGCTCGAAACCTGGCACAGGGCGGGCGATGAGATGACTGTTTCCTCGGTGGCCTCGCTGCTGGCGACGCTCAACCAGGCCACTGTCTACGACCTTGAACAGCCCCGGTACGCCGGTGCACCGATCTTTGCGGCGCACCGTCCCGGGTTCATTTACACACTCCACCGGCGGCATGAATCCGGGCTAGGTGAAGCCAGGACCAGTGCCTCCGGATTGATCGTCACCGCAGAGCACGCCGGCACGCACATTGATGCGCTCTGCCACCAGGCGGTGGACCTGCGGATGTTCGGAGGCCTGCCGGCCGACGCCAGGACGCAGACTTCTTCCGGTTTCACGGAACTTGGCGTGGAGACAATAGCTCCCATCATCGCCCGCGGCGTGCTGGTCGACATCCCGCGGCATCGCGACGTGGAGCGGCTTCCAGCAGGCACGGTCGTTGGAGCGGATGAGCTGGAGGCTGCCGCCTCAGAGCAGCGTGTTCGGGTGACCGCGGGCGACGTCGTCCTCGTCCGCACAGGCAGCGGGTCTCTTTGGAACGAACCGGATGAATATCTTCAAGGCGCCGGCCTTTCCGCCGAAGCCTCGGAATGGCTTGCGGATCGTCGGGTGCAGGCTGTAGGAGCTGACAACGTTGCATGGGACGCCGTGCAACCGGACCCCCGGCGCGGGAGCCTGCCGGGGCACGTGGTGCTCATCGTCCGCAACGGGATTTACATCATCGAGAATCTGCAGCTCGAGGAGCTCGCTGCCTCCGGCAGTCAAGAATTCATGTTCATATGCCTGCCGCTCAAGATGGTCGGCGTGACAGGATCACCTGTTCGCCCGTTGGCTGTGGTGCCGGCATGAACAGCCGGCTGGATGCCGCCTTGCGGGCTATCTGCCGAGCCGACCCTTGCCTGCGCGGCCGGTGCCTTCGGCGGCTCCCCGGGACCCAGGGCCAGGCTATTGCAGACGCGTCAAGACCACTACGGTGACCGCCTGAGGAAAGGAGAAGGCGAAATGGCACACAAGGACGTGCCGGCTACCGGGCCGGCACAGGAAGGTCCCAAGAATCGGGGCCGCGTTCCGGCAACCGCCGTTGGAGCGCTCATTTTCCTGTGGCTCGTCTATGCGATGAACGCAAATACGCGCCAAATCTTCTACTACGTCCTGCCCCCGATGGTTGAAGAGTTCGATCTGACGCCGGAGGAAGCCGGTGTCGTCAGTACGATCGTGACGGTAGCTGTGGCATTGGTGGCAATTCCCGCCGGCGCCTGGTTCGATCGGGGCGGACATGGCTGGGCCCGCAAATACCGCAACGCGATCGTCGCGGCCGGATACTTCCTGTTCTCCATTCTCACGGGCATAGTCGCACTCACGAAGACGATCTGGAACGTCGTCGTCATCCAGTCCATCAAGAACGCCTTCGGCGGCGCAGGCGAAGCGGTCGAGGTCACGTCGATGGTCGAGTGGTATCCCGTGGAAAAACGGGGTCTGGCGCTCGGGATACAGCACGCGGCATACCCTTGGGGCACAGGCTTGGGCGCCATCGCCACCGGGGCGATTCTGGCCACCTTCGGGCCGGAGAACTGGCGGTATGTATTCCTGATCATTCCGCTGGCGATGATTCCTATCTGGATCGGCTGGTGGTGGTATAGCTCTCCGAAGCGCTACGAAAAGTTCGAAGACGACACCCAGGCCGCGGGGCTAACCAAGCCTCTCGCCGGTGGGGCCGGCGCCGAGCAGCGGCACGCCGAACCCGGTGCGCTGCGCCGCAGCCTTGCGAATCCGAACATCTTGGTTCCCGCGCTGGCATCAATGTTCGGGATCATGATCTACACGGGGATCAGCTTCTGGCTGCCACAGTACATCGCCTTCGTGGGCGGTTTCAGTTTCGCGGAAGCCGCCGCCTACAGCGCCGTGTTCACGATCACCGGCGGTATCGGGCAGATCTTCTGGGGTGTCGTTTCCGATTACATCGGGCGAAAGCTGAGCCTGATCATCGCCTTTGTGTGGCTGGCGATCGGCCTCTATCTCCTGCGGTTTTCGGCGGTGAGCTTGACCGTTCTGATCGTGGTGCAGCTCATCGCAGGTCTTGCGACGAACGCCATCTTCCCTGTCCTTTACGCGTTCGGCTCTGACTCGGCAGAGCCTGGTGCCATGGGGACGGCGAACTCGATTCTCCTGTTCTTCCTTTACATTGGAGGCGTTTCCCCCCTCGTCCTTGGATGGCTGATTGGACTCGGAGGCGGGTTCGAAAGTGAAACCGGATACTTCTACGGCCTCTACTTCTTGGTGGCCGTGGCGGTCATCTCGGCAATCATCATTGCGCTGTTCACACGCGAGACGGTGGGGCGGTTTAAGGACCGCGATAGGGCTCTGGTCTCCCGCGAGCGCACCCACGTGCGTCCGGGGCTGCCCCAGGAGTAAGTCGTCACCCTTGCGTCCCCGGGCCGCGGCCCATGGCAGTGATCTCAATCGATGATAAGGAGAAACCGATGGGAATGAGTTACCAACAAGCACGGCAGGCGCTGGAAGCGGCGCTCGACAAGGCCACGGAGATCGGGTCCCCCTCCAGTGTGGCCATCGTCGACTCCGGGCGTGAACTGGTTGCGTTCGCGCGGCAGGACGGGGCGCTTCTGGCTAGCACCGAGATTTCGGTGGGCAAGGCCTACACAGCGTGTTCGATGAAGATGGCAACGAAGGACATCGGACCCTTGACCCAGCCAGGTCAACCCCTCTATGGGCTCGAGTACACGCACCATCGCCCCCTCGTTACCTTCGCCGGAGGACGGCCCTTGGAGATCGCGGGGGAGATCGTCGGTGGCGTCGGAGTAGCCGGGGGAACCGTCGACCAGGATGACGAGATTGCGGCCGCCGCGTTCGCGGCTCTCACCTCGTAGGAGGAATGCATGCAGCTCCAGGGGAAAAAGGCGATCATCACGGGGGCGGCAACGGGTATCGGGGCGGTCACCGCCAGGGCGTTTGCTCAAGAAGGTGCGGCCGTCGTTGTGGCCGACATCAACGAGGACAACGGCTGGCGTGTGGTCGAGGAAATCCGCAGTCAGGGCGGCGCAGCAGAGTTCGTCCGCACCGACGTAACCAAGGAAAGCGACGTAGAGGCGCTCGTGAAGCAAGGCGCAGAGACGCTGGGTGGTCTCGACGTCTTGTTCAACAACGCAGGGGCCCAGCGCTCGGGGGCCATCACCGGTTTCGAGCAGGATCAGTGGGACCTGCTCATGGCGGTCAACCCCCGCTCCTGCTTCTTCGGTGTCAAGCATGCCGTACCTGTCCTTCGCGAACAGGGAGGCGGGTCGATCATCAACATGGCATCGCTGGCTGCAGTAAAGGGAGGTGCCGGCTTGACTGCCTACTCCGCGTCCAAAGGCGCCATAGTGGCTTTCACCAAGGCACTGGCCCCCGAGCTCGCGCCTTACCGCATCAGAGTTAACAGCGTTTGCCCCGGATGGATCGACACTCCGTTCAACCGGCCGGCAATCGAGTTCATGGGCGGTGCGGAGGAGCAGGAACGCGTCGTCAAACAGATCGTACCCATGGGCCGTCAGGGAACGCCGGAGGAAATCGCGCCCATCGTGGTGTACCTCGCCTCGGACGGCTCCACCTATATGACCGGACAAGCACTGGTAGTGGACGGAGGCGTGTACTGACGGGGCGCTTTACGGGTTCGCGCATGGAGCGGGTCGGTGACCTCGTCGCTCGCCCTGCCAGCGGAGTGTGCAAGGCGGTAGCGGTGTGGCCGGGGCAGGAGCTCACCTCAAAGTAGGGGAATCTCCCACTGCTTCTTTTGCGGTCCGGGCGCCGGCTCTTGCTGCACGGCCGGTGCTCACCTAGGTTGAAGGTGGACGGTCGCGGGCAGGTTCCCGTTGGGGGAGTCGGCGCTGCCGTTCCAGAAGGAAGATCAGCATGGCAACAGGCACCGTCAAATGGTTCAATGCCGAAAAGGGGTTCGGCTTCATCAGCCAGGACGACGGCGGGCCGGACGTGTTCGCACACTTCTCGGCCATCGCCGCCAGCGGCTACCGCTCGCTGGAGGAAAACCAGAAAGTTGAGTTCGACGTCGTTCAGGGACAAAAGGGACTGCAGGCCGAGAACATTCGCCCGCTTTAACACACGCTCAAACCAACGCCCCGCTCTCCGAAAGTGCGGGGCGTTTGTGTTGTAGCCGCCGTGAACCGCACAGGCTAGGGGACTCATTACTTACGCTGCGTCATCTTGGCAGACGTGAGAGCCCTCGAATTCCTTTCGCTCCGCGCTGGTAGGTAATCGCCAAGTATGCTTACTATCTTGACAAGGGCGTCCTCTGCCAAGAGAACGGAGATCCATGTCTGCGATGCCCGCATCCCATCCGGGACTGACTGGAAACAACCTCTGAAAGGCACGCACAGTGTTTCTTCTCTTCGGTCTCAAGACCGCCCTTCGCGATCTGCCCGGACGGATGGCTACGTGCCAGTATTGCGGCCGGTTCGTGCACCATCGCCTGCGGGAACGCGCCACCAAACTCACAGTCTTCTTTATTCCGGTCTTCACAACATCCAGGGGCTTAGTCATCACCTGCACGAACTGCGGGCGGAGCTCCACAACGAAATCCCGACAGAAGAACGCACTCTTTAGCTAGCTGAGAGACTGCGTTTCACCTGGAAGGACATTTTTCCGAGGCGGCATAGGGCCTCGTTGTCTTGGCCGCGCCGTTCATACCGGCAGGCGCGCGGCGAAGCGGAGCGGGCGTCTCGTCGCCGCTGGCCGGGTCTCAGGCCGCGGCCGCTGTTGAAGCTGCTAGTTGCGTCACGCCGTTTTGTGCACTCGCACACTGACGTCCCTTTCGCGCCCTTGTAGCGTCACATGCACACCCTCCGAAAGACCTAAGCCAAGAAGGAACCTCTGTCGATGACGACACCTGTCTTATCTCTGTCAACCGCACCATCCGAGCACGGCACGTCGGCTCCCACCCAGGACGCGGGACCGCTGGAGAACGCCCACAGGCAGCTTGCTTCAGCAATCCGTACGCTGGGATACAGCGAAGGGCTGCACCAGTTGCTGGCCCAGCCGCGCCGGGAGCTTTCCGTGAGCATCCCCTTGCGCCGGGACAACGGCAGCGTTGAGGTTCTCACCGGTTACCGCGTGCAACATAATTTTTCCCGCGGACCCGCCAAGGGCGGACTGCGTTACAGCCCGCACGTCTCCTTGGACGAAGTGCGTGCACTGGCAATGTGGATGACGTGGAAGTGCGCTCTGCTGGACGTCCCTTACGGCGGCGCCAAGGGCGGGATCACTATTGATCCGCGGAATTACTCGCAGCAGGAATTGGAGCGCGTTACGCGCCGCTACACCAGCGAAATCCTGCCGATCATCGGCCCTGAGAAGGACGTGCCGGCGCCCGACATCGGCACTGACGAACAGACCATGGCATGGATGATGGACACCTATTCGGTCAACGTCGGATACACGGTTCCAGGCGTGGTGACGGGCAAGCCTGTCAGCGTTGGCGGTTCCCTCGGCCGTTCGAGCGCCACATCCAGGGGCGTCGTGCACGTTGCGCTGGCAGCGCTTGCCCACGCCGGGCTTGATCCACGGCATAGCACCGCGGCTGTTCAAGGCTTCGGCAAGGTGGGAGCCGGAGCCGCAGAGTTCCTTGCCGACGCCGGAGTCAGCGTTGTGGCTGTGGGCGACCAGTATGGGGCCATCCATAATGCTGACGGCTTGAACATCCGTGCCCTGCAAGACCATGTCAAGGAGACTGGCAGCGTCGTCGGCTTTGCCGGCGCAGGTGCCATGCCTTCGGATGAGCTGTTGGAGCTTGAGGTGGACCTGCTGGTCCCCGCAGCAGTAGAAGGCGTGCTGCACGGCGGCAACGCCAACAAGGTGCGCGCCAAGGTCATCGTGGAAGGCGCCAACGGCCCCACCACGGCGGCGGCGGACGTCATTCTGCAGGACAAGGGCGTGCTCGTTGTTCCGGACATTCTCGCCAATGCGGGCGGCGTCATCGTCTCCTACTTCGAGTGGGTGCAGGGCAATCAGGCCTACTGGTGGACTGCTGCCGAAGTTGAAGAAAAACTGGAACACCGGATGTTGGCGGCGTGGGAGAACGTCCTGTCCATTGCGTCCAAGCGCGGCCTGAACCTGCGCGAAGCCGCTACGGTGACGGCGGTCGACCGTGTGGCACAGGCGCACCTGACCCGCGGGCTCTACCCCTGATCCTGACTGCGCGCGTCGGCGGGGTTTCGCATGCCCCGCATCAGGGACCGGGCCGGTTGGGGGATGTTGCGGAACGATGGCGACATCCCCCAACCGGTGGCTGCACCCTCGTTTTGCCTCTCTTACCACCACGCAGCGGTCAAAATACTGCACAAGATTGAGGAAAGGTCTCCCATGACGGTAGACAATTGGAAAGACCTAACAGGCCAGCACGTTCAGATCCGCAAGGATGGGAAGGCCGTCCGGAAGGGCCGGGTCGAAGAGGTGACGCGGGCAGCGGACGCGTTGTGGCTGGAATGGCACGGCGGACACCTGAGGCAGCTGTATGAAAAAGCTGAAGGTTATTCGGTAGAGCTCGTTCCAAGCCCGTAAGGCGCGGAACAGAAGAAGCTCTGGCCGTTACGGGTGGTCGTCGAACGGCGACTCAAGGTTGGCAAACTGTCCCGATCTGCGGCGAAAGCAAAAGGCCCCACTTCCCTTCTTTAGGAGGGGAGCGGGGCCTTGCTAGTGGCGGTGACGGTGGGATTTGAACCCACGTTGGCTTTCACCAAACAACATTTCGAGTGTTGCACCTTCGGCCGCTCGGACACGTCACCAACGCGTCAACTTTACCCGCTGTTGGCCCTGAGCCCCAAAACGGCGCGGCCGGCACCTGAGTCAGAGGGGGAGATCGCCGCGGTGCCGCGCGAAGAACGCGCGCAGCATGGCGGCTGATTCCTCCGTGCGGACCTCAGGGTAGACCTCCACCCAGTGGTTCAGCCGACGTTCGCGCAGGATGTCGAAAACACTGCCGGCCGCGCCGGCCTTCTCATCCCACGCCCCGAAGACAACTTTCGGGATGCGGGCGAGCACGATGGCGCCGGCGCACATGGCGCAGGGCTCCAGCGTGACCACCAGCGTGCAGCCGTCCAGGCGCCAGGAGCCAAGCTTTCTGGCCGCCTCCCGGATGGCCACCATTTCGGCATGGCCGGTCGGGTCGTGCAGCGCCTCCCGTTCGTTGCGTCCGGAACCCAGCACCGCGCCGTCGGGACCCATCACCACGGCGCCGATCGGCACGTCGGAGGTCTCCAGGGCCAACCGGGCCTGGTCCAGGGCAAGACCCATCCACTGGTGGTGCTGCGGATCAATTGGGCCCATGCCACCATTCTGGCAGGCCGATGTTTGTCCCTGCTATCCGGCTGCCGGTAGTTTTGTGGAATGCGCGTACTCGAAGTGGATCATCCCCTTGTTGCCCACAAACTCACCGTTCTCCGCGACAAGACCACTCCGTCGCCCGTATTCCGCCAACTCACCGAAGAACTGGTGACCCTGCTGGCCTACGAGGCCACCCGCGACGTCCACACCGAGCCGGTGGAAATCGAGACCCCGGTCACCCGGACCATCGGGACCGCCTTCACCAAACCAACCCCGCTGGTGGTGCCCATTCTGCGCGCGGGCCTCGGCATGCTCGAGGGCATGACCAAGCTGGTGCCGACCGCCGAGGTCGGTTTCCTGGGCATGGCGCGCAACGAGGAAACGCTGGACATCATTACTTATGCCGAGCGGTTGCCGGCCGATCTCACCGGCCGTCAGGTATTCGTGCTCGACCCCATGCTGGCCACCGGCGGCACGCTGCGCGAATCCATCAAGTTTCTCTTCGCCCGAGGCGCCGCCGACGTCACCTGCATCTGCCTGCTGGCGGCACCGGAGGGTCTGCAGGCCCTGCGCGATGAGCTCGAAGACAAGAACGTGTCGATTGTGGTGGCGTCCATCGACGAGCGGCTGGATGAGAAGGCCTACATCGTGCCCGGCCTGGGTGACGCAGGGGACCGGCTGTACGGCGTTGCCGGCTGAACCAGCCGGCGAGGTGGCACCACTCACGGAACTGCCGGCTGAACCAGCCGGCGAGGGGCACCACGCAGGAACTGCTGGACCGAAGATCGGGGGCCCGCACGTTCCAGTGCGTGTCCACATTTTGGACGGTTTGCAAACGCCGGCGCTTTGCATCTAGTGCGCCTCACCACGAGGCAAAACCAACAATGCATATTTATTCATTGGCGCCCCGCATGAGCGGTGTTCGGCTGATATTTATGCACGGGCGTGGTGTGATGTGTGGCACAAAAGCACTGTTTCTTCTCACTATGTGAGACAAGCAGGCTTATATTACTTGCACGTAGGCATTGTTACGCGCCAAACTCATGGTTGTGAACAACAACGCAACAGCATCTGCAGCCGCAGCCTTCAGTTACGGGACGTATCCCGGCGCACTGGCGGACTGTTGCCGAATGCAGGCCTAACTCACCACCCCTCGAGTTATTCCAGGCAATTCATCTGTCCAATGGCGGGCGCCAGAAACACATCCCGTGCGGGCATACCCATGCATTCGCGCCGTGATGACGGCCATTTTCACACATGAGGTTCTAATGTCAGTTTCATCCGGATACGTCCACATCTCCGTCCGCAACGCCCAGAACCGTGCGGCAGCCGCGCAGCGACAGGCAGCCGGGCAGAACCCGCAGTTCGCCGGACAGCCGTCTTACCCGGGGGAGCAGCAGGCCTACCGCGTGCTGCGTGCTGTTCCCGGCCAGTTCGACGCCGCTGCCCCCCATCCGACCACTGCCCCCACCCCCGTGGTCACCCCCAATGGAATTCCCGGCCCGCAGGCGGTGTCGAATGACACTGTTGCCCGCGGGTTCGTTCTTTATGTCGGCCTGGACGAGGAGGCTGCCGCCGCCCAGGGGACCACGCTGAGCAAGCTGGCTTCCCAGGTGCGCGCCTACGTGCAGTCGCTCGCTCCCGACGCACAGAGCCACGGGGCCGTGGCACTGGCGCCGGCCGATGCCCCGGGCGAGAACATTGACGTAGTGCGCCAAGCCCTGGGCGATCCGACCGTCAGCCGCCGCCCGCGGACCGCGGCCGTGGAAATCCAACGCCAGCCGCAGCCGGCCTCGCATGCCAGCCGTCCCAGCGGCGTCCTGATCGATCTGTCCCGCCGCGAGGTGCACCTGGACGGCGAGACCCTGAACCTGACGTTCAAGGAATTCGAGCTGCTCAACTACCTCGTGGAGAACGCCACCCGCACCGTCGGCCGCGAAGAGCTGCTCTCCGGCCTGTGGAAGAACGCCGAGGAAGTCCCGAACGAACGCACCATCGACGTGCACATCCGCCGGCTCCGGTCCAAGCTGGGCCGCCTGGCCAACACCGTGCGCACCGTCCGCGGCCAGGGCTACCGGTTCTACGAGCACCCGGAAGTAGTCGTTTGGGCTGCCCCGGAGTACTCGATCTAGGTCCTGCCTGACTTCGCCCCGCCGCGCTACAGCCCGTAAGCCTCGAGCAGGCGGAGCCAGACTTCGCTGATGGTGGGGTAGGAGGGCACCGCGTGCCAGAGCCGGTCCAGCGGGACCTGGCCGACGACGGCGATGGTCGCCGAGTGCAGCAACTCGCTGACACCGGGGCCGGCGAACGTCATGCCCACGATGACCTGGCGGTCCTCGTCCACCACCATCTGGGCCCAGCCCTGGTAGCCGTCGGCATACAGCGAGGAGCCGGCGACGGCGATCGGCAGTTGGGTCGCGGACACGGCCAGCCCGCGCTCCCGGGCCTGCTCTTCGGTGAGACCGACGACGGCGACCTCCGGATCGGTAAAGATCACCGAGGGAACCGCCGCGTCGTCGGCGGTGCTGGCGAAGCGGCTCCACGCTTCCGGGTCGCCGTCCAGCTCGCCGGCCGCCCGGGCGGCGATCGCGTCCCCCGTGGCCCGCGCCTGGTACTTGCCCTGGTGTGTCAGTTGGGCTTTGCCGGCGGCGTCTCCGACCGCATACAGCCAGCCCCCGTCGACGCCGACCACGCGTCCGCTGGCGTCGACCTGCAGCCGCTTCGGATCCTGTCCCAGCTCCTCCAGGCCAAGGCCGGAGAGGGCAGGCCGTCGTCCGGTGGACACCAGGAGCTTGTCGGCTGTGAAGGTGCCCGCCGCACCGGTCTCCCCGTCCGCACCCGCAGCCGTCAGGGCGAGGCTGACGCCGCCGTCGTGCGCAGCCACCCGTGACGCCGCCGTGTGGAGCCGGAGCCGCACCCCGTCGCGGCGCAGCCCGGCTTCCACCAGCCGCCGCGCGGGTTCGGGGACGCTCGCCAGCAGGTCTCCGCGTGCCACCAAGGTGACGTCGGTGCCCAACCGGGCATACGCCTGCGCGAGCTCGCAGCCGGAGACGCCGCCGCCCAGCACCAGCAGGCTCTCCGGAACCTCCTGCGCGGCGGTGGCTTCGCGGGTTCCCCAGAAATCGACGCCGTCCAGCCCGGGCAGCGGCGGCACGTTCGGGGAGGAACCGGTGGCCAGCACGACGGCGTGCCGTGCGGTGATGCGGGTCAGCGTCCCGTCGTCGTCCGTTGCCGTCACTTCGCGCGGACCGCTAAGCCGGGCGGTGCCCCGGACCAGTTCGATGCCGGCGCCCTTCACCCACTCCACCTGCGAGGCGTCGTCCCAGCCGGAGGTGAAGGAATCGCGGCGGGCCAGCACGGCCTCCGCCGCCAGGCCGCCGGTCACGGCTTCGGCCGCGCCCTTGACGCTTCGCGCGGCCTGCAGGGCCGTGCCCGGGCGCAGCAGGGCCTTGGAGGGCATGCAGGCCCAATAGGAACACTCGCCGCCGACCAGCGCCGATTCCACCAGGATGGTCTTAAGTCCGCCGCGGGTGGTCCGGTCCGCCACATTCTCGCCGACCGCCCCGGCCCCGAGTACCACGACATCCGCTTCCAGGGTCCGCTCTGCCATGTCCCGAGCCTCGCATCGCGCGGAGGCGCTGACAAGGGCCGCATACACTCGTGGTGTGAACGACCACCACCTGAAGAAGCTGATGATCATGCGCCACGCCAAGGCCGCGTGGCCGCTGGGCGTCGAGGACCACGAGCGGCCGCTGGCCCAGCGCGGCCACGACGAGGCGCCGCAGATCGGACGGTGGATGGTGGAGCACGACTGCATCCCGGACTTCATCCTGTGCTCGTCGGCACTGCGGACCCGCCAGACCTGCACCTGGGTGTGCAGCGAGCTGGGGGAGAAGGCGCCGACTCCCATGCTGTCCGACGAACTCTACGATGCGCCGGCCGTGCGCGTGCTGTCCGAGATCAACCGGCTGCCCGACACCATCACGTCCCTGCTGGTGGTGGCCCACATGCCGGCGGTGCAGGACCTGGCGATGCGGCTCGCATCGGTGGATTCGGACGAGGAGGCCGTGGTGGACATGGCCACCCACTATCCGACCTCGGGCCTGACCGTACTGCAGCACGGCAAGAGCTGGGCGGAGCTGGACGGCCGCGACGCCGCGGTGACGGACTTCGTGGTGCTGCGCTGACGCGTGGCCGGCCGGCGCCTGGTGCGGACGCGTTTCAGCCGGGCGCGGATCCCGCCGGTCAGCCGGTCAGAAGAGGAGGATCGGCTTGATCGTGGAACCGCCGGCCGAATCCTCGAACCCCTGGTTGATGTCGGCAAAGGGGTAGGTCTTGACCAGCTTGTCGTACGGAAACCGTCCTTGCTTCCACAGCTCGATCAGGCGCGGGATGAAGACCTGGTACACCGAGCTGCCCTGGACGTTCATTTTAAATGTCCATCCCTTCACCTGGGACTCGCCGATCTCGAACGGTGCCTCGGTGCCGAAGGTCGTGTTGCCCACGGCCACGAGCGTGCCGCGGAAGGCCAGCGCGCGCGCAGCCTGGTTGAGCACAGCGGGCACCGAGGTGGTATCGACGATGTAGTCCACACCCTCCCCGCCGGTGATGCGGTTCAGTTCCTCGCCCATGTCCGTCTTGGCGGAGTTAATGGTGTGGGTGGCGCCGAGTTCGAGGGCCGTCTCCAGGCGGTTGTCGTGCAGATCCACCGCGATCACCGTCGTGCAGCCGGCGATCTTGGCCGCCATGATCGCCGCCGAGCCGACCGCCCCGGCGCCGATCACCGCCAGCGATGATGCCGCCTCCGGCCGCAGCTCGTTGAGCACCGCCCCAGCACCGGTCTGCAGCCCGCACCCCAGCGGGGCGAGCATCTCCAGCGGAACGTCGGGGTCCACCTTGACCACGCAGCGCTCCAGCACGTTCGCGTACGACGAGAAGGACGACTGGCCGAAGAAGTGGGAGGCCACGGATTCACCGTCGGCCGAGAGCGCGGTACGGCGACCACTGAGATTAATGCCGATGTAGTGCTCGCAGTAGGCCATCTCCCCGCGGCGGCACTGCTTGCACGTACCACACGATGCCGGCGCCAGCACCACGTGGTCACCGGCCTTGACGCTCGTCACCGCTATGCCCACATCCTCCACAACGCCGGCGCCCTCGTGTCCGAGCACCGCCGGCCATTGGAGGGGATACGCCCCGTCGCGTGCGGTCGAATCCGTGTGACAGATGCCGGTGGCGACCATGCGGACCCTCACCTCGTCGGGCCGGAGATCGGCGAGCTCCAGTTCTTCGACTGAAAGCGGTGCGCCCGTCTCGCGTACGACGGCGGCGGTGACCTTCATGGGTATTCCTCCTCAATACGGGACCAACACATAACAGGAGCGCACACGATGGCGCGGACTCCTGTTTCAACCGTCTCATGACGGCCGGGTCAGTGCACCTGCTAGATGCGGATGCGGCCAAGCTTGTCCGGGTTGCGGATGAGGAAAATTTCGCGGACCAAGCCCTCATCGATCCGGAAGCCGGCGACCGTGTCCACTGCACCGTCCGCGTCAACGGCCACCAACCCGGGCAGCCCGTTGACGTCGGCGACGTGCAGGTGGAAGGGGGCGTCCGGCTTGCCGGTGATGCCGAGCAGGAAGCGCAGCACCTTCTCCACCCCGAAGATGGGCCGCAGCGCCGAGGTCTTCTGTCCGCCGCCGTCGCTGGTCAGCACAACGTCCGGGGCCAGCAGGCCCAGCAGCGGCTCGATGGCCCCGGTGTTGGCCGCCTGCAGGAACTGCTCGGTGATCCTCCGGTGCAGGGCAGGATCCACCTGGTTCCTGGCTTGCCGGCTGGCAACGTGGCCGCGGGCACGCGAGATGAGTTGCCGCACCGCCGCGGGCGAGCGGCCCAGCGTCCGGGCAATCTCCGGTGCCGGGTAGCCGAAGACCTCGCCCAGGATGTAGGCCGCACGTTCCAAGGGGGAGAGCTGTTCCAGGACCACCAGCATGGCCAGCGAAACATCGTCGGCCAGCACGGCGGCTTCGTCCGGTGCGGGAGGGCTCGGCGCATCCGGCAGGGAACTGACCGGCTCGGGCAGCCAGGGCCCGACGTAATTTTCGCGACGGCGCTGCTGGGCGCGGATCTGGTTCAGCGCCAGATTGGTTACCGTTCGCAGCAGGAAGGCACGCGGTTCCCGGACATGGTCCTGCGGCACGTCGGAGAACCGCAGCCATGCCTCCTGCAGGACGTCCTCCGCGTCGGCGGCGCTGCCCAAGAGGCGGTACGCCGCCCCAAAGAGCAGCCCGCGGTGCTGCTGGAACACGGCCAGGTTTGCCTGGGTCGCCGTCATCTCAACCTCCTACGCTGCAGGTTTCCGTGAAGCCCTGGCTGGCCAGGCCTAGGCCTAACGCGGCGTTGACCCTCGACCGCTGGTGCTCCACACACCGAGCACATCGCGCTCCAGCTGAGTGTAGACGGTAGCCGGTGTGCCAGCGCGGAACCTCCCGCAGTTTCTCCGGGTCCACGCCCTGGTGATGAAATTCCCAGTATCCGAAGTTGAGACACTGGAGCCCGGAGAGGGGAGTGGCCGGTAAAACCGCTGGAGCCGCGGCACGTTGCCGGCAAAGAAAAATGCAGCCCGGTCGATGACCGGACTGCATTTCGTTGGTGCGCCCAGAGGGATTCGAACCCCCGGCCTTCTGTTCCGTAGACAGACGCTCTATCCAGCTGAGCTATGGGCGCTTGGCCTCGCGGCCGGATACAACTGTAGCGTGTTTGCCGGACAGTCGCCAAATCGAGGGAGCCCCGCCCGCCTCCGCCCCGGAATTCCGCGCATCGCTGCTTGTGGGAGCGCCACCTCACCCCTCGAGGCCCGTCTGCCTGACCCAGAGGAGTCTCCATCGCCGGCCCGCCGGGCGGCCGCTGATCGCGGGAAGCCGCGTCGGGCAGCCCCTGAAGGGAAACATTAACTAGACCGGTCTATATGACCTTAATCACACCTGTGGGCCTTGACACGTAGAAAATCCCCGGATTTCCGGGCTCTACCCATCTAGCCAGACCTATTTTCCTTTTTCTGCAGCCCGCTGGTCTAGCCATCGACCCATAGCATCTAGAAACACCACTGGCCCAGGAAAGGGATGAGTCATGGGCGATATCACGCGTCAGCCGGTTCTTGAGGAAACACTTATGGATGCCCCAACTACACACGCAAAGCTTCTGGCCTGGGTTGCCGAAGTTTCAGAGCTGACGCAGCCCGACTCTGTCTATTGGGTGGACGGCTCCGAAGAGGAGTACGCCCTCCTGACCGATCAGCTGGTCGAGGCCGGGACGCTGAAGCGGCTGAACCCGGAGCTGTTCCCGAACTCTTTCGTCGGCTTCTCCGACCCGAAGGACGTCGCCCGGGTCGAAGAGCGGACCTTCATCTGCTCCGAGAAGGAGGCAGACGCAGGGTTCACCAACAACTGGATGGACCCCGCGAAGATGAAGTCGATCCTCACGGAGCGCTTCGCCGGCAGCATGCGCGGACGCACGATGTACGTGATCCCCTTTGTCATGGGGCCTCTGGACGCGGAACAGCCGCAGTACGGCGTTGAAATCACCGACTCGGCCTATGTGGTCGCCTCCATGCGCATCATGGCGCGCATCGGCACCGACGTGCTGCGCAAGATGGAGCAAGAGGACGCCTTCTTCGTCCCCGCGCTGCATTCCGTCGGCGCCCCGCTGGAACCAGGGGAAGCCGACGTCGTCTGGCCGTGCAATGAGGAGAAGTGGATCGTGCACTTCCCCGAGGAACGGTCCATCTGGTCCTACGGCTCCGGCTACGGCGGCAACGCGCTGCTCGGCAAGAAGTGCTACGCCCTGCGCATCGCCTCGGTCATTGCCCGCGACGAAGGCTGGCTGGCCGAGCACATGCTGATCCTCAAGCTCACCAGCCCGCAGGGCAAGGCGTACAACATTGCGGCCGCCTTCCCCTCGGCCTGCGGCAAGACCAACCTCGCGCTGCTGGATCCGACCATTGAGGGCTGGAAGGCCGAGACCCTCGGCGACGACATCAACTGGATGCGCATCGGCAAGGAGGGCGAACTGCGCGGTGTGAACCCCGAGTACGGCCTGTTCGGCGTCGCACCGGGCACAGGCTGGAGCACCAACCCCAACGCCATGCGCGCCATCGCCAAGGGCAACTCCATCTTCACCAATGTGGCGCTTACCGACGACGGCGGCGTCTGGTGGGAGGGCATGACCGACGAAGTGCCCGATCACCTCATCGACTGGCAGGGCAACGACTGGACGCCTGACTCCGGCCGGCCGGCGGCGCACCCGAACTCGCGCTTCTGCACGCCGATCTCACAGATCGACATGCTGGCCCAGGAGTACTACAGCCCCGACGGTGTGGAGATCCATGCGATCCTCTTCGGCGGGCGCCGCAAGACCACCATCCCGCTGGTTACCCAGGCCCGCTCGTGGACCAACGGCATCTTCATGGGCTCCACCCTGTCGTCGGAGACCACCGCCGCCGCCGCCGGCGAAGTAGGTGTGGTCCGCCGCGACCCGATGGCCATGCTTCCGTTCATCGGCTACAACGCCGGCGACTACCTCAAGCACTGGGGCACCATCGAGGGCAAGGCCAACCCGGACCGCCTGCCCAAGGTATTCCTGGTCAACTGGTTCCGCCGCAATGCCGACGGCGGCTTCGCGTGGCCGGGCTTCGGGGAGAACTCCCGCGTGCTCAAGTGGGCCATCGAACGCATCGAGGGCACCGCGGACGCCGCGGAAACCCCGATCGGCTACATCCCGACCGGCGACTCCATCGACCTGACCGGGCTGGACATGACCCAGGCTCAGGTGGAAGAAGCCGTCAAGGTGGATCCGGCGGAGTGGAAGGAAGAGCTTAAGGGCATTGAGGAATGGTACGCGCAGTTCGGCGATTCCCTGCCCGATGAGCTGGACGCCGAACTCAAGCAGCTCCAGGCCCGCTTCGCCTGAGTGACTGAACGCGGGACGCCATGACAGGTTCCCGACATGAGGCCCCCGCGCACCTGCGCGGGGGCCTCATCCGCTTAACTGCGGACACACCGCGCGTCCGGTCTAGACCGGCTGCCCCGATTTCGCGCTCCCAACCCCGAAAGCGCTTCGGACCGTGGAATCGAATGCCGCTCGTTGGTATGTTGAGCCCTCCTACGCACGCTCACGAGCAACGACCCAAGGAGGGGCGTCATGGCCGATACGCAGGGCGGGGATGTCATCGATATCCTCACGACCGATCACCGCGAAATGATTGAACTGCTCAGCCAGATCGAGCAGACCGCCGACCCGGGCCAGCGCCGGGACCTGGCCGATACCGTCATCGCGGAGGTGATGCGCCACGCCGTCGCGGAAGAGATGCTCGTCTATCCCGCGATCGAAGAGCACGTGCCGAACGGCAAGGAAGAGGTTGAGCATGACAAGAAGGAGCACGATGAGATCGTCCAGCTGATGAAGCGGATGGAGGACGTTGACTCCTCCGACCCAACCTTCATGGAGCTGGTCAGGGAACTCGAAGGGCAGTTGCGCCACCACGCCAACGACGAGGAGACGGATCAGTTCCCGAAGCTGCGCGCCCACATCCCCCCGGAGCGGCTCGTTGAGCTGGGTGAAAAGGTCCAGAACGCCAAGAAAGTCGCGCCGACCAGGCCCCATCCCAGCGCCCCGCACTCCGAGCTGTTCCACAAGACCCTGGGCCCCGGCGTCGGCATGGTGGACCGGCTGCGCGACAAGCTCTCGGGCCGCCAGACCGGTTGAGTCCGTGGTGGTGGCCCGCCGCGGATCACGCGGGGCGGCGGTTCAGCAATGCCAAAAAGACGGGTTCCATCTGCGACGGGTGCGGCAACGAGGACACGACGAGGGGATCCAGTTCGCGGTAAAAGGCCTCGCGGGCCCGGCGCAGCGCCCCACGCAGCGCGCAGTTGTTGTTCATCGGGCAGTCGCCGCTGGCGGACTCGCAATCCACCAGGTCCTCCCGCGCGTCGAGAGTCCGCAGCAGGCCGCCCACCGTCGCCAGCCGCCCGGCGGCGCTGATCCGGATGCCGCCGGAGCGGCCGCGCACCGCCTCGACCAGTCCGAGCGAGCGCAGCTTCAGCACCGCCTTGCTGACGTGGTTGTACGGGGTGCCGACGCCGTCGGCGACCGCCTGCGTGGTCATCAATTCGCCCTCCGGCGCCGCGGACAGCAGCATCAGTGCACGCAGGCACACGTCGGAGAAGGCATTGATACGCATGCCGCCAATTTTAGCCGTCCGGCGCGGCCGGAATTGCCGCCGTTCCGCGCGGCGCCGGCGGATCAGCCCCGGGGAGGCCCGGCTTCTGCGTCGGGTTCCTCGTCGGGCCATACCAGGCGTTCCTGCGGGTCCACGAACGGGTCCGGGTAGCTCCAGGCGCCGTCGTCGTCGTGATGGTAGGGCTGTATGGCCGAGACCGCGATGCCGGCCGAGTGCTCCACGGCAATCTGGATCGCGTCGGCGTCCTCTTCGGGCAGGAAGATGTCGCTGATCACGGCGATGGCGCGGAAATCGGCGCGGTCATGGCGCAGGGTGGCGTACAGGTCCTCGATCATGCCATCCACGTTGACCTCGGCTGCCTCGGCGTCCAGGTCATCGGGGGAGACCACGACGAGCCGCAGGCCGCCGTCGTGCGTGGTGACCAGGGCCGCGGGCAGGAACGCCCCGTGCTCGGTCAACTGTTCCTGCGCCACCCCGAGCCCGGTTCCGAACAGCGTGTCGATATCGGCCAGGATCTCCGCGGGGATGCCCTCGCGCCACGAGGCGCTCATGCTGTTTCCCGGACGCGGGCCAGGACGTGCCCGCGGAGGGTGTCGAGCAGGCCGGGGCTGGTCGCCTCGGCGTTCAGCCGCAGGAAGGGTTCGGTGTTGGAGGGGCGCAGGTTGAACCACCAGGTTCCGTCGTCGGCGATCACGGTGGTGCCGTCGAGCCGGTCCACGCTCACGCCGGTGCCCGCGTAGGGGGCCGGGCAGCTGGCGGCGGTCGTGTCGGTTCCGGCCGCGGCGGGGTCGGACGCGAGGGCGGGGGCGAAGTCGGCCAGCACGCGGGCGATCGCGGCGTCCTTGTCTTCGACCTGGGAGTTCAGTTCGCCCGTGGCGTGGTAGGGGTCGTATTCGGCGGCAAGCTTGGACAGCGGTGCGTCCTGCTCGCCGAGGGCGGCGAGCACGTGCATGGCGGCGAGCATGCCGGTGTCGGCGTTGTAGAAGTCGCGAAAGTAATAGTGCGCGGAGTGTTCGCCGCCGAACACGGCCTTCTCCTCGGCCATGTGCGCCTTGATGAACGAGTGTCCCACCCGGGTGCGGACCGGGCGTCCGCCGGCGGCGGTGATGGTTTCGGGCACGGCGCGGGAGGTGATCAGGTTGTGGATCACCGCCGGGCTTTCTTCGCCGGCGGCGCGGGCGCGGGCGATTTCGCGCCGGGCGACCAGCGCGGTGATTGCCGAGGGGGAGACCACCGCCCCTGTCTCATCGATCACGAAGCACCGGTCGGCGTCGCCGTCGAAGGCTAGGCCGAGGTCCGCCCCGTGCTCGGTGACGGCGGCCTGCAGGTCCACCAGGTTTTCCGGTTCCAAGGGGTTGGCCGGATGGTTGGGGAACGTGCCGTCCAGCTCGAAATACAGCGGCACGACCTGAAGCGGCAGCGCCGGCAGCAGGGTGTCGCCGAGCACGGCGGGGGTGGTCATCCCGGCCATGCCGTTGCCGGCGTCCACGACTACCTTCAGCGGCCGGATGCCGGCCAGGTCCACCAGGGAGCGCAGGTAGGAGGCGTAACCGGCCAGCACGTTGGTTTCGCTGATGGTCCCGGGTTCGGTGCCGTCGGGGATCCCCGTCTCGAGGTACTTCTGCGCCAGGTCGCGGATGTCGAACATGCCGGTGTCGGAGGAGACCGGCACCGCCCCGGGCTTGGCCATCTTCAGGCCGTTGTACTGCGCAGGGTTGTGGCTGGCGGTGAACACCACCCCGGCGGCGTCCAGGGACCCGCAGGCGTAGTAGAGCTCATCGGTGGAGATCAGCCCCAGCATTTGGATGTTGGCCCCGCGGCCGGCCGCGCCGTGGGCGAACGCGGCGGCGAATTCCGGCGAGGACGGGCGCATGTCGCCGCCCACCAGCACGGTCTGCCCGGCCAGGGACAACACGTCCACGAACGCGGCGCCGGTCGCCTCGACGGTCGCCGCCGTAATGGTTTCGCCCACGATCCCGCGGACGTCGTACGCCTTGAAGGACAGGCCAAGATCTATGCTGCTCACTTCACCAGCTTATAAGGGGCTGCTGTGGAAAAGGGCCAGGTTGTCCTCGGCGGCTGCGATACTGGGCAGCATGGCTGAGCTGATCGACGGGACAACGGACGCGGTGACGACGGGAACGGCGGGGCCCCGGCAGGACGACGGCGGGCTGCGCGGGGAGGCCACCGCGCTGCTGCGTGCCCTGGTGGGCAATGACACGGCCCAGTTCCACGAGGGCCAGTTCGAGGCTGTCGAGGCGTTGGTTTCCGGCGGGCGCCGGGCGCTGGTGGTGCAGCGCACCGGCTGGGGAAAATCGGCGGTCTACTTCGTGGCGAGCCTCCTGCTGCGCCGCCGTGGCGCCGGCCCCACCCTGATCGTCTCGCCCCTGCTCGCGCTCATGCGCGACCAGGTGGCGGCGGCCGAACGCGCGGGGGTGCGGGCCGCGGCGATCAACTCGGCGAACCAGCTGGAATGGGGCCAGGTCCAGGAGCAGTTGGCCGCCAATACCGTGGACGTGCTGCTGGTCTCGCCCGAGCGGCTGAACAATCCGCGGTTCCGCGACGAACAGCTGCCGCAGCTGGTGCAAAGCTCCGGCCTGCTCGTGGTCGACGAGGCGCACTGCATTTCCGACTGGGGCCACGACTTCCGCCCGGACTACCGGCGGATCCGGGACCTGATCGCCCGACTGCCCGAGCGGGTCCCGGTACTGGCCACCACGGCCACCGCCAATTCCCGCGTGGTCCACGACATCGAGGAGCAACTCGGCGTGCATGCCGCCCCCGGGCACGACGGCGGAGTGCTCACCATCCGGGGCCCGCTCGCCCGCGCGTCGCTGCGGCTGGGAGTGCTCCGCCTGGCCAGCCCGCGTGCCCGGCTCGGGTGGCTGCTCACGCACCTGGACGACCTGCCCGGCAGCGGAATCATCTACGCCCTCACGGTTTCCGCCGCCGAGGACACGGCTCGGCTCCTCCGCGAGGCCGGCCACGAGGTGGCCGCCTACACCGGCCGGACCGATCCCGCCGAGCGGGAACAGGCTGAGGCGGCGCTGAAGGAGAACCGGGTCAAGGCGCTGGTGGCCACCAGCGCCCTCGGCATGGGCTTCGACAAACCCGACCTGGGCTTTGTGGTGCACCTGGGTGCGCCGAGTTCCCCGGTGGCCTACTACCAGCAGGTGGGGCGCGCAGGACGCGGAACTCCGAACGCCGACGTGCTGCTCCTGCCCGGTACCGAAGACCGGGACATCTGGGAGTACTTTGCCACGGCGTCGATGCCGAACGAGGGCACGGCAACGGCCGTGCTGCGCGAGCTCTCCGTCCCGGGGACCGTGCTGTCCACCGCGGCACTGGAGACGCTGGTGAACCTGAAACGGTCCCCGCTGGAACTCTTGCTGAAGGTCCTCTCCGTGGACGGCGCGGTGCGCAAGGTCAGCGGCGGCTGGGAGGGAACCGGCCAGCCCTGGACCTACGACGCGGAGCGCTACGGACGCATTTCGCAGGCCCGGGTGGCCGAACAGAACGCCATGCTGGACTACGAGAACACCTCCGGCTGCCGGATGGAATTCCTCGCCAGGGCCCTGGACGATCCCGCCGCCGCGCCCTGCGGGCGCTGCGACAACTGCGCAGGACCCTGGTACTCGGACACCATCGCGGCCGAGGCCACCGAAAGCGCCGGCGCCGCCCTGCAACGTGCCGGCGTCGAACTGGAACCGCGCGCCATGTGGCCCAGCGGCATGAACAAGCTGGGCGTGCCGGTCAAGGGCAAGATCCCGCCGGCGGAGGCCAACGGCAGCGGCCGCGCCCTGGCCCGGCTGACGGACCTGGGCTGGGGCGGAAAGCTGCGCGAAGTCTTCGCGGACGGGGCGCCGGACCGCGAAGTGGACCCGGCCATGCTGAACGCCTGCGTCCAGGTCCTGGCGCAGTGGGGTTGGGCACAACGCCCGGTCGGCATCGTCAGCGTCCCCTCCCGCAGCAGGCCGCTGCTGGTGCAGTCACTGGCCCGCGGCCTGTCCGAGATCGGCCGGCTGCCCTACCTGGGCGAACTCACCGTCCCGCACGGCGGACCCCGCAGCGGCCCCGGCGGCAACAGCGCCTTCCGGTTGGCCGATGTGTGGGACCAGTTCCAGGTCCCCGAGGGCGGTGAAGCCTGGTTGGCGCAAAACCGCGGCCCCGTGCTTCTGGTCGACGACGTCGCCGACAGCCGCTGGACCCTGACCGTGGCCGGACGCGCGCTGCGCCTCGCCGGGGCCGAAGCGGTCCTGCCCTTCGTTTTGGCCCTCAAGGCCTGAGCCCAAGACGGCCTGGCCGGACGGCCGCCCTCCCTGATACCTAGAGGTGCTAGGGTAATACCTTGCAGATCTAGGTATCAGGAGGACCCTTTGCGCATTGACAAGGACCTGGTCGCCGCTTCCGCCACCCCGCTCGTGCTGGGGATATTGTCGGAGGGCGAACTATACGGCTACGCCATCAGCAAGCGCGTCAGCGAACTGTCCGACGGAGGGCTGGAGTGGACGGACGGCATGCTCTACCCGCTGCTGCACCGACTCGAACGGTTCGGGTATGTGTCGTCCTCGTGGGGCATCTCGGAGGCCGGACGGCGGCGCAAACACTATGCCATCACCGCCCAAGGCCGGGAGGTGCTCGCCGAGCGGCAGCAACAGTGGACGGTGGTCGCCGAGACGCTGCGGCGGGTGTGGCAGGCAGTGCCGCCGCCCGCGGCCCCGGTCGAAGGGTGGGCCTGATGGAACCGCATGCCGAGTTGGAAGCACAGATAGACCGGTGGCGCGGGTATGTCCGGCGGCGGCAGGCGATCTCACCCGCGGACCTCGATGAACTCGAGGACCACCTGCGCGGACAAATCGCCGACCGCCAGGCGTCAGGGCTGGACGACGAGGAGGCCTTCCTCGTCGCGATCAAGCGCCTGGGCAATCTGGATGCGATCTCGCATGAGTTCGCCCGCGAGCACTCCGACCGGCTGTGGAAGCAGTTGGTGCTCGTCCCGCAGGACGCCGACTCCGCAGCGCCGCCATGGCGGGAGCTCGCTGTCGTCCTCGCGCTCGCCGTCGGGGCAGGAGTGGCCGTCAAGGCGGGCACCCTGTGGCTCGACGGCGCGGTCCTGGCGCGCAACCTCGGCCTCCTCGTCTTCCCGTTCCTTGCCGCGTACTTCGCCTGGAAACGCCGGTTGACGGTGCCCAAGGCGGCTGCGCTGCTCGTCCCGTTCACCGCGCTGGCCGTGCTGCTCAATGCCTATCCGTTCGCGGCCGCCGGTTCCACCGAGGTGCTCGCCGTGCTGCACGCCCCGGTCGTCCTGTGGCTGCTGGCGGGCGTGGCGTACGTTGGCGGCAGGTGGCGGGAGCACAGCCGGCGCATGGACTTTGTCCGGTTCAGCGGTGAGCTCGCGATCTACTTCACGCTGTTGGCCCTCGGCGGGGCTGTGCTGATCGGGCTCACCTTCGGCGCGCTGCAGGCTGTCGGCGTCGACTTCGAGCCCGCGATGGAGGCCTGGATCCTGCCGTTCGCCGTCCCGGGTGCGCTGGTCGTAGCCGCCTGGCTGGTCGAGGCCAAGCAGAACGTCGTCGAGAACATCGCCCCGGTGCTCACCCGCGTCTTCACGCCCCTGACCATCGTGATGCTGCTGGCCCTGCTGGCAGTACTCACGGCGGCCGGCGGCCTGGTGGACGTCGACCGGGGGCTGCTCATCCTGATGAACGCGATCCTCGTGCTCGTCCTGGCCCTGCTGCTGTACGCGATTTCTGCCCGCGACGCGCTGGCGCCGCCGGGCCTGTTCGACGGCCTGCAATTGGTCCTCGTCGCCGCCGCGGTCGCGGTCGACGCGGTCATGCTGACGGCGATGCTGACCCGGATCGCCGAATTCGGTACCAGCGCCAACAAGGTCGCCGCGCTCGGCCTGAACCTGCTGCTGTTGGTGCATCTGGTGCGGGCGGCGTGGCTCACCGTCGGGTTCCTGCGCGGGCGGCGGCCCTTCGCGGCGCTGGAGCGCTGGCAGACAGGGTACCTGCCGGTCTATGGTGCCTGGGCCGCCGTCGTCGTCGTGGCCTTCCCGCCGGTCTTCGGCTTCGCCTGACCTGCGGAGCCGGAGGTCTGCCGCCACTTCCAATGTAGCGCGCACCGGGGGGCTTGCTGCAAGGCCCCCCTCATGCCCCAAACTGGCCCGGACGTGCGCTGAAGAGGCGCACGACAAGGTTCGGAGAGGCGGGGTCGTGATGGTGGAGGTCATCGTTGCCGGGGGCGGTCCGACGGGGATGATGCTTGCCGGAGAACTGGCGCTGGCGGGCGTGGATACGGCGATCGTGGAGCGCCGCCCGACGCCGGAGCTGGTGGGCTCGCGCGCGGGCGGCTTCCACTCGCGGACCATCGAGATTCTCGATCAGCGCGGGATTGCCGACCGGTTCCTGGCTGAGGGCCAGCCCGTCCAGGCGGCGTTCTTCGGGAACACGGCGCTGGACGTCAGCGACTTTCCCACCCGCCACCCCTACACGCTCGGCCTGTGGCAGAACCATATTGAGCGGATCCTGGCCGGCTGGATCGAGGAACTGGGCGTGCCGGTCCATCGGGGCCTCGAGGTAACCGGCTTGGTCCAGGACGCCGCCGGTGTCGACGTGCATCTGGCCGACGGCGGGCCGATGCGCGCGCGGTACCTGGTCGGCGCCGACGGCGGACGCAGCGCGGTCCGTAAGGCGGCCGGCATCGGGTTCCCCGGCTGGGATGCGACGAAAAGCAGCCTGATCGCCGAGGTGGAGGTGACCGAGGAGACGCCGTCGGGCATGCGCATCGACGAGGTGGGGGTCCACGGGCTGCACCCGATGGAGGACGGGCGAACGGTGCGGGTGGTCGTGACCGAGAAGCAACTGGGGCCGGCGACCGAACCCACGCTGGCGGACCTCGGCACGGCGCTGTCCGAGGTCTACGGCACCGACTTCGGGATCCACCATCCGACCTGGATCTCGCGCTTCACGGACGCCACGCGGCAGGCCGCGGCCTACCGCAACGGACGCGTGCTGCTGGCCGGGGACGCCGCGCACATCCATGCTCCTTCAGGCGGGCAGGGGATCGGGCTCGGCATCCAGGACGCCGTGAACCTCGGCTGGAAGCTCGCCCTGGTGGTCCGGGGCAGTGCCCCGGACAGCCTGCTGGACACCTACCACGCCGAGCGGCACCCCGCCGGAGCCCGCGCGCTCAAGCACACAATGGCGCAGTCGGTGATGCAGCGGGCCGACCCGCGCGTCGGCGCCTTGGCCGACACGGTGGCCGGACTGCTCACAATCGACGAGGCCCGGAAGCGGCTGGCTGCACTCATCTCCGGCCTGGACGTCCGCTACGACCTCGGCGAGGGGCACCCGCTGCTCGGGCGGCGCATGCCCGATCTCGACGTGGTCACCGCCAAGGGCCCGCTGCGGGTGTTCACCCTCCTGCATGAAGCCCGCGCGGTGCTGCTGAACCTCGGCGCGCCGGGCAGCATCGGGTTGGGGCAGTGGGCGGACCGGGTGCAACTGGTGGACGCCAGGTACGACGGCGGGTGGAAGCTTCCCGTGATCGGTTCGGTCAGCGCTCCTGCCGCGGTGTTGATCCGGCCCGACGGGCACGTGGCGTGGACGGGGGAAGGGACCGGGCGGGGACTGGAGGACGCGCTCGCCCGCTGGTTCGGGCCCGGGCGGCCGTGACGCTGCGGCGGGCGGAGGAGGCGGGCCCTCATCAAGCGGCCGGGCCGCCGGAACGCGGGGACCAGACGCAAAAACTCCCCCGGTTTCCCGGGGGAGTTGACGCGGAGACGGGGGGATTTGAACCCCCGGTCGAGTTTAACCCCGACCCTTCATTAGCAGTGAAGTCCATTCGGCCGCTCTGGCACGTCTCCATACGCTATTGCTAGCCACACAAGACTACCCAGAATCCGGGGCCAAGAGCAAAACAGCGAACGGCTCAGCCGGTCAGCGCGCGCCACAGGAACGCGTGCGAGAGCGCCTGCAACCGGGCCGTCTGCTTGTTGTCGCTGGCGCCGGCGTGTCCGCCCTCGAGGGCTTCGTGGAACCAGACGTTTTCGACCCCGAGTTCCTGCATCCGGGCGGCCATCTTGCGGGCCTGCACCGGGCCCACCCGGTCGTCCGAGGTAGCGGTCCAGATGAGTGTGTCAGGATACTCCGTGCCCGGCTGGAGCAGGTGGTAGGGCGAGAAGGTGCGGATGAACTCCCACTGTGCCGGGTCCTCGGGGTCCCCGTACTCCGCGATCCAGGAGTAACCGGCGGAGAGTCGGGTGTAGCGGGCCATGTCCAGCAGCGGCACCCCGCACGACACCGCGCCGAAGAGGTGCGGGTAGCCGGTCAGCATGTTTCCCACCAGCAGGCCGCCGTTCGATCCGCCGGCGCAGCCCAGCCGCTCCCGGCGGGTGACCCCGCGGTCCATCAGGTCCTCCGCCACCGCGGCGAAGTCCTCGTAGGCGCGGTGCCGGTTGGCCTGGAGCGCCGCCCGGTGCCAGCCCGGGCCGTACTCGCCGCCGCCGCGGATGTTGGCCACCACGTACACGCCGCCGCGGCCCTCCTCGCTGCGCTGTTCCAGCCAGGCCCGCCCCACCGTGCCGCTGTAGCCGGGCGTACGCGCGACTTCGAACCCGCCGTAACCCGAGAGCAGCACCGGGTTGCCGCCGTCGTACGCAAGATCCTTGGGGCCCACCTGGAAATAGGGGACCTGCGTGCCGTCCTTGGAGGTGGCGAAGTGCTGCTGGACCTCGTAGGCGGAGGCGTCAAAGTACGACGGCGATGCCTTGACTTCCAGTGCCGGCCCGCCGATGGTGCCGCGCGAGAGGGTCGACGGCGTGAGGTAACCGGTGGCCACCAGCGAGTAGTCGTCGGATTCGTCGTCGTCCACCCCGGATGCATCCACGGCGTGCAGCGGCGGGCAGTCACGGAGTTCGGAGGCGGCCCACTGCGCGGCCGGATCCAGCACCAGGATCCGGGACGAGACGTCCTGCAGCAGGTTGAGCAGCAGGTAGTTCCGGGTCCAGCTCCAGGACTGCAGCGAGGTTGCCGCGTCGGGGGCGAAGAGGACCTGCAGGGAACGGTCGCCGGCCAGGAACGCCTCCAGGTCGGCGGCGAGCAGGGACCCGGCCGGGTGGACCGTGCCGTCCAGTTCCCAGTCGTCCCGCGGCCGCAGTAGCAACCACTGGCGGTGGAGATCCACGTTCACGTCGGTGGGAACGTCGATGGGCAGCCACTCGCCGTCGCGCCGCAGGTAGGTGCGGTAGTTGAAGAAATCGATGACGTCCACCGCCACGTCCCGTTCGAAGCCGGGGGTGGAGTCGTGGCCCACCTGGGCCAGCATGTGGTTTTGGGGGACGTCGAAGTACTCGGTGGCAGCCTCCGGAGCCTGGCCGCGGCGCAGGATGCGGCTGGTCCGCGGGTAGGAGGAAGTGGTCAGCGAGCCGGGGCCGAAGTCGGTGCCCAGCAGGATGTGGTCCTCGTCCAGCCAGGAGACATAGCTCTTGGCCACCGGGATGTCGAAGCCGCCGGGCACGAAGGCGCGGTCCTCGACGTCGAACTCGCGCAGCCGCACCGCGTCGCCGCCGTCGGGGGAGAGCCGCAGCATGGCACGCCGGTAGCTGGTGCCGTCGGCCGGGCGCAGGAAGGACGAACCGGCATAGACCCAGTCGACGCCCTCGGCGGCGGCCAGCGCGTCGACGTCCAGCAGCACCTCCCAGTCCGGGGAATCGGTCAGGTAGCTCTCCCAGCTGGTGCGGCGCAGCAGGCCGCGGGGGTTGGCTTTGTCCCGCCAGAAGTTGTAGTAGTGCGGGCCGCGCTTGATGACGGCCGGGATCCGGTCCTCCGCGTCCAGGACTTCCAGAATGCCGGCCTCCAGCGCCGTGAACGAGTCGTCCACGAGCTTGGCCTCGGTGCGCCGGTTTTGTGCCTTCGCCCACTCCAGGGGCTTGTCGCCGTAGATGTCCTCGAGCCAGATGAAGTCGTCCTGGGGCAGATGCGCGGTGTCCTTGGCCATGGACCCATCCTAGGCATGCCGCCACGGGGAGCCGGTTCCCAACCCGTAGGCTAGACGGATGGACAATCCGGGCAGTTACCGTGTGGCGATCGTGGGCGCCGGCCCGCGGGGCACCTCCGTGCTGGAGCGGCTGCTGTCCAACCACCGGGCCCACGGCGGGGCGCGCCTGCGGATCCACCTGATCGATCCCTATCCTCCCGGCGCCGGGCATGTCTGGCAGCCGGGCCAGTCCCGGTTGTTCCTGATGAACACCCCCTGCCTGTTCCCCACGGTGGTGCCGGCCCCGGGGACCCCACAGGTGGGCCCCGATCCGGTGGCGGGCATGACCTTCGAGGCCTGGCGCTCCGCGGTCGCGGCCGGCAGCTTTCCCGAGGTGCCGCAGGACGACCGCGAGGAGGCCGCTGCGCTGGGGCCGGCCGATTTCCCCAGCCGGGCACTCTACGGGCGCTACCTGACCTGGACCTTCGCGCAGCTGGCAGCCCGGACCGGGGCGGATGTGTCCCTCACCGTGCATTCGGCGGAGGCCACCGGTCTCTCGGAGCACGACGGCGAATGGCAGCTTGAGCTGGCCGACGGCGCCACCGTGGCGGCGGACGCCGTGGTGCTTGCCCTGGGGCACGTTCCCGCGGCGCTGAATCCGGAGCAGCAGCAGCTGCAGGATGCAGCGGCCCGGCACGGCCTGAACTACCTGCCGCCGAATGTGCCGGCAGACGTGGACTGGGATCGGCTCCCGCCCGGCCGCACGGTTCTGGTGCGCGGCATGGGGCTGAACTTTTTCGACCTGATGGTGCAGGTCACCGAGGGCCGCGGCGGGCGGTTCCTCCCGGCGACGGACACCGAGCCGTTGCGCTACGTCCCTTCGGGGAAGGAACCGCGCCTGGTGGCCGGCTCCCGGCGGGGCACGCCGTACCGGGCGAAGGCCAGGATCGACAGTTACATCCCGGCCGGCGTGGAGCTGCGGCATTTCACCACGCACGCGGCCAGCCTGTATGCCGAAGCCGGCGTGCAGCCCGGCTTCGACCACGATCTGTGGCCGATGCTGCACCGCGACGTCTACTGGGCCTATTACTCCACGCTCGGGCGGGTGGAACCGGAGTGCCTGAGCGTGCCGCCGGAGGAGCTGCTGGCCGGGCTGGAGCGGCTGCTGGCGGAGAAGACGGAGCCGGGCAGCCGCACCCTGCTGGTGCGGGCGGGGGCCTACCTGTCGGAACGGGTCGCCGGGCACCGGTTGCTGGACGTGGAGGCACTGGCCAAGCCGTTCAACGGGCGCAAGTTTGCCTCCGCGGCGGACTACCAGCAGGCGGTTCTGGACTATCTGGATGCCGATGCCATGGGTTCCGCCCGCGGCACCGACGATCCGCTCAAGATGGCCATCGGGGCACTCAACGCCGGGCGCTCGCTGTTGAAGAAGATTGTGGCTGACGGCGGCATCACGGAGGAATCGTGGCTTGCCGAACTGCGCGGCTGGTTCGAACCGCTGGTCGAAGGGCTGGCGAGCGGACCGCCGGCCCAGCGCATCGAGCAGTTGGCCGCCTTGGCGCGGGCCGGCATTGTCCGGTTCGCCGGGCCGGAACCGGTCTACGAGGTGGACCCGGACAGCGGCCGGTTCCGGGTGACGTCGCCGTGGGTCGACGGCGCCGAATACACCGGCGCGTACCTGGTGGAGGCGATGATGCCGGCCAACCGGGTGGCCCACAACCGGTCTCCGCTGCTGCGGCGGATGCTCGAGGACGGCCTGGTCCGGCCGAGGCTGATGATCGGGCCCAACGGACAGCCGGTGACCTCCTCGGGCCTGGACGTGACGCTGCCGCCTTACCGTCCGCTGGACCGAAACGGCCATCCGGCCCGGAGCCTGTACGTGATCGGACTGCAGCTGTCCTCGGTCCAGTGGGGCACGTCGATCGCCGCCGAGGCCGGGGCGCCGGGCGACACCGGCGGCCGTACGCTGCAGGATGCCGACCGGATAGCGCGCGCCATCCTGGCGGCGGCCGACAACAGGAGCCTGGCCGGCCCTGCAGAGGCGGGCACCGACGTGGTCGCCAGCGGGGTGCCGGGGTACTGACCCCGGCCATGGGCGCGGGTAGGCCCTCCCCGGCGGGGGAGGGCCCACGCGCGTGTTTGTCTAACGGGCGCTGCCGCCTGCCCTGTCCTTGCCCATGTCCAGGCCCACGATGATCGGATCGTGGTCGCTGGCCCGGTAGGGGTCCGGCGCATAGAAGTCGGTGGCGTTGTAGTTGTACCGGCTGTACTCCAGCGCGATCGACTCCACCGAGTTGATGTTCCAGATGTCGGCGCCAATGACCTTCGCGTCCGCGGCGGGCGAGGCGAAGATGTAGTCCAGCGAACCGACCATGCCGCCGAAGCTGTAGCTGTGCTCGCCGGTCTTGGCGCCCTGGTCGACGTACCCGGCGTCGGTCAGGACCCTGATCGGGTCCTCCTTCGCGTAGGAGTTGAAATCGCCGGTCAGCAGCACCTTGTTGGTCCGGAACTGCTCCTGCAGCCGATCCGCGAAGTCCACCAGGGAATGCGCCTGCGCGGTGCGGGCGGCGTTCCAGGCGCCCTGGCCGTGGTCGGCGTTCTCGCCCGACTTCGGGCCGGAGCCCTTGGACTTGAAGTGGTTGGCAATCACGATGAAGGTATCCGAGGCGCCGTTCTTGGCCTTGAACGCCTGCGCCAGCGGCTTGCGGGCGTTGGCGAAGGCTGCGGTGTCGTTGTGGATCACCGACTCTCGCACCGTCTTTACCCCGTCCTTCTTGTAGATGAAGGCCGTGCGGATGAAGTCCTCATCCGCCAGCGCCGGCAGCTCCTCCGGCGACCGGACGTAGTCCCACCCGCCGTGCTGAGGCCCCTTGCCCGAATGCTTGCCGTGGTGGCGGGTGTCGCCCAGGTCCGCATTCAGAGCCTCGGTCAGCGCGGCCAGGGCGGCGTCGCGGTCCTTGCCGAACTGCGCGGAGTTCTCGATCTCCTCCAGCGCCACGATGTCCGCGTCCAGCGCATTAATGGCTGCCACGATCTTGTCCTGCTGGCGTTCCAGGTTCGCCGCGTCCCAGGCGCCGCGGGCGTCGCAGTTCCGGGCCGTGACCGGGTTGCCATCACGGTCCGTGAAGGCACCGCATCCCGCCACCTGATCGCCGGTGGTCGTGAAGTAGTTCAGCACGTTGAAGGAGGCCAGCTTCACACCGCCAACCTGTTCCGGAGCATCAGTGCGGGTGTTCTGGAACGACGCCGGCTGGACGCTTTCCGCGTTCTCCACCGTCAGGTGTCCCAGCGGCTGGAAACGCCAGAGATCGAACCGGTAATCCAGCACTACGTTGGTGGTGAATGTGGCCGGGGACCCCACCCGGACCGGATCCTGGGCGGAGAGGTAAGGCAGCGGGATGTCCTTGTTGGCGTCGGCGCCCAGGTAGTTGACGCTTGAGCCGTCGTCCAGCGTGACGGCCAGGGCGGCGTTCTTCTCGGTTTCGGCCCAGAACGCGTCCGAACCGTAGGTCCCGACGGCGGTCGGCTGCACCAGCGGGGAGTTTCCGGCGGCCAGGCCGATTTCACCGTACTGGTTCAGGGAGTAGTTGTCGGTGACGGTGAAGCCGCCCTGGGGAGCCAGTAGCATGCCCTCGAACTTCTCGCGCTCGTCGTCGGTGGCGGGCCAACCGATGGCGGCCGCCTTCGGGGCCGCGGCCGCCTCGGTGAGCAGCTTCAGTCCGTCGGCGGCCACCGTGAGCTCGGTCAGGCCGTGGAACTCGCTGACCTTGCCCGTGACCTCCACGAAGTCGCCGGCCTTCACCTGGCCGACCGTGGCGGGGGAGTAGACGAAGACGGCATCGGACGCCGTCCGGGCTGCCGCGTCGGTGTCGCCGCCGGTGCCTTCCGTCTGGAGGTAGTAGCCGTCAAAGCCGCCCGTGGAGTAGGCGGCGGTGACCACGCCCCGGGTGGTCACGGTCTGGCCGGCCAGCGGGGACTGCGTGCCGGTGCCTTGGATGTCGGCGATGGCCACGGACCGCGGCTGCGGTGCGGGATCGCCGCCGCCGTCGCCCCCGCCGGCGCCCTGCGGGGTGATGTCTTCGCTGAGGCTGAAGTCCGCGGAGTTGTTGTCGGTGTCCGTTCCCTCCGCGCGGTTCAGCGACCGCACGTCCTGGTTGTTGTCCGGCGCTTGGGCCGCTTCGGTTTCAAAGGTGTTCGAGGTGCCGTAGCCCAACAGGTCCACCACGTTGGCGCGGTCGACGACCGAGCCGGTGCCCAGGTCCGCCACCGCACCGGCCTGGTTCGACAGCACCAGGGTGCCTCTCGTGCCGGACGGGGCCATGCCGGTCACCAGGTCAGGCTCCGGCAGCTCTTCGCCGTTGCTGCCGTTGGAGTTGGCCTGCACCAGATAGTGTCCGCCGGCCTTGATGCTGCCGGACAGTTCTGCCACGGCACTGGGGTTTCCGGTGCCGGTGGCCGAGCGGTATTGCAGCGACCAGCCGTCGAGGCTGATGTCGGCATCCGTGGGATTGTACAACTCCACAAACTTGTTCCGGTAGGCTGCGCCGGCGCTGCCGCCGGACAAATAGGCTTCGTTGATCACTACATGGTCGGCGCCGATGTCTCTGGCGATAAGGGTGGTGGGCAGCCGGAAGGTGGTTCCGGACGCGTCCGCGGTCAATGTGAAGTAGCCGCCGTCCAGCGCGGACGGTGCGGTGAACTCAAGGGAGGCAGCGCCGTCGGCCACCGGGAAGGTGCCCAGCGTGGTCCTGGTGCCGGCGGCGTCGACGTAGGCCAGCGACACCTCGGTGGTGACCGGGGCGCCCAGCGACGTCAGGTCCAGCTTGGCCACCTGCACGCTGACCTTTTGGCCGGGACTGACGGATTCCGGCGCGCCGGTGAGCTGCACGCTGCGCCGGGCGAAGTCCGGGGAGAGCGGGCTGTTGCCCCGGAGGTAGGTGATCCACGCGTCGCGGTCCACCAGTCCCGAGTCGCGGGTGTCGGTTCCGTCGTTGAAGATGTGGAAATTGTCGCCGCCCTGGGCAAGGAAGCTGAAGGTGCCCACGCGGTAGCCGCGTTCCGGGTCCAGCGGTTCGCCGTTGACCCAGACGCCGGTGATGCGTTCCCCCTCGGGCAGGGCCGGGTCGTAGGTGTAGTTGACGTTCTTGCTCAGGCCAAGCTGCAGGTAGGCGCGGCTCGGCACGTCGCCGGCGGCGGTGCGCTGCCACTGCTGCTCCAGCATGGCCTGGACCTGCGCGCCGGTCAGGGTGGTGGTCCAGAGGTTGTTCAGGAAGGGCAGCACCGCGTTGGCCTCGGCGTAGGTGACGGTGCCGTCGGGCGCGTAGTAGAGCTCGTTGCGCAGGCCGCCGGGGTTAACCACGCCGATTTCCGCGCCGCCGCGTTCGGCGGAAGACAGCGATGCCAGCAGCGAGTCGGCGACGAGGTTGCCCAGCGTCGATTCGGAGGCGCGGTCGTCGCGGTCCGGCTCCGTGCCGGCATCCGGCCCGTCGGGCAGGAACGCGGTGGTGATGTCGGCGGTGACGGAGCCGACGGGCTGGGCGCCGATCTCCGCGGCGTGCTCGAGTGCGGCCTGGACGATCGAGGATACCTCGGCCGCCCGCGGGTACGCGGCCACCAGGTCACCGTCGGCGGTCTTGGTGCGCGGCACCACGGCCCCGGTGTGCGCCACGACCTCGTCCGTCGCGGCGTCATAGCTCAGCTGCACCTGGCCGATGTTTTCGCCGTAGGAGCCTGCCTGCACCACGGGTCGGGTCTTGCCCTCCGCGCCCGGGACCGGGGCGTCGAAGCTGTAGGCCTGGTGGGTGTGGCCGTTGAAGATGACGTCAACGTCCGGGCTGGTCTCGTTGACGATCCGGTTGAACACGGCGCTGGCGCCTGCCGCGCCGCCCAGATCGGTGTTGGTGTTCGCTCCCTCGTGGAAGGACGCGATGATGACGTCGGCTTCGTCGCCTTCGCCGTCGGTCAGCTGGGCCGCCACCCGGTTGACGGCGTCCACCGGGTCGCCGAACTCCAGGTCCGCGATCCCGCCCGGGGACACCAGCGAGGAGGTTTCCTCCGTGACCACTCCAACCACGCCGACGCTCACGCCGCTGACCGTGACCAGCTCGTACTCGGGCAGGGCCGGCTCCGTGGTGTCGGCCCGGTACACGTTGGCGCCCAGTTGCGGGTAGTCGGACGCGGCCGCCACGCGGTCGGTCAGGTCCGCGAAGCCGCCGTCGAACTCGTGGTTGCCCACCGCCGTCGTCGCCAATTCCAGGGCGTTGAGCACATCGATGGTCGGTTGGTCCTGCTGCGTGGAGGACGCGAAGACGGACGCGCCGATGTTGTCGCCGGCGGAGGTGAACAGTGTCCCCTCGGGGTTTTGCGCGCGGAGCTGCTCCACGGTGCCGGCGAACTTGACGGTGTTCGCGTCGATCCGGCCGTGGAAATCGTTGATGCTCAGCAGGTTCAGCTCGACCGGGTCGGCCGCGTGCGCAGGCAACGCGGCGAAAGGCGCCGCCACCAACCCTGCCGTCAGGACCGCCGCCAGCGCGGTCTTCGGTGATGAAGTAGCCATGTGGCCCTATCTCTCAGGTGGAAGTAATGCTCCTCGAACCGCAGGGAAGGGCTGCGGCACAGCTGGTTGCACGGTGCACAGGGCGCACCGCCCCCAGTCCAGCGGGCACGGATGAACGGGAGGTTACCCGAGGGCTAGAAGCAGTGGAAGACTTATGCGAAAGAACGTTTAAATTCGCAGAGGAACGGCTCCCGCTCTTGACAGGAAGGCCGGGGCGACGTCCGGGTAGCTAGCTTTGGGACGCTAGCCGGAGCTACCTAGCCGCAGTTACCACCGGGAAGGTACCTCCAGGGCGACGGCCGGGACGTTACCGCCGGGCATCCTTCAGCGTGCCGGTGACGGGCTTCGAGCCTTCCTCGCCGAGCAGGCACAGCAGCTCCCGGTCCTCCTCGCCGGTCCAGCTGGCCTCGGTCGGGTTGAGGTAGGTCAGCTCCAGTGCCGAATCGTCGTAGGGGATGCCGGCGAAGGCCTCGAACTCGGCCACGCAGAACTCCTCGGCCTTGGCCGCCACTTCCTTGTCGCCGGGAAAATCGCCCTCGGGCAGGTTGCTGGCGGCAAACGCCTCCAGCTCGTGGGCCTGGTCGCACGGGACGAACTCCACCTCGGTCAGGCGGTCGGTGTCCGGATTGTTCAGGCAGTCGCCCACCTTGATGGCGTAGGCGCCGGCAGCGGCGGCCTCCGTCACCGCACCGGATTCATCCCGCGGCGGTTCCTCCGTTTCACCCCCGCAGCCACTAAGCAGCGCCAGAAGGACGACGGCGGTGGCCGCCTTGAGGGGGCGGCGGACGGGTGCTGGCTGACTGGGCACGGGTGGACTCCTCAAGCTTTGGTGCGAACGACTCCTAGCCGAGGGTATACCGGGGGACCGCCGGGCCAGAATACTTGACGCCGGATGGCCGGCGTCCGGACCATGCGCCCGACGGGCCCGGGACCGCGGCCGGGTGTGGGAGCCAAATGCAGCAGGTGCCCGGGCGAAACGGCCGGACACCTGCTGGAAGCGGAAGGTATGGGATTTGAACCCATGAGACGGGGTTACCGCCTACTGGTTTTCAAGACCAGCTCCTTCGGCCGCTCGGACAACCTTCCTCACCTTGTAGTCTGACACGGAGGGGTCTACCCGGGCAAAGCGCGCAGGCACGGGGTTTTGATGCCCCGGACAAGGCGAAAGGCTGGTATGAAGGCGGTTTTCTACGACGGAGCAGGCGGACCCGAGGTCCTGAACATGCGGGAGACCGAAGCACCGCAACCAACCGAGGGCGAGGTGGTGATCGACGTCGCCGCCGCGGGAGTGAACCGCGCCGACGTCCAGCAGCGCCTGGGCGTCTACCCGCCGCCGCCCGGTGCGTCCGAGATCCCCGGCTTGGAGGTGTCGGGCCGGGTATCGGCGGTCGGCACGGGGGTCGGCGGGCTTCGGGTGGGCGACGAAGTATGTGCCCTCCTGGCTGGCGGCGGCTACGCCGAGCAGGTGGCGGTTTCGGCGGGTCAGGTGCTGCCGGTCCCGCGGGGAATCGATGTGGTGACGGCCGCGGCCCTGCCGGAGGTGGCGGCCACCGTCTTTTCCAATCTCTTCATGGCCGCGGGCGTGCAGGCCGGGGAAACGGTGCTCATCCACGGCGGCGCCGGCGGCATCGGCACGATGGCCGTCCAGCTGGTTGCCGCTTTCGGCGCGATCCCTGCCGTGACGGCTGGCAGCCGGGAAAAGCTCGACGTCGCGCGCGGGCTGGGTGCCGAGGTGCTGATCAACTACCGCGAGGAAGACTTCGTGGAACGGATCAAGGACGCCACCGGAGGCCGGGGCGCCGACGTCATCTTGGACGTGGTGGGTGCCAAATACCTGCAGCGCAACGTGGACGCGCTCGCCACCTCCGGGCGGCTGGTGGTGATCGGGCTGCTGGGCGGGGCCAAGGCCGAACTGAACCTCGGCCAGTTGATGGCCAAGCGCGGGGCGGTCATCGGCACGACCCTTCGGGCCAGGCCTGCTGAGGAGAAAGCCGCCATCGTGCGGGCGGTCGCCGAGCATGTCTGGCCGCTGGTCGTCTCCGGCGACGTCAAACCACAGGTGCACCGCACGTTCGCCCTGTCGGAGGCGGCGGCGGCCCACGAGTACTTCGATTCCGGCGAACACACCGGCAAGATCCTGCTCACTACCCCCTGAAATCGGCCTTCCCGTTCCCTCCAAGCGACGTCGCTGCTACGGTGCTTCGTAAAAGCGGACGGCGTTCCACGAGGGGAGCATCATGAGCGAGAAATTCAGCGGACCCCGGCCCGGGCAACCCGGGAGGAATGGTCCCGCATCCGACGTCCTGGTGCAGGATCCCACCCTGCCGCCGGTAGCGCTGGATCCGGCCGCGGAGGCCGAGGGCCCACAGGTGGACCCCGACCAAGATCGTGATCTGGGTGGCCATCGCCCTGCTCGGGGCCGTGAGTTGGAGTATCCTCGCGTTTTCGCGGGGCGAAACGATTAACGCGATCTGGTTCGTCTTCGCGGCCGTCTGCACGTACTTCATCGCCTACCGGTTCTACTCCAAGTTCATCGAGAACAAGCTCACCCGCCCCAACGACCTGAGGGCGACGCCGGCAGAGTACAACGCGGACGGCAAGGACTACGTCGCGACGGACCGCCGCGTGCTCTACGGCCACCACTTCGCCGCAATCGCGGGCGCCGGTCCGCTGGTCGGGCCCATCCTGGCGGCGCAGATGGGTTACCTGCCGGGCACCCTGTGGATCATCGTGGGCGTGATCCTGGCCGGGGCGGTGCAGGACTACCTCGTGCTGTTCTTCTCCATGCGCCGGGGCGGCCGTTCGCTGGGCCAGATGGCCCGAGAGGAACTCGGCGTGATCGGCGGCACCGCGGCCCTGATCGCCACGCTGACCATCATGATCATCATCGTGGCGATCCTGGCCCTGGTCGTGGTGAACGCCCTGGGCGAGTCGCCCTGGGGTGTCTTCTCGGTGGCGATGACCATCCCCATCGCCATCTTCATGGGCATCTACCTGCGTTTCCTCCGGCCGGGCAAGGTCAGCGAGGTCTCCCTCATCGGCTTCGTGCTGCTGATCGCCGCCATCATTGGCGGCGGGATGATCGCGGACACCGAGTGGGGCGCGGCGGTCTTCACGCTGGACCGGACCACCATCGCCTGGGGCATCATCATCTACGGCTTCATCGCGGCGGTACTGCCGGTGTGGCTGCTGCTGGCCCCGCGCGACTACCTCTCCACCTTCATGAAAATCGGCACCATCCTGATGCTGGCGCTGGCCATCGTGCTCGTGCGCCCGGAAATCAACGTGCCGGCGTTCAGCGAGTTCGCGGGCCGCGACGACGCCCCCGTGGTGGCCGGTTCGCTGTTTCCCTTCCTGTTCGTCACCATTGCCTGCGGCGCACTCTCGGGATTCCATGCGCTGATCTCCTCCGGGACCACGCCCAAGATGGTGCAGAAGGAGAGGCAGACCCGCTTCATCGGCTACGGCGGAATGCTGATGGAGTCCTTCGTGGCCATCATGGCGCTGGTCGCGGCCATCTCGATCGACCGCGGTATCTACTTCGCGATGAACGCCTCCGCGGCGGCCACCGGCGGCACGGTGGAAGGCGCGGTAGCCTTCGTCAACGGCCTGGGCCTGGCCGGCGTCAACCTGACGCCGGACATGCTCACCGACCTGGCCAGCAACGTCGGCGAGGAATCGGTGGTTTCGCGCACCGGCGGCGCGCCCACCCTCGCCGTCGGCCTCGCACACATCATGCAGGGACTGATCGGGGGCATCGGGATGATGGGCTTCTGGTACCACTTCGCCATCATGTTCGAGGCGCTGTTCATCCTCACCGCGGTCGACGCCGGAACCCGCGTGGCCCGCTTCATGCTGCAGGACACCGTCGGCAACGTCCTGCCGAAGTTCAAGAACATGTCCTGGCGTCCCGGCGTCTGGATCTGCACGGCCATCATGGTGGCGGGTTGGGGCTACATCCTGATCCTGGGTGTCACCGATCCGCTGGGCGGCATCAACACGTTCTTCCCGCTCTTCGGCATCGCCAACCAGCTGCTGGCGGCCATCGCGCTCGCGGTCTGCCTGGCCATCGCGGCCAAGCGCGGGGCGTTCAAGTATCTGTGGATTATCGGGCTGCCGCTGGCCTTCGCCGCCGTGATCACCATCTGGGCCTCGATCCTGAAGATTTTCAGCTCGGATGTGAAGGTGGGCTACTGGGCCAACCACATCGCCCACCGCGAAGCCTTGGCAGCCGGCGAGACGAGCCTCGGAAACGCATCCTCCGTGCAGGAGATGGAGGCGGTGGTCCGCAACACCGCGGTGCAGGGCACGCTGTCCATCGTGTTCGTGGTGCTGACCATCATCGTCATCGCCACCGCCCTCATCGCCACCTATAAGTCCTGGCGGCTGGGCGGGGAACCCTCGCACGAGGACCCCGCGGTGGTCTCCGCCATCTACGCGCCGGCCGGCTTCCTGGCCAGCCGGCCGGAGAAGGAACTGGAAAGGCAATGGAACGAACTGCCGGCCGACACCGGGCGGGCCAAGGCGGGCCACTGATGTCCGGCGTCATCTGGCCCCGCGCCCGGAGCGGCTGGCAGAGGTTCGCCTGGTTCTTCCAAGGGGTGATGGGCGAGCACGCATACCAGGACTATCTTCGGCACCACCGGCGGGCACATCCCGGCACGGAGCCGATGAGCGAGCGTGAGTTCTGGCGGGACAAGACGGACCGGCAGGAGAACAACCCGCAGGGACGCTGCTGCTGACCGGGGCCGGCTATGCTCTGCGCCCGCTGTCCGTCTCTGGCAAGATGAAAACATGAGCGAAGAGCAGACGCCGCAGCCGGCAGAACCGGTCATCCTCCCCGCGCTGCCCAGCGGCCACAGCCCGGCCGGCGGAGAGCCCCCGAGCCCGGGGCCCGGTCCCGCCGCGCGGCGGCCCGGCCGCGGCAATTCGGCGCTGGCCGACCTGGTCGATGAACCGGCGAAGGTCATGCGGATCGGCACGATGGTCCGCCAACTGCTCGAGGAAGTGCGCAGCGCCCCGCTGGACGACGCGGCCCGGGTACGCCTGGCCGAAATCCATGAGCGGTCCGTCAAGGAGCTGGAGGACGGGTTGGCACCGGAGCTGATCGAGGAACTGCACCGGATCAACCTGCCGTTCACCGACGACTCCACGCCGTCGGACGCCGAGCTGCGCATCGCCCAGGCGCAGCTGGTCGGCTGGCTGGAGGGCCTCTTCCACGGCATCCAGACCGCCATCGCGGCGCAGCAGGCCCTCAACCAACAGATGGCGGCCCGCATGCAAATGCGCCAGCTGCCGCCCGGCACCATGATCGCGCCCGGCGTCGTGATTGGCGACGACGGTGAACCGCGACGGGCCACCGGAGCCGAGGGGGAGAACGCCGGCTCGGTGCAGGGCGGCGAACGGCACGCCGGACCCGGACAGTACCTGTAGGGCCGGTGGCGCTCTTCGGTGCCGCCCGGCAGGCCCGCCGGGAGGATAAGGAACTCGGCAAGGGCATTTGGCGCCGCGCGCACGACCGCTTCCGGCGCGCCTTGGAGCGCTACCACCAGGTCCTCGAGGGTGTGGAGGACGACGGCCTCTACGGCGAGCTGCTGCCGGTAGCCGACCAGCTCGCCGGCCTCCTGCCACGGGTGCGCAGTTGCTGCACGACCGCCCAGTCGCTGCATCCCACCGACGGACTGGATATTCCCGGCGGCGTGCTGGCAGATGTCCACCGCAGCCTTTCCAGGGCAGGCAACTCCCTGGCGGCGGCCGCACAGGCCGCGGCGATGGTCAGGCTCGGCGGCAGCCAAGGCTACGAAGCCGGCGTCGAGAACGTGCGCCGGCGCGCCGCCGTTGTGCTCGCGGACCTGGCCGATGCCGAGCGCCTGCTGGCCGGCCTGAAGCGCTGACCCACAGCCTGCCTACGCGCGGCGGAATCCGGGAAACAAAAAAGCCCTCCGCCGGCTGCCTGCCGTGCGGAGAGCTTCGATGGAGCCCCCTGCCAGAATCGAACTGGCGACCTTTTCATTACGAGTGAAACGCTCTACCGACTGAGCTAAGGAGGCGGGGATTGTGACCGTTTCCGGGCCGAATCCACGAAGAACAACTATATGGGAGCCGTGCCGGGCCGGTCAAAACGACCGGCCCGCGTTGGCTCAGGAGCAGACGGTGCCCTCGGCCGGCATGGTGCCGTCGGCGAAGTAGCTGTCCACCGCATCGCGGATGCAGGTGTTGCCCCGCCCGTACGCCGTGTGGCCTTCGCCCTCGTAGGTCAGCAGCGTGGCCGACGCCAGGTCTTCGGCCATGGATTCGGCCCACTCGTAGGGGGTGGCCGGGTCGCCGGTGGTGCCGATCACCAGCATCGGCGCGGCCCCCTCGGCGTGGATCGGGGCGCGTTCACCGGTGGGCTCGTACGGCCAGTTCTTGCAGTTCACCCCGCCGTAGGCCAGGTAGCGGCCGAGGGTGGGGGAGGCCTGCTCCAGTTCCTTGGCGTCCTCGCGCATGGCGGCCAAATCGGTCTCCATCGGATAGTCCAGGCAGTTGACCGCCATGAAGGCGAACGTGCCGTTGCTGGTGTAGCGGCCGTCGGGGGCGCGTCCGGCGCTGCTGTCTGCGAACGACAGCACGGTGCTGGGATCGCCCTGGAATGCATGCGTTAGCGCCTGCGTGAGACGCGGCCAGCTGGCGTCGTCGTACAGCGGCACCAGCAGGCCGGAGACAAAGGTGCCGACCGGGACCAGCCGGCCGTCCGACGCGGTGAGCGGGCTCTCCTCGACGGAGCGAATCAGGTCGCGCAGCTGGGCCACGGCGTCGTCCACGCCGCCGCTCATCGGGCAGCCGGCATTCTCCAGGCAAAACTCCGCGTAGGCGTGGATGGTGTCCTCGAAGGCGGCCGCCTGGCCCAGCGTGATCTGCTCGTTGCTCAGCGAGGGATCCAGCGCACCGTCCAGCACCATTCGCCCGGTCCGCTCCGGGAACAGCCCCGCGTAGGTGGCACCCAGGAACGTGCCGTAGGAGAAGCCCAGGTAGTTCAGCTTTTCGTCGCCGACGACGGCCCGGATGATGTCCATGTCCTTGGCGGCGCTGACCGTGTCCACGTGGCCCAGGACCTCGCCGGTCTTCTCCGCGCACTGGGCGGCGAGCTCGGCCGCATCGTCGATCGCCCGCTGGAGGTCCTCGACCGAGTCGCGGTCGTACTCCGTCTGCCGGGACTCGTCGCGTTCGGCGTCGGTCTGGCAGGTCACCGGCGCCGAGCGTTGCACGCCCCGCGGATCGAAGCCGACCAGGTCGTACTCGCTCCGCAGCTGCTCGGAAAACATCGTCTGGAGGCCGTCGCGCAGCAGGTCGTAGCCGGAGCCGCCGGGCCCGCCCGGATTGACCAGGATTGACCCCTGCGCCGAACCGCCGGCGTCGCTGCGGATGGCGGCGATCTGGATGCTTTCGCCGCCGGGGTCCGCGTAGTCCAGCGGCACGTCGACGTCCGCGCACTCCAATCCGCTCTCGCACGGCTGCCAGTCGACGTCCTGCGTGTAGTACGGCATCAGTTCTTCGGCCACCCCGTTGGTGACCTGCGCCGGGTCCGCGGTTTCGCGCTCCTGTTCCGGGGCGATCACGGAACAGCCGGTGCCCAGCAGGAGGACGACGGCGGCCAGCACCGCTGCTGGGGAACGGCGCGTTGAAGCGGGGTGCCTGGGGCGGGTGCGGGGCATGCGGGCGGCTCCTGGATAGTGCTGCGTGCGGGTCCGGGGACTCAGAGCAGGCTGACGGCCATGGCTTCCATGGCCAGGACGGGGGCAACGTTGGTGCCCAGGCGCTGCCTGGCCTGGGCAATGGCGTCCATCCTGCCCAACGTCTGTTCGGGGGTGGATCGTTCCGCGTAGGCGGTCAGATCCTGGCGCAGGTATTCGTTGACCAGTTCGGTGCCGGTACCCAGCTGGAGGGTGAGCACGTCGCGGAAGAACGTGCTCAGGTCGATCATCACCCGGTCCAGCGAGTCGCTGACACTGCGCTTGGCGCGGCGTTTCTGGTCTTCCTCCAGCCGCTTGAGCTGGCTGCGGATTGCCGGCGGCATGGCGCCCTTCTCGGGTGCCCCGAGCGCGACCAGCAGTGACTCGCGCTCGGCCTCGTTGCGCTGTTCGGAGGCGGCCGCGGCGTCGGCATTGGAGATCTCCACGAGTTCGCCTGCGGCGGTGACGGCGTCGGCCACACCGCGCAGCCGCAGCGGCAGCCGCACAATCGTGTCGCGGCGGTGGCGGGCATCGGCGTCGGTGGCCAGGCGGCGGGCGACGCCGATGTGGCTCTGCGAAACCCGGGCGGCGAAGCCGGCCAGCTCGGGATCCGCGCCGTCCCGGCGGACCAGGAGGGCGGCGACGTCGTCGGGCGGCGGAATGCGCAGGCTGACCGGGCGGCAGCGCGAGCGGATGGTCACCAGGACGTCCGCAGGGCTGGGCGTGCACAGGATCCAGATGGTCCGCGGGGGCGGTTCCTCGATGGCCTTGAGCAGCACATTGGTGGTGCGCTCGGTCATCCGGTCCGCGTCCTCGATGATGATCACGCGCCAGCGCCCCGAGGACGGCTTGTCCTGCGCCTTGCCGACCAGTTCGCGCATCTCCTGAATGGAGAACGTCACGTTCTCGGTGGCCACCAGGGTGGCATCGGCATTGGAACCGGCCAGCACCGTGCGGCAGGCATGGCAGGCCCCGCAGCCGCGTTCGGCCGGATCCGCGTGGTCGCACAACAGCGCCGCGGCGAAGGACTTGGCGGCGTTGCTGCGGCCGGAGCCGGGCGGGCCGGTAAAGAGCCAGGCGTGCGCGGGGCGTTCGGCGGCGGCCGCCCGGCTGAGCTGTTCGATTACCGCGGCCTGGCCGGGCAAGTCGGACCAGACGCTCATGCCAGCAGCTCCCGCACCCGGGCCATGATCGCCACGGTCAGGTCGTCGCGGTCGGCGGCGGCGTCCAGCACCAGGTACTTCTCCGGGGCTGCGTCGGCCAGTTCCACAAAGGCGTCCCGGATCCGGGAGTGGAAGTCGTCGGCCTCTGACTCCAGCCGGTCCTCGGCGGCATCCCCGGCCGTGCGCCGCTCGCGGCCCTGCTGCGGGGCAACGTCCAGCAGCACGGTCAGGTCGGGCAGCAGCCCGTCCGTGGCCCACAGGTTGAGCTCCCGCACCGCCGCCAGTCCGAGCCCGCGGCCGGCACCCTGGTACGCCACCGAGGAGTCGATGAACCGATCGCAGACCACCACATCGCCGCGCTCCAGCGCCGGCCGAATGACCTGTTCCACGTGGGCGGCCCGGGAGGCGGAGAAGATCAGGGCCTCGGTGCGGGCGTCGATCTCGCCGTGGCCGTGTTCGAGCACCAGCGCGCGCAGCTTTTCCCCCACGGGGGTGCCGCCTGGTTCCCGGGTACGGAGCACCGTCCGGCCCATCGCCTGCAGACGCTGTTCGACGGCGGCGGCCTGGGTTGATTTTCCGGCCCCGTCCCCGCCTTCGAATGCGATAAAGAGGCCGCGTGCGGTGGCGGGCTGGCGGTCGGAACTCACCTGATTAGCCTAGCGGGAATCGCCGGGGCCCGCGGGACGGTCACAGTTAGCGTGTGGATGGCGGTGGTACTAATGTGCTCTCATGACCGACGCCTTCTCCCACGGCCGCCAGGATGCCGGGCAACTCGCCCCGGACACCGTTGTGGTTTCCTCCGGACGGCCGCCCCGCGACCACGACGCACCGGTCAACCCGCCGCTGGTGTTGTCCTCCACGTTCTTCGGCCGGGGCGAAGTGGTGCAGGGGGACCGCGCCTACGGCCGCTACTCCAACCCGACCTGGGATCCGTTCGAAGAAACCCTGGCCGGGTTGGAAGGCGCGTCCCTGCCCGGACTGGTCTTCGCGTCCGGGCTCGCGGCCGTTTCGGCCGCGCTGTCGCTGCTCCCTCCCGGCGGCGTGCTGGTGATGCCGCGGCACAGCTACCAGGGCAGCCTGGCCATTGCCGAGCAGCTGGCCGGGCGCGGGGAACTGCAGTTGCGCACGGTGGACATCGCGGACACCGCCGCCGTCACGGCTCAGTTGGCCGGCGCCGACATGCTCTGGCTGGAAAGCCCGACCAACCCGATGCTCGAGATCGCCGAAGTGGAGGTGCTCGCCCGGGCTGCCCACGCGGCCGGCGCCCTGGTGGTCGCGGACAACACCTTCTCCACACCCTTGGGCCAGCGTCCGCTGGCGGCGGGGGTCGACGTCGTCGTGCATTCGGTGACGAAGTACCTGGCCGGCCATTCGGACGTGGTGCTCGGCGCCCTCGTGACGTCCGACGAGGACCTACGCTCGAAGCTGCTGGTGCACCGGTCGCTGCGCGGCGCCATCGCCGGACCGTTCGAGACCTGGCTGGCACTGCGCGGCGTGCGGACCCTGGCGCTGCGGGTGGAACGCTCCCAGGCCACTGCCGGCGAGCTGGCCCGGAAACTGCAGCAACACCGGGCCGTGGAGGCCGTGCGCTACCCGGGCCTGCCCGAAGACCCGGGGCACGCCCGCGCAGCGGCGCAGATGGACGGCTTCGGCTCCATCATCGCCATTCAGGTCAAGGGCGGGGCGGCGGCCGCGGACAAGGTCATTGACGCGCTCAGGCTGTGGCTGCCGGCGACCTCGCTGGGCGGCGTGGAATCGCTGATCGAGCGGCGCCGCCGCCATGTCAACGAACCCGGGAGCGTTCCGGAGAACCTGCTGCGGCTGTCGGTGGGAATCGAGAACCCCGCCGACCTCTGGGCGGACCTGGACCAGGCACTCGCCGCGGCGGACGTGTGAGGCTGCCGAAACGCACCCCCACCGGTTAGGCTTAAGCCGTGCTACTCGCCTACGACATCCAATACTGGCTCTACACGGTCCTGGGGCTGGTCGCCCTGGTGATCGAGATATGGGCGCTGGCGGATTGCGTGGGCCGCAAGGCCGACTACTTCCAGGCCGCATTCAAGAAGACCAAGGGCTTCTGGGTTGGCGTGCTGGCAGCCTCCACGGCGGTCGGGGCCCTGGCCGCGTTGGGCGCCGGCGGCCTGGGCACGTGGATGATCTTCCAACTGGCCGCCGTTGCCGCTGCCGGCGTGTACCTGGCGGACGTCAAGCCCGCCCTGATCGAGGTCAAGGGCGGCGGGTCCGCCTACCCCTGGTAGGTTCTGCCTCACTCACCCCGCGGGCGCGACGGCGTGCCACGCCACGGTGACTTCCCCCAGCCGCCACCTCGACGGCCCGTCGAGAAGCGGCCACCCGGCGTCGTGCATCCTCTGGCACATGGCCAGCCAGCGCTGCCGGGTTCCGAACGCGGCCAGCGGAGCCGCGTCTGCCCACGCGCGGTCCAGCGCCTGCAGGTAGCGGTGCACCCGCTCGCCGGGAACATTGTGGTGGATCAGCGCCTTGGGCAGCCGCTCGGCCACCTCGGAGGGCCGGCAGAAGGCGCCGAACCGCAGCGAGATGCTCAGCGAGAGCGGCCCTTCCGGCGCCACCGCGATCCAGGTGGCGCGGCGGCCGATCTCATCGCAGGTGCCGTCGATGAACAGCCCGCCCGGCGCCAGCCGTCCCCGCACCGTGTCCCACGCCGCGCCGTACTCGGATTCCGGGTACTGCCGCAGCACGTTAAACGCGCGGACCACCGCTGGCCGCCGGCCTGCCACCGGGATTTCGAAGCCGCCCTGCCGGAAGGTCAGGCCAGGCCGCTCCAAGGCCTTGGCCACGGCGACGCGTGCCGGCTCAATCTCGATCCCGATCACCTCAATGTCGAGGCGCACCCGGGACAGGCGGTGGTGGAGTTCGACGGCGGTGGTTGGCGCCGCCCCATAGCCCAGGTCGATGACGAGCGGGTCCGCCGACCGGCGGAGGCAGCCGGCGGCCGGACCGGCCAGCCAGCGGTCCGCGCGGCGCAGCCGGTTGGGACTGGTGGTGCCGCGGGTGGCCGTGCCGATGGGTCGGCGGACGGGACGGCTGGCGGCGGCGGTCGTCTGAGGCACGAGAAAAAAGAATAGGGGCACGGCGGGCCCGCACAGGCCGCTACGGGCCGGATGTGCGCAAGGTCACTGGCGGGAATCGCGGGACTGCCCCCGGGTTTGACTCCGTAATGTCATGCCGCTGCCGCCGGTGCCGTGCGGTGCTCCGCTAGGATGGCAGCCATGACTTCCACCTCGAAACACACGCTGGTCCTGTTGCGCCACGGGCAGAGCGACTGGAACGAAAAGAACCTGTTCACCGGCTGGGTCGACGTCCCGCTGACCGACCTGGGACGCAAGGAAGCGCACCGCGGCGGCGAGCTGCTGGTCGAGCACAATCTGCTTCCCGACGTCCTGTACACCTCGCGGCTGAAGCGGGCCATTGTCACGGCCAACCTCGCGCTGGAGGCCGCCGACCGCAGCTGGATCGACGTCAAGCGCAGCTGGCGGCTGAACGAGCGCCACTACGGCGCCCTGCAGGGCAAGGACAAGGCGCAGATCCGCAATGAGTTCGGCGAGGAACAGTTCATGGTCTGGCGCCGGTCCTACGACACGCCGCCGCCCGCCCTGGACGACGCCAGCGAATGGTCGCAGGTCAACGACCCCCGCTACGCGGATCTGGGGGACGCCGTGCCGCGGACCGAATGCCTGAAGGATGTGCTGGAGCGCTTCCTGCCGTACTGGGAATCGGACATTTCCGTGGACCTCAAGGCGGGCAAGACCGTGCTCGTGGCCGCGCACGGCAACTCGCTGCGCGCCCTGGTCAAGCACCTGGACGGCATCAGCGACGAAGACATCGCGGGGCTGAACATCCCCACCGGCATCCCGCTGGTGTACGAGCTGGACGAGAACCTGAAGCCCGTCACCGCCGGCGGCACCTACCTGGATGCCGCGGCCGCGGCGGAAGCCATCCAGGCCGTGGCGAACCAGGGCAAGAAGTAGCCACACGCCAAGAAGTTGCCACACGCTTAAGCAGGAAGGCCGGCTCCCCGCGGGGAGCCGGCCTTCCTGCTTAAGGTCCTGCGTTACACGGACTGGCCGTTGGGACGCCACTCGCCGGTGACCAGGTAGGTCACCTTGCGGGACACGGAGACGCCGTGGTCGGCGAAACGCTCGAAGTAACGGCTCGCCAGCGAGACGTCCACGGTGGTCGGCCCGGAGGAGTTCCAGGCCGGATCGGCAATCGCCTTGAAGACGCCGGCATGCAGCTCATTGATGCGGGAGTTGTACGTGTCGATCTGGGCGGCGAGGTCCAGGTCGCGGGTCTCGAGCAGCTCGGTCAGCTTCTCGGAGATCGCAATGTCCTTCTCGGCGAACTCCCGGAACGTGTCGCGCAGCGAGGCGGGGATCACGAGGTCGGGATAACGCAGCCGGACCAGTTGCGCGATGTGCCGGGCGAGGTCGCCCATCCGCTCCAGCGAGGCGCTCATCCGCAGGGCGCCGACAATCATCCGCAGGTCCGAGGCGACCGGACCCTGCAGCGCCAGGATGTCGATGGAACGCTCGTCCAGGTCCGTCTGGAGGAAATCGATCCGGGCGTCGGCGGCAATGACTTCCTGGGCCAAATCGATGTCGGCGGTGTCGAGCGCCGTGGTTGCCTTCTGCATCGCCTCGGTGACCAACCGGGAAATCTCTACCAGCTGCTCTCCGACTTGATGGAGTTCGGCCTGGAAAACCTTGCGCACTGGCGTCCTTTCGCTTGTGTACGTGGAGCATAGGGGTCCTAGCATCCCACTGGCTTCATACCCTCTCAGCCCGCGGTGAACTATTACGCCACCTCAAGTGAACGTTAGTTGAACGGGGAGGCGATTGCTACCGGAACGGCCCTGGGACGTGCCCGGCTGCGCCTAAGCTAGAGGCGTGGATCCACTGATATTCGGCTTGCTGGCAGGGCTCGTGGGCTTGGTGCTGGGCAGCTTCGGTGTGCTCGCCTTCGGCCTGAGCGATCGCCAACGGCGGCGCCTGCAGGAAGTGGACGAACCGACGCTGCCGGACGGTGCCGCCGAGGTGCTGTCCGTCGTCGGCCGCGCCTATGTAGTGGTGGACGCGATCGACGGCGTGGTCCGGGCCAGCCCCGCCGCTTATGCCTTCGGTTTGGTCCGCGGGCACACCGTGGTGCATTCCGAGTTGCTCGACCTGACCGCCCGAGTGCGCCGCGACGGCGTGATCGAGGAGCGGCAACTGGAGCTACCGCGCGGTCCGCTCGGCCAGGGCACGATTGTGGTCCAGGTGCGCGTGGCACCCATCGGCGAGGAGTACATCCTGCTGCTGGCCGATGACCGGACGGAGATAACCCGCACCGAAGCGATGCGCAACGACTTCGTGGCCAACGTGTCCCACGAATTGAAGACCCCGGTCGGAGCCATCTCGCTGCTGGCCGAGGCCATCGACGACGCCGCCGACGACGAGGAAGCGGTGCGCCGCTTCGCCGGCCGCATGCACAAGGAGTCGCGCCGGCTGGGCGCCCTGGTGCAGGACATCATCGAGTTGAGCCGGCTGCAGGGCGCGGACGTGGTGCAGGACGGTACCGAGGTGGACCTGAATGCCGTGGTGGCCGAGGCCGTGGACCGCAACAAGCTGATGGCCGAAAGCCGGCACATCGAACTGTCGGTGGGCGGGAAGATTGACGGGCCGGTCTTCGGCGATGCCGAACTGCTGACCACCGCGTTCCGGAACCTGATCGACAACGCGATCCGCTACGCGCCCGAACGGAGCAAGGTGGGTGTGGGGCTGCGCATGCGCGAAGGGCTGGCCACTGTCTCGGTGACCGACCAGGGCCCGGGCATCACCCCCGATCAGCAAGACCGCATCTTCGAACGGTTCTACCGGATCGACGATGCCCGCTCGAGGCAAACCGGGGGAACCGGCCTGGGCCTGAGCATTGTCAAACACGTCATCTCCCAGCACGGCGGGGAAGTGTCGGTGTGGTCGCAGCCCGGACAGGGCTCAACCTTCACCGTGCGGCTGCCGGAAATGGAGCAGGAAGACGGCGGCACCACAGAATCCGTGGAGCCGCGCACGCAGGGCGCCGGTGTGGCGCATGAACAAGGAGTCGGTGCTTGACCCGCATTCTGGTCGTCGAAGATGAAGAATCGCTGAGCGATCCGTTGAGCTATCTGTTGGGCAAAGAGGGCTTCGAAGTCGAGGTGGTGGATAACGGATTGGACGCCATTGTTGCGTTCGACCGCTCCGGAGCGGACCTGGTCCTGCTGGACCTGATGCTGCCGGGACAGTCCGGAACCGAGGTGTGCCGGCAGCTGCGGCAACGCTCCGCCGTTCCGGTCATCATGCTCACCGCCAAGGACTCGGAAATCGACAAGGTGGTGGGGCTGGAACTCGGTGCCGACGACTATGTCACCAAGCCCTACTCCTCGCGCGAGCTGGTGGCCCGGGTCCGCGCGGTACTGCGCCGCCAGGCCGAACCGGAAGAACTGGTGCCCAATGCAGTCTCTGCCGGACCGGTGCGGATGGACGTGGAACGGCACGTGGTCAGCGTGGACGGCGAGCCGGTGTCGCTGCCGCTGAAGGAGTTCGAACTGCTGGAGATGCTGCTGCGCAACTCCGGCCGGGTCCTGACGCGCGGGCAGCTGATCGACCGCGTATGGGGCTCCGACTACGTGGGCGACACCAAAACCCTGGACGTGCACGTCAAGCGGCTGCGCAGCAAGATCGAACCCGATCCTTCCGCGCCCCGCTACCTGGTCACCGTGCGCGGGCTGGGCTACAAGTTCGAACCGTAAACCGAGGGCCTCAGCACGGCAAAAGGCCGGGCAGCTTCCCGAAAGGGAAGCGGCCCGGCCTTTTGTGAAGCGATGGCAGGGTTAGGCGCCGGCCTCTTCGGCGGGCTCGCCGGTCGGCTCTTCCGTGGCGCCGTCTGTCGGTGAGGCGGTCTCGGCAGGCGCCGCGGTTTCCGTGGGCTCGGCCGACGGAACGAAGTCCCGGTACTCCGGCAGCGTGCCGTCGAGCACCGGCACCAGCACGTCGGCGGACTCGTTGTTCACGCGGACGGTGATGTCCACCAGGGCGCCGGGAGCGGCACCCGGGCTGCCGACGATGGTCTCGTTCTCATCCTCTTCGAAGATGACCTTCCCGTCTGCCGGGATGGTGACGGTGGCGGTGCTGCCCGGGCCGGTCAGGGCCATCTGCACGGGAGAATCGGAGGTGTTGAAGGCGGTACCGAGGACACGGGCGGGGGCGTCGGCAGACTCTGCGACGACCAGCAGGTTGCGCAGTCCGATCGAGCCGACGTTGGCCACGATGCCGTCGCTGGCGGAGTAGGACTTGGTGGTGGCCTGTTCGTTGATTGCGCCGCATCCGGTCGATGCGAGCAGGGTGAGCGCGGCGGCGCCTGCTACAAGGGTGCGCTGCACACGGTTCTTCGGCGCAATCTTCACGGCAGAAACTCCTCAGTCAAAGTCAGGGTGCGGTGCTGCAGATCTAGGCAGCTTGCCTCGCCTAGCCTATCGGCAAACCGGTGAAAAGTAGGATTCGACGCCGGTAGGTACCCGCGGGCGAAGCACCAAATCCGCTATCCGTCAAGGGGGCAAAGCGCGGCATTCTAACGCTCGGACGGGCGTAGAGGCCTGCAAACTCGCGGAAGTGGCCAAACCATCCGTGATAAACTGGTGGTCGGGAAAGGGGATACTACAGATGGTATTTGAGGTCGGCGAGACAGTTGTTTACCCTCACCACGGTGCCGCAAAGATCGAAGAGATCAAAATGCGCACCATCAAAGGTGAAGAGAAGATGTATCTCAAGCTCCGGGTTGCCCAGGGCGATCTGACGATTGAAGTACCGGCGGAAAACGTGGATTTGGTCGGCGTCCGCGATGTGGTGGGCAAGGAAGGCCTCGAGCATGTGTTCGATGTGCTCCGTGCCGAGTTCACCGAGGAACCGACCAACTGGTCCCGCCGCTACAAGGCGAACCTGGAAAAGCTGGCCTCCGGCGATGTCATTAAGGTGGCGGAAGTTGTCCGCGACCTGTGGCGCCGGGACCACGACCGCGGCCTTTCCGCGGGCGAGAAGCGGATGCTGGCCAAGGCGCGCCAGATCCTGGTTTCCGAACTCGCCCTCGCGGAGAAGACCGACGAAGACAAGGCAGCCGAGGTCCTCGACGAGGTTCTCGCCTCCTGACCACGCTCCAAGCGGCCGGCGTCCAGCACTGGAAGCCGGCCGCTTTTTCGTGGCCGAACCGCCCGGCCGCGCCCCATTAGGCTAAAGGGGTGAGCACAGCAAGCACGTCCCTGGGCGTGATCATCGTGGCGGCCGGCTCGGGCACCCGCCTCGGCTACGGCCTGCCCAAGGCCCAGGTCCCGTTGGCCGGCGAACCGATCCTCTCCCACGCGCTGCGGGGAGTGCTGGCGGCCGGCATCGCGTCACGGATCTGTGTGGCCGTCCCGCCCGGCGACACCGCCCTGCGGCAGCTCTGCGGTGGCTTCGCCGCGCAGTATCCCCACACCCCGATCTCCGCGGTCGACGGCGGTGCCACCCGGGCCGCCTCGGTCGCCGCCGCGCTCCGCGGGCTGGGCGACGGCATGTCCGGGGTCCTGGTGCACGACGCGGCCCGGGCGCTGACCCCGCCCGAGGTCTTCGAACGGGTCGCCGCCGCGCTGGCGGCCGGCGCGCGCGCCGTCGTTCCGGCGGTGCCGGTGGTGGACACCATCAAGGAGGCCGCGCCGAGCACCGGCGCCGGGGCAGAAATCTCGTCCGAGAAGGTGGCGGCCACCGTGGACCGCACCCGGCTGCGCGCCGTCCAGACACCGCAAGGGTTCGACGCGGCAACCCTGGCGGTGGCGCACCGGAGCCTGGCGGGCATGGCCCCCGAGGAGGCCGCCGCCATCACCGACGAAGCCCTGTTACTGGAGCGTCACGGCATCGACGTGATGCTGGTGCCCGGCTCCGCACGGGCCTTGAAAATCACCACGCCGTTGGATCTGACCGTGGCGGAGGCCCTGCTGGCCGCCGGCCGGCCCCGACCCGTCATGAAAGGCTGACCGTGCCCGACTTCCCGTTTCCCCTCCCGCGCACCGGAATCGGTGTGGACGTCCACGCTTTCGCCCCGGACTCCGACCCGCAGCCGTTGTGGCTGGGCGGCCTGCTGTGGGAGGGGGAGCGAGGCCTGGCCGGCCACTCCGACGGAGACGCCGCCGCCCACGCCGCCGCGGATTCGCTGTTTTCCGCGGCCGGGATCGGAGACCTCGGCACGCACTTCGGCACTGACCGTGCCGAGTACGCCGGCGCCTCGGGGGTCCGGTTGCTGTCAGAAGCGGCGCGGATCGTCCGCGAGGCGGGGTTCGAGATTGGCAATATCGCGGTCCAGTTGGTCTGCAATCGCCCCAAGTTCGGGCCGCGCCGGTCCGAATCCGAGGCGGTGCTCAGTGAGGCCGCCGGTGCGCCGGTCAGCGTTTCGGCGACCACCAGCGACGGGCTGGGATTCACCGGCCGCGGCGAGGGGATCGCGGCGGTGGCCACCGCCGTCGTCGTGAAGCTGCCGTAGCAGGGTGCGTTCGCACCGGCGTGGCGGCCGCGGCTAGGCTAGAGCGGTGAGCCTGAGATTCTATGACACCGCCACCGCGCAAGTCCGCGACTTCGTCCCGCTGGCCCCCGGCAAGGCCGGGCTCTACTACTGCGGGGCCACGGTGCAGGGCGATCCGCACGTCGGCCATATCCGTTCGGCCATCGCCTTCGACCAGCTCACCCGTTGGCTGCGCTACAGCGGGTATGACGTCACGGTAGTGCGCAACGTGACGGACATCGACGACAAGATCCTGGTCAAGTCCGCCGAATCCTTCCGCCCCGGCGCGGCCGAAGACCCGATGGTGCCGGTGCCGAACGAGCCGTGGTGGGCGCTGGCCTACCGCTACGAGCAGGAATTCGCCAAGGCCTACGACATCCTGGGCGTGGAACGGCCCACCTACGAACCGCGCGCCACCGGCCACATTCCGGAGATGCACCGCCTGATCCAGCAGTTGATCGACCGCGGCCACGCCTACCCGGCGCTGGACGATTCCGGCGACGTGTACTTCGATGTGCGCTCGTGGCCGGAATACGGCTCGCTGACGCATCAGCGGATCGAGGACATGCAGGCGGCGCCCGACGCCGGCCCGCGCGGCAAGAAGGATCCGCGCGACTTCGCGCTCTGGAAGGGACACAAGGACGGCGAGCCGGAGACGGCCAGCTGGTCCAGCCCGTGGGGAGCCGGCCGCCCTGGCTGGCACCTGGAGTGCTCGGCCATGGTCACCAAGTACCTGGGCACCGAGTTCGACATCCACGGCGGCGGGCTGGACCTGCGGTTCCCGCACCACGAGAACGAGATGGCCCAGTCCCGGGCGGCCGGGCATGGGTTCGCCAACTTCTGGATGCACAACGGCATGGTCACCTTCGAGGGCGAGAAGATGTCCAAGTCCATCGGTAACATCATCACCCCCGCGGAGATGCTCCAGGACGCCAGGCCGTTGGTGGTCCGCTACTACCTGGGCCAGGCCCAGTACCGGTCCGCGCTGGACTACAACCCCGGCTCGCTGGCGGAAGCGGGCGCCGCGGTGGAGCGGATCGAGGGATTCATGCAGCGGGCGCTGAAGTTCCTCTACGGCGAGCAGTTCGGCTTGGTCGTGACCGAACGCGTCCCGGAGGCTTTCGCCGCGGCCATGGACGACGACCTCAACGTGCCGCAGGCGCTGGCAGTGGTCCATGAAACGGTGCGGTCCGGAAACACCGCGTTGGACGCCCGCGACAAGGAGGCGGCCACACGCGCGCTGCACCAGGTCATGGCGATGACCGACGTGCTGTACATCAACCCGCTGGATCCGCACTGGAGCAGCGGCGGCGCGGACCCCGCGGCCCTTCAGGCCCTGGACGTGCTGGTCAGCGCGCAACTGGAGGAGCGTCGGCTGGCCCGCGAGGCGAAGGACTGGGCCCGCGCCGATGCCATCCGCGACACCCTGGCGGCCGCCGGGATCGTGGTGGAGGATTCGGCCGAGGGCGCCAGCTGGAATCTCGGCTGACGGCAGCCCGCACCGTTGGACGGTACCCTTTAAAGCAGACGATTCCCGTCGGGCCTGCCGCTCACAGCCGGTGCGCCGCGCGTGGGAACGTATCTTCCCCAACACAAAGGTAGTTTTTCGATGGCCAACAAACCTCGCCCCGGAGCGGTGCGCAAGTCCAAAAAGGGACCCACCGCCGGAACCGGCGGACACGGGCGCAAGGCGCTCGAAGGCAAGGGGCCGACCCCGAAGGCCGAAGACCGCCCGTACCACAAGGCGTACCGCACCAAGCAGCTCTCCGAACGGTCGGCCGCCAAGCGTCCGGCCGGCCAGCGCGGCCCGGCGCCCCGCCGCGGCAAGTCCGCCGGCGAGATGGTGACCGGACGCAACTCCGTGGTGGAAGCCCTGCGCGCCGGCGTCCCCGCCAAGGCGCTGCACGTAGGGGTCCGGATCGAGATGGACGACCGCGTCAGGGAATCCCTGAAGATCGCCGCCGAACGCGGCATTCCGGTGCTCGAATCGCACAAGCCGGAACTGGACCGGATGACCGATGACGCCGTCCACCAGGGCCTGGTGTTGCAGATCCCGCCCTATGACTACCAGGACGCCCTGGAACTGGCCGAGGAAACCATGGCCAAGTTCAAGAAGGGCTACATCAACAACGCCCCGCTGTTCGTGGCCCTGGACGGCATCACCGACCCGCGCAACCTCGGCGCCATCATCCGTTCGGCCTCGGCCTTCAGCGGCCACGGCGTGATCGTGCCCGAGCGCCGCTCGGTCGGGATGACGGCCTCCGCATGGAAGACCAGCGCCGGCGCGGCGGTGCGCGTGCCGGTGGCCAAGGCGGGCAACCTGACCAATACGCTCAAGGCTTTCCAGCAGCTGGGCATCTTCGTGCTCGGCCTGGACGGCGGCGGCGACGTCTCGCTGCCGGACCTGTCGCTGGCCACCGAACCGGTGTGCCTCGTGGTGGGATCCGAGGGCAAGGGCCTGTCCCGGCTGGTCCGCGAACACTGCGACCAGATCGTCTCCATCCCGATCGACTCGGCGATGGAGTCGCTCAACGCTTCCATGGCCGTGGGCATCAGCCTGTACGAGATTTCGCGGCAGCGCGCGCGCTAGGAGCAGGTGGACCGTTGTGGCCCGTCACGCCAAGAGCCTTTCCCCTGAGCGTCCGACGCGCCAGGCCCGGCTTTCGCGTGCCTTCCCGCTCGGCGTGAGCGACGCCGCCCCGGGCCTGCCGCCGATTCCCGGCGCGGTCAACGTGGCGGTCTTCGCCCCCGACTTCGGTTCGGTGGACGTGCACTTTCAGGACGCGGCGGGCGCCTGGCGGCGCGTCGAGCTGACGGCGCTCACCGACGGCGTCCACCACGGCACGGTCGAGGGACTCGAGGCCGGCAGCCGGTACGCCTTCTGGCCCCACGGCGAGGAACTGCCGGCGTCCGGGCAGCTGCTGCTGGACCCCTACGGCCGCGCCATCGACGACGACGGCGGTGTGCTGCGCTCGGTGTACGTCACCGGCGGCTTCGACTGGGGGAACGACGCCCGGCCGCACGTGCCGTGGCGGGACACCGTGGTGTACGAGTGCCACGTGAAGGGCCAGACCATGCTGCACCCGGACATCCCGGAGGAACTGCGCGGCACCTACGCCGGGCTGGCGCACCCGGTGATGGTCGAGTACCTGCTGGAGCTGGGGATCACCACGGTGGAGCTGCTGCCGGTGCACTACCACCTGGACGAACCACACCTGCAAAACCTGGGCCTGGCCAACTACTGGGGCTACAACACGCTCGGCTTCTTCGCCCTCTGGCCGGGCTACGCCACCGCCGCGGCGCAGGCCGCCGGACCGCGGGCCGTGCAGGACGAGTTCCGCACCATGGTCAAGCAGTTGCACGCCGCCGGACTCGAGGTGGTCCTGGACGTGGTTTACAACCACACGGCCGAGGGCGGCAAGGACCAGGACACGTATTCCTTCCGGGGGCTGGCGGACCACGTGTACTACCGGCACGACGGCAACGGGAATTACCTGGACACCACCGGCTGCGGCAACACCATGGACTTCAACGAGCCGCGCGTGATCCAGCTGGCCCTCGACTCGCTCCGCTACTGGGTGGAAGAGTTCCACATCGACGGGTTCCGCTTCGACCTGGCGGTGTCCCTGGCCCGCGACGGAAACAACCATTTCAATCCCCGCCATCCGTTCCTGGTGGCCGTGGGCGCCGACTCGGTGCTGTCCGGGGCAAAGCTCATCTCGGAACCGTGGGACGTCGGCGACGGCGGCTGGCAGACGGGGCACTTCCCGCCGGGCTGGGCCGACTGGAACGACCGCTTCCGCGACACCGTCCGCGATTTCTGGCTGGCGGACCAGGCCGCGTTGGCGGGCGGCGGGCAGGCCGGGACTGTGGCGCGGCTGGCAGATTGCCTGGCCGGCTCCACCGAGCTGTTCGCCGGTTCCGGCCGCACCGCGCTGGCCTCGCTGAATTTCGTGACCGCCCACGACGGCTTCACCCTTGCCGACCTGACGGCGTACAACCGCAAGCACAACGAAAACAACGGCGAAGAAAACCGCGACGGCCACGACCATAACCGCAGCTACAACCACGGCGTCGAGGGGCACACGGGGGACGGCCGGGTCCTCGACGCCCGGGACCGGAGCGCGCGTAACCTGATGGCTACCCTGTTGCTGTCGCTCGGGGTGCCCATGATCTGCGCCGGCGACGAGATCGGCCGCAGCCAGCAGGGAAATAACAACGCATACTGCCAGGACAACGAGCTGGCCTGGACCAATTGGCAGCTGGACGAGCGCGAACACCGGATGTTCGATGCCACCCGCCGGCTTATCCAGATCCGCCGGTCCTTTCTGGCGCACCAGCCGTATAACTACCCGGCACGGGCGGACAGTTCCTACCTGCTCTGGTTCAACGCCGACGGCGAACCGATGACTCCGGACGACTGGAACAACCCGGACTGCCGCCTGGTCCAGCTGCTGATGGGATCGCCGCAGGGTGTGATCGATGGTCTGCTGGTGATCAACGGGGCGTGCCAGCCGCAGAAAATCGTGATGCCGGCCCCGCACGCGCTGCAGGACTTCGGCAAGCACCGCGGCGGGAACCACGTGTTCGAACTGCTCTACACCACCTCGCATTCCGAGGAGCAGCGGCGCGGCGCCAAGGTCCGCAGCGGCGAGAAGGACATAGTGGCCGCCAACAGCCTCTCCGTCTACCGCTCCTGACTTAACGCAGCCGACGCCGGGAAGGCCCTCAAAGCCTTCCCGGCGCCGGCATGCCGGCCGTTAGCCGGCGTGCACCCAGGGGTCAGATCTGCCGGGGCTCCTCCTGGACGTTGCCGCGGGCCTCTTGGGCCCGTGCCTTCACGTCCTCGGCGGCGGACGCTCCTTCGGACTTCACCCTGCCCGCCGAGTCCTGGGCCGAGGACTTCAGGTCTTCGGCTGCCTCGCGGGCCGGCTCCTTCATGTCCTGGGCCACCTGGCGGGCGGAGTCCTTGACTTCCTGCACCACCGGTTCGGCCTGTTCCTTGACCTTGTCGGCTGCCTGCTGCTCCACCCGGCTGGCCGGGAACAGCGAGGACAGCAGCCAGCCGGCGCCGAACGCGATCAGGCCGGCCGCCACCGGGTTGCCCTCGGTCTTGCGGGCAAGCTGGTGCGGGGCGTCGCTGGCCATCTCGCCGGCGTCGTGCATCATGGAGCGGGTGCCGCCGGTGGCGTCGTCAGCCGCGCCCATGATCTTCTCCTTGACGCGGCCCACGGAATCCTTCACTTTGTCCGTCTGCCGGTGGACGATGTTCGACGGCGACGCTTTTTCCGCCACGGCGTCCACATCCGTGCCCAGCCGGGCGCGGGTACGTTCGATGTCGGCTCGGATTTCTTCGGGTGACTGGCTCATAGCGCTTCCTCACTTGGCTTCAATGTTTCCGGAATCTGCTTCACTGACTCGGTGGTCCGGGGCATGCCTTCGACCGTCTTCAGCTGCTTGCGGCCAACCGAATACAGAATGGCCGCGATGATGGCCCAGATGACTGCCACAATCAGGCCGGACCAGGCCCACCCGACCCCGCCGGCGATGAGCGCCCACAGGGCCAGGGACAGGAACAGGAGGACGAAGTGGCCGGCCACGCCGGCTCCGCCCAGCAGGCCCGCGCCCTTGCCGGCTTTGGTGCCGGTCTCCTTGAGTTCGGCCTTGGCCAGCTCCACCTCCTGGCGCATCAGGACGGAGATGTCCTTGCTGACCTGGCTGAGCAGATCGCCCAAGGATTCGTTCTCGGCCTTGATTTCCGCTCGCGTTGGCTCGGCGCCATCCTGGCCGGGCACGCGTTGATTGCTCGGGCCCGGCATTTGCTGGTGACTCATCGAGTCCCTCCGTCCTCATAGGGGTTCCGCTCCGGGATCGCGGTGCCGCGGCCACCGACGGGCGGTTCGCCCACAGGGTAGGTGGTTTCGGGCTGTGCCGGGGCGCCGCCGAGGGCGGAACCCGTCTGCGCTCCCGGCGCCGCGAAGCCGGCGGCGCTTTGGGCCTCATAGCTGCCCGTTCCTGCCGTGTCGTAGACGGAACCGGTGGTTGCACGGTGCGTGCCCACGCTCCTGCCGGTCATGGAGCCGCTGCCTGCTCCGCTGTCGGCGGTCAGGCCCTTGGTCAGGCGCCCGGCCAAGACGCCGGCCCCCGCCGCGATCGCCAGGAAGGCTCCGGGCCGCCGGCGGGCAAAACGCTTGACCTCGTCCAGCAGGGATCCCGGGTCGCGGTTCTCGAGCCATCCTGCGACTGAGTCGGCCCGGCCCGCCACCTGGCTGACCAACTGGGTCGCCGGTCCGGACTGTTCCGAGTTGCGGGCCATGGAGTTTAGCTCCTCCCCGATGGACCGCAGCCCCGAAGCCACGCGTTGCTGCTGCGTGTTGGCCTGGCCGCGGACACCGTCGCCCAGTTCGGACATCAGGTTGCGGGCCTTGTCTTTGGCTTCGTACGCCACCTGCTTTGCCTCGTCCTTGGCCGTCTGCGCAACGTGCTGGCCGGCTTCGGCCCCTTCGCGCCCTACTTCCCGTGCCTCGGTCTTGGCGGTTTCGCTCCTGGACTGGCCGGTTGAGGGCGGGTTCGACGGCGGCGGTACGGCCGTGCCACCTGTGGGGTAAACGGGAGCGCCCTCGTCGTAACTGCCGGAATGTGGATTCGTGGTCATGGCAATTCCTTTTCCTAGTCGGGTTCTTCCTGTCAGTCCTGATCTTGGTCAGCTATGCTCACGGGATTCCTCGTGGGAATGCGCGTGCTCGCGGCGCAGATCGCGCCCCCGTGCAATGTCCTCCTCTTCCTTCTCGGCATTCTTCTCGATCTTGCGGTTATCGCGGACCGGAAGCTGGATGTTTTCTTCGGCGGCCATGCCGGCCTGCAGTTCGCGGCCGCGTTCGGTCTCGGCATCGAACTCTGCGCCGAACAGCAGGGCGAGGTTGGCAAGCCAGAACCACAGCAGCAGGACGATCACCCCGCCGATGGCTCCGTAGGTCGCGTTGTAGTTGCCGAAGTTGGCTACGTAGAAGGCGAAGCCCAAGGTCGCCAGGGCCAGCACGATCAGCGCGACCAGGGCGCCCAGGCTCATCCAGCGGAACTTCGGCTGCTTCACGTTAGGCGTCGCGTAGTACAACACGGCCACGATCACCACGGCGAAGATGACGACGACCGGCCACTTGGCGATGTTCCAGGCGGTCACTGCCGCCTCGCCGAGTCCGATCACCGAGCCGATCGCCTCCGCCACCGGGCCGGACACGACCAGCATCAGCAGCGTCAGGACGGCCAACAGCAGCACCACGAGGGTCACCAACAGCATCATCGGGCGGAGCACCCAAAACGGGCGGCCTTCTTCGACCTCGTAGATCCTGTTCATGGCCCGGCCGAAGGCGGTGACATAACCGGATGCCGACCAGATCGCGCCGACGAGGCCGACGACGAACGCCAGCCCGGCTCCCTGGGAAGTGGCGAGCTGCTGGATCGGCTGGCGGATGACATCAACGGCCTGGCCGGGTGCTACCTGCCCCAGCATGTTCATCATGGCGTTGGTGGTTTGTTCCGCCTGCCCTACCAAGCCCAGGATGGAAACCAGCGCCAGCAGGCCGGGGAACAGGGACAGCACCGCGTAGTACGTGAGCGCCGCCGCAAGATCGGTGCAGTTGTCGTCGGAGAACTCCCGAATGGTCTTGCGGAGGATGTACTTCCACGAAGACTTTTTTACTTGCTGCGGTTGCTGCGGCTTGTCCCCGTGGTCCGGCGGTGGTGCCTCCCGCTCGGTACTCGTGCCCATGTTCGCCTCCTTCGTAGTCCATTCGGACGGAACACCCTCATGCTATTAGTCAGCATGCTGATAATAAAGGGGTGAGTCACACAGAAGGACGTACGAAGCAGCACATTTCCGCTCTAATCCGGCATGAAACGGGGGGTCCCGGCCGATTTAAAGAAACTGTCGGATAGCTACGTTTCAGCCGTTCTGTTGCCGCTCGCGCCCGCCGCCCGGGCGGGCGACGGGCGCGAGCGGCAACGGGCGCTGCCCGTGGATCAGCCGGTGGCGTTGGACACCAGTCCGAGTTCGGCATGGTTTGCCAACGCCGGGTGTTTGGGCAGCACCCGCACGCTGTACCCGAACGACCCGGATCGGTCGATGGTGACCGGGCCGGTGAAGAGATAGCGGCCATCGCCCAGCTGTTCGGCGAGGGCAAGTTCGTCACTGGAGGTCTGGGCGAGGTCGTCGTTTTCGGTGACCTGGCCATGCACCACCTGGACGGTGACGCTGTCCGGCGCCAGCGAGCCGAGCCGGACATAGGCATTGACCGTCAGCGATTCGCCGATCTGCGGCTCATCCGTGATGCCGAGCGAGTCCACGTGCTCCACCGACACGTCGGCCCAGGCCGCATGCACACGGCTGGTCCACGCCGCCAGTTCCTTCGCCGCCGCAAAATCGTCGGCCCGGGCCGTCCGGCCGGATGCCCAGGCGGGACGGTACAGCTGCTCCACATAGTCATGCAGCATCCGTTCGGCGGAAACCGCCGGACCCAGATTGGCCAGCGTGTGCTTGATCATGGCGATCCACTGGTGCGGTACGGCATCGTCGGCTATCGGCTGGGACGGGCCGGCCGCCCCCGCGCCCTCGGAGACCTCGGCGGCATAGAAGCGGGGCGCCACGTGGTGCTCGATCAGGTCGTAGAGCGCGGCTGCTTCGATATCGTCCCGATCGTCCGCGCTGAACATGTCCGCGGTCCCTGCATCAGTGGACGGGTTCGCCGTCGGGATCGCCCAGCCGTTGTCGCCGTCGTACATCTCGTCCCACCAGCCGTCCAACACGGAGAGGTTCAGCCCGCCGTTGATGGCCGCCTTCATGCCGGACGTCCCGCAGGCTTCCAGCGGGCGCAGGGGGTTGTTCAGCCACACGTCGCAGCCCGGGAACAGCGTGCGGGCCATGGCGATGTCGTAGTTGGGCAGGAACACGATCCGGTGCCGGACCTCCGGGTCGTCGGTGAAGCGGACCAGATCCTGGATCATCCGCTTGCCCTGTTCGTCCGCAGGGTGGGACTTGCCGGCGATGACCAGCTGGATGGGCCGTTTCGGGTGCAGGAGCAGCGCCTTGAGCCGGGCCGGGTCGCGCAGCATCAGGGTCAGCCGCTTGTAGGTCGGCACCCGGCGGGCGAAACCGATGGTCATCACGTCCGGGTCCAGCACGGCGTCGGTCCACGCCAGCTCCGCGTCCGCGGCCCCGCGCTTCTTCCAGGCGGCCCGCAGCCGGCGGCGGACATCCTCGATCAGGGCCGTCCGCAGGCTTCGGCGCAGCGCCCAGATGTCCTCGTCGGACACGTCGTAGACCCGGTCCCACTGGCGGGCGATCACCGGCTCGTCGCCGAACGCCGACCGCGCGTACTCGGCGATCCGCGGGTCCACCCAGGTCGGCACGTGCACGCCGTTGGTCACCGAGGTGATCGGCACTTCCTCCTGGTCGAAGCCCGGCCAGAGCCCGGAGAACATGCCGCGGGAGACCACACCGTGCAGCTTGGCCACACCGTTGGCCCGCTGCGCCAGCCGCAGGCCCATCACGGCCATGTTGAACTTGGACGGATCTCCGCCGTCGTAATTCTCGTCGCCGAGTTCCAGGATCTTCGCGGTGGGCACGTCCGGGGCGAGGCCGGCGCTGAAGAAATGCTGGATCTGCGCCTTGTCGAACCGGTCGATGCCCGCGGGCACCGGCGTGTGCGTGGTGAACACGGTGTTGGCGCGGCCGGCGGCCAAGGCCTCGTCCCACGTCAGCCCGGCGGCCGCCAGCTCCTGGATGCGTTCGATGCCCAGGAAGCCCGCGTGCCCTTCGTTCGTGTGGAAGACCTCCGGCGCCGGGGCGCCCGTGAGCCGCTGGTGGATGCGCAGCGCCTTCACGCCGCCCATGCCCAGCAGCAGTTCCTGCTGCAGGCGGTGGTCGCCGCCCCCGCCGTAGAGCCGGTCGGTGATGCCGCGGGCGGCCTCGTCGTTGCCCGGGATGTTGGAGTCCAGCAGCAGCAGCGGCACCCGGCCCACGTCGGCGCGCCAGATGTAGGCGCCGAGCCTGCGGCCGTTCGGCAGCGGCAGCGTGACCTGGGCCGGCTGCCCGTCCGGCTCGCGCAGCAGCGTCAGCGGCAGGCCGTCCGGGTCCAGGACGGGGTACGTCTCCTGCTGCCAGGCGTCGCGGCTCAGCGACTGCTTAAAGTAGCCGGCGGCGTAGAGCAGGCCCACGCCCACCAGCGGCACGCCCAGGTCGGACGCGGCCTTCAGGTGGTCGCCGGCCAGGATGCCCAGGCCGCCGGAGTACTGCGGGAGCACATGGGAGATGCCGTACTCGGGGGAGAAATAGGCGATCGACGCCGGTGCGTCCGCTCCCAGCGTCTGGTACCAGCGGTCCTCGGTCAGGTACTGCTCCAGGTCGGCGTCCAGTTCCCGCACCCGCGCGACGACGTCCCGGTCGTCGGCCAGCGCCCGCAGCCGTTCGCGGGTGAACGAGCCGAGCAGGGCGACGGGATCCTGGCGCACCTCGGACCAGGCCTGAGGATCCAGTTGTTCAAAGAGTTGCTGGGTGGGCCGGTGCCAGGACCAGCGGAGGTTGCCGGCCAAGCGGGCCAACGGAGCAATGCTCTCGGGGAGGACAGTTCGGACAGTAAATCTGCGGATTGCCTTCACCCGGCCTAGGCTAGCGCAGATCCCCTGCGCCGTTGATGGCCGGCGGGTGAATGCGCGTCGAACTGGCCGTCAACCCGGTCGCAGGGCGTGGGGATCCTTCGCAATCGGGAAGGAATCTCGCTAACGTCTGTCTTGTGACGACTTCGATGCAGGAGCAGAGTACGACCCAGCCAGCCCCCCGCCTGAAGTTCGGCCGGATCCCGGTGGTCGACGTCTGGCCCGTGGTCGGCGGCGGCGAGTTTCCGGCCAAGGCGATACCGGGCGAGGACCTGGAGGTAGCCGCCACCGTCTTCCGCGAGGGGCACGACAAGATCGGCGCGACCGCGGTGCTGTTCGACCCGGACGGCCGGCCCGTCCAGCGGGCAAGGCTGACGCCCGGCGCGCCCGGCACCGACCGCTGGCACGGGACCCTCCGGCCCACCGGCACCGGCCTCTGGACCTTCCACGTGGAAGGCTGGGGAGACAATTACGCCACCTGGCGGCACAACGCCGAGGTGAAAATCGCCGCCGGCGTGGATGTGGACCTCATGCTGGCCGAGGGCCGGCTGCTGCTGGAGCAGGCCGCGGGCCAGGGCGGGCGGCCGGAAGGCAACGCGCAGGTGCTGCGCGACGCCGCCGCCGCGCTCGCCGACGGATCGCTCACCGTGCATGAACGTTTGGCCGCAGGAACCTCGGACGCCGTGCTGGACGCCGTGAACAGCCATCCGATCCGCAGCCTGGTCAGCCCCTCGAAGCGGTACCCCATCCTGGTTGAGCGTGAACGGGCCGGCCGCGGCGCCTGGTACGAATTCTTCCCGCGCTCCGAGGGCGCGCATTACGACCCGGCGAACGGGCGCTGGACCTCCGGCGACTTCACGACGGCGGCCGAGCGGCTTCCGGCCGTCGCGGCCATGGGCTTCGACGTGGTGTACCTGCCGCCCATCCATCCGATCGGGGAGGTCAACCGCAAGGGACCGAACAACACGCTGACCGCCGGGCCCGGCGACCCCGGATCGCCGTGGGCCATCGGATCCAAGGACGGCGGGCATGACGCGATCCACCCGGACCTGGGCGGATTTGAGCAGTTCGATGCCTTCGTGGCCGCCGCCGAGGCGCTCGGCATGGAGGTGGCCCTGGATCTGGCGCTGCAGGCCGCCCCGGACCACCCGTGGGCCACCGAGCATCCGGAATGGTTCACCACGCGGGCCGACGGCACGATTGCCTACGCCGAGAACCCGCCGAAGAAGTACCAGGACATCTATCCGCTGAACTTCGATAACGACCCGCGCGGCCTGTCCGAAGAGGTCCTGCGGATCGTGAAGCTGTGGATTTCGCACGGCGTGAAGATCTTCCGGGTGGACAACCCGCACACCAAGCCCCTGTGGTTCTGGGAATGGCTGATCGGCACGGTGAACCGCGAGCACCCCGAGGTGGTGTTCCTGGCCGAGGCCTTCACCCGGCCGGCCATGATGCACGCGCTGGGCCGCGCGGGCTTCCAGCAGTCCTACAGCTATTTCACCTGGCGCAACACCAAGGAAGAGATCGAGGAGTACTTCACCGAGATCAGCCACGAGACGGCGCCGTTCTTCCGGCCGAACTTCTTCGTCAACACCCCGGACATCCTCACCGAGTACCTGCAGTACGGCGGCCCCGCCGGGTTCAAGGTCCGGGCCGTGCTGGCGGCCACGGCCAGCCCGCTCTGGGGCGTCTACGCCGGCTACGAACTCTACGAGCACGTGGCCCGGCCGGGCGCCGAGGAATACATCGACAACGAAAAGTACGAATACAAGGCCCGCGACTTCGCCGCCGCGGAGGCCGAAGGGCGCTCGCTCGCCCCGTACCTGACCCGGCTCAATTCCATCCGGCGGGCCCACCCGGCGCTGGGCGACCTGGGCAACCTCACCGTGCACCGCAGCACCGACCCGGCCACGGTGGTGTACTCCAAGCACAAGGCGCACCTGCCCGAAAGCCACGGCGGCGGGCGGGACACGATCATCGTCGTCGTCAACGTGGACCCGCACAGCGCGCGCGAATCGACGGTCTCGCTGGACCTGGCGGCGCTGGGGCTGCGGGAGGAGGACCTTAACGACGACGGCACGTTCTGGGTCGATGACCTGCTCAGCGGGCAGAGCTGGCGCTGGGGCGAACACAACTACGTGCGGCTGGACGCACACGTGGAACCCGCCCACATCCTGCACGTCCGAAGGAACCGCTGATGGCCGGCCCCTTCCAGCTGCACGCTCCGGGGCTGACGCATGACCCCCACTGGTACCGCAAGGCAGTGTTCTACGAGGTGCTGTTGCGGGGCTTCGCCGACTCCAACGGGGACGGATCGGGCGACTTCTCCGGGCTGATCGACAAGCTCGACTACCTGCAGTGGCTGGGCGTCGACTGCCTGTGGATCCCGCCGTTCTTCAAGTCCCCGCTGCGGGACGGCGGGTACGACGTCGCGGACTACTTCGACGTGCTGGACGAGTTCGGCACCATCGGCGACTTCAAACGCCTGGTCGCCGAGGCCCACGCCCGCGGCGTCCGGGTGATCATCGACCTGCCGATAAACCACACGTCGGACAAGCACGACTGGTTCGAGCAGTCCCGGCGGGACCCGGAGGGGCCGTACGGAGACTTCTATGTCTGGTCCGACACGGACGAGAAATACCAGGACGCGCGGATCATCTTCGTGGACAGCGAGGATTCGAACTGGGCGTTCGACCCGATCCGCCGGCAGTTCTACTGGCACCGCTTCTTCAGCCACCAGCCGGACCTGAACTTCGAGAACCCCAAGGTGATCGAGGCTTTGTTCGACGTCGTGCGCTTCTGGCTGGACCAGGGGATTGACGGTTTCCGCGCGGACGCCATCCCGTACCTGTTCGAGGAAGACGGGACCAACTGCGAGAACCTGCCCGCAACGCACGCCTTCCTGCAGGACCTGCGCGCACTGGTGGACACGGAATACCCCGGCCGCGTGATCATCGCCGAAGCCAACCAGCTGCCACACGAGGTGGTGGAATACTTCGGCCAGCCGGACGGCGACGGCGGGTTGCGCCCCGAATGCCACATGGCCTTCCACTTCCCGATCATGCCGCGGCTGTATTACGCGCTCCGGGACCAGAAGGCCGCCCCGATCATCGCCACCATGGAGCAGACTCCGGCGATCCCGGCCGGGGCCCAGTGGGGAACGTTCCTGCGCAACCACGACGAACTGACGCTGGAAATGGTCACCCGCGAAGAACGTGAGGCGATGTTCGGCTGGTACGCGCCGGATTCCCGGATGCGGTCCAACATCGGAATCCGCCGCCGGCTGGCCCCGCTGCTGGACAACTCGCGCGCCGAGATCGAACTGATTCACGCGTTGCTGCTGTCGCTGCCGGGCAGCCCGTTCCTGTATTACGGGGACGAGATCGGCATGGGCGACAACATCTGGCTCGAAGACCGCGATGCCTCCCGCACCCCGATGCAGTGGAACCCCGACCGCAACGCCGGCTTCTCCACCGCGGACCCCGGCAAACTGTACCTGCCGGTGGTGCAGTCGCTGGTCTATCACTACAACTACGTCAACGTCGAGGCGCAGCTGGCGCACAACAGTTCGCTGCTGCACTGGGTGCGCCAGATGCTGGCCGTGCGCAAGGCCCATCCCGCCTTCGGCCTGGGCACCTACCGGAACGTGCCGGTGGACTCCGAATCTGTGCTGGCCTTTCTGCGCGAATTGCCGGAGGACAATCCGGAAGGCCTGGAGAAAGAGGTGCTGCTGTGCGTGTTCAACCTGTCGCAGCACCCCGTGGCGGCACCGCTGCGGCTGCCCGAATTTGCCGGCCGGGGGCTGCGCGACACGTTCGGAGGCGTCCCCTTCCCGGCCTTTGACGACGCCGGCCAGCTCACGCTGACGCTGGGCAGCCACGACTTTTTCTGGTTGCGGCTGCGTTCGGCCGCGTCCAACCCCGCATCTCCACAGACCGAGACACTCCCAGTCATCAGACCCGCGACTGAAGGAACAGAGGTGGCATCACATGCCTGATTTCACGCCGAGCCTGCCCGAACTGCTGCACCAGTGGCTCCCCGCCCAGCGTTGGTTCCCCGCCAAGGGCCAAGAGTCGGTCCTGCGCCGGTTGGGCGGCATCCGCTTGCAGGACCCGGCCGGGGCGGTGGGACTGGAAGTGCACATCGTGGCCGTGCACACCGCCGACGCCGTCCACGTGGTCAACGTGCCGCTGAGCTACCGCCGGGAGCCCCTGGCCGGCGGGGAGGCGGCCCTGCTCGGGCGCGTGCAGCAGGGCGCCGAGGACACTTGGGCGGCAACCCGCGAAGAGGGCGAGACCGTTGGGCCGGACAAGCCGGCGGGCGGTACCGCGGGGGCGGCCGGCGGCGCCGCGGGCGGTACTGCGGGCGGTCCCGAAGAGCGCTGGATTTACGACGGCGCCCACGACCCGGTGTTCGTGGCCGCCTGGCTGGAACTGATGCGGCGGCAGTCGGTGACGGGCGACGGGCATACCCGCGGCCACGCCGGGGCCGGATTCGATTCCTGGCCGGAGTTCACCACCGGGCTGCAGGCCTCCGTGCTGCTGGGTGAGCAGTCGAACACCTCGGTGGTGGTCCAGTCCGACCAGGGTCCGCTGATCGTGAAGTTCTTCCGCGTGCTGGAAGCCGGCACCAATCCGGACGTCGAGGTCGGTGTGCTGCTCACGGAGGCCGGGTGCCGCGAAGTCCCGGTCACGTACGGCTGGGTGACCGGCGGCTGGCTGACTCCCGGACAGGACAACGACGGCGGCGACCGCCTCTGGGACACCGGACACCTGAGCGTGCTGCGGGAATTCATTCCGGACAGCCAGGATGCGTGGCGCACCGCGTCGGGCTCCGCCCTGGACGGCACGGACTTCAGCTCCCAGGCCCGCGAGCTCGGCGCCGTCACCGGACGGATCCACCGCAGCCTGCGCGACGCGGCCGGCGCCTCCCCGGCGGACGCCAAGGCCGTCGAGGCGTTCAAGGCCGCGCTGGCGGAACGGATCCGCTGGGGCTGGGCCCAGGCCGGGGCGTCCGTGGGGCCCCTGGACGACGCGGTGCAGGAACTGCTGGACCGGCTGGACCAGGTGACCGAGCTTCCTCAGCTGCAGCGGATCCACGGCGACTACCACTTGGGCCAGGTGCTGTTCTCGGCACAGCGGGGCTGGGTAGTGCTTGATTTCGAGGGCGAACCGCTGCGGCCCATGGGCGACCGCGGCACCGACGACGTGCCGCTGCGCGATGTGGTGGGCATGCTCCGCTCGTTTGATTACGCCGCCGGCGTTGCCCGGCTCGCGGAGCCCGACGATGCGGTCGGCGCCGCCGCCGACAACTGGGCGGCGCAGGCCAGCTCCGCCTTCCTGGACGGTTACCGGGAGGGGACGGGCGAACCGGTGGACACGTCCTCCACGCTCTTCCGCGCGTTGCTTTTGGACAAGGCCCTCTATGAAGTGGTGTACGAACAGCGCAACCGCCCGCGCTGGGTACAGGTGCCGGTCCGCGGCGTACGCGAGGCCCTGGCACCACTGGCGGGCACCGGCACCGGGCCCGGAAGCGGCCGGACGTCTGCCGCAGTCGGCGCAGCGGCGCCGGTAGCTCCCGCCTTCGCGGGTGCGTCCGCGGCCGGAACTTCCGTCCCCGCAACTTCCCGCGCGGCCAACACTTCCGGCGCGGCCAACACTTCCGGGGCGGCCAACACTTCCGGCGCGGCCGGCACCCCCGGACCGGCATCGCCGTCGGGCAGCCGCTCCGGCACCCCGGTGCGTGTCGAGCCGGAGGTGCTCTCCGCCGTCGCGCACGGGTCCTACCACCAGCCGCACGCAGTGCTCGGTGCCCACCTGGACGACCATGGACACGTCACCGTCCGCACCCGGCGTCCGCTGGCCGACTCCGTCACGGTGATCACGCCGTCACTGCGCGTGCCGATGGAACACGAGCACGAGGGCATCTGGGTGGCGGTCTTCCCGGCCGATGATCCGGGACGCGTCCCGGATTACCGCCTCGAGGTGGCGTACGGCGGCGGTGCTCCCGCCATCAGCGACGATCCGTACCACTACCTGCCCAGCCTGGGCGAAATCGACCTGCACCTGATCGGCGAGGGCCGGCACGAGACCCTGTGGACCGCGCTCGGTTCCCACGTGCGCCGCTACAACTCCGCGCTGGGCGACACATCCGGGGCCAGCTTCGCCGTCTGGGCGCCGAATGCCCGGGCTGTCCGGGTGAAGGGCGACTTCAACCACTGGGACGGCGCCCGGCACGCGATGCGTTCCATGGGCGGATCCGGCGTGTGGGAACTGTTCATCCCCGGCGTCGAGGCCGGTGCCGTCTACAAGTACGAGCTGCTGGGCCAAGACGGCCAGTGGCGGGAGAAGGCCGACCCGATGGCCCGCTGGACCGAGGTCCCGCCGTTGACCGGGTCCCGCGTGGTCGAATCGCACTACCGCTTCGGCGACCAGGAATGGATGGAGCGGCGTGCCGCCCGCGACCCGCACAACGGGCCGATGAGCGTGTACGAGGTGCACCTGGGGTCGTGGCGGCTGGGGCTGGACTACCGGCAGCTGGCCGACCAGCTCGCCGAATACGTCAGCTGGCAGGGCTTCACGCACGTGGAGTTCATGCCGGTGGCCGAGCACCCGTTCGGCGGATCGTGGGGCTATCAGGTCACCTCTTATTACGCGCCGACCTCGCGCTTCGGGCACCCCGACGACTTCAAGTACCTCGTGGACAGGCTGCACCAGGCCGGCATCGGAGTCCTTTTGGACTGGGTTCCGGCGCACTTCCCCAAGGACGAGTGGGCGCTGGCCCGGTTCGACGGCCAGCCGTTGTATGAACACGGCGACCCCCGGCTGGGCGAACACCCGGACTGGGGCACGCTGATCTTTGACTTCGGCCGCCGCGAGGTGCGGAACTTCCTGGTCGCCAACGCGCTGTACTGGCTGGAGGAGTTCCACATCGACGGACTCCGGGTGGACGCGGTGGCCTCCATGCTGTACCTCGACTACTCGCGCAATGACGGGGAGTGGGTCCCCAACATCCATGGCGGCCGCGAAAACCTGGAGGCCATTTCCTTCCTGCAGGAGGTCAACGCCACCGCGTACAAGCGGGTGCCGGGCATCGTCATGATCGCGGAAGAGTCCACCGCGTTCGACGGCGTGACCCGCCCGACCAGCGCGGGGGGCCTCGGCTTCGGCCTGAAGTGGAACATGGGCTGGATGCACGACACGCTCGAATACATCGCCGAGGACCCGGTCAACCGGATGTACCACCACGGCAAGGCCACCTTCTCGATGGTCTATGCCTACACGGAGAACTTCCTGCTGCCGATCAGCCATGACGAGGTGGTCCACGGCAAGGGGTCGATGCTGCGCAAGATGCCCGGCGACCGCTGGCAGCAGCTGGCCAATCTGCGCGCCTACCTGGCCTTCCAGTGGGCGCATCCCGGCAAGCAGCTGATCTTCATGGGCACCGAATTCGGCCAGGAGTCGGAATGGTCGGAGCAGCACGGGCTGGACTGGTGGCTCTCCGAAAACGTTCCGCACAAGGGCCTGCAGCACCTGGTCCGCAACCTCAACGGGATCTACCGTTCCACGCCGGCCCTGTACGAGCGCGACAATGAGCCGGCCGGCTTCCAGTGGATCGATGAGAACGACGGCGCGCACAACACGCTGTCCTTCATCCGCTGGGACCAGCACGGAAATCCGCTGGTCTGCGTGGCCAACTTCTCGGGTGCCCCGCACGAAGGGTTCCGGCTGGGGATGCCGTGGGCGGGCGAATGGGACGAGGCCCTGAATACCGATTCCGCCGAATACGGCGGCTCCGGAGTCGTCAACGCAGGCGCGGTCACCGCCGTGGAAGGCGGCTGGAAGGGCAGCCCCGCTTCTGCGACGCTCCGGGTGCCGCCGCTGGGCGTGGTGTACCTGAAGCCGGCTGCCGGGGGCCCGCCCCGGGTGGAGGAAAGATGAACGGCAGCGGAATTTACATCCGCGCCGACCGGTGCTAGAGTTTAAAGCCGCGCAGGGCGGTAAGGCCGCCTCGCCGAACCGGCCGTAGGCAGTAGCCAACGGGCGGAGCGGGACCGGGCGGTTTGACAAGAACAGCCGGCGCGGGTAAGTTAGAAAAGTTGCTCCGGAGCGATGGAGGGCCTGAGACGGTCGTCCTGGTGCCGGGTGCTCCTGTTGTTTGAGAACTCAATAGTGTGCCAAGTTTGTTGATACCAATTATTTATTGGTTGAAAGTGCCGTGGCGTGCCGCCCCTGTGGTGTGTCGCGGTTTTATCAGCCTGGTTTGAATTTAGTGCAGTGTCTTCGGTCGTTTTCCCGGCCGTTGGTGCTGTGTCTGTTTGAAACATTAACGGAGAGTTTGATCCTGGCTCAGGACGAACGCTGGCGGCGTGCTTAACACATGCAAGTCGAACGATGATCCGGTGCTTGCACCGGGGATTAGTGGCGAACGGGTGAGTAACACGTGAGTAACCTGCCCTTGACTCTGGGATAAGCCTGGGAAACCGGGTCTAATACCGGATATGACCTGTCACCGCATGGTGGCGGGTGGAAAGATTTTTCGGTCATGGATGGACTCGCGGCCTATCAGCTTGTTGGTGGGGTAATGGCCTACCAAGGCGACGACGGGTAGCCGGCCTGAGAGGGTGACCGGCCACACTGGGACTGAGACACGGCCCAGACTCCTACGG
>NZ_JBNHHC010000008.1:0-287750 GCF_059091865.1 Arthrobacter sp. B0316-1-20 | reverse complement strand
GGGGCTGCGGCCGAAAAACTTCTAGACCCGTTCGCAACAAAAATCGCTGACTACATCCGATGGTCCATCAGGCGGGAAGCGGGTCACCCCCCCCCCCACCTTGCCACAAGCGTTATACAGATTGCCCTTGCGGTTGGACGCAGTCGGGTTGCGTGCACCGTGGGCGCGGTTTGGCTCTCCTAACCTTTCCATGAGACGCCCAGATCGCATCCATGTCCACAGACTTAGCAGCATCACGCATGAGCGTAAAAGCGTGGTCACTGTATCGGACATGCTTCTGCGTGCCGAAGGTGAATACATGCCTCAACTTTGGATTGCTGTCGATACCCAAGTGCTCGCGGAGGGCTGCAGAGCGAGGCATGGAAAGGCTTACCGAGGCAGCCAATTGGGCAGCCGAGCGATGATAAGTCTTCTGCAAATCAACGGTTCGAAATGCTGCAGCTTCGGCTTCCGCATCGGCAGCGACATAAGTGACAGGCAGACCGCCACGCTTCACAAATCGCACTTCGACCTGCAACCCTTCCCCGGCAACACTTGCGCCAACGGATGCGAGCTTCGGAAACACCTGATCGCGCTTCTTGCCAGCCCGAATCCCTTTCTCGACACGCCGTACATCAGAATCGCTGACCTTCGTGTCCGGCTCATTGTGCGCTTCCATAGCCAGCAAAGCCCTGATTCGGGCACGTGCTTCCGCTCCAGACCTTCGACCGGGTTTCAGCAGTTCAGCAACTTTGTCGTATTCCCTATCAACAAGAAAGTGAAAGTCTTGGGGAGGTTCAACCGAAATCGGCAGGACACGCAAGGGCAAATGATCGGCGAGTCTTTCTTTAAACACGCGATACAGAAGATCATCAAAAAGAGTTATAGACGCACGAACATGCAGGAACAACAGGCCCTCATCGACCTGGGTGTACCAGTGCTGTTCGTCATCCCTCATGGCATCGATTGCACGAAGGGTGCCAGCTTCTTCGTCCGTCAGCTTGATGGACGGAGCCTGTTGCGCTTGCCGTACCGCTGCTTCAAATCCGATGGACCGCCCTGTCACCTTGTCAAAAACTGCAACCTTGCCCTGATTCAACGCCGCCTTAATGAGCATCTCGAATGAGTGCTGCAGGTGGAGAAGTACAGTCGTCACGCGGCCGTCATCCTGAAGCCCGTTGAACGCGGCAATGGAAAGTCGGGCCGAGGCTATTGACTTCTTTTTCAGCGTGCGTGCGCTGCTCCTGAGCTTCATGGCTTAAGAATGCATGAAACCCGCGAGAGACCATAAACAGCCCTGCCGTTCCGGAATCCAGGTTCAATCCATGTGTCTTGAAAATGTACGTTGACGGCCGCTTGCGGATGAACTTGATGGGGACATCGAAGCGAAGGCGTCAACTGGCGGCGGGCGCCTGAGTTATTGGCTTGCTCTCTCTTGCCACGCTGGTGATGGCCTTGGTCTCCAACCCTGATGACGGAGCGGAGGTTGCACTCCGGATCGTCTGGGCAGTCCTCGCCATGGTCATGGGAGTATTTGGTGTTCTGACTTTGCTGCGGGGAACGCAAAGGGCCGGCCGATGGCGTTCGAACCGTTTCGGTCGCAGCTGATCATCACCGGCCTAGTCGCGGCGATCGCAGCGACGGCGGTTGCATGGCGGCTTCTGATTGTCTCCGGCGACCTGCTCTCCGCTGCATATTTTCCCTTGATAGCCGGCGTGCTGATCGGGCAGATGTATCGGCCGGAGGGCACGCGGACGGAATGGCTGGGAAGCGGGCGGCGCCGCTCCACCGAGACGTAGCGGGCCCATGTTGGTGAAGGACCACCCGCCAATCTCGGCAAACGGTGCAAGTACGAGGTCATGCGCCCAGAGGCACTATCCTTCTAGTCATCGGATTAATTTTGGCTGGCATGCCGTCCGCGTACGCCCTTGCCGCATGGCCCAAGCGGGACGGGGAAACACTAGGGCGGCAGCGAAAGGCAATGCTCGTTGTAGGCATTGTCGGAGCTTGCTGCCTAGCCGCGTTTGCCACCATCTTCCTGATGGCGCTGACTGATCTAAAGACACCAGCCTGAGTCTCAACTAACGATCGCCAGCTGAGACTCCAAACAAACGCAGTGGCAGCGAACCTGACGCCTTGAACTTATGAGGATTCGTCTGTCGCAACAATGTGTCTCATTCGCTAGTTCTCAGAAATGGACACTCAGAACCTGACAGTATTCCTGAGACAGCACAACGGTGCGATGCCGGTCGATGATCGCCGGGACTTCATACGATCAGCCAATCGTGGACTCCTGAAGGTCCGGTGTGATTGGCATCTTGGTCGGCTTGCCGTTGCGGCGCTTCGTCGTCCGGGCGCCGGGCACATTTCCGTGCTGGATGTCTCCGCCGAAACGGTCCTGCAGCAACTACGCCAAGAAGCGCTCCGATAACTACACAGCAGGAAGCGGGCAGTTGCCCCAGCCACTTGGACGCTCGATGAGCCACGCAGATGGGCTGCGGGCGCAACTGGAGACGCCAAAGCCTGCCGGAACAGGAGATTGACGCCGGACACCGGGCGGGCCGCACGTGGAGTGGCCATCCACTAGCCTCCGCGGGTGATAGGGGCGCGATGGAATAGGCTGAGGGGCAGTATGAAAAGCATCCTCGACGTCCTTGTGCCGCTGCTGCGCACCCTGCCCGACGGCAGCCGGCGTTTCCTCACCGGATACGGCGCGGCGTCGGCCGCACTGGCCCTGCTGGACGTCGTCGCCCTGGGGCTGATCGCCGCGCTCCTGCCGGCCCTCGTGGGCAGCTCCGACGCGGAGCTGCCCCTCGTAGGCAACGTCGCCGAAAACGGCCTTGCCCTGCCGCTGCTGGCGTTCATCTGCCTGCTGATCGTGCTCAAAGGAGTGCTGGCCGTCCTGCTGCTGCGCTTCGCCACCAAACGCTTCGCGCGGCACGAGGTGGCCATCGGCGACCGCCTCTTCGCCGCCTACCTCGCCTCCCCCTGGGAGAAGCGGCTCGGCCGCAATTCGGCCGAGATCGTCCGCTCCGTCGACGTGGGCGTGGGCATCACCGTCTCGGGTGTCCTGATGCCTGCGATGAGCCTGTTCGGCGAGCTGGGCACCCTGGTGGCCGTCGTCGTCGTGCTGTTCGTGGCCCAGCCGCTGATCGCGGTGGTGACCATGATCTACCTGGGCCTCGTGGCGCTGCTGCTGGCCAAGGTGATCTCCCCGCGCGCCGTGGCCATTGGCCGGGAGAACCGGGAATGGTCCAACCGCACCGCCAAGACCCTCTACGAGGCGCTGGGCGCGCTCAAGGAAATCACCCTGGCCGGCCGCGGGCCCGAGGTGCAGGAACAGGTGCACGGCACCAGGACGAAGTCCTCGATAGCGCGCGCCGGAGCCATCCAGATCTCGCAGATCCCGCGCTACGTGCTGGAGACCGCCCTGGTCCTGGGCTTCGCGCTGCTGGGCGGCGTGGGCTACCTGACCGGCGGACCGGCCGGGGCGGTCAGCGCCGTCGGCCTGTTCGCCGTCGCCGGGTTCCGGCTGATCCCCTCGCTGACGCGCATGCAGGCCGTGCAGTCCTCCGTGAATACCAGCGCGTCCTTCGCCCGGCAGATCGTCGAGGACATCCACGAGGGCGAGGCGGAAATGTCCCGGCTGCGCGACGAGCGCCCGCAGCACGAGCTGCCGGACGACGCCGCCGACATCGAGCTGCGGGACGTCGCTTTCAGCTACCCGGATACCGCGGCGCCGGCCCTGCACGACGTGAACATCCGGATTCCGGCCGGCAGCCACGTGGCCTTCGTCGGGGCGTCCGGCGCCGGCAAGTCTACGATGGTGGACCTGCTCCTGGGCCTGCTCGAACCGAGCCGCGGGCGCATCCTGGTGGGCGGCGAACCGATGGAGTTCGTGCTGGATTCCTGGCGGCGGCGCATTGGCTACGTCCCGCAGGAGGTCTCGCTCTTCGACGCCTCGATCGCGCAGAACGTCGCCCTCGCCTGGGACCAGTCCCGGGTGGACCGCGAGCGCGTGACCGTAGCCTTGCGGCGCGCGCAGCTGCTGGACACGGTGATGGGGCGCGACGGCGGCCTGGACGCCCTGGTCGGCGAGCGCGGCATGGCGCTCTCCGGCGGGCAGCGGCAGCGGCTCGGCATCGCCCGCGCCCTCTATGACAACCCCCGGGTGCTCGTCATGGACGAGGCCACCTCGGCGCTCGACACCGCCACCGAGGCGGCGGTGACGACGGCGATCCGGCGGCTGCACGGTGACGTCACCGTCATCACAGTGGCGCACCGCCTGGCGACGATCCGGGACGCCGACATCGTGTTCTTCATGCGCGGCGGAACCGTGGCGGCCGCCGGAACCTTCGACGAGGTGGTGGCCACCGTGCCGGACTTCGCCGAACAGGCCGCCCTCGCCGGCCTCGGCAAGACCGGGAAGCCGGTGGAAGAACACCGCTGAGCCGGCGCCCGCCGCCCGGCAGCTCCAGGCCCGCTGGCGGGAGCCGGCCGGTCTATCCGGCCGCGGCCTCGGCGTAGAGTCCTGCCAGCCGCTGCACCAGGCGAACCGGGTCGTGGTGTTCGCCGAGCCAGGCGCGGCCGCCCAGGGCCGCGGAGGTGCGGGACGGGTTCTCCAGCGCCGCCGCGGCCGCAGCCGCGAGCGCGTCGGCCGACTCCCCCTGGAGCACGGGAGGCGACCGGTAGTACCCCTCCCCCGGCTGCATCACCACGGGAACCCCGATGCCGATGGCCTGCAGCTCGCTCATGGCCAGGATGCCGGCACTCTGGCCGATCACCACGTGTGCCGTCGCGAGCCAGCGCAAGTACGCGGGCTTGGGCATCTTCGGCACCATCACGACGCCGAGTTCCGCCGCCCGGGAGGCGCCGTCGCCCCAATCCAGCCCCTGCAGCTCCACCTCTGCGCCGGCGGCAACCTGCAGGGCACGCACCAGCTCCAGCTGCCGCCGGCCGCCCTTGGAGTCGTCCCAGCGGGAGGCGAAAACGATCCGCGGCCGCTCGGCGGGCCGCCACTCGGGCAGTTCCTCCAGGTCAACCGGGTTCGGCAGGTACACGGCGTCGGGGCGGGCCGTTTCCGCGTGTTCGCGCAGGTCCGGGGTGGAGTACAGCACCTTCACCGCGTGGTCGGCGCCCCACTGCAGCGCGGGGCGGCGGACGGGATCGTAGTACTGGGTGCGGATGTCCGTGCCGTGGAAATGCAGCACGAAGGGCTTGACCGGTCGCGACCGCACCACGCCGATCCGCGACCCCGAGTGCACATGCAGGAGGTCCGACCGCAGGATCGCGGCCGCCCGCCGGGCCTGCCACGCGGCACCGGCGGCGAGCTTCCCCGCCCGCCCCGCGGCCGACGACGGCGCGCCCTCCGGCGGGATGACGTTGAAGTGCCGCCACGGACGCCCCGCCCGCCGGCCGTACTTGACCAGGGTGGCCCCGACGTCGGCGGCGTCGTAGATGTGCAGGACGCGCGGTTCTGCCGCCACCGCTCAGGCCTCCTGCCGAGCGAACAGACTGTCGACGGCCTGCTCCCAGCCCTTGATTTGGTGCTCGGAGGACAGCTCGCAGGCGGCTGCGTGCGCGTTGGCCTTCCACTCGTCCACCAACTGCGGCGTCAGGGTCTTGAGCACCTCCACCAGGGCCGCGGGCGTGAAGTCGGCGGTGACGGCGCCCAGCCCGTGCCGGCGCAGCAGCGTCTCCATGGCGGGCGAGGGCCCGATGATCAGCCCGGTGCGGGCCTGGACCGCCTCGAAGAACTTGTTCGGCAGGGCGTGGGCCAGGTTGAAGTTGGTGGGCGGGATGATGGAGATGGCGACGTCGTATTCGGCCACGGTATCCACCAGCTGGTCGTACGGGACCGGCTCGCGGAACCGCACCCGCGGCAGTTCCTCGCCGAGGGCCTTGAGCTCGGCCACGTAGGCCGGCTCGTTGGGCATCACGATCAGGTCCAGCTCCAGGTGCTCCGGCGCGCCGCGCATGGCCTCCATGATGTCTTCGATCTTGCGGTAGCGCTGTCCGGCGGAGCTGTAGATCATCCGGATCTTCGCGCCGGTGGGCCGCGGCTTCCGGTCCGCGTAGGGCGCGGCGTTGGTGACCACGCTGGCGGCGACGCCGAAGTCCTTGGTGTACTGCGCGGCGATGCCCTCCGCCACCGTGGTCACCGAGCGCACGGCCGGCAGGTAGGTGCGGCAGAGCCAGCGGACGTAGGGGGCGACCAGCGCCCGCCAGGCCGGCTTGTTGAAGTGCTCTTTCGGCGCGAACTCGTGCAGGTCGGCGTGGACGCCGTGGTCGGGGCGCAGGCTCAGCGCCAGCGGGACGGTGTTGGTGTCATTGGCCAGGACCGCGTCGAAGCGCTGGCCTCCCAGCAGCTTCCGGGCCTGCGCGACGGCGGCGATGTTCCAATAGACGTCCACGTAGCGGCGCAGGGCGAGCCGCCGGGGATCGCGCGGCCAGCTGGCCAGCGCGGTGTCCAGCTCGAAGTGCCCGGCGACGCCGTCCGGCGCGGGGCCGTAGCCGCAGGTGAAGACCCGGTACTTGTCCTTGAACAGGGTGATCTGCTTGAGCACCCGCGGGTCGCTGCGCAGCGGCGAGAGCGAGAGGACCAGCAGGGATCGGGCATCAGTCACGGGGCTGCCTAACGTCGGGGCTGGCGGATTCCGGGGTGGCGGAGGAGCCGCTGGCCTCGGCGGGGCGTCCCGCCGCGGCGGCCGGGCTTGCCTGCAGCCGGGCATCGCGCAGCCGGCAGGCGGCGGTGAACGCGAGCGAGTTCAGGTTGGTCCGCAGCGGGGCTTCGCGCCGGGCGTTGTCCGGCCAGCGCCGGGTGAAGGTGCGCCGCAGCGCGCCGGCGGCCTCCCGCCGTCGTATCTCCGCCGCAAGGTCCGCGGCGGAGGCCGCATCCCGCAGGGCCAGCAGCAGCCGTTCGTCCGGGGCGCCCAGCAGGCGCGGCGCCCCGGGCGCGGCGTTGATCAGGGAGCGGACGACGGCGGACATCGCCTCCCGGTCCTCGGCTCCCCAGGCGAAGCCCGCGCCTCGGCGCAGCGCCGCGCTGATGACGTGGCCGCGCAGCAGCTTTACCGCGATGGCCTCGCGCCGGGCGGCGGGCAGCGACTGGAACCAAAGCCCGGACACCAGCGACTCGACGTCCTGGAATTGGGCGCGCAGCGGCAGCACGGCGGCGGTGACGCGTTCGTCCGCGTCCTGTCCCACCAGGTACGCCGGGGCGTGGGCGGGGTAGGCGATCTTTTCGCCGGAGAACCACAGGCGCAGGCCGAATTCCAGGTCCTCCCCGGTGCGCAGCCCGTCGGTCAGCCGCAGGCCCAACCGGCCGACCGCCTCGCGCCGGATCAGTCCCAGGGGTGCCGTCCGGTAGGCCAGGCGGTCGCGGAGCGGATCCACCAGCGGGCCCCTGATCACCCGAGCGCGGGGCGTGAGGATGCGTGCGCCGCCGCGGTAGCGGAGGGGTGCGACGACGGCGACCGCGCCCGTGGCCTGCGCGGCGTCCAGCCAGGCGGACACCGAGCCGGGCTCCAGCGTGTCGTCGGATCCCATGATGCCGACAAATTCTGCCCGGGCTTGGCCCAGCCCGTGGTTGAACGGCCCGGCCGGGGACGGTATCCCGTCGGCCAGTTCCAGCACCCGGACGGTCTCCGGCAGGCCGGCCAGCTGCCCGCGCACGGGATTCGGGTCCATGTTGTGGCACACCACCGTGGCGCCGACGCGTCCGGGCGCTGCGGCCAGGACCGAGTCCACGGCGCGGCGGACGGGCCGGTCGGCGGTATGGACGGCGATCACGATCTCGGCTTCCGGACCGCGGCCGTGGCGGCGAAGGTTCTCCGGCACGCTCACGTCCCGCTTCCCGGGGGTGCCGCGTCGCTCGGTCCGGCCACGTCATCCGGCTTGGGCACCTCGTCCAGCGCGATGCGCCGGGCCAGCTTGGTGATCCGCTCCTCGAGTTGCCGGGTGCGCTGGAATGAGCTCGCCATGTAGATCAGGAAGCACACGATCAGCCCGTACAGCACCAGGTCGGTGCCGCGGCCGATGCCCAGCGCATTCGCCACGGCTGTGAGGATGCCCGGGAAGAACACGGACAGCGCGGCCAGGACCGCGAAGAGCATCAGCAGGATGCGGCGCACGGCCTGGTGCCGAGCGTTCTGGCCCCCGCGCATCAGCGCCAGCGCGCCGAGGGCGACGGCCAGGACCAGGACGATTTGGACGACTATGAGCATGGGTTCACCGGAAGAAGAGGTCAGCGAGGATGTTGATGCCGTTGAGCAGGGACTGCCCCTTGGACTTGGAATATTCCGTGTAGACGATGTGTACCGGTTGTTCCACGACCCGGGCATCGAGGGCGGCGAACTGGTGGACCAGTTCGGAGGCGTGCGCCATCCGGTTTTGGGTCAGGTGGATCTTCCGGGCCACGTCGGCGGAGATGGCACGCAGCCCGTTGTGGGCATCGGTCAGGCGGTAGCCGGTGGAAATCCGGGACTGGATGGCCGCCGTCTGCAGCACCAGGCGCTTGAGCGCCGAGACCTCGCCCCGCCCGTCGAGGAAACGGGAACCGAGCACCACGTCCGCTTCGCCGGCCCTGATCCGCGCCAGCATCGCCGCGGCATCCTGGACCCGGTGCTGGCCGTCCGCATCGAAGGTGATGACCGCGTCCAGCTGCGGATCCTGCACGGCATATTCGATTCCGGTCTGCAGCGCGGCGCCTTGGCCCAGGTTCACCGGGTGGGCAACGACGACGGCGCCGGCCCTGCGGGCCAGGGCGGCGGAATCGTCGGTGCTGCCATCGTCCACGCAGACCACGTGGGGAAAGGTTTCGAGCAGCTCCTGAATGACCGAGCCGACGACGGTGGCCTCGTTGTACATCGGCACGACGACCCAGCAGCGACTCACCCGCCTAGTATTCCACACAGGGAATGATCACGGCTGTTCCGGCGGCGGCGGGCCCTGCCGTCCGGCGGCCGGCGGCTGGGCTGCCACGTCGCGATAGTGGCCGTCCAGCTCCCGCACGCTGCCCGCCAGGCTCCGCTGGTCCACCACGAACTTGCGCGCGTCGCGGCGCATGGCCAGGTACTCCGCGCTGCCCAGCTGCAGCAGTTGCTGCAACCCGTCCTGCAACTGGTTGTACTCGGCTTCCGGTGCCAGCAGGCCGGTGACGCCGTCGTCCATCATTTCGGGAATACCCCCGCTGCGGTACGCCAGCACGGGAGTGCCGCACGCCTGGGCTTCCAGCAGCACCAGTCCGGCCGCCTCCCGGGCGCCGCCGGCTTCCTGGCTGGGTGCCACCAGGACATGTGCCCGCTGCAGCCAGGAGCGGATCGCGCTCCTGTCCTGGCGGCCCAGGTAGTCGATGTGCGGATGGCTGGCAGCCTGCTCGGCGACGGTGTCCCGCAAGGGCCCGTCCCCGATCACCACCAGCCGGTGCCGGGCCTTGCGCCAGACGGCCAGGGAGGCATCCAACAGATCCCGGATGCCCTTTTGCGTGTTCAGCCGGCCGACGAAGAGCACTACCGGCACTTCATCGGCCTCGTAGCGGACCGGCTCGAAATAGTCGGTATCGACGCCCTGGTAATGCACCCGGATTTTCGCGGTGTCCAGGTCCAGCTCCGCGGCACGGCCGGCCATGTAGTTGCTGACCACCAGGATGCGGGTACTGTGCGCCGCCGCGGCCAGGACGTTCCGGTGGTGCCACCGGGCCATCACCGTGTCCGCAGGATTCCCCAGCGAGACCATGTCGGAGCCGTGCATGGTGGTGATGAGCGGCGTCCCGGACACCATGGAGGCCTTGACGGCGGGCGTCGACCAGGTGGCGAAGTGCTGATGGATGATGTCCGGTTCAAACCGGCCCACTGCCACGGTCATGGCCGGCATGAAAGCGGGCATCATGAGCTCGCGGCGCCGGAAGCCCAGCCGCGGCACCGGAACGAAGTCCGTCACCGGGATCGTGACGGACGAATCCTCGATCTCGGCCACCAGCGTGAAGACACGGAAGTCGTGCCTGTCCTTCAACCGCTCGGCGTGCGCCGTGGCGAAGTACGTTGGCGGAATCCGCAACGTGCTCTTGGTGATCGCGATCTTCACGGGGCTCCCGGATCTTGGTGGGCTGCAGCCGGCTCGGTCCGGCTTATCGCCATCCTAGCCCGGCGTCCTGAACGCCACCCCGGGGCTGCGGGCCCCGCCCGGTCCCCTGCCGCGGCCCGGGGTCCGCAGGGCTGCCATGCGCCCGGCTGTCTTGGGCCGGAGGCCTGCAGCCCGGTCCCGCATCCTCCCCTCGCGCCGCGGTCCGGCGCGCCCGGTGCACCGTCGCGCCGCGGCGGACCGATTCCCGGACGGTAATCTTTCAGTGTCCGGCATTCGCCCGGCGTCAGCGACAAGGAGCAGTGGTGGCCCAGCAGATCCTGTGTATCTCGTTCTCGGATATCCAGGCCGATTCCCGGGTGCTGCGGCAAGTCAAGCTGTTGGCCGAAGCCGGTGAGGTCACCACGCTCAGCTACGGCAAGCGTCCCCCCGGAGCCACCCACCACCTCGAAATCGACGCGTCGCTGCCCTCGCTGCCGCAGACGCCGCTGGGTGTGCTGCTGTTGGCGCTGCGCCTGTATTCTGCGGTGGAGCTGGCTGCCCCCGCCATCAAGCAGGCCCGCGAACTGGTGGCGGGACGCCGCTTCGACCTGGTCGTGGCGAATGAGGCGCGCGCCCTGCCCCTGGCCCACGCCGTGGCGCAGGGGGCCCCGGTGTGGGGAGACATGCACGAGTGGGCGCCGGAGGAACGCTCCCATGTACTGCCCTGGCGGCTGCTGGTCGCACCGTATATGCACAGGCTCTGCGCCAAGTACCTGCCGATCAGCGCCGCGGTCACCGCCGTTAACGGATCGATCGCCCGGATGTATGCGGATCAGTTCGGCTGCACGGTGGAAGTGGTCCGCAACGCGGGGCCGTTCCGATATCTGGACCCGTCGGCCCCCGTGCCGGGGAAGATCCGGCTGGTCCACAGCGGCGCCGCGGTACCCGGACGCAACCTGGAAGGCACCATCAACGCCGTAAAGCTGCTCGATGACCGCTTCACCCTGGATCTGTACCTGGTCAAGGCGCGCGACGGCGGGCGCTACTGGCAGCAGCTCAAGGACCTGGCCGACGGCGACGAACGCATCACCTTCCACGACGCGGTGCCGCCGGAAGATCTGCCCGCCACGCTCAATGCCTACGACGTCGGGGTCTTTTCCCTTCCGCCGCAGACGATGAACCACCGGTTCATGTTGCCGAACAAGTTCTTCGATTTCGTCCAGGCGCGCCTGGCGCTGGTATTCAGCCCGTCCCCGGAGACCGCGGCCCTGATGAAGGCCTACGACCTGGGCGTGGTGACCGAGGACTTCAGCACCGAGTCGCTGGCCCGGGCGCTGGCGTCGCTGACCACGGAACAGGTGGACAAGTACAAGGCCAACGCGCACGGAGCCGCCGCGGCGCTCAGCTCGGCCGAGGACGAGGCCGTCACCAGGGGCATCCTCGCGGCCCTGCTGACGCCCTGACCGAGGCCGTCGCCGGAGCTATCCTGTCGGCGCTGTCGGAGCCTGGCCGCGCCACCGCCGGAGGCATTGCCGCGGCCCTGCCGACGCCCTGCCGGAGCCGGCGTCAGCGCGGCCGGAAGCCTTTCGCGGCACCCGCGACGGCTTCGGCGGCGCGGGCCCCCACGCTGCGCAGCGAGTAGTTCCGCTCGACCCAGTCCGACAGCCGGCGGCGCTCGGCGTCGTCCGGGGTCCGTTCCAGCGCCGCGGCCAGGGCTTCGGCCACCTGGCCGGCGTCCCAGTCCACGCTCTGGCCCAGCCCGTGGTCGGCCACCAGCTGCCGCAGCGGGCCGACGCCGGCGTAGACCACGGGCGTGCCGCAGCTCAGCGAGACGAAGGCCTTGGTGGCGAAGGCGAAGTCATAGCCGCGGGCCGGCCGCACGGAGGCCAGCCCCGCGGTAGCGGAGCGCAGCGCGCCGGCGATCGTGCCGCCGTCGGCCGTTCCCATGAAGCGGATGCGCTCACCCGCCGGTGCCGCCCGCCGGCGCAGCTCCTCCAACTCCACGCCGCCGCCGTACATCAGCAGCCGCGCGTGAGGGTACCGGTCCATGATCTTGAGGAATGCGTCCACGAACACGCCGGCGCCCTGAATTTCGGACATGGTGCCCGCGTAGACGAAGGTGGGGCCGGGATGCGCATCACGGGGCCCGTGCAGGCTGAAGGTGCCGGTGTCGATGCCGGTGCCCACCTCGGCCACCCTGGCGCGTCCGGAGGTCAGCCGCGCCAGCGCTTGGGTCACGCCGGTCGAAATGCTCAGGACGCCGGCTGCGCCGGTCACCACCCAGCGTTCCACTGCCCGCAGCACCTTGACCACCTGCGGGTGCACTCCGATTCCGGCCGCCGCATCGGAGCTGACGTCGGCGGAAAAGTACACGTAGGGACGGCGCCGCAGCGCGGCCGCGGCCCGGACCACCACGCCGGTGGTCGGCGGCGGCTCGACGAGCAGCACGTCGAAGGGTTTCTGCGCCAGCAGGCGGAAGAACAGCGGGATGTCGAAGCTGGCGTACTGCAGATAGCCCCGCACGGCGCCGCTGGCGTCCCGCAGCACGGGCCAGCGGAGGATCCGGGCGTCGTCGCCGCTGGTCCCCGTCGCGGCACGGAGTCCCTTGGGGGGCCGGGTGGTGAGCACGGTGACCTGGTGGCCGGCCTCGGTCAGGGCCCGCACGGTCGCGGCCAGCCGGTAGGCGGCGGCGCCGACCTCCGGCGCGTAGATCCGGGTGGCCAGCACGATCCGCAGGCCCATCAGGCGTGCAGCCCGATGGTGCGGGATTCCTTCGCGCTGGCGATCATGGCTTCGGCCACGCGCAGCGTGTTCAGCCCTTCCCGCATGGTGACGATGCTGGCCGCCGGGCGGCCGGGGCGGGCACCGCCGTCGTGCCGGGCAGCCGGGGAACCGGGCGGCAGGCCGCGGGTGGCGAGCACGGCGTCGCGGAAGGCCTCGTGCTCGACCTTCAGCGGTTCCCGCTTAGGGATGGCCAGGCGGGTGATGTTGCCTTCGGAGACGCCGCGGAAGTTGGCCACGGACTCCCACTCGGTGTTGATGGTGCCGTTTTCGTGGAAGGTCAGGTCGGCGGTCAGCGTGTCGGCCACGAAGGCGCCGCGTTCTCCGGTGACCACGGTGACGCGTTCCTTCGTCGGCGACAGCCAGTTCACCAGATGGCTGGTGATCACGCCGTTGTCCAGCAGGCCGGTGGCGGCCACCATGTCCTCGTGCTCTCGGCCGGTGCGGATGGTGGTGTTGGCGCTGACGGATGCGTAGCCCGCCTGTGCCAGCCAGGCGGTGAGGTCGATGTCGTGCGTGCCGAGGTCTTTGATCACGCCGACGTCGGCGATCCGCGCCGGGAAGGGGCCCTGCCGGCGGGTGGCGATCTGGAAGATGCGGCCGAGTTCTCCGGCTTCCAGCCGGGCGCGCAGCGACTGCAGCGCCGGGTTGTACCGTTCGATGTGGCCGACGGCGCCGACCAGCCCGCGCGATTCGAACGCGGCGGCCAGTTTCTCGCCGCCGGCGACCGTGTCCGCGATCGGCTTTTCCACCATGGTGTGGATGCCGGCCTCGGCCAGGGCCATTCCGACTTCCACATGCAGACCGGTGGGCACCGCGCACATGGCGATGTCGATCCCGGCCGCGATCAGTTCCTCGACGCCGCCGAAGACGGGCAGGCCGGGCGCCGCGCCGTGCGGGTCGCCGTACGCGTCGGCCACGGCCACCAGTTCCACGCCCTCGGTTTCGCGGAGCACCCGGGCGTGGTGGCGGCCCATCATGCCCAGGCCGATCAGCCCGGCGCGCAGCACGGTCTTACCCGCCATGCTCACGCCCCTGCCTTCGCGAGGGCGTTGACCGCCGTGGCGATCCGGTCCAGGTCCTCGGCGTCGAGGGAGGGATGCACCGGCAGCGAGAGCACCTCGGCGGCCGCGGCCTCGGTCGCCGGCAGGTCCGCGGCGACGTTGAAGGAAGGCAGCCGGTGGTTCGGGATCGGGTAGTAGACCCCGGACCCGATGTTGTATTCGTCCTTCAGCGCCGCGGCGAAGCGGTCGCGCTCCCCCGCGCCGATCCGCACGGTGTACTGGTGGTACACGTGGACCGCCCCGGCTGCCACCTTCGGCGTGCCCACACCGTCCAGGTTCGCGTCCAGGAACGCGGCGTTGGCCCGGCGCCGTTCGGTCCAGCCGAGGACCTTGCCCAGCTGCACGCGGCCGATCGCGGCGTGCAGGTTGGTCATCCGGGCGTTGAAGCCGACCAGTTCGTTTTCGTATTGGCGTTCCATGCCTTGATTGCGCAGCAACTGCAGCCGGCGCGCCACGTCGTCGCTGCCGGTGGACACCATGCCGCCCTCGCCGGAGGTCATGTTCTTGGTCGGGTACAGGCTGAACATCGCGAACTCGCCGAACGTGCCCACCGGCCGGCCGCCCAGCGACGCCCCGTGGGCCTGGGCGGCGTCCTCGAAGAGCAGCAGCGACTTTTCCGCGGCGAGCCTGCCCAGCCCGTCCATGTCGGCCGGGTGGCCGTACAGGTGCACCGGCATGACGGCCTTGGTCCGCGGCGTAATCGCGGCGCGGACCGCGTCCGGGTCCAGGCAGTAGTGCTCCGGCTCGATGTCGGCGAACACCGGGGTGGCGCCGGTCAGGGCCACCGAGTTCGCGGTGGCCGCGAAGGTGAAGGACGGGACGATGACCTCGTCGCCCGGGCCGATGCCGGCGGCCAGCAGGCCCAGGTGCAGGCCCGAGGTCCCGGAATTGACCGCCACCGCGTGCCGGCCGTCCAGCAGCACCTGCGAGAACTCCCGCTCGAAGGCGGCGACCTCCGACCCCTGGGCGAGCATCCCGGAGGCCAGCACGGCGTCCACCGCGGCCCGTTCCTCGTCTCCGATGATCGGCTTGGCCGCCGGTATGAAGTCCTTGCTCACAGCTGCTCTCCTCCGGTTTCGTCCGAAACTTCGTGCAACATGCCCTCGTCCTCCCGGTACCGGGCGCCGGTCGCCGGGCACACCCAGCCCGACGGGTCCGCCGGGTCCTGGACCAGCCGCTGTCCGGCCCGGCCCACCCAGCCGATCCGCCTGGCCGGAACACCGGCCACGAGGGCGAAGTCGGGCACGTCGCGGGTGACCACGGAGCCTGCCGCCACGGTGGCCCAGGCGCCGATGGTCACCGGGGCCACGCAGACCGCCCGCGCGCCGATCGACGCGCCGTCGCGGATGTCCACGCCCACCGGCGTCCAGTCGTCGGCGCTCTTCAGCAACCCGTCCGGGGCGACCGCCCGCGGGTAGGTGTCGTTGGTCAGCACGACCGCCGGTCCGATGAACACGCCGCGGCCCAGCCGCGCCGGCTCGTACACCAGCGCATAGTTCTGGATCTTGCAGTTGTCCCCGGCCTGCACCCCGGTGCCGATGTAGGCGCCCCGGCCCACGATGCAGTTCTCTCCCAGCACGGCGCCCTCGCGGACCTGCGCCAGGTGCCAGATCTTGGTGCCCTCGCCCAGCCGGGCGGCGTCGGCGACGTCCGCCGAATCGGCGATGAACGCCATGGGTTCCCTCTTTCCGCTCACGACCGCTGCTCCACCATTCATTGCGTCTTCGCTCCGGCCCTCACGCCTTGCCGATCACCCGGTACGCCACGCCCGGCCACCGTTCGGCCGCGCTGACCCGCCGGCCGTCGACGAACACCTTCACGCCGGGGAGGTCGTCCGGTCCCAGCTGCGCATATTCGGCGTGGTCGGCCTGCACCACCGCCGCGTCGGCCGGCTCGCCCAGCCGGTAGGGCGTGAAGCCCAGGGCGGCGAGCTCGGCGTCGCTGAACATCGGATCATGCACGACGGCGGTGCCGCCCCGCCCGTTGATCGCCTCCACCGCGCCGAACACTCCGGAGAACGCCGTCTCCTTCACGCCGCCGCGGTAGGCAGCGCCCAGCACGGCCACGCGCGCGCCGGCCAGATCGCCGTAGGCGCCCTCCAGCAGGCCGATCGTGTAGTCCGGCATGCCCGCGTTCGCGGCCCGGGCCGCAGCCACCACCGTGGCCGATGGATCGTTCCACAGGTACAGCCGCGGGTACACCGGGATGCAGTGCCCGCCGACGGCGATGCCGGGCTGGTGGATATGGCTGTAGGGCTGGGAGTTGGACGCTTCGATCACCTGGTAGATGTCGATCCCGGCGGTCGCGGCATAGCGGGCGAACTGGTTCGCCAACCCGATGTTCACGTCCCGGTAGGTGGTCTCGGCGAGCTTGGCCAGCTCGGAGGCCTCGGCCGAGCCCAGGTCCCAGACGCCGTTGCCGCGCGGCAGGTCCGGACGGTCGTCGAAGTCCAGCACCGCCTCGTAGAACTCCTGCGCCGCCGCGGCACCGGCCCCGGACAGCCCGCCGATGAGCTTGGGATACTTGCGCAGATCCTCGAACACCCGCCCGGTCAGCACCCGCTCCGGGGAAAAGACCACATGGAAGTCCTCGCCCTCGACCAGGCCGGAGCCCGCCTCGAGCATCGGCTTCCACCGGGTCCGGGTGGTGCCCACCGGCAGCGTGGTCTCGTAGGAGACCAGCGTGCCCGGCGTCAGGTGCCGGGCCAGCTCCTGCGTGGCGGCATCCATCCAGCCGAAGTCGGGCTTGGCCTCCGCGTCCACGAACAGGGGCACCACCAGCACCACGGCGTCTGCTCCCGGTACCGCGTCCGCATAGTCGGTGGTCGCCCGCAGCCTGCCCGCCGGCACCAGCTCGGCCAGCCTGTCCTGGAGCCCCGCCTCCCCCGGGAACGGCTCGCTGCCCGCGTTGACCAGGTCGACCACGGCGGGGTTGACGTCCACGCCGACGACCTCGTGCCCCTTCGAGGCGAACTGGGCGGCCAGCGGCAACCCGATCTTTCCCAGAGCAATGACAGCGATCTTCAAGAGCAAAGGCCTTTTCTCGTTGTGTCGGTGTGTCGGCCCTTCGGCCCAGAGTCAAGGGTATCGCTTGTTCGCGTCAGCCTCCGGTACCGCAGGTTATCCACATACCGGGCGATGCACGGGAAAGTGGGGCTCCCTTCTGCCTAGGTTCCTTGTCATGGTCCTTCATCTGACGCTGGTGGCGGCCCCCGGCCTTCCGGCCACCGCAGCGGCCTGGGTCGCGGCGCATGCCGATGCCGTCGCGGGGCTCGAATCCGGAAGCAGCGCCGCGCCGTTGGCTGCCTGGCTGGGCGGGCGCCTGCCCGGGGCGGCCTTCACGGTGGCCGGACGGAGGCTGTCCTCCCTCGCCGCCGGCGTGTCCCCGATGGTCGATGGCGCCGTCGTCGTCTGCGCCCCGGACGCGGTGGTGGTGCCGTGCCGGGAACCGCCCGCTCTGCCGCCGCTGCTGCTGGCCGTCGCCGCCGGCCCCGACGCCGGCCGGTTGTTCGCCCTCGGGCGCGGCAGCTTCAGTGTCGGCCGGCATGCCTGCGCACTGACCATTGCGGATCCGGCGCTGTCCCGGCTGCATGCCACCGTTAACGTCAGCGACCGCCAGGTGCTGCTGCGCGACGCGGGGTCGTCCAACGGGATCGTCTGGCGGGGCAGGCGCACCCGGCAGGTCGTGCTGCAGGCCGGCCGCAGCGTGCGGATCGGCGGCAGCCGGCTGCAACTGGTCGTGGGCAGCGAACCGGACGAACCGTTCCGGCCGGACACGGACCTGGCCGATCCGGTGCCCGTGGCTGAAAAGCCTCCGGAGCAACGGGCCAAAACGGCGTTGCTGCTGGCCGGGCTTCCGTTGCTCGCCGGGCTCGCGCTGGCACTGCTGACGGGCATGTGGTTCTTCCTGGTCTTCAGCGCCATGTCCCTGCTGGCCGCCGCCATGCCCTACGCCGCCGGGCGCCGGCAGCGCCGCCGCTACCGGGCCGCGGTGCACGCGGCGGCGGAAACCGATGCGCGGCGGCGGCGCCTGGCGGCCCCGGGTGCCGCGGATCTGGCCGTGTCCCTGCTGCGGGCCGGGACGGGGGCCCGGCGTCCTGCCGGGGACCCCGGCCCTCCGGACCGCCCGGCGCACGTGTGGCTGCGGCTGGGGACGGCCGGCCTGCCGGCACACATCGGTTCGGCGTCGGCGCCGGTGGTCCCGCCTCCCCCGCCGAGGGATGCTCCGCTGTGCGTGGACCTGCTCGCCGGGCCCCCGCTGCGGATCCAGGGAACACCTTTCGGGCTGGACGGTCTGCTGCGTTCGGCCCTGCTGCAGTTGGCCGCACGGGCGGCGGGAACCACCCTGCGCGTTGTCTGCTACGCGTTGCCGGAGTCCGTTCGCGCGTCGGCGCGGTTCCTTCCCGGCGTGGAGCTGGCGGACCGGCCCGGGCAACTGGCGGAGCGACTCGCGGCCGGCGCCGGCACCCTCGTGCTCCTGGTCGCCGGACGCGGCGGCGAGGCGGCCCGGGTCCTGGCCGATGCCGGACGGCCGGCCGCGCAGCTCTGGTTCGGCGGCCCGGCCGACGCCGGCACCCGGATCATCGTGGCCGGACAGGCCTCCCGCCTGAGCGCAGACGGCGGAGACGTCGTGTTCTCGGCGGATCTGGTGCAGGCCCCCACGTTGGACCGCCTTGCCCGGCTGGCCGCCGCGGCCATGCCCTCCGAGACGCTGCCGGCAACCGGTTCGGTGCCGCCGCGCTGCCGCCTGCAGTCGATGCTGCCGCGGGAGCCGCTGGAGGAGCGCTGGTCCCGCGGGGACCGCCATCCCGGCCTCACCGCCCTGCCGGGTGCCGGCGCCGCCGGACCGCTGGCGCTCGACCTGGCCGTCCACGGGCCGCACCTGCTGGTCGCCGGCACCACCGGCTCCGGCAAGTCCGAACTGCTGCGGAGCCTTGTCCTCTCGCTGGCCCTGACCAGGTCCCCGAACACGGTGAATTTCCTGCTGATCGACTTCAAGGGCGGTTCCGGGCTCGGCCCGCTCGCCCGGCTGCCGCACTGCGCCGGCCTGCTCACGGACCTGACGCTGGAGGGAGTCGGCCGATCGCTGGCCTGGCTGCAGGCGGAGGTACGCCGCCGCGAAGCCCTGCTGGCCGCCCGCGGCGTCGGGGACATCGCGGCCTGCCCGCCCGGCACGCTGCCGCGGCTCGTCGTCGTCGTCGACGAATTCCGGATGCTGGGCGAGGACGCGCCGCAGGCGCTTCCCGAGCTGATGCGCGTGGCCACCGTGGGCCGCGCCTTGGGCATCCACCTGGTGCTGGCCACGCAACGGCCGCAGGGTGCCGTCTCCTCGGACATCCGCGCGAATATCACCACCATGATCGTGCTGCGGACGCAGAACACGGCCGAGTCCCGCGACCTGCTAAATTCGCCCGTGGCCGCCGACATTCCGGTGACCGCGAGGGGCAGGGCCTACCTGCGCGTTGGCACGCAGGATGCGGTGCCCTTCCAGTCCGCCTGCAGCACCCTTCCGGCCGCCGGACACTTCCCGCTCTTCCGGACCGTGGACGAATGGCTGGCGGCAGAACCACCGGCAGCGGCAGCGCCGGAGGGCACCGGAGTGGTGGAGCGGCTGGTGGCCGAGGCAGCGGCAGCCTCCCGTGACCTCGGCCTGCCGGAGGCCCGGCGGTTGCCGCCGGCCCTGCCGCTGAGCCTGGCCGCCGCCGACCTCGCGGGGCCCGGGCCGTCCGCACTCGCCCGCTCTCCCGGCGGCGACGACGGCGGCGGGAGCCCGGTCCCCGCCGCCGCGCCCAAGGACGGGGGCAGCATCCCGATCGGCCTGCTGGACATGCCGTTCCGGCAACGACAGGTGCCGCTGCGCTGGCAACCGGAGCACGACGGACACCTGGCGGTTCTCGGGGTAGGGGGCGGAGGACACCGGGAGTTTTTGCGGGTCCTCGCGGCGCAACTCCTGGGCGGACCGGTGGAACGCCACTGCTACGTGCTGGACGGTGACGGTTCGCTGGGCTTCGCCGCGGACGCGGGCCGGACCGGCGCCTACGTCGGCCCCCAGGACACCGAACGGGCGGCAAGGGTGCTGCGGCGCCTGGCCAACGAGGTTTCCGCCCGGCTCGGCAGCCTGGCCTCGGCCGAGATTCCGCCCGATCCGGCGGCCGCCGTTCCGCTGGCCGTGCTGGTCAGCGGGTGGGGCCGCTGGCTCGGTGGCTTCCGGGCCGGCCGGCTCGGCTGGGCAGAAGACTGCCTGCAGGATCTGGCGCGCGACGGCCAGGCCACGGGGGTCGTCCTGGTTGTGTCCGGCGACCGTGAACTGTCGGGCAGCCGCTTCCTGCCGCTCATGGGCAACCGGCTCTACCTGCCGACCGGGGCCGGTCCCGAGACGTTGCTGGGCTTGCCCCGGCTTCCGCCCATGGACGCCGTGCCCGGCAGGGCATTAGTGCAGGGACGGATCGGTGGCGACGGCGGGGTCTGCCAGCTGGCCACCGATCCAGCCGGCTGCCCGCCCCCGGCCGCGGCCCGCGCCCGTCCCTTCCGGGTCGAAGCGCTGCCGCTGACCGTTCCCGCGGCCACGCTGCCCCGCGCGGCCCGCGGGCTTCCGGTGATCGGCGTGGAGGGCGACGAGCTGGGGCCCTCCACGCTGCCGCTGGCCGCCGGCGAGGTGTACCTGGTGCTGGGGCCCGAGGGCAGCGGGAAGACCAATCTGATGGTCGTGCTGCAGCGGGCGCTGGAGGGCCTGAGGCCCTGTTCCGCACCCCCGCACGGCAGAGACGCCGACGACTTCTGGGCCGGCCGCGCGGCCGTCGGGAGCGGCGCCGTCCTGCTGGTCGACGACGCCGAGGACCTGGGCACGCGTGCCCACGCTGCCATCGCGGCCCTGATCGCCGCCGGTGCATCGGCCGTCGTGGCCGCGCGCCCCGGGCCGTTGCTGCCGCAGCAGGTTCCGCTGGTCCTGCAGGCCAGGGCACGCGGGCGCGGCATGGTCCTGGCGCCGCGGGCGGGCGCGGATGCGGACTTCTTCGGTGTGCGGCTCGACGACGGGTGGAGACCGCCGGGACGCGGCTACCGGATCGAGGCCGGCCGGGCCGTCCCGCTGCAGGTGGCGTTGGCTACAGGGCGCGGGGTGCGGCGCCCTTGACCAGGAAATCCGTTACGGGCTTGGTCAGCAGCAGGACGAAGGAGGCTGCGGCCGCCACCAACAGGACCGGGCCCAGCAGCAGCTGGCCGCCTTGGATCATGGAGATGGCCACAACAACCACGAAGATCTGCCACACCAGGGCAGCAGCGCGGGTCCAGCGGTACCCGCGGAACAGGTAATGCCCGACGACGAGCAGCCAGAGGCCGAAGACCAGCATCAGGACCAGCAGGAAGACGCTGCTGGTCAGCGATATCGGGGTTTGGGTGGCCAGCCCGTACGCGAACAGGGCCGCTCCGCCCAAGAGCACCAGTGCTTCCAGCACCACTGCCGCCGCTACGATTTTGATGGCGATCGGACGGGCGGCAGGGAAGGATGAAGGTGCAGGCATTGACACACTCGCACCCTACCTTAGATAGTCGGATTAACGGCTCCAGATCGCCGGGCACCGGCTCCCGCTTGGAGCCGAACCATATCACCCTGTGACGAATGACTCAGGTATTACGGCCGGTTAAGTCCGCACGACCTCTTGTTTACGCGGATTTAACATGAAACGCTTGATGGCGAAGCGCAGAGGGGGCCGGTCGGGCTCCCTTTTCTATGAGTCTGTTCGTGAATGTTTTCACAAAAACCACCGGACACCATTTAAAGGAGTATGTGATCAGCATGGATTGGCGTAGCCGCGCGGCATGCCTGGACAAGGACCCGGAACTGTTTTTCCCCGTGGGGAACACCGGGCCGGCACTCCTGCAGATCGAAGAGGCCAAGAGCGTCTGCCGGCGCTGCCCGGTGATTGATACCTGCCTGCAGTGGGCCATCGAATCCGGCCAGGACGCCGGCGTGTGGGGAGGCATGAGCGAGGACGAGCGCCGGGCGCTGAAGCGCCGTGCCGCCCGGGCCCGCCGGGCCTCCTGACCCGGTACCCCCAGTGTGGCGAGAGGCCGCTGCCGGATTCGGCAGCGGCCTCTCGCGTCGGCTGATCCGCCCGCGCTCAGCGGGCCCCTTTGGTGTTGAGCACCAGGTCAATCCGCACACACGTTCCCCCGCCGTCGCGCGGGGTCCATTCGATCCGGCCGCCTAATTCGCTGGTGACGAGGGTGCGGACAATCTGCAGGCCCAGGCCCTCCCGCCGCGGTTCCTCGGGCAGGCCCACGCCGTCGTCCTCGACCGAGACGGTCAGCAATTCGTCTTCGCCCCGCCGGCTCCGCCGGGCAGTCAACCGGACGGTGCCGTGCCGCCCGGCCAGCCCGTGCTCGACGGCGTTCGTGACCAGTTCATTGATCACCAGGGCCAGCGGGGTGGCGAACTCGCTGGGCAGTTCCCCGAACTCGCCGCTGCGCTCCGTGCGGACGGCCTGCGTGGGCGAGGCTACTTCCGCCGAGAGCCGGAACTGACGCCCGATCAGTTCGTCGAAGTCCACGTTCTGCGCCAAGCCCTGGGACAGCGTTTCGTGGACCAGCGCGATCGAGGCGACGCGGCGCATGGCCTGTTCCAGCCCCTGCTTTGCTTCGTCGCTGACCATCCGGCGCGACTGCATGCGCAGCAGCGCCGCGACCGTCTGGAGGTTGTTCTTCACGCGGTGGTGGATCTCCCGGATGGTGGCGTCCTTCGACACCAGCTCCATCTCCCGCCGGCGCAGCTCGGAGACGTCCCGGCACAGCACCAGGGCGCCGAAACGCTCCTGTTCGTTCCTCAGCGGTATGGCCCGGAGCGAGAGCGAGACGCCGCGGGATTCAATCTCCGTGCGCCAGGGCATCCGGCCGGTGACCACCAGCGGCAGGGTTTCGTCGACCATCCGCCGGTCCTTGAGCAGCGCCGTCGTCACCTCGGCCAGTGAGCGGCCCTCCAGCGACTCGACGTCGCCGAGGCGCCGGAATGCAGAAACCCCGTTGGGGCTGGCGTATTCCACCACCCCGTCGGCGTCCAGCCTGATCAGGCCGTCGCCGACCCGGGGCGCGCCGCGGCGCGACCCGGTCGGCGAGGCGAAGTCCGGCCACAGTCCCAGCGTTCCCATCTTCAAGAGGTCGTAGGCGCACTGCCGGTAGGTCAGCTCCAGCCGCGACGGCATTCTGGAGCTGGACAGGTCCATGTGCGACGTCACGACGGCGAGCGTCCGGCCGTTGCGGACCATGGGCACCGCCTCGACCCGCATGGCCATCTCGGTGGTCCAGTCCGCCTCCGACGACCGTTCGATCGCCTGCGACTGGCGTGCCTGGTCCACCAGCGGCTTGAGGTCCGCACGGATCCGCTCCCCCACGAAGTCCCGGTGGAACACCGTGTGGGTGGTTGACGGGCGCACATGCGCCAGCGCCACGTAGCTCCCGTCCGGCGTCGGGAACCACAGGACCAGGTCGGCGAACGCCAGGTCCGCGATCAGCTGCCAGTCGCCCACCAGCAGGTGGAGCCACTCCGCGTCACCCGGACGAAAGTCCGCGTAGTCGCGGATGGGATCGGTGAAGATCGCCAAGCTATCGCCGCACTGTCGAACGCATCAGTCGCAGTGCCACGGACAGCGACGCCATGTCGTCCTGCTCGAGCCTGTTCACTTCCTCGAACATGTCCCGGGTGCGCTTGATGTTCTCCGCGTTGGCCCGTTCCCACTCGTCGAGCCTGGCCTCGGCCTGCTCCCCTGCCGGGGTGCTTTGCATGACCGCCACGGTGATGTCTGTGACCGTCGTGTACAGGTCGTCGCGCATGGCGGCACGGGCGAGCGACTGCCAGCGGTCCTCCCGCGGCAGCGCCGTGATCCGCTCGAGCAGGTTGTCGACGTCGAACCGGTCGTAGACCGCGTAGTAGACGCGTGCGACGGACTCGACCGGTTCGTCGATCTGCCCGGCGATGCGGGCGACGTCGAGCAAACCGAAGCTCTCGAACTGCTCGGCCCACTGCCGGGCGATCCCTGCGGGCAGCCCGCGTTCTTCGGCGGTTTCCAGCCATTCGTGCACGCGGACCAGGTCGTCGCCGCGCAGGTACTGAGCCAGGTTGTTGCGCAACGGGTCCATTTGGGGCTTGAACATCGCGACGCCTTCTGCGACCGGTGTTCCGCTGTCGACATGGTTGATATACCAGCGCACCGCGCGGTCCAGCAGGCGGCGCATGTCCAGATGCACCATGCACCACAAATCCGTGGGGAAGCTGGCCGGCAACGCGTTCAACGCTTCCACGAGCTTGTCGAATTCGTAGATCTCGCGCAGCGCCACGAACGCCCGCGCCACGTCCGCCTCGGAGACGGACGTTTCCTCCATGACCCGGAAGGCGAAGGTGATGCCGCCCATGTTGATCATGTCGTTGGCAACGACGGTGGCGATGATTTCCCGGCGCAGCGGGTGGCCCGCCATATCGTCGCCGAACCGCTCGACCAGCTGGTGCGGGAAATAACCGCGCAGCACGCCGTCGAAGTACGGGTCGTCGGCCAGGTTGCTCTCGGTCAGCGCATGGGTCAGCTCGATCTTCGAGTACGCCGCCAGCACGGACAGTTCCGGAGAGGTCAGGCCCTGGCCGGCCGCGATCCGTTCGTGCAGCTCCTCGGTGGTCGGCAGCGCTTCGAGTTGCCGGTCCAGTTCGGCGTGGCTTTCCAGCCAGTCCATCAGGCGTTCGAAGCTCGGGCTCCACTCGATGATCCGCTGGCGGTCGTTGAGCAGCAGGACGTTCTGGTCGATGTTGTCCTGGATGACCAGGCGTCCTACTTCCTCGGTCATCGAATGCAGCAGGTCGGCCCGCTCCGCTACCGGCAGTTTCCCGGCGGCGACCATCTGGTCCACGAGGATCTTGATGTTGACCTCGTAGTCCGAGCAGTCCACGCCGGCGGAGTTGTCGATGGCATCGGTGTTGAGGATGATCCCCTTGCCGGCGGCTTCGATCCGGCCGCGCTGAGTCATCCCCAGGTTGCCGCCTTCGCCGATCACCTTGACCCGCAGGTCCGCGCCGTTGACGCGGATGGCGTCATTGGCCTTGTCGCCGACTTCGGCATTCGACTCGGTCGACGCCTTCACATAGGTGCCGATGCCGCCGTTGTACAGCAGGTCCACCGGCGCCTTCAGGATGGCCTGCAGCAGTTCGGGCGGACTCATGCTCGTGACCTGCGGATCGAGGCCGAGAACTTCCCGCACCTGCGCGGACAACGGGATCGACTTCACCGACCGCGGGTAGACCCCGCCGCCGGCGCTGATCAGCTTCTCGTCATAGTCCGCCCAAGAGGAACGGGGCAGCTCGAACAGGCGACGGCGCTCCTGGAAGGAGGCAGCGGCGTCGGGATCCGGGTCCAGGAAGATATGCCGGTGGTCGAAGGCCGCGACCAGCCGGATGTGCTCGGAAAGCAGCATCCCGTTCCCGAAGACGTCGCCGCTCATGTCCCCGACGCCGACGACGGTGAAGTCCTCGGTCTGGGTGTCGACGCCGAGTTCGCTGAAGTGCCGCTTGACCGACTCCCACGCGCCGCGGGCGGTAATGCCCATCGCCTTGTGGTCGTAGCCGACCGAGCCTCCGGACGCGAAGGCGTCGCCGAGCCAGTGGCCGTATTCCAGCGAGATGTCGTTGGCGATGTCGGAGAAGCTTGCGGTCCCCTTGTCCGCGGCGACGACCAGGTAGGTGTCGTCGCCGTCCAGCCGGACCACCCGCTCGGGTGGCACCACGTCCTGGCCGGTTGCGGACCGGACCAGGTTGTCGGTGATGTCCAGCAGGCCGCGGATGAAGGTGCGGTAGCTTTCCTGCCCCTCCGCCATCCAGGCCGCGCGGTCCACGGCGGGGTCGGGCAGCCGTTTGGCGAAGAAGCCGCCCTTGGCGCCGGTAGGCACGATGACCGCGTTCTTGACGGTCTGCGCCTTGACCAGTCCCAGGATTTCGGTGCGGAAGTCCTCCCGTCGGTCCGACCAGCGCAGTCCGCCGCGGGCCACGTCGCCGAAGCGAAGGTGGACGCCTTCCACCCGCGGCGAGTAGACCCAGATTTCGTATTTTGGCCGCGGGAACGGTGCACCCTCGATCCGCGACGGGCTGAGTTTGAAGCTGAAGTAGGGCTTGTCCTGGAAGTAGTTGGTGCGAAGCGTCGCGTCGATCAGGTTGGCCAGCGAGCGCAGCACCCGGTCCGCGTCAAGGGTGGGCACGGCTTCGAGTCCCGCCGCGAGCTCGGAGCGGGCGGCCTCGACCGCCGCCTCGCGGTCGCCTTCCAGGTCCGGATCGAAGCTGGCGTTGAACACCGCCAGCAGGGCGCGGGCCACTGCCGGGTTGGCCAGCAGCGTGTCGGAGACGAAGGCGTAGGAGACCAGGTTGCCCAGCTGCCGCAGGTAGCGGGTGTACGCGCGCAGCACCGCAACCTGGCGCCAGCCGATGCCCTCGGCCAGGACCAGCCGGTCAAAGCCGTCCGACTCGCTGCGTCCGGTGACGGCAGCGCCGAAGGCTTCCTCGAGCAGGTCGCCGGTGGCGATCGGGTCGACGCCCGCCGGATACCGGAGGCCGAAGTCGTACAGGAAGTAGTCTTCGCCGTCCGCCGTGTTGATCTCGAACGGGCGCTCGTCCAGTACCTCCAGCCCGGTGTTCTGCAGCACGGGCATGATGTTGCTCAGCGACCGGGCCTCCGGCAGGTACAGCTTCAGCCGGGCGTCGGCGGCGAGGACGTCGGCGCTGTCCTCGGGAACGTAGACGTGCAGCACCGGGGCCGCGCCGGGGTCGCCTCCCTCGTAGTTGCGGAAACGGGCGATGTCCTCGAGCGCGTCTTCCACCTCGTAGTCCACCCGGTAGCTGGGCGGGAACGCGTCCTTCCAGTTCGCCGAGAGGCGGGCAGCCTCCTCGCCGTCGAAATTGGCGCGCAGCACCTCTTCGATGCCCTCCGACCAGGACCGGGACGCCTGGGCAAGCCGGCGCTCAAGGTCGGCCGTGTCGACCTTCGGCACCGTGGAGGCACGCTTGAGGCGGATGCGGAAGAACAGCCTGGCCAGGGCGGATTCGGACATCCGCGCCTCATAGTCGATGCTCTGCGGGTCGAAGGTGTTGCGCAGCTCCTGCTCGATCCGCAGCCGGACGGCGGTCGTGTAGCGGTCGCGCGGCAGGAACACCAGGGCCGACACGAACCTGCCGTAGGCGTCGGTGCGCAGGAACAGCCGGGTCCGGCGCCGCTCCTGCAGCCGCAGGATGCCCATCGCGGTCGCGGCCAGCTCCTCGACGTCCATCTGGAACAACTCGTCCCGCGGGTACGTTTCGAGGATCGACAGCAGGTCCTTGCCGGAGTGCGAATCGGCCGGGAAGCCGCTGTGCTGCAGCACTGCCGCGACCTTTTCCCGGGCAATCGGGACGCTCTTCACCGAACGGTTGTAGGCGCTGGTGGCGAAGAGGCCGATAAAGCGGCGCTCGCCGTCGACGTTGCCCTGCGCATCGAAGCTCTTCACGCCGATGTAGTCCAGGTATGCCGCGCGGTGCACCGTGGACCGCGAGTTCGCCTTGGTAATCACCAGCGCGCGTTTTTCCCGGGCGCGGGCACGGCCCTCTTCGGTGAGGTGCTGGACCCGCTTCGTGTCGCCGATGTGGCGCATCATGCCCAGGCCGCTGTCCTCGCGGACCAGGAGCACGTCTTCCCCGTCCTGGGTGACGAGATCGTATTCGCGGTAGCCCAGGAAGGTGAAATTCCCGTCGTCGAGCCACTCAAGCAGCTCCTTGGCCTCCTGCAGGTCGGGAATTTCCTCCGCTCCCACGACCGCATCCAGCGACGCGGCAACCTGCCGCACCTGCCGGCGCATGGCCGGCCAGTCCTCGACCGACGCCCGGACATCCGCCAGGACGCTCTTGAGGCCGGACATCAGCTCGGCGGCCTTGTCCGGCTCGATCCGTCCGGTCTCCACGGCCATCCAGGATTCGATCCGCAGGACCTGGTCGCCGCCGGTCTCAAAGGATCCCAGCTGCGGCAGTGCCGCCGTGTCGCCGCTGGAGACTCCGGCGGCGGCCGGCACCTGTTCCACGCCGGTGAGGTCGTGGCTGTCCCGGGCCCGGGTGGCTACAAAGGTGGGGTGCGTGATCATCCGGATGGCAATGCCGTGGCGCAGCAGCTCCGCGGTCACCGAATCGACCAAGAACGGCATGTCATCGGTGACGATCATGACGACGCTGGCCTCGGGTTCGTCCCGGATGGCGATCACGGGCTGCGCCGGCGGCCGGTGAACCGCCAGCTCCCGGTGCGCCAGCGCGCGGGCGCGGAGCACATCCGGACTGTAGCTCGCGGCATCCTCCGCGGCCAGGTGCTCATAGTATTTAGCGATGAATTCCTCATCGCCGGTAGCTGAGCTGGACAGATCCGCCATGCTGGATCCAGTCGACATGTAAAACGCCTCCGATAGGTGGGTCCCAACCGCGCCGTTGCGGTCCTTCGGCAAGCCTAACGCGGCGCGTTCAAAACTTCACTTTGGGCGGGCACGACGGCGGATTCCCCGCCTGGGCGGCGCCGGCCGGCTTCCGGCCAGCCCGGCGATGGCGTGCCGCAGCGCAGAGCCCGGCGCGGTTTCCAAAAGGACCGAGCCGCCCAGCAGGGCGGCATCGGCTGCCGCGGTATCGGACGGCAGCAGGGCAGGGACGCCGGAGGCCGGCACGAACCGTTCCCAGGCCTCCCGCAGCTGTGCTTCCGGCCGGGCTCCCACCGCCGCCGCCCGGACCTTGTTGAGCACCACTTCGGCCGAGGCGGAGGGGACGGCATGCGCCAGTTCGTCCAGCGCGCGGACCAGCCGCGGCAGCCCCACCGAATCCGCGCTGCCCACGGCCAGCACCCGGTCCGCCGCCTCCAGCACCCGCAACGTGGCGCCGTTGCGCCGGGGTGCCACCGAGTCAAAGCTCAGCTCCTCGTCGTGTTCCAGCGAGAAACCGCAATCCACGACGACGGTCTCCGCCACCGCCCGCGCCACGTCCAGCACCGCCCCGAGCGCCGACGGCCTCAGCTCGGTCCACCGGTCCACCCTCGTAATCCCGGTCAGCACCAGCATCGAGGTTCCGGCCACGGCTACCTTCAGGCAGACCCGTTCCAGGGCCGGGCTGTCCAGCACGCCCTGGTCCGCCAGCCGGCAGGCGTGGGCAAGTGCGGCAGATTCATCGAGCAGGCCAAGGAACGCGGCGACGCTGGCCCCGTAGGTATCCGCATCCATCAGCAGGGTCCGCCGGCCGGCGGCGGCGTATTCGGCGGCGAGGTTGACCGCCACAGTGGTGCGTCCCGGCGCCCCGGCCGGACCCCACACCGCGACGAGTTCACCCTTGGCCCCTGCAGGTGCCGGCGGTTCAACTGCAGCGTCGTGCGGCCGCAGGGCCCGGGCGGGGTCGGCCAGCGCCGCCCCTCCCGGCGCAGCGGCTCCTGCTGCCGCTCCGGCCACCGTCAGCGAGCGCAGCTGCGCGACGGACTCGGCCACCAGTGCTGCCAGGGCCACGGGCTCAACGGTTGCGGCACCCGTGCGGATGCCGAGCGCTTCGAGCCGGAGGCGTTCCCCGCCGTCGTCGGTCAACGCCACCACGGACACCTCGGCGCCGTGCAGCCGCTCCAGCACACTGCCGTCGAGCTCCCTCGTCCGGCCCGCCACGATGGCCGCCCGGGCCAGCCCGGACTGCGCCGCCGCCAGCAACTCCGCGAGGTCGGTGCAGCGCCGGACCACGGTGACAGGCCCATGGAGCCGTTCCAGGCCGTTCACGAAGTCGGCGGCCGCCGTTCCCAGCGTGACGACCGGCAGACTCATGGAGTACCGGCCGGGTTGAGTACCACGTTAATGCGTGCCCCGTTGGCGAGGGCATGCAGCAGCGCCGGCATGGTGTCATCATCCACCAGGACGTGCAGCCGTTCCGCCCCGGACGAGCCGAAAGCGGTGGTGGCGCGCGTCAACTGCGACACCTCGGCCGCCTCGAGCAGCCTCTCCGGCTCCTTGAAACCGTTGCGTCCGTCGGGCAGCGACACCCATACATCGACCCGGGAACCGGGACCGGCCTCCTCGGGCAACGGGCTCTCGATACTCAGGCCGATCGGTTTCCGGTCCAAGTCGTCGCCGGCGCCCAGCACGGAAGCCGGCAGCAGTTCACCGCCCCGGACCAGCGCGGTGGCGACGGCATCTGCCGGCAACCCCGTTGCTGCCGGCAGATAAAGGCTGCCCGCCTCGCCCAGCCGAACGTCGACGACGACCACGTCGGCGGCGGAGATCGGTTGTCCCACCGCGATGTCCGTCCTGGCCGCCAGGACACCGGTGGTCTTATCCGCGCTGTTGACCAGCGCTGCGACTCCGGCCACCGAAGCCGCCACGAGCAGCAGCCCCACCAGCAACCGGGGATCTTTCCACGACGGGCGTTTCAACCGCTGTGCGACGGTTTTTTCTGCGATGGCAGCGCTCACGAATTTTCCCCCCTTATTCCCGCGCCCCAGGGGACAGCCAGCCTGCGCTCCGAGAGTCGGCCCCGAGGCCGCGGATGGCACCATTCTGGTCGTGGCCCAGGGGAAAGGGAACCGCCGCGGCCACCCGGGCCGGATCTGGGGAAAACTTTTCAGAAGCAACGGGTCCAGTTGGATCAAACGACGTCAAACGGTGCCATAATGGCTGAAACCGTCCCCGCTCCGAAGGATCAGCCCATGCCGCGGTTCCTCACCCTGTCCGATGTGGCGGAGGAGTTGCAGATCTCCTCGTCGCAGACGTACGCCCTGGTTCGCAGCGGCGAACTTCCCGCCATCCAGATCGGCGGCCGGGGCCAATGGCGCGTCGAGCAGGTCATGCTCGACCAGTACATCCAGGACAAGTATGCCCAGACGCGGCGGCTGATCGAAGAGGCCAAGTCCACCACGGAATGAGCATTCAGTCCGGGCTGCGCGACACGAGGGCCGCAATGGCCGCGAAGGGCACCGTGTAGACCGACCGGACATTTGCCGCGCGCCTGTCCTCGCCCGACGGCACCGCCGCGAGGTCGAAGGAGTCCGCCCCGACCCTGTCGACCACCCCCTCGGCCGCCGGGATGCCGGGGCCGCCCGACAGGTAGACCGCGACCGGTGCGCGGTCGCGGCCAAGGGCGCGCAGTGCGGATCCGAGCCCGAGCCGACGCGCCCCGGTCGAGTCGGCAACCGCATGCCGGCCCATTCCTTCGAGCAGTTGGACAGCGGCCAACGGCAGGAGCACGCTCCGCACTCCCTCGTACAGCACCAACCAGGTTGATCCGACATGGGCCAGCGTCCCCTCGAACCTGAGGTCTGTGCCTGCACGGACGCGCAACCTGCTGCCCAGCTGCCCCCGAAGCCGGTCGGCCAGACCCACCGCGGCCAACTCGATCCGGGCGCGCTCGTTTACCTCCGCTTCCAACTCCAGCCGGTCTGCGGCGTGTAGCTGGGTCTCCAAATCGGCAAACAGGGCGTCCCAACGCATGGCGCCAGCCTAGGAACCTGCACCACATACCGTCAACGGAAAACCGACTGCTTTACAACAAGTGTTTGAAGCTGCCACCATTGGAAAACAAACAGCACTAAACGTAGCCAAACTACATCAAACGGCAGTAACACCTTTCTCTCCGGAGGCGCTTCCCATGCTCAGAACCACCGCCGATCTGGCAACCACAGGGCTGGTGACGGCTTGTGCCGCCGTGCTGATGCTCGCGGGGAGGGAGCTGGCCACCGGCGCCACGTGGCCTCCGCAGAACTATCAGGACCTGCTGGCGCTCCTGTCGATCGGAGCCGGCGCGGCCGTGCTCTGTTGGTTGCTCCTTGGCATGGCGGCAGCGGCGGCCTGCGCGGTGCTGGCCAGGACCGGCCACAGTCGCCTGGCGGCCCGGTCGGCCGTGTGGAGTCCCGCGTTCCTGCGGCGCTTGGCGGGCGCCGTCGTCGGCCTCAATCTGGTGGTGGTCGCGGGCGCCCATGCGGCGGCCGCAACGCGTCCGGCCGAAGCCGCGGCCGGGACCGGCGCGTCCAGCGCCGCCGTTGTGGATCCCCGGTGGCAGCCGGACGGCCTGGCCGGTCCGGTAAACCCTCCGGTGGACCCCTCATGGAAGCCCGCTCCGCCGGCCGCGGCCCCGGGCGCCGTCGCCAAGCCGCCAACCCGGGAAGCCTCTGACACACCCCGGATGGTTACCGTCACCGCCGGGGATTCCCTCTGGCAGCTCGCGGCCGCCGAACTGGGCGCGCTGGCGACCGACGTGGAGATCGCCGAGCGGTGGCCGGAGTGGTATGCCGCCAACCAAACCCTCATCGGTCACGACCCCTCCCTGATCAAACCCGGGCAAACGCTCGTCGTACCTCCCCCCGGATAGAAGCTTTCCGGAAGCGGCCGTCAGACGCACACGGGAGCCGCGCTGTGTGGCGCGGCTGGAAGCCAAGGCAGTACCAGTGGAAGGAAGGGCAGGACATGGACAACGTGCGACACCTCCCGGCCGTGCAGACGCCGGAAAAGGAAGCCGCGGCGGGCGCGTGCCCTGACGCGCTGGCACCGGCGAGCGGGGCGCCCCGGCCCCTGACGGTACGGCGGGTCAAACCGGCCGGGCCGGACGGCTACTTTGCACCTGTCATCCGGTTGCAGCCCAGGCGACCGGATGACACCCGCGGGGCGGCCGGACCCGCCACCGTGCCCCGTCCCGTTCCGCTGCCGGTGGGCGGGGATCCCGAGGCGGAGGCCGAACTGCTCCATGTCACGGCGATGGCCCGGTCCGTGGCACAGGCCTGTCTGGAGGCCGTCTCCGGCACACGGCCGGTCCAACAGCTGGCCCGCTGGCTGGACCCGGCCAGCTACGAAAAGCTGGTGCACCGGGCGGACATCGCCAAGGCCCACCAGGCACAGCTGCGTTCCGATGGCCGGGCACCGCTGCGGCTGCACCGCAGCCCCGTGGTGCGCTCCGCCCGGGTGTGCCGTGCCGCCGACAGCGCCTATGAAGCGTCGTTGGTGGTGGCCGAGACCCGCCGGATACGCGCGGTGGCGCTGCGACTGGAGTGGATCCGCGGACTGTGGAAGGTCACGGCCCTGGAGATCGGCTGAACCCCGAGACTACTTCCGGCGCTTGCCGCTCTTGGCGGGGCGCTTGTCCCTGGCGGGCGCTGCCGCCTTGGCCGGGGCCTGGCGTTCGACCCGTGTCTCGGCTTCCCCGGATACACTGGGCGCCGTGAACTGCAGGGCCGCCGGCCGCTGCGGAGCTTCCAGCCCGGCCGCAGTGATCTGCGGCGCCGCCGCCGCCCGGGCGTCAGCGACCCCGGGGACCGTCGCCTCGGCCGGCTGCTGAACCTGGACCTCGAGGTTGAAGAGATAGCCGATGCTCTCTTCACGGATGGACTCCATCATGGCCTGGAACATCACGAACCCCTCGCGCTGGTATTCGACCAGCGGATCGCGTTGGGCCATGGCCCGCAGTCCGATGCCCTCCTTGAGGTAATCCATCTCGTAGAGGTGTTCCTGCCACTTCCTGCCGATCACCGAGAGCACCACGCGCCGCTCCAGTTCGCGCATGGTCTCGGAGCCGAGCGTCTGCTCACGCTGCGCGTAGGCGACCTTGGCATCGGAGACAATTTCCGCGCGCAGGAAATCCGCCGTGACCCGCGAGCGCCCGCCGGCTTCCTCCAGCACCTCGTCGATCGTCAGTTCGATCGGGTAGAGCTGCTTGAGGTTGGTCCACAGCTGCTCGTAGTCCCAGTCGTCGCCATGGCCCTCAGCGGTGGCTTCGTTGACCATCGCCGTCACCACGTCCTCAAGGAAGAACGCGACCTTCTCGTGCAGGTCGTCGCCTTCCAGGATGCGCCGCCGGTCGTTGTAGATTGCCTCACGCTGCCGGTTGAGCACGTCGTCGTACTTCAGCACGTTCTTGCGCTGCTCGGCGTTCCGGCCTTCGACCTGTGCCTGGGCGTTCTGGATGGCCTTGGAAACCATCTTGGACTCCAACGCCACGTCGTCGGGCATGCGGGAGGAGTTCATGATGCGTTCGGCCGCGCCCGAGTTGAACAGCCGCATCAGGTCATCGGTCAGGGAGAGGTAGAAGCGGGATTCGCCCGGGTCGCCCTGGCGCCCGGAGCGGCCGCGGAGCTGGTTGTCGATGCGCCGCGATTCATGCCGTTCGGTACCCAGCACGTAGAGCCCGCCGAGCTCCTTGACCTCGTCGTGCTCGGCCTGCACGGCTTTCTGCGCCGCTGCCAGGGCGGCGGGCCAGGCGGCCTCGTAGTCTTCCGGGTTCGCGGCGGGGTCCAGGCCGCGGCGTTCCAATTCGGCCACCGCGTTGAACTCGGCGTTGCCGCCGAGCATGATGTCCGTACCGCGGCCGGCCATGTTGGTCGCCACCGTGACGGAACCCTTGCGGCCGGCCTGCGCGACGATGGCCGCTTCCCGGGCGTGGTTCTTGGCGTTGAGCACTTCGTGCCGGATGCCCTGTTTCGCCAACTGCTTGGACAGGTACTCGCTCTTCTCCACGCTGGTGGTGCCCACCAGGACCGGCTGGCCCTTTTCGTGGCGCTCGGCGATGTCCTTCACGACGGCGTCGAACTTGGCGACTTCGTTCTTGTAGATCAGGTCCGACTGGTCGATGCGGGCCATCGGCTTGTTCGTCGGGATCGGAACCACGCCGAGCTTGTAGGTGCTCATGAACTCGGCCGCTTCGGTTTCGGCGGTGCCGGTCATGCCCGAGAGCTTGCCGTAGAGGCGGAAGTAGTTCTGCAGGGTCACCGTGGCCAGCGTCTGGTTCTCGGCCTTGATCTCGACGCCCTCTTTGGCCTCGATCGCCTGGTGCATGCCTTCGTTGTAGCGCCGGCCGGCCAGGATGCGGCCGGTGTGCTCGTCGACGATGAGCACCTCGCCCTTGAGCACCACGTAGTCCTTGTCCCGCTTGAACAACTCCTTGGCCTTGATGGCGTTGTTCAGGAACCCGATCAGCGGCGTATTCGCCGATTCATACAGGTTGTCGATGCCGAGGTAGTCCTCGACCTTTTCGATGCCGGATTCCAGCACGCCGACGGTGCGCTTCTTCTCGTCGACTTCGTAGTCTTCGGTGTCCTTCAGCCGCATCACGACGCGCGCAAATTCGGTGTACCAACGGTTCACGTCGCCGGAGGCCTGGCCGGAAATGATCAGCGGGGTGCGGGCCTCGTCGATCAGGATCGAGTCGACTTCGTCCACGATCGCGAAGTGGTGTCCGCGCTGGACCAGTTCGTCACGGCTCCAGGCCATGTTGTCGCGCAGGTAGTCGAAGCCAAACTCGTTGTTCGTGCCGTAGGTGATGTCCGCCGCGTACTGTTCGCGGCGCGTCGCCGGGTTCTGGTTGGCGAGGATGCAGCCGCTGGTCAGGCCCAGGAAGCGGTAAACACGGCCCATCAGGTCGGACTGGTATTCGGCCAGGTAGTCGTTGACCGTCACCACGTGGACGCCCTTGCCGGTGAGCGCGTTCAGGTAGGCCGGCGCGGTGGCCACCAGCGTCTTGCCTTCGCCGGTCTTCATCTCCGCGATGTTGCCCATGTGCAGGGCTGCGCCGCCCATCAGCTGGACGTCGAAGTGGCGCAGGCCGAGGGTGCGGCTGGCGGCTTCGCGGACGGCGGCGAATGCCTCCGGGAGCAGGTCGTCGAGCAGCTCGCCGTCCTGGTAGCGCTGCTTCAACGTGTCGGTTTCCCCGCGCAACTCGGCATCCGTGAGGGACTTAAAGTCCTCTTCCAGGACGTTGATCGCATCGGCGTAGCCGCGCAGCCTCTTCAGCGTCTTCTTGTCGCCGGTACGAAGCACACGCTCGAGAATCGTTGGCACTACATAGCTCCCAGTCAGTTGCGCAGAAATCTGGCTCGTTCAGTCTACGTGAGAGACGAGTCCCGCAGCGTTTTGGTTCCCGGCGGCCGTTTCGCGCTCTCACGGGCCAGGGCCGGGGCCAAACCGCCGCTCTCCTGAACCACGACGGCGTCCAGCGCCAGCCACTCGGCCATGCCGGCCAGCTCGGCTGCCAGCTCCGCGGCGGTTCCGGGCGGGGCGTCGTCTTCGGCGTGCGCAGCCCGGACCACGAGCCTGCCCGAGGCCCGGTCCGCTTTCAAGTCCACGCGGGCACACAGCCGGTCCCCCAGCAGGAACGGCAGGACGTAGTAGCCGTAGGTCCGCTTCGGCGCCGGCGTGTAGATTTCGATCCGGTAGCGAAAGCCGAACAGCCGCTCCACCCGCTGGCGTTCGAACACCAAGGAATCGAAGGGGCTCAGGAGTGCCCTGCCGGTGGCGCGGCGCGGCCGGGCCGCCTCGGCGTGCAGGTACACGTCGCCCCTCCAGCCATCCACCTGCACCGCTTCCAGCTTTCCGGCCGCCTCCAGGGCCCGCACCGCGTCGGCGGCCGCCCGCACCGGCACCCGGAAGTAGTCGGCGAAGCACTTGACGGTCCCGATGCCGTGAGCCAGCGCGGCGGCCTCGATCAGCCTCAGCATCGCCTGTTCCGGATCGGGCCGGTACTGTGCGTCGTGCGGGGCTGGCAGCACCCGCTCGGTCAGGGTGTAGAGCCGTTCGAACTGGGGAGTCCGCGCGGCGGCGCTGACCAGCCCCTGTTCGAAGAGGTCCTCCAGCACCCGCTTGACCGCGTTCCAGTTCCAGCCCCAGTCGGTCTTCGGCTGGTGCGCGTCATGGCCGATCCGGTCGGCGACCGCCCGGGCGGTCAGGCCGCGCGAGGAGGAAAGCGTGTCCAGGATCTTGGCGGTCAGGTCCTGGACGAGGGCCGGGTCCATGCCGGCCGCGCCAACCCACCGGCGCCGCTGCCACTGGCGGAGGTCGGCGAAGTCCTGCGGCTTGATATAGCTGGCTTCGTGCGCCCAGTACTCCATCATGCGGCGCGGCGCTTTTCCCGCAAACCGGTGGAGGATGTCGACGTCGTAGCCGCCGAGCCTGGAGAAGAACGGCAGGTAATGCGAGCGCACCAGCACGTTCACGGAGTCAATCTGCAGCAGCCGCAGCCGGTCAAAGGTCCGGCCCACCTGCCTTGCCGTGACAAGGCCGGTGGGCCGTTCCTGAACCAAGCCCTGCGCCGCCAGCGCGATGCGGCGGGCCTGGGCCGGAGTGATGCGGGCTGTCATGCCTTCATACTAGGCAGCCGCGGCGCTTTCAGGCCTTGGCGCCCGCCGACGCGCGGTAGGCCAGCACCTCTTCGCGCGCCTTGGCTTCTTCGGCGCTGCAATCGGCGTCGAGGGTGATCACGCCGTACGTCCAGCCACGACGGCGGTAGACGACGCTGGGTGCGTTCGTCGCCTTGTCGATGAACAGGTAGAAGTCGTGTCCCACCAGTTCCATGTTGTCCACGGCATCGTCGAGCGTCATGGACGCGGCCGGGAAGACCTTGCGGCGGATCAGCACCGGTGAGTCTCCGGCGGGAACATCGTTGTCGATGTCGTAGCCGGTCCGGTCCTCGGCCTGGTCCTGGGCAGTTGCCGCAGCCAGCGCTGCTTCGTGCAGCGGCATGTCCGAGCTGGCCGGTTCCAGCGTGGCGGTGGCCTGATGGACGGCGGTCGGGGTGTGACGGCCGTGGTGGACCTTGCGGCGGTCCCGAGCGCGGCGCAGGCGCTCCAAAAGCTTGTTATAGGCAATGTCGAAAGCTGCAAACTTGTCCGCGGCCTTGGCCTCGGCGCGGACCACGCTGCCCCGTCCGAGCACGGTGAGCTCGACGGTCATCGAGCTTTCGGCATTGCGGGCATTGGCCTCTTTGGTGACTTTGGCATCAAGCCGCTGGACCTTGTCGCCCAACTGCTCGATCTTGGAGATCTTCTCCTCAGCGTACTCGCGGAACCGATCCGAAACGGACAGGTTGCGGCCGTTGATGTTGAATTCCATGGTGCCCTCCATAATTGCCTAGATGACACAACAGCGACCGAAAAGAGAAACTCCTTTCAGCCGCTGAAGACGGGTTGCCTCCCTCGCGGGAGCCCATACTTCACGTTAGATCACGGACACCTTTTATTCACCCTTTACCCACGAATATCTACAACATTTGCCGACGATGTCCGAGGGCACTCCGAGGGCCGGTGCAGCCGGCACTGCATAATCGTTACACTCCGCGTCATTCCGCGGTGCTCACGAGGGCCGGCTCGCGGCCTCCCGGCCCGCATCCCGGCCGGCGGGCCCGGCCGGGGCCGAGGCGGCTGCCAGCACCGCTCCGCCCAGGGGATGTCCGCCGGCGGCACGCAGGGCCCGGGCCAGCTCACCCATCGTGGCACCGGTGGTGAGCACGTCGTCCACCAGGAGGCAGCACCTCCCGGCGATCAGGGGTGCGTACCCCGGCGGCACGGCCATGCTGCCGGCAACGTTCCGTTGCCGCGCCGACCGGCCCAGCGACTTCTGCCCGCCCGGGGAACCCGGCCGCTGCAGGCGCCGCGCCGGGTCCACCTGGCGGACGGCGGGCAGCAACTGCAGGCCGGCCGGCAGCAGGCCTTGCCGGGCCAGGCGGGACAGCAGCAGTTGAAGCGGATCGTAGCCGCGGCGCCGGCGGGAGCTGCCGCGCGAGGGAACCGGGACCAGCACCGCCGCGGCGGGCCGGCCCGCACGTGCCGCGGCCGCGTCCAGGGCTCCGGCCAGCACGACGGCCAGCACCGGCGCCAACTCGGTCCGGCCGTGGTTCTTAAAGGCCAGCACGGCCTGGGACAGTTCACGCCGGTAGGGTCCCCCGGCGGTCACCGGCAGCGGCCGGCCGGCCTCGTCCAGCGGCAAGGAGTCGGCGTCCTGTTCCACGGCGATCGGTCGCACCGTCGAGCGCCGCAGGCGCCGCCCGCAGGCAGCGCACAGGACGTAATCCGTCGCACCGCAGGCCACGCAGTCGGTCGGCAGCAGCAGCCGGCCGAACTGCCCGGACCAGATCCGCAGCGCCTGCGCGGCCCGGCTGAAATACAGCCTGTCCAGCCGGGTGCCCACGTCCGCCGTCACCTTCATCACCGTGTCCCCGCCATCCCTTCAGCCTGGCCGCGCCCCCGCCCGCCCGGGGCGGCCCGGGTACCGGCTGTGGAGTGTTCCGGTGCTGCGGCCGCTGTGGAGGCGGGGCTATCCGGGGAAGGACGGATCGATGACCAGCGGGGAATTTCGCTGCGGAGCCCAGCTGTTTCCGACGCGGATGTAGAGCATCTCGTTGGTCTGGGCGTACACGTCCTGGTCGCCGTTGCCCGCGCTGATCTCCACCATCCCCTGCAGGGGCGCGGTCCGCAGGGTGCTGCCGTCCAGGTTCAGCACCTCCGCAGTCACCGCTTGGTCGGGCGAGGCCTGCATGACGACGACGGTATCCTCGTCCGCCCAGACGCCCGAGTCCACCGGCACCGAGGGGTTCAACCGCTTGGGGGTGGTGATGCCCCGGGGCCGACCGTCCTGGTCGCGGACGACGCCGGCAACGTAGACCGAGGTGCTCTCGCCTTCACGGGTGGTGATGAGCGCCCTGGAACCTTCACGTGAAATCTGCAGCTCGGTCACAGTCCGCTCCGTCAGCCACTGGGCGCTGACCGCCACTGATTCGTCCGGCGCCTCGACGGACACCGCGGAGACTTTCCCGCTGCCGTCGCCGGCCGCCGCCCAGGCCCAGCCGAAGGGATCGACGCTGGGTCCGGTGAGGTTGCTTCCGGATGCCGCCTCCACCGCGCGGCGGTCCTCGCCGATTACGAACATCCGGTTGCGCTCGGCGGTCAGGAAGGCAAAGCGTTCCTGGTCCAGCGACATCGCCGGTTCGCGCGGGCGCAGCCGGCTGACGGACGGCAGGTCCTCCGGCTTGACCGGCCGCGATCCTTCGTAAAACACCAGTTCCTCGTCCAAAACCCCGATCTGCACGTTGCCGACCGCGGGGTCCGTCACAGCGGCTTGGAACTGGGGATCGGGGGAATTGCCCAGGTCCACTTCCCGCTGGTCCACGGTCATCTGGACGGTGGAGACGGTATTGAGCTCTCCCAGCGTCAGTTCCAGCTGCTGTTGCATCTGCTGCCGGCGCAGGAACGTGGTGCCCGTGAGGACTTCGGCCGACAGGTCCACGCTGGCAGCCCCCGATTCGATCGGTACGGCCCGCCGAACCAGCTGCGAGCCTTCCGGGAAGGCACTGATCACGGCGCCGGCCAGGTACGGCGCGGGCCCCTCCAGCATGGCAGCCACGATGGCCGCCGAGATGCCCTGCCGGTTGGCGAACCAGCGCACGTCGGGCACGGCATACGTGTACGTCGGGTCGTAGTAGTACAGGTTGAACGGGGAGAACAAGGTGCGGAAGTCCACCGTGGAGACCATGGTCCCGTCCGGAACGCTGGAGATCCGCCATTCGCCGTCCACCTGCGCCAGTTCCACCGGCAGCGATTCGGTGGCCCCTTCCTCGGCCTGGGTGCGGACGCCCGACTCGTTGATCGTGGCATCGACCTCCACCTGGAGCACGAATTCGGTTTCGGACGGCGATCCGACAATCCGCACGACGTTCCGGTACACCAGCGTCCGCTGCACCGGCTGCCATTCGCCGGCGAGGTCCGGGGCGAGGAATTCGCGCGCAATCCGGTAATCGTCCTGCGTGGCCGTGCCCGCCTGGATGAAGCCGGCGACGATCTGCTGCGGGGAGTCCCCCGGCGACGGCCCCGGCGGGTTGAAGGTGTAGCCGGTCCCCCCGGTCTCGCCCGAATCGGCCTGGACCGTGCCCACCGGCCCCGACATCGGGATGGAGGAACAGGAGACCAGCGCCAGCATGGCACAGAGCATGACGACGACGGCGCGCAGCCGGGAGGGGCGGGCAGGCTCAGCTGGGATCCGGAACACCGTTTTCCTCCTGCTGTTCGAGGAGCACATTCTCGGCCACCAGCTGGCCGTGCCACGCGGAGGCGCCGGCCGGTGGCAGCGGCAGCGGCGAATGGGTAAGCGTGCCGCCGCTGTGCCGCGGCAGCGTGAGCCGGAAGCAGGCACCGTTGCCCGGCTCGCCCCACGCCTGCAACCAGCCGCCGTGGAGGCGGGCATCCTCGGTGGAAATCGACAGCCCCAGACCGCTGCCGCCGGTGGTCCGAGCCCGGGCCGGGTCGGCGCGCCAGAAGCGGTCGAACACCCTGGAGGCTTCCATGGGCGTCATACCGATGCCGTAGTCCCGCACCGAGACGGCCACGGCGTCCTCGGTTGCCCCGACCGTAACCTCCACCGGTTTGCCTTCGCCGTGTTCCAGCGCGTTGACAATCAGGTTGCGCAGGATGCGTTCGATCCTGCGGCGGTCCATGTCCGCGATGCAGCGCGGCTCGTGGGCAATCAGCCGCAGCTCCGACCCGCTGTTCTCCGCAAGCGGCTGGGCGGCGTCGAGCGCGGTGCGGGCGATCTCCACCAAATCGGTCGGCTCCGCGTCCAGTGCCGCAGCACCGGCGTCGAAACGGGAGATCTCCAAGAGGTCGGCGAGCAGCGCCTGGAAACGCTCCACCTGGTTGTACAGCAGTTCCGTGGAGCGGGCGTTGATGGGATCGAAGTCCCCGCGCGATTCGTACAGCACCTCCGCGGCCATGCGGACCGTGGTCAGCGGCGTCCGCAGTTCGTGCGACACATCGGACACGAACCGCTGCTGCATTTCGGACAGCGCCGCCAGCTGCGTGATCTGCTCCTGCAGGCTGTTGGCCATGTGGTTGAAGGAGGCCCCCAGCCGGGCGAGTTCGTCCTCGCCCCGGACTTCCAGCCGCTCCTGCAGTTGTCCTGCCGCCAGCTTCTCCGAGGCGATCGCTGCCTGGCTGACCGGGTGCACGACGGCGCGGGTCAGCAGCCAGACGATGCCGCCGACCAGGATCAGCAGCAGCCCGCCGCCGATCCAGAGCACCCGGTGAATGAAGTCCAGGGTCTGCTGGACCGAGGAGAGGTCGTAGATCAGGTACAGCGCATACGAATTGCCCGGCGGCAACGACACCTTGGTGCCGAATCCGATCGCCGGGACATCACTGTCGCCCACGGGCAGCGCGAGCGCCTGTCGGTACTGCCCGGTGCCGGTGGCGACCTCCCGGGCGAGCCCCTCCGGAATGATGTTGGCGGTGATGGAGGTGTTCGACTGGCTGAACACGTAGAGGTTCTGGCCGCCCGGCAGCGGCGTCAGCAGGTAGTAGCGCGGCGCTTCGGCGCCGGTGCCTTCCAGCAGTTTCAGCGTGTCCGCCACCATGCTGGAGACGGTCGCCCGGTCGCTGGCAGAGGAACTCTCGAAGATTGTCTTGACCTGGGACAGCCCGCGCCGGGACTCGGCCTCCGCCTGGTTTACCCGCTCCTGGTAGAGCCCGGAGGCGATCTGGCTGGAGAGGAACGCGCCCACGCCCATGAAGGCGAAGGCGGTGAGCAGGACGGCGGCGGTCACCGTGCGGAACTGCAGCGACCGCCGCCATTTCCGGTTCAGGAACTCGCGGGCCCGCAGCGTGGCATGCCAAGCGGCCTCAGCTGCCGCCTTCAGCTTGGCTGTCCACCGGCTGAGAACCGGCTCCACTTACCCTTGGCCGGCCTTGTAACCGACGCCGCGCACCGTGAGCACCACTTCGGGGGCCTCCGGATCGCGTTCGATCTTGGAGCGCAACCGCTGGACGTGAACGTTGACCAGGCGGGTGTCTGCGGCGTGGCGGTAGCCCCAGACCTGCTCCAGCAGCAATTCGCGGGTGAAGACCTGCCAGGGTTTCCGGGCCAGGGCCACCAGCAGGTCGAATTCCAGCGGGGTGAGCGAGATCTTCTCGTCCCCGCGGTGAACCACGTGCCCGGCAACATCGATCACCACGTCGGCGATCCGCAGGGTCTCGGGCGCCCGCTGGTCGCCCGGGCGCAGGCGCGCGCGCACCCGGGCTACGAGTTCTGCCGGCTTGAACGGCTTGGGCACGTAGTCGTCGGCACCGGATTCCAGGCCCCGGACCACGTCGGAGGTGTCCGACTTGGCCGTCAGCATGACAATGGGAACATCCGATTCGCCACGGATCTGGCGGCAGACCTCGATGCCGTCCAGCCCCGGGAGCATCAGGTCGAGCAGCACCAGGTCCGGCTTGCTGCTGCGGAAGACCTCGAGGGCCTGCGCGCCGTCCGCGCAGAACACGGGATCGAATCCGTCGTTGCGCAGCACGATGCCGATCATCTCGGCCAGGGCCTCGTCGTCGTCTACGACCAGAATGCGTGCCTTCATATCTCCCTATTGTTCCCTATTCCCCTCATCCCTGACGTAACGACGCACAGGGCACACCGACACTGCGCCCACGGCGGGCCCGCGCCGGGATGGTAGGAACTGGCGGACCGAAACTATAGGCTGATGAGAGGCTAACACTTCGCCGGAGGCCTCCCGCAGCCGGCGACACGAGATGAGGAAGACGGGACGCGATGAGCCACGGGGCCAATGACGCCGGGCACGACAGCAGGGATCCGCAAGGCCAGGGCCCCGACGGCACGGGCCCCGGCAACGGCGCCGGGGCCGACAGCCAGGCGCCGGGCCAGCCTGCGTGGGGGCAGCAGCCGGTGTGGGGCCAGCCGCCGGCCTGGGGACAGCCCGGGCCGGGCGCGCAACACCCGACGTGGGCGCCGCCGGGCCAGCAGCCTCCGCCCTCCCAGCCCGGATGGAACCCGCAGCCGGTGTGGGGACAGCCCGCGCCCGGCGCACAGCAGCAGGAAGGTTGGCCGGCGCCCTCCCAGTCCGGGTGGAACCCGCAGCCGCAGTGGGGACAGCCCGCGCCCGGCGCACAGCAGCAGGGAGGCTGGCCGGCGCCCGCAGGTCCGGGCCCTTACCGCGGCTATGTGGCTCCGCCGAAACCGGGCGTCATCCCGCTGCGTCCGCTCGGCGTCGGCGAGATCCTCGACGGCGCCTTCCAGGCGGCCCGCAAGAACGCCGCGGCGGTCTTCGGCACCGCGGTGCTGCTCCAGGTGGTCGTCAGCGCGCTGGCCTGGCTGGTCGGCGGGCTGATCATTTCGGCCTTCGGCGGCCTGCAGGTCATGGCCAACGAGGAACTCACGGATGCATCCGCGGTGGCCTTCGGCCTGTCCATCATCATCTCCTCGCTCGTGCTCGGCCTGCTGTCCGGGGTGGGGATCCTGGTCCTGCAGGGCGTCCTCGCCATTCCCACCGCCCGGGCCGCGGTCAACCAGAAAACCGGCTTCGGCCTGATGTTCACGCTTGCGAAGGGCCGGATCGGTGCGCTGGTCGGGCTGGCCCTGCTCTATCTCGCCCTCACCGCTGCCGCACTGGTCGCGATCATCGCCGGCTCCTTCTTCCTGGCCGACCAGCTCGGCGTGTCCTCGGCCTGGATCATCGTGCTGATCATTGTGGGCCTGACGGCGGTATCCGTCTGGATCGGCATCAAGCTGATGCTGGCACCTGCGGTGATCATCATGGAACGCGCCTCGGTCTTCCGGGCGCTCGCCCGGTCGTGGCAGCTGACCGACCGCAGCTGGTGGCGGACCTTTGGCATCATCCTCTTGTGCACCATCATCGTCACGGTGATCACCTCCGTGGTCAGCATGCCCATCTCGTTCATCGTGGGACTCGCCGGTCCGCTGCTGGGCGACCCCACATCGCCCGAGAGCATGCTGGCGACCATGGGGCCGCTCACGCTGGTCTCGATGCTGCTGTCTTCCATCTTCTCGGCCATCGGCTACGCCTTCCAAGCGGCCGTGATCGCCCTGGTCTACATCGACCTGAGGATCCGCCGCGAAGGGTTCGACGTCGTGCTGTTGCGCGAACATGAAGCCTCCGGCGGCCGGGAGACCCGGACCATTCCGGGACTCGGCGCGGGCGCGGCACCCGGCCCCGCGGTTCCCGGGCCGGCCGGCCCCTGGCCGACGTGACCGTGCACGCCCCGGGCATCGCGGCAGCGGCACCGGGTTCCGCAGCTGTCCCCTTCGAGGTCCCGGTGGAGCCGGGGCCGGAAGAGGCGCGCGAACTGCTCGTCCGCGAACTGGCCAAGGAGGAGTACCAGGATGCCCGGCCCGGGGTCTTGGAATCGGTGCTGCAGGCCATCCTCGACTGGCTGGCCGGGCTGGTCGCCCAACTCAATGGCTTCAGCCCCAATCTCGGCACGCTGGTCCTGGTCCTGGCCGCCCTGCTGCTGATCGGCGCGGCCGTGTGGCTGATCAAGCCCCGGCGCAACGCCCGCAGCCGCGCGGCGGCGGAGATGTTCGACGGCGCCGTCCCGCTCACAGCCGACGAACACCGCCGCAAGTCCCGGGCGGCCGCGGACCGGGGCGACTGGGATGCGGCGCTGACCGAGCGGTTCCGCGCGCTGGTGCGCTCGATGGAAGAGCGGGTGGTCCTGGATGCCCGGCCGGGCCGCACCGCCGACGAAGCGGCCGCAGGCATCGCCGCCGCGTTCGGCGCCGAGGCCGGGCGGCTGCGGGTTGCGGCCAACCGGTTCGACGCCGTGCGGTACGGCAACGTTCCCGCCACGCGTGCGGACCTTGACCAGCTGGCGGCCCTGGACGATTCCCTGGCCGCGGCCTCCCCGCAGCCGGGCGGCAGCGGCCCGGCGCCGCTGGCGGTTCCGCGATGAGCCACGCACGCGCCGCGGACCGGACTGCTGCGGCAGCCAACAGCTTCGCCGGAGGCACCACCGGAACCGGCGGCGCACCCGGAGACCTGCCGGAAACCGTCGGCGACGGCGGCTCGGTGCTGTCCACGCTGCGCGACCGGCTGCGCCGGTGGAGCTTCTGGCTCCTGCTGCTGGTGCTGCTGTGCGGCGTCGTGGCGCTGGAACTGCTCCGCGGCCCGGCCGCCGACCGCGCCGACCTCTCCCCCGGCAACGCCGCGCCCAACGGGGCCCAGGCCGTGGCCGAAGTGCTTCGCCAGCAGGGGGTGCAGGTGACCGCCACGAATTCGCTGCAGGAGACCCGGGACCAGCTGACGGCAGGCGACGCCGCCCTGCTGATCCACGACCCGGACGGCTACCTGACCGCCGGGCAGCTGAAACCGCTGAAGGAGCAGGCCGCGCGGATCGTGCTGCTCGAGCCCGGCTTTGAGGCGCTGCGGGCCCTTGCCCCCGGCGTCCGGGCCGCCGGCGTCGTCCCTGCCGACGGGGGCAACCTCGCGGCCGCCTGCGGCCTGCCCGGCCCCGCCGCGGCCGGCGAAATCACCCGCGGCGGCTTGGCCTACCGCGGCGGCGGCGAGCTGTGCTTCGCCTTCGAGACACCGGCCGATGACGCGGCGCCCTTCGTCGTGTCCGACGACGGAGCCACCATCGTGCTCGGCGCCGGCCATGTGCTCAGCAACGAAGGCGTCGTCCGCGCCGGCAACGCCGCGCTGGCCCTGCGCACGCTGGGAGCCACCGAGCGGCTGGTGTGGTACCGGGCGGGACTGGAGGACCTTCCGGTGTCCGGCGAAGCGGTCAACCCCATGAGCCTGCTGCCCGCCTGGGTGCTTCCGGTGTCCCTGTGGCTCATGGCCGTCGGCGTCGCCGCGATGTTCTGGCGCGGACGCCGGCTCGGGCCCCTGGTGTCCGAGCCGTTGCCGGTGGTGGTCCGCTCGGCCGAGACGATCGAGGGCCGTGCCCGGCTGTACCGGAGCGCCAAGGCCGTGAACCACGCCGCCGACAACCTGCGCGCCGCCACCCTGACCCGGCTCGCCGCCCACCTGCGGCTGCCCGCAGGCGCCGCGAGCGCCGACGTCGTCGATGCGGTAGCCCGGGACAGCAGCCGCCCGCGTGCCGAACTGGAGCGCCTCCTGCGCCACGAGGCACCCGGCACCGAAGCCCGGCTGGCGGCCTGGGCACAAGAACTGCAGCAGCTAGAGAAAGAGGTAACGCACCGATGAGCGATCAGCCAGGACAGCGGCAGGCATCCCAGTACGGCGGAGGGCCGGCCGTCGCCACGCCGCCCGCCGACGACGACCGCCTGCGCCAGACCCTGCATGACGTCCGCACCGAAGTGGCGAAGGCAGTGGTGGGCCAGGATGCCACCGTCACCGGGCTGCTGATCGCCCTGCTGTCGCACGGGCATGTGCTGCTGGAGGGAGTGCCCGGCGTCGCCAAGACGCTGCTGGTCCGCTCGCTCTCCGCCGCCTTGAGCCTGGACACCAAGCGGATCCAGTTCACGCCCGACCTGATGCCAGGCGACGTCACCGGCTCCATGATTTACGACACCCACACGGCCGAATTCCGCTTCCGGGAGGGCCCGGTCTTCACGAACATCCTCCTGGCCGACGAAATCAACCGGACGCCGCCGAAGACGCAGGCCTCGCTGCTGGAAGCGATGGAAGAACGCCAGGTGTCGGTGGACGGCACCTCACGGAAGCTGCCCGAACCGTTCATCGTGGCGGCCACGCAGAACCCGGTGGAATACGAGGGCACCTACCCGCTGCCGGAAGCGCAGTTGGACCGCTTCCTGCTGAAGCTCACCATGCACCTGCCCGACCGGGACGCGGAAATCGAAATCATCCGCCGCCACAGCCAGGGCTTCGACCCGCGCGACCTGCAGGCCGCCGGGGTGCGGGCCGCCGCCTCCGCCGAGGACCTGGTGCGGGCCCGGGCCGCCGTGGCCCGGGTGGCGATCGCGCCGGAGGTGGTCGGCTACATCGTGGACCTTGTCCGGGCCACGCGGTCCGCGCCGTCGTTCCAGCTGGGCGTTTCGCCGCGCGGCGCCACCGCCCTGCTCAACACCTCCCGGGCCTGGGCGTGGCTGAACGGCCGCGGTTTTGTCACGCCGGACGACGTCAAGGCGATGGCCCTGCCGGCGCTGCGGCACCGGGTGGGACTGCGGCCGGAGGCGCAAATGGACGGCGTGCAGGCCGACGACGTGCTGCAGAGCATCCTGGCCACCGTGCCGGTCCCCCGCTGAGTGACGCCGTGGCGATCACCGGACGTTTCGTCCTGCTGGCCCTGGCGGGCGTCATCCCGCTGATGCTCTTCCCGCGCCCCGTCACGGCTCTGGTGTGCTGCCTGCTGCTGGCCGCGGCGGTCGGCGTGGACCTGTCGCTGGCGCTGTCGCCGCGCCGCGTCGGGCTGCAGCGGAGGCTGCCGTCGAATGTCCGGCTGGGGGAATCCGTGACGGCCCGGCTGCTGCTGGCCAACCATGGCCGCCGCCGGCTGCGGGCCGTGGTGCGCGACGGCTGGCAGCCCTCGGCCGGCGCCGCCAACCCGGAGCAGCGCGTGCGACTGGCGCCGGGGGAACGGCGGCTGGTCGAGGTGCAGCTGACGCCGCAGCGCCGCGGCGACCTGCAGGCGCACCACGTCACCGTCCGGTCACTGGGGCCGCTTGGGGTGGCCGCGCGCCAGATCACCATCGCCCTGCCCGGCCGGCTGCGGGTGCTGCCGCCGTTCCATTCCAAGCGTCACCTGCCCTCCAAGCTGCGCAAGCTGCGTGAACTGGACGGCCGCGTGGCGGTGCAAATCCGCGGGGCCGGCACCGAATTCGATTCGCTGCGCGACTACGTGCGCGGCGACGACGTGCGCTCCATCGACTGGCGCGCCACCGCCCGGCGGCAGGCCGTCGTCGTCCGCACCTGGCGTCCCGAACGCGACCGCCGGGTAGTGATCGTGCTGGACACCTCCCGCACCTCGGCCGCACGGATCGAGGACGAGCCGCGGCTGGACACCGGAATCGAGGCCTCGCTGCTGCTGGCCGTGCTCGCCGAGCGCGGCGGCGACCGCGTGGATTTCCTGGCCTTCGACCGGCGGCCGCGGGCCAGGGTCGCCTCCGCGGCCAAGGGCAACCTGCTCAACCAGCTGGTCAACGCCATGGCCCCGCTGGAACCGGAACTGATCGAAGCGGACTGGTCGCAGATACCCGCGGAGATCCACGCCCTGTCCTCGCACCGGTCGCTGGTCGTGCTGCTGACCTCGCTGGACTCCGGGGCGGCGGAGGAGGGGCTGCTGCCGGTGCTGGCCCAGTTGACAGCCAAGCACACCGTGGTGGTCGCCTCCGTCAGCGATCCGCACGTGGACCGGCTGCGCGCCGTCCGCGGGACCGCCGACGACACGTACCGGGCCGCCGCCGCCGAGCGTGCCGTGCTGGAACGGGCGGCAGTCGCCGCGCAGATCCGCCAGTTCGGCGCGGAAGTGGTGGACGCTCCCCCGCACGAACTGCCGCCTCAACTGGCCGACCTGTACATCCGGCTCAAAGCCGCCGGACGGCTGTAACCGCCATGGACCCCGCTGCCGGCCTGCCTGGCCGGCCCGCCTCCCGACCCGGATGGTGATGCAATGGTTTCCGTCTACCAGATGGCCCTGGGGCCGGACTTTCCCCGTCTGGCGCCCGAACTGCAGGAATACTTCTCGCTCGCCCCGCCGGCAGCGGACGACGGCCGACACGAAGCCCGGGGCATCGGGTCCGGCCTGTTCGACGTCGCCGGCTGCCCGGTTCCGGCGATGCGGCCGTTCCTCGGCCTGACCAGCGGCGACAACGCTCTGTTCCCCGAGTACCAGCAGAATGTGCCCTTCAGCATCGAGAACCGGGCTTCCCTGAACGCCAGCGGCCAGCCGGAGCTCACCGCCGTCAGGACGCTCAGCTTCGACGACCGGACCCGGATCGTGGAGGACCGGACCAGCTGGGACGACGATCTGCGCCGGCCCGTCGGTGCGCTGGGCCGCAGCGGTCGGCTGCTGACGGACGTGGCGTGCTCGGTCGGTGCCGATGGCCGGATGCGCCTCGCGTCGCGGCGATGCCGGATATCAGCCGGCCCGCTCACCATCGGGCTTCCGCTGCTGCTGGATGCCGCGGCCTTCACGGAACAGTGGTGGGACGGATCCGAGGGCCGTTTCCGGATCCGGACGAAGGTCATCCAGCGCCAGCTCGGCACCGTGCTGGAATACTCCGGATCCTTTACGTACGCGGTGCACGCCTAATCGAAGTCCAACACAGCGCCGCATCCGGGATTCTATGCCGGCCGTCCGCCGCCGGTTCTGGTCGGAGCCGCTCCGGGCTCATGCCTCGGCGACGACCTGGTTCAGGGCGTCGGCCGTCTGGGTGAGCCGCTTGACTACCGCCCGCGCCGTCTCCGGCGAACGTCCGGCCAGGCCGGCGGAAGGCGTGAGCCTCACCCGCGGCAGCCGCGTCAACGGCAGGCCGAGCTGCCGCCACGGACGGACGACCGCATCGACGAGCGCGCTGACCTGCGGGACGGCGCCCGCGGCCGGGTCAATGATGCCTGCCCACACGGTCCGGTCCGCTTCCACCGCCGCGGCGATGGTTTCCCACTGCCGGGTGGTCAGGGCACCGGTGGGGAGGGCGACCCCGTCCAGTCCGCTGCCGGCCACGGCGTCGAGGGAGGAATCGGCGGCAGGGACCAGGGCGACCACCTCCACGGCTCCGGCATCGCGCAGTGCGGCGGCCACGAGGTCCCAGGCGGCGGAGGCCTCCGTGGCCGCGACCGCGCGCAGCGTGCGGTATCCGCTGGCCGTGGGGATGGTCCCGGCCAGCACGGCATCGAGCTCCGGCTCCTCGAGCTGGACCACCAGTTCCGTGCCGGCCGGCAGCGCGGCCCTGACGTTGGCCAGGTGTCCGGCCGCGCCTGCCGCGAGCGACTGGGCGAGGTCCCGCCGGGCGCCGGCGTCGATCAGGGCGCGTTCGCCGTTGTGCAGGTGGAGGTTGGCGGCCAGGGACATCGGTCCGCGCACCTGGATCTTGAGTTGGTTGCCGGGGCGGTCTTCGGCGCCGACCACATCGGCCAGCACGTTCAGGTCGGTCCGCAGCGCGGACACGGCCCTGCGGTGATCCTGCCCCGGACGGTCCACCAAGCGCCAGCCGTGCGGCTGCAGATCGATGAACAGTCCCTCCAGCATGCCCGCGGTTCGTGCGGTCGGGTCCGACCCGGCGCCGCGGTCCGGCAGCTCGACCAGGTGCGGCAGGTTCGGCTCGCCCAGTTCACCGCGGACGATGCGCGCGGCCTCGGCTGGTTCCGTGCCGGGCCAGCTGCCCAGCCCGGTGGCGCTCACGTGGGCGGGCCGCCCGGCGGCGTTCACGTCGGCGGCATGCACGTCGGCGGCAGGCCCGTGGGAACCGGCGGCCACGTCAGTTGCCGCCATTGTGCTCGTCGGAGATGGCCTGATGGTGCCTGATGACCTCCGAAATGATGAAGTTCAGGAATTTCTCGGCGAAGGCCGGATCCAAATGCGCTTCTTCGGCCAGCCGCCGCAACCGGTTGATCTGAGCGGTCTCGCGATCGGGGTCGGCCGGCGGCAGTTTGTGCGCGGCCTTCAGGTACCCCACCCGCTGGGTCGCCTTGAACCGCTCGGCGAGCAAATAGACCAGCGTTGCGTCGATGTTGTCGATGCTTCCCCGCACCGCCAACAGCTCCGCCATCACCTCGGGCGCTACCTGATCGGAGAGGGAGCTGGCGGTCGGGTCGTAGTCATCGGCAAGGCGGGGGTCGGTCATGCCACCAGTTTATGGTTCGGCCCGCGCGGGAGGTGCACCGGTTACCGCTCTGTGAAGCACCGCCCGTCCCGGCCCGCGTCCCCGGCGTGAAAGGACGACCGCCGCCGGCGCGGCGGACGAAGGTGTTCCGCACCGCGCGTGCCGCGTCATCTAGGAAACGTTGGCCGGGTCCCAGCTCAGCGAACGCGCCGAATCGATGGTTGCCTGGCCCAGCACCCTCGTTCCTTGGTAGAGCACCATGGTCTGGCCCGGGGCCACGCCGCGCATCGGCTCGATGAGGGTCACGACCAACTGCTGCCGGCCATCCTCGCCAACTTCCGCCTTCGCCCGCGCCGCCACCGGGTCGCCGTGCGCGCGGACCTGCACCATGCAGTCAAACTCGGTGTGCGCCTCGACCTCGGGCAACGGCAGGCCCGCCCAAGAGACCTTGATGCCGCGCATTTGGTCGACGGCCAGCAGGTCCTCGGGGCCCACCACCACCTTGTTCTCCTTGGGCCGGATCTCCAGCACGAACCGCGGCTTGCCGTCCGGCGCCGGCCGGCCCAGCTTCAGTCCGCGGCGCTGGCCGACGGTAAAGGCATTGGCGCCCTCGTGTTCGCCGACCACCTGGCCGTCCTGGTCAACGATGGATCCCGATTCCATCTCGATCTTTTCGGCCAGCCAGCCACGGGTGTCGCCGTCGGAAATAAAACAAATGTCGTGGCTGTCCGGCTTGTTCGCCACGGAGAGCCCGCGCGCCGCCGCCTCGGCGCGCACCTCGGCCTTGGACGGCGTTTCGGCCAGCGGGAACATGGAATGCTTCAGCTGTTCGTGGGTGAGCACGCCCAGCACGTAGGACTGGTCCTTGGCCCAGTCGGCGGCGCGGTGCAGTTCGCGGTTGCCGTGCTCGTCCTCGATGACCTTGGCGTAGTGGCCGGTGCACACCGCATCGAAACCCAGCGCCAGAGCCTTCTCCAGCAGCGCAGCGAACTTGATCCGCTCGTTGCAGCGCATGCAGGGGTTCGGCGTCCGGCCGGCGGCGTATTCGGCGATGAAATCGTCCACCACGTCTTCCTTGAACCGCTCGGAGAAGTCCCAGACGTAGTACGGGATGCCCAGGATGTCGCAGGCGCGCCAGGCGTCGCGCGAATCCTCGATGGTGCAGCAGCCCCGGCTGCCGGTGCGCAGGGTGCCGGGCATCCGGCTCAGGGCCAGGTGCACGCCCACCACGTCGTGGCCGGCCTCCACCGCCCGTGCCGCCGCCACGGCAGAGTCCACGCCGCCGCTCATCGCTGCCAGTACCTTCATGAATTCGTTTCCCTACTGATTCGTTGTCGTGTCCCCGCGGCCGCCACGTTCCGTGTACCCCACCGCACCTGCCCGGTCCGCCGAGGCCTCAGCCGAACTGCGTGCCCGCGGTCTGGATGCTGGAGACGTGGCCGGCCATCCCGGCCTTCCTGGCCCGCGCGTATGCCTCCGGCAACGCTGCCACCAGTGAGTCAACGTCTGACTCGGTTGTTGTATGCCCGAGCGTGAAGCGCTGGGCCCCGCGGGCTTCTTCTTCGCTCAGCCCCATGGCCAGCAGGACGTGCGATGGCCGGGGCACTCCCGCGGTGCAGGCCGACCCGGTGGAGGACTCCACGCCGGCCAGGTCCAGCAGGAACAACAGCGAATCGCCCTCGCAGCCCGGGAAGGTGAAGTGCGCGTTGCCGGGCAGCCGCAGGCCCTCGTGCTGCGGATCCGGGGTGCCCCGCAACACCGCCTCCGGGACGCTGCGCGCGACGCCGGCGATGAGCCGGTCGCGCAATTCCGCCAGCCGTGCGGCTTCTTCCGGCAACTGCCCGACGGCGGCCTCCGCGGCCGCGGCGAAGGCCGCGATCGCCGGGGTGTCCAGGGTGCCCGACCGGATGTCGCGTTCCTGGCCGCCGCCGTGCTGGACGGGCGTCAGCTTCACGTCCCGGCCGACCAGCAGCGCACCGACCCCCACCGGGCCGCCGATCTTGTGCCCGCTGATGGCGAGGGTGTCCAGCCCGGAGACCTTGAAATCCACCCGCAGGTGGCCGAACGCCTGGACGGCGTCCGAGTGGACCGGGATGCCGTGCGGCTGCGCGGCGGCGACTATTTCTGCCATCGGCTGGACGCTGCCGACCTCATTGTTGGCCCACATGACGGTGACCAACGCCACGGCTGCGGGGTCGGCTTCGATTTCCCGCCGCAGGGCCTCGACGGAGACCACGCCGTGGGCGTCGACCGGCAGCCAGACCGCCTCGGCGCCCTCATGCTTCGCCAGCCATTCCACCGTGTCGAGCACGGCATGGTGCTCCACCGGCGAACACAGGATCCGCCGCCGCCGGGGGTCGGCGTCGCGCCGGGACCAATACAGGCCCTTGACGGCAAGATTGTCGGCTTCGGTACCGCCGGACGTGAAAATCACCTCGGACGGATGCGCCCCGGCCGCGGCGGCGATGGTTTCGCGGGCGTCCTCGACCACCCTGCGGGCACGCCGGCCGGAACCGTGCAGCGAGGAGGGGTTTCCGCTGCGGCTGAGTTCATGGGTGAGTGCGGCCAGGGCCTGCGCCACAAGGGGCGTGGTCGCCGCGTGGTCAAGGTACACGGGCACGCCAATATTTTACATGCCCCGGTGCGCCTGGTTTCAGCCCGTCGCCCGGCCCCGGGAGGCACGGAGCCCGCGGGCGGTTCAGCGCCGGTTGATCCTGGCGCAGCAGAACGGCCCGTCCGGATCTGCGGCGACGCGGTGGGACTGGTCCGCGCAGCCGGCCAGCATCCCTTGCAGCAGGGCGAGGTTCAGGCCGCATACCGTTTCCGTGTGGCTGCGGGCCAGCAAGTGGAACGGGCAGTTCCCCAGCGCGAAACCGGCCGCGTCCGGCAGCGGCCGGTAGCCCGCCGCGGCGAGGGCTTCCGCCAGGCCGCCGGCGCCGGCCCCCAGCTCGCGGCCCTTGGCGTGGGCGGCCTCGGCCACCAGTTCATGCGCCGGGCGGGCGGTCCTGGCCGATTCCTCGACCGCCGTGGCCAGCAACTCGCCGGCCAGGCTGTAGGCACGTTCCGGCACGGAGGCCGATACTTCGGGCACCGCTGCCGCGTAGACCTTGGCCGGCCGGCCGGAGCCCGGCCCGGATTTACCGCTGAGTTTCCGGAACTCGATGCTCAGCAGTCCGTGCCCGGCGAGCGCGTCCAGTTGGAGGGACACGGTGCTGCGCGGCAAATCCAGGGCGGCGGCTGCCTGGTCCCGGGTCACCGGTTCGGCGCTGCAGCGGACGAATTCGAAGAGGCGGCGGCGGACGTCGTCGCCAAGGGCCGAGACGGCAGGGAGTCCGGGTGGCGGCTGGTCGGCCATGGGGTCCTTTCCGGTGGGGGGTGCATTGACTTATCCGGAACCGGTTTCTAAAGTCGGATGTACCCATTTTAGAACATCTGGCCCTGCCCCGACAGGCAGCTGCCGGTGCTTCCATCAGATCGGCGGCCAGGGGGCGGACCCGCCGCGTGCCCGCCGGCACATGAAGGAGCGCTGCCATGGCTGGGAAACCGATCGTCATCGCCGGGGCCGGCCTGGCCGGTGCGACAGCGGCCAGGGAGCTGCGCAGCGGCGGCTTCAGCGACGAGATTGTGCTGGCCGGCGCCGAGGACCAGCCCCCTTATCTTCGTCCGCCGCTGTCCAAGGGCTTTCTGGCGGGCCGGGAGGATGAACAGTCGGGGCTCGTGCAGCAGCCCGACTGGTATGCGGAGCACGGCGTCCAACTGTTGCGCGGCACCACGGTGGAAGCCTTCGATCCCGCTGCGCGTACTGTCTCGCTCGCCGATGCGGGCACGCTGGAGTACTCGCAGCTGTTGCTGGCCACCGGGGCATCGCCGCGCAGGCTGGAGCTGCCCGGCGCCGGGCTGGGCGGCGTGCACTACCTGCGCACGCTGGCGGACAGCCGGGCCCTGCACGCCGTGCTGGCTTCCGGGGACCAGCGGCTGGTCGTGATCGGCATGGGCTGGATCGGCATGGAGGTTGCGGCCACGGCGCGCCAGCTCGGCAACGAGGTCACGGTCCTGGGCCGCGGCGACATCCCGCTCGCCCCCGCCCTGGGCGACGCCATCGGCAGCATCTTCGCCGATACCCACCGCCGCGAGGGCGTCCTGCTGCGCACCCGTCGCTGGCCGGTGGAAATTTTCGGCGAGGACGGCAACGGCGGGGAGGGCAGGGTCGCCGGCATTGTCCTGGACAACGGCGAGCGCCTGCCCGCCGACCTGGTCCTGGTGGCCATCGGCGCCGTCCCGAACACCGCCTTGGCCGAAGCTGCGGGGCTGGCCGTGTCCAGCGGCATTGACACCGACCAGACCCTGCGCACCTCCGCCGAGCATGTCTACGCTGCCGGCGACGTTGCCCATGCCTACCATCCCGGTTACGGCGGCCCGCTGCGCAGCGAGCACTGGGCGAACGCCCTGGCCCAAGGGAAGACCGCCGCTGCCGCCATGCTGGGCCAGGACGCGTCCAACGACGACATCCCGTACTTCTACACCGACCAGTTCGGGATCGGCATGGAGTACTCCGGCTATTTCCCCTGGTCGGCGCGGGGCGAGCCGGTGTTCCGGGGCAACCACCAGGACCTGGACTCATTGGAGTTCATCGCGTTCTGGCTGCGCGAGGGCAAGGTGGTGGCTGGTATGAATGTAAATATCTGGGACGTCCAGGAGCCCATCCAGGACCTGATCCGTTCCGGCCGCAGCGTCGATGCCGCGGACCTGTCCAATCCCGACAAGGAGCTGACCAGCCTGTGAGCCAGCCACTGACGACGCGGTCGCCGTCCAGCGCCTTCCTGCCCGAGCTGTACCACCCGGTGCACGACTTCGGTGTCCGACGGATCGACTTCCGCCGCCAGGTGGCGCTGATGGCCATCATCAACCGCACCCCCGACTCTTTCTACGACACCGGCCGCACCTTCACCCGGCGGGCCGCCATCGACGCCGCCCTGGCGGCGGTGGCCGCGGGCGCGGACTGGGTGGACATCGGCGGCGTGCCGTTCGCCCCGGGCCCGGCATTGTCAGCGCGGGAGGAAGCCGAGCGGGTTGTCCCGGTCATCGAGGCCGTGCGGGCCGGTTCGGACGCCATCATCTCCGCCGACACCTTCCTGCCCGAGGTGGCCGAAGCGAGCATCCGCGCCGGAGCCAACGTCATCAACGACACCACCGGATTGCACCACCCGGAGCTGGCGGCGGTCGTGGCGGAAGGCGGGGCGCATCTGGTCATCACGCACTCGCTCGCCGCCCCACGCACCGTCTTTCCCCGCCCCCGTTACGACGACGTGGTCGACGACGTCGCCGGGTTCCTGCGACGAAAGGTGCAGCTGGCCCTGGACCTGGGCATCCCGGCCGGGAAAATCATCGTCGACCCGGGCCACGACCTGAACAAGAACACGCTGCATTCGTTGGAAATCACCCGGCGCTTTGCCGAAATCGCGTCCCTCGGCTACCCGGCGCTGGCGGCGGTGTCCAACAAGGACTTCATCGGCGAGACGCTGGCGCAGCGCAAGCAGGAACGGCTCTCCGGCTCGCTGGCCGCAGCGGTCATGTGCATCATGAACGGGGCGCGGATCCTGCGCATGCACAACGTCGCGGAAGCCAGCTCCGCCATCCGCATGACCGAGGCCGTGATGGGCTGGCGGGAACCGTCCTGCCTGAGGCACAACATGGGCGACGTCAACGAACCGGCGGCGCCGTGACACGCCCGATCCGGCGCCTCCTGCCGCCTGGGCCGGAGCAGGCCACCGACCAGCAGCTGCTGGCCTGGTACGGCGATCTCCCCCGCTCCGGCCCGTGGGTCCGCTTTAATTTCGTGGCCAGCCTGGACGGCGCCTCGACCTATGCCGGCCGCTCCGGAACCCTGGGCGACGAGGTGGACCAGCGGGTCTTCCTGCTGTTGCGCAGGCTGGCCGATGTCCTGCTGGTCGGTGCCGGAACGATCCGGGCCGAAGGCTACGGCGGCGAGCTGCTCTCGGCGGAGTCTCAGGCGTGGCGCCTGGCCCGCGGCATGAGTGCGCATCCGCCTGTCGCCGTGGTCTCGGCGTCGCTGGACCTGGACCCGGGCAGCGCATTCTTCACCGCCGCGCCCGTGCGGCCGATCGTGCTGACCGGCGCCGCGTCGCCCGCGACCCGGCGCCGGGCGCTGGAACCGGTCGCCGACGTGCTCGACGCCGGCACCACCAGGGTGGAACCGGCGCGGGTGGTGAAGGCGCTGGCCGCCCGCGGCTACGAGCAGATCCACAGCGAAGGCGGGCCGCTTCTCTTCGGCAGCTTCCAGGCGGCGGGGCTGGTGGACGAGCTGTGCCTGACGATCAGCCCGGTGTTAACCGGCGGGGCCGCCAAGCGGATATCAGACCATGTTCCCGGCGCGCGCGAGTCGCTGCAGCGGCTTCAACTGCGGCAGGTGCTCGAGTCCGGGTCGATGCTGCTGTTGCGTTACACCGCCGCGGACAGCGCACCGGGGATTACGTCCACGGACACCGGCAGCCTCCCCACCCGCTCGCCGTAGGCGTAAGCGGTGACGCCGGCAGCCTCCAACCGGACCGTCCCGACCCGCTCGATGCGGACGGCCGGATGGCCGAGGTGCCGGCCGGCGTAGACGCGCGGAAAGATGCCGACTAAGGCCCGACGGGACAGTGGCGAGACGATGAACAGATCCAGCAAACCGTCGTCGTACGCCGCCCCCGGCACCACGCGCATCCCGCCGCCAAAGGAGCGGCCGTTCGCCACGGCGACGAGCATCGCGTCGACCTCCCGCGGCACGCCGTCCACGACCAGCCGGTAGCGGATGGGCCGGAAGGAGGCGAGTTCGCGCAGCATGGCCAGCGGATAGCACAGCCGGCCGCGGGGGAACCTCCAGCGGTTGGCACGGTCGTTGACGGCCGCATCGAAGCCGGCCGAGAGCACCCCGGCGAACCAGGCCGTGGACCCGTCCGGATGCGTCACCCGGCCCAGGTCCACCCTGCGCGGCTGCTCCAAGGCGTGCAGGAAATGCCCGACGGCGGCGGCCGGCCCGGCGGGCAGGCCGAACAGCCGGCCAAAGTCGTTTCCGGTGCCCGCCGGCACGATGCCCAGCGGAACCTGTGTGCCCGCCAGCGCGTTGACTGCTAAGTGAACCATTCCGTCACCGCCCACCACCAGGAGGGCGGAGACCCCGCGGCGCAGCGCGCCGGCGACCAGGTCGGCGAGCGCGGCCCCCGTTTCCGCCCGCAGCTCGACGGCGGGGCGGCCACGCCGGGCGAGCTCGGCCATGACCTCCGCTCCCGCACCGGCGGCCGTTCCAAAGGACGCACGGGGGTTGACCGCGACGGCGATCGGCGCAGAGGACGGCAGCGAGGTCACAGCAGATCATTGTGGCATCGCGGCGGCCCGCGGTCGCGGTACGACACAGGCGGCCGGCAGTTACACTTGGCTTCGCGCAGGACTCCCGAGACCCGACAGAGAGGCGGCCGGTGATTCCCCTATCCCACTACGACGTCCTGGGGTTGCCGGTTAATGCCACGGCGCACCAGATCAAGGCCGCGTACCGCCGGGCCGCCCGCGCCACGCACCCGGACCATGGCGGGGATGCCGCCGAGTTCCGCCGCGTCAGCCAGGCCTACGAAGTCCTCAGCAACCCGCAGGCCAGGTCCCGCTACGACCGTTCCTACGGTGCCGCCGGCCCGGGCGCCCCGACGGACAGCACCGGAACCTTCGCGGCCGGCCCCGGCCCCCGGCACTCTGCGCCCGGACAACGCGGCCCGTCGGCGTCGGACTCCCCCGTCTATGTTCCCGCCTACGGCTCCCCGGACGAATCCCCCGCATTGCCGGAGAACATCGCCCGCCAACACATCCATGGGGCGCCGCGGAAGCGTGGCATCTTCGGCGCCGGGGCCCGGCTGCGGCGCGAGGCGCTGACGGCGCAGCTGATCAGCCGGCAGATCCTGCCGGCCATCCCGTCCGCACGGCTGGTCAACGGCTTGCACTCGCCGGCGGACAACGGCTTCATCGACCACGCGCTGTTGGCAGGCTACCGGCTGGCACTGATTGATTCGATGCTGCTGCCGCGGGGGAATTTCCGCTGGGACGGCCGCACCCTGCACAAGGACGGACGGATCGTGGAACCGCCGAGGCTGGCACCGGCGGTGCGCAGGATGCAGGAACTGTTTCCGGAGCTCAATGTCACCGGTTGGACGGTGATCCACTCCGCCGACGGGAACCTCCACGAACCGGTGATCGATTACACGCGCGGCTACGACCCGGACGGGATCGTCCCGGTGCACGTGGTCAACGCGGCGCGGCTGGTGCGCGAGCTCAAACAGTTCCTGTCCTCCGGCCCGGCGCCAAACACCGTGCACGTCCCCTCGCTCGCGAAGTTGCTGGGCGGCATGCACGCCTGACGGCGTGCTTCTCCGCCCCCCGGGCGCTGCTCCGCCCGCCAGCCGGATGCCGGGCCGCGGCTGAGGCGCGTTTAGGATGTAATCCGTGTTCCGCATCCTCTTCTACGCCCCCGAAATCCCCGGCAATACCGGCAACGCCATCCGGCTGGCCGCGGTCACCGGAGCCGAACTGCATCTGGTCGAGCCGCTGGGCTTCACCTTCGAAGACTCCAAGCTGCGCCGCGCCGGGCTGGACTACCACGATCTTGCCGTGGTCCGGGTCCACGCGGATCTGGAGGCTGCGTGGGACGCCCTGCAGCCGGAACAGGTCTTCGCTTTTGCGTCCGACGGGGAGCGTTCCTATACGGACGTCGCCTACGCTCCCGGCGACGTGCTGATGTTCGGGCCGGAGTCGGTCGGGCTGCCGGCATCGGTCAAACAGGATCCGCACGTCACGGCGCGGCTGCGCCTGCCCATGCTTCCGTCGCTGCGGTCGCTGAACCTGGCCAACGCGGCCTCCATCGCCGTCTATGAGGCGTGGCGGCAGCACGGTTTTGCCGGGGCCAAACTGTAGCGCCACGCTGTGCGGTGCGGCGGCGTGTCGGGCTGGACCCTGCCTTCGGCGGGGACGGATAGACTTGAATCCTATGGATACGCCCCAGCCATCTGATCGCCTGGCCAGCCCCGGTAACTCCCCCGGGGACAACGACTACGCACCGGATGACGATGCCTCCGTGCTGCACGCCGACCAGCTCACCGGCGGATCGGAAGACGCCGAGCGGCGGCCGATGCCGGCCGTCACGAAGTGGCTGCTGCTTGCCCTGGCCGCCGTCGTCGTGGTGGTGGGGGCCATCGCCGTAGCGAAAACCGTGGGCGGAACCTCGGACCAGGACGTCACGGCTGCCGCGGACGTCGTCGCCAGCCAGCAGGAACTGGAGGGAGGCGGCACCGTGGATGCCTCGGTGTCGCTCCGCGAGAACGCCGCCGTCCTGACGTTCCACGGCGTCCAGGCGTCCGAGGGGCGCACGTACCAGGTCTGGCGGCTTCCGGTGGACGGTTCGGCGCCGGTGTCGGCCGGCACCATCGACGCCGCCGACATCACCTCGGGCAAGCCGGTGGTAATCGACGGCATCTCCACCAGCCGCGAACTGGCCGTCTCCATCGAGGCACCCGGCGGAGCGGAATCGCCCCGCCTGCCGTTCGCCGTCGTCATTCCGCTCGCCACGCCGTAGCCCGGCGCCGCCGGCCACCTGCCGAGGCACGGGCGCACGCACCCGGCGCGACCGGCCATTGTGACGCCGTGGGGGCGCAGGTCTCCCACCGTGCCGGCGTGAGCGGCAGATCGGCCGGCGGGCGGCCTGCGTCAGAATCCGGCGATGGTTTCCGGGGTATTGATCCCCACCACGTGGAAGGCTTCGGCGCTGCGTCCGGGCAGGCCGCCGCGCATGGCGTTCTCCGCCAGGTTCTGGCGTACACGGGCGTCCATGGCGGCCAGGTCTGGGTGTTGGCTCGCGTGGATCCTGATGGCGGCCAGCTTCGTGTCGACGTGGTCGGTGATGTCCACGTAGTGGTTCTCGCGTTCCCGCGGCCCGCCGTAGAACCACAGGAACGGCACCTTGTAGGCGGCCAGCCCTGCCTCGAGCAGTTCGGGATAGGCGTACGGGTTTTCCACGGCCGGGTAGATCGCGCGGGTGACGATTTCTCCGCAGGCCAGATGGTCCGGGTGGCTCTTTTGGATCCGGTCCCAGGCACGCTCCGAGTGCATGGACAGCACGATGTCGGGCCGGATGCGGCGCATCAGCTCCACCACCTGGCGGATCACCTCGTGGGTGGGCTCCAGGTAGCCGTCTGGCTGATGCAGGAAATGCAGGTCGGTGACGCCGGCCAGCGCCGCGGCCTTGGCCTGCTCGGCCGCCCGCAGTTCGACGATGCCGGCGCGCTGGGCGTCGTCAAAGCCGCCGGCGTCGCCGTCGGTCATGATGCAGTAGCTGACTTCAACGCCCGCCGCGGTCCAGCGGGCAATGGTGCCGGCGGCCCCGAAGTCCAGGTCGTCGGGGTGCGCGGCAAAGACCAGGACGCGTGCCGGCTGGAATTCCTCAACCGTCACCGCCGCTAGCCCTTCCGCCGGCGGATCTCGGCGGCGGCCTGCGGCAAGACGGTGGCCAGGTCGCCCACGATGCCGAAGTCGGCGATCTCGAAGACCGGCGAGTCGGCGTCGTTGTTGACCGCAACAATCACCTTGGCGGTCTGCATGCCGGCCTTCTGCTGGATGGCCCCGGAGATGCCCGCGGAAATGTAGAGCTGGGGCGAGACGGTCTTGCCGGTCTGGCCGACCTGCGCCGAGTGCTCGATCCAGCCGGCATCGGTGGCGGCCCGGGAGGCACCCACCGCCCCGCCGAGCGCGTCGGCCAGGTCTTCGATCGGCGCGAAATCGCCGCCGGTGCCGCGGCCCCCGGCCACGACGACGCGTGCCTCGGTCAGGTCAGGACGGCCGGTGGCGGTCTTCTCGGTGCGTTCGGTGATGCGGGCGGCGGGGCCGAAGTCCCCCGCGTCGACCGTCACGACCTGCGGCGCCGCGGCCTGGGCCGCCGGCGCCTCGGCCACAACATTGGCCTTCACGGTGATGACCGGCGTGCCTTCGGTGACGTTGGCCTGCACGGTATAGGCGCCGGCCAGCACGCTCTTGGTGACCGTCAGGTCCGCCGAGACGTCGATGGCGTCGGTGATGACCCCGGATGACAGCTTGATGCCGGCCCGTGCGGCGATCTCCTTGCCTTCGAACGTGTTGTCCAGCAGCACCGCAGCCGGAGGGGCCTGGCGCACGGCCGCCGCCAGGAAGGCGGCCTTCGGGGCCACCAGGGCGCCGTCCACGTCCGCGGCCGGCAGGTAGACGGTGCCCACGCCGTACTCCCCGAGCTCGGTCCGCAGGGCGTCGGTGAGATCGCCGTTAAATGCTGCCACCGGTTCTCCGATGTTGCGGGCGAGCGTGAGCAGTTCCCGGTGGATCTTGTGCAGGGCGTGACCGGGACGGTCGATGAAGACAAGAACAGTAGTCATGGTGCCGATATCCTTCGCGGTTTCCGTGGCGGACTAGAGCAGGTTCTGGGCGGCCAGGAAGTCCACCAGGCGGATCCCGGCGTCGCCCTCATCGGTGATGATGGTGCCCTGCGACCGCGGCGGCCGCGCTTCTGCCTTGGCGACGGCGGTCCAGGCACCCGCCGTGCCGACCGCGCCGGGTTCGATGCCCAAATCCGCCAGCGACACGGTGGCCACGGGCTTTTTCTTGGCGGCGATGATGCCCTTGAAGTTCGGGTAACGCGGTTCGTTAATCTGGTCGGTGACCGATACCACCGCGGGGAGTTCCGCTTCCAGGCTGTCGGCGTGGGTATCGCCGTCCCGACGGGCGCGCACGGTGGTCCCGTCGACCTCCAGGCTGGCGGCGAAGGTCAGCTGCGGCAGGCCCAGGCGCTCGGCCAGCTGCGCCGGAACCAGCGAGGTTTCGCCGTCGGTGGATGCCATCCCGGTGAGCACCAGGTCGATGTCGCCGAGGCTGCGGACGGCGGCCGCCAGCACCAGCGACGTCCCGGCGGCGTCCGAGCCGGCCAGGGCATCGTCGTTTACGTGCATGCCTTCGGTGGCGCCGATCTGGAGCGCCTTCTTCACGGCGGTGGCCGCTGCTGCCGGGCCCATGCTCAGTGCGATGACCCGGTTCCCGGCCTTCGGGCCGCCGCGCTCCTCCGCCAGCTGCAGGGCGGCTTCGATGGCGTATTCGTCCAGTTCGGACAGGATGCTCTCCGAGCGGTCCACCGTTGCCGGATCGCCGGTCAGGTGCCGGTCGAACTGTGCGTCCGGTACGTGCTTGACCAGCACCACGATGTTCAAGGCTGTGCCTGCTGCTTTTTGCATCCTCGCTGAACTTCCTTCCGCCGTCCACGGCCCGCGCGGGTGTTGCGGGCCGCTGCAAACACCCTAACCTTACCGGCATCGCCGCGGCGGTAAACACCTGCGGGGCCGCCGCCTGCGCCACGGCAAACCCCACGGCGGTAAACACCTGCGGGGCTGCCGGTGTGCGCCGTCCCGGTGAGGGCTGGTGCCTCACCGGGGACGTGCGGTCAGGCCTGGCCTTCGCCCAGGGTCACGTCGACGGTGCGTTCTTCGCCGCCACGCAGGTAGGTGACCTGCACGGTGCTGCCGGCGGCGTGTTCGCGGATGGCCGCGGTCAAGGACTGGCTGTCGTCAATGACTCGGTTTTCCACCCGGGTGATGACGTCGCCCTTTTGCAGGCCGGCCTCCTTGGCGGGCGATCCCTCAACCACCTCCACGACGGCCGCCCCCACCGAGAACTGGGTGTTGCCGGAGGAGTTGCCGGAGGGCTTGGCCGTCACCGTCACACCGAGTTGGCCGTGGCTCGCCGTCCCGTCTTCGATCAGGTCCTGGGCGATCCGCTGCGCGTAGTTGCTGGGGATGGAAAAGCCCACGCCGATGCTGCCGCTGTCTTCGCCCGAGGAAGCGATGGCCACGTTGACGCCGATGACCTCTCCGTTGGTGTTCACGAGCGGACCGCCCGAGTTGCCATGGTTGATCGCCGCGTCGGTCTGGATGACGTTCAGGAAAATGCTGCCCTGGTTCGAGGACCGTTCCTCGCCGGGGAACTGGAAGTTCCACTGGTCGCCCGGGCCCGGCTGGGCACTGTCGCCTGAATTTTCCGGCACGGCGGAGGACGAGACGCTGATGGTGCGGCTCAAGGTGGACACGATGCCGTCGGTGACGGTGCCCGCCAGGCCCAGCGGCGCTCCGATGGCAATGGTGGTGTCGCCGACGTTGAGCTTGTCGGAGTCGGCAAACGTCGCGGGCGTGAGGCCCTTGGCATTGATCTTGATCACGGCCAGGTCCGACAAGGGATCGGTGCCGACCACCTTGGCCTTGTGCACGCCGCCGTCGCTGGTGCGCACCTCGACGTCGGGATTAGCCGTCTGGCCGCCCAGCGTCACCACGTGCGCGTTGGTGAGGATATGCCCCTCCGTGTCCAGGATGATGCCCGATCCTGATCCCCCGGTGTTGCCGCTGGCCACCGAGATCGTCACCACGCTCGGCGAGGCCTTGGCCGCCGCGGCGGTGATCTCGTTGACCGAGTCCGTGTTGTTCACGATCAGCTGCTCCGGACCGCTGCCGGTGATGGAGGTGCCCGCCGAGCCGTCCGCCAGCGCCTGCGAACCCACGGCGACTCCACCGCCGGCCAGGCCTGCCAGCAACATGCCGGCGATCAGCGTCCCGGTGCCAAAGCGTTTCCTGGCGCCCGCCCCGGCACGCTGCCCGCCTGCCGGGTTTCCGTAGCCGTTCCCCTGCCCGTGGCTGCCGCTCCCGTATCCGGGGGTGTGGCCCTGTCCCCCGTAGCCGCCTGGACTGCCGGCGTTCTCCGGGCCGTAGGACGGCACGGCATACTGGCCAAACGTGCCCGGGGCGTGCTGGCCGTACTGAGGCTGCTGCGGGGTGTGGTGTTGGGGCTCCTGCCGGGCCTGGTCTTGCGCCGAAACCTGCCGCGCAGCTTCCGGTGCCGGGCGACGGAACCGCTGGGTCTCGTCGGCTGCCGCCGGCTGCTCCCCGGCACGGAAGGCCGGCGGATTCTGCGGCAACGGTGGCATCGGCCGGGCGGGCCGCTGCTGCGGCTCCTGGTTGTTCTCGCTCATGGCAGGTCCTTTCTTGGTCTGCATTCCACTATGCACGGCTTCGCTGGGATAACGTCGCACGTTTCCTGTAAGGAATCTGGAAACCAGCCGTATGCCGGCGGCGGGGCGCGGCCCCGCCGGAAGCCTCCGCACGCCCGCCCGCAGGGTCAAACGGTGTATCGCAGTCCTCCACATGCGGCGGAGGAGCTGCTCGAGTGTTCGCCGCGGGCGGAGGGCTGTGGTGGACGGTGCCAAACGCAGGACCATAGAATCACGAGTGGGTGGATCCGCCCCGCCCGGGGCCAGGACCACGCCGATGAGCCGGGGCGCCACGGCCCCAGCTGCTGCTGAAGGGACCTTTATGCGCTCACCGTTCAGGCGTCTGGCGGCCGTAGCCGGCCTGACGGCAGTCTTCCTCGCGCCCGCAGCGCTGGCGCACGCGGTGCCGCCGGTCGACATTCCGCCGGGCGAGTTCGTGGTGGACCAGGCCGGTGTGCTCGGTGCCCGGACGGCCGAGGTCGAGGACGCAGTACGCGAGCTGCAGCAGTCCGAAGGCCTGAACGTCTACATCGTCTTCGTGGATGAATTCACCGAACCGGCCGACCGCAAGCAGTGGGTGCTGGAGATGGCCGAGCTCAACTCGCTGGGCTCCGTCGACAGCTTGCTGGCCGTTGCCGTCGACGGCCGCGAATACCTGTTCCAGTCGGCCGAGGGCAACCCCGTCGTCTCCCGGGACCAGAACATCGCGCAATCCATCCGGCCTGCCCTCGGCGAAGCGGACTGGGCAGGGGCCGCGCTGACCGCCGTGGCGGCGGTCGAGGACGCCGCCACCGGCGGTGACGGTTCCGTCGGATCCGGTGGCGGCTCGCTGGGCCCGGTGCTGCTCATTGGCGGCGTCGTGGTGGTGGGCGGCGGCGCGGCACTGCTGTATGCCCGATCCAAGCGAAACAAGAACCAGCGCCCGCAGCCTCAGCTGCAGACCGGCCCCGACGGGCGGCCGCTGGATCCGCATGACGCCATGTCCGTGGAGGACCTTCGCAAGAAGGCCGGCAGCCTGCTGGTGGCCGCCGACGACGCGATCAAATCGAGCGAGCAGGAACTGGGCTTCGCCATGGCCCAGTACGGGGACGAAGCCGTGCAGCCGTTCCGCCAGGACATCACCGCGGCCAAGTCCCACATGATGGAGTCTTTCAAACTGCAGCAGCAGCTCGATGACCATATTCCGGACACCGAAGAAGAGCAGCGCGCCTGGCTGGGCGACATCATCCGCCGCTGTGAGGCAGTCAACGATTCCCTCCAGGCACACAAAGAGGACTTCGACGCGCTGCGGGAGCTGGAAAAAACCGCACCGCAGGCGCTTGAGCAGGCTCGGGCCGCCGCCCGGGAAACCCGCGGCAGGCTGGACGACGGCACGGCCCGGCTGGAACAGCTTCGCGCCCGCTTCGCCGACAGCGCGCTGCAACAGGTCGCCGACAACATCGGCCAGGCCGGGGAACGGCTGGATTTCGTCGAGAACGCGGCCGACACCGCGCAGGACAAGCTCGACGAAGGAGACCGCAGCGCCGCCGTGATCGCCGTGCGCGCGGCCGAGGAGAGCCTGCACCAGGCCAACATCCTGTTGGAGGCCATCGCCAGGACGGCCAAGGACCTCGAGGACGCCCGGCAGAGCATGGAACGCAGCATCGCCGACGCGACCCAGGACATCGCCCAGGCCAGGGCCATCATCGCCTCCGGGCAGCACCCCGAGCTTGCCGGCCCCTTGGCCGGGCTGGAGGCGGCCGTGTCCGCCGTCCGGCAGGAGGTCGCCGGGGGACGCATCGATCCGATCATGATGGTGCAGCGGCTGGAGGCAGCCATGGAGCCCTTGGATGCCTCGCTCTCCGGGATCCGGGACGCCCAGGACCGCAACCGGCGTGCCCGCGAGGCCCTGCAGCACGCCATCATGTCCGCGCAGGCCCAGATCTCCGGCACCTCGGATTACATCCAGGCGCGGCGCGGCGGCGTTCGCAGCGAGGCACGCACCCGGCTGGCGGAGGCGGAACGGAATCTCGACCATGCGCTGGCCATCGCCGACTCGGATCCGGAGCAGGCGCTCAACTACGCCCGCCAAGCCAATGCCCTGGCGCAGCAGGCCAGCCAGATGGCCCAGGAGGATGTGGACGGTTTCGGCGGCGGCATGGGCGGCTTCGGCGGCGGCGGAATGTTCGGCGGTCGGGGCGGCGGCCTGGGCGGGGCAATCCTCGGCGGCATCCTCATCGATTCCATCCTGCACGGCGGACACGGCTCGCACGGCGGCGGCGGGATCTTCGGTGGCGGCGGAGGCGGTGACGTTTTCGGCGGCGGCGGCTTCGGCGGTTTCGGCGGCGGCGGCGGCGGCTTCGGTGGCTTCGGCGACGGCGGCGGAGCCGGCGGCGGTTTCTAGACCAGACAGACCGGGCAGCCGTCCTGGCTGCTTGGAAGGCAAAGTTCGAGTAATCCCGATCGAAAGGCATCACCGTGGTAAAGCACTCAATTTTCGGCCGCATGGCACAGTTGGCCAAGGCAAACATCAACGCGCTGCTCGACCAGGCGGAGGATCCGCAGAAGATGCTGGACCAGATGGTCCGCGACTACACGAACAACATTGCCGAAGCCGAAAGCGCCGTTGCGCAGACCATCGGCAACCTGCGCATGCTGCAGGACGACTACAACGAAGACCTCGAGAACGCCCGCAGCTGGGGTGCCAAGGCCTTGGCCGCCAGCCGAAAGGCCGATGAGTACCGCACCTCGGGCCACGCCGCCGACGCCGAGAAGTTCGACAACCTCGCGAAGGTGGCAATCCAGCGCCAGATCTCCTCGGAGAACGAAGCCAAGGGCGCCGAGCCCACGATCTCCTCGCAGACCGAAATCGTGGAAAAGCTCAAGCAGGGACTCAACCAGATGAAGTCCAAGCTCAATGAGCTGCAGAACAAGCGCGACGAGCTGATCGCGCGCGCCAAGACCGCGCAGGCCCAGTCGCAGGTCCACGACGCCATCAAGAGCATCGACATTCTCGACCCGACCAGCGAAGTCGGCCGCTTCGAGGAGAAGATCCGCCGCGAGGAAGCAAAGGTACGCGGCCAGGCCGAGCTGGCCGCTTCCAGCCTGGATGCCCAGTTCGAGAGCCTGGAAGACCTCGGCGAGCAGACGGAGGTTGAGGCGCGGTTGGCAGCCCTTAAGTCCGGGACCGGCCCCGCCCCGTCGTCGCTGGAGGCCGGCAAGGAAGCTACCTCAGAGAGCTACTGAGCACCAGCCCTCCGGCCGCCCCGGCATGAATGGCTCCGGGCCGCACCTTCCGGTGTGGCCCGGAGCCATTCCTGTCGAACCGGGTCCTTTTTTCCGGGGGCGGTGCGATCGCGTTAACGGCGCGGCTTCACGGCCCGGAGAAGGCTGCGGCCGGTGAAACGGGCGGGTCCGGAGGCGCGGATCTGCGCGCGGCGAAGGGCCTTGGGGTTGTAGTGCCGGGGACGGTGCTCGACTGCGTCCGACACGCCGGCGCCCCGCCCCCGCGGCGCCGAAGCCACTCCCCCGTCCTGCTCTGGCGACGGACGACGGCGGGAGCCCGCCCGGGACGCCGCCGGAGCCGGCTGTGCGGCGGGCGCCGCGGCCGGAGCAGGGGTGGCGGGCGCCGCGGCCGGAGCAGGGGTGGCGGCCCGGTCGTGCCCGGACTCAGGTTCCGGGGGCCCGGGACGCCGCCTGCGCAGCAGGAGCCAGCCGATCAATGCAAGGTAGGCAGTTGGAACCAACCAGGCGGGGACGGCGTACAGCACATCGGTAAGCAACCCGTGGACCCCGTGCGCGGCATCGATCAGCCGGTCCTCGACCTGGTGCCCCGCGGCATTCCGGACAGCAAAGAAGGCGTAGTAGGCGGTGCCCAGCCCGGCGAGCAGCAGCAGGTAGCCCTGGGCTCTTTCCAGCACCGGCCAGGCTTCGGGCCATCGCCGGCCGGCAGCGGCCCCGACCGAGGACGCTGCGGCGCACAGCAGGCCGAAACCGGCGAGCAGGCCCAGGACGTAGGCGGCCACGCCGGCGACAGGGGCTTCCGCGCCGCCCTGCTCCCCGGCCGCGGCCAGCAACTCCGGCAGCTGTGGCGCGAGCGAGGCCAGCCCGATCACGGCACCGGCAACAGCCATCGCGCTGAGCCGGACGAACGATCCCCCTCCCGCCGCCGCTGCCTGCAACAGCCGGACCCGCCCGCCGGCCACCAGGAAGGACGCGAGCAGGACCACCAACATCCCGGTCCCGGCCGAAATGTAGGCCAGGGCCCCGGCATGGGTCGCCGGATTACCTGCCGCCAGGAGCGCCAACGAGAACGACGTCGTGTAGCCGCCGGTCAAGACAAGAGCCGTCACGGCGGACCGGCGCACGGCGTCAGCGGCCGTGCTGTGCCAGCTGCTGCCGGCGACCATTAGGAGCCACGCCGGCAACAGGAGCAGGCTGCAGGGGTTGAACAGGGCTGCCACTCCGGCGGCCAGGGCGTAGCTGCTCACTGATTCCAGCATGGGACAACAACGATCTTTCCGAGGGAAAATCGGGGACGGGTGAAACCATAATACCGTCGGGGTTGTGGCCTCGGTCACTAGCCCGCCTGGCTTGCGGCCCCCGGGCACAGCCGGTCCGGCTTGCGGCATCGGGGCACGCAAAAGCCCCGCCCGACATGACATCGGACGGGGCCCTTGCTCTTGGTTGCGGGGAGAGGATTTGAACCTCTGACCTCTGGGTTATGAGCCCAGCGAGCTACCGAACTGCTCCACCCCGCGGCGCAGTGAATACATTACCGGCCGCGGGGTAGCGAAGCAAATCGGTCAGTTGCCCTCGGTCGCCTCCGGAGAAGGCTGCTCCGTTGCCCCGTCCGCTCCGCCTTCGGGGGCGGCGCCGGAGATCGCTGCCTCGGCGTCGATGGCGTCCTGCAGCGCCGCCTGGAGCCGCTCCTGGGCTTCGCCGTAGGCGGCGAAGTCGCCCTCCGCCAGCGCGGCCTGTCCCTCCTGGATCGCGGTGCGCGCGGCCTGCAGGGCCGCCTGCAAGTCCTCCTCGGCACTGGTCTCCGGTGCGTCGGGCGTCGCCGGCGTCTCCCCGACGTTTTCTTCGTCGCCGGTGGTGGCGCCCGAATCGCCCTGGAACACCTGGTCCAATGCTTCGGACAGCGTCGGGGCGAAGCCGACTTCCTCACCGAAGCTCACCAGCACCCGGCGCAGGATCGGGTAGGAGGAAGCGCCCGAGGACTGGACGTAGACCGGCTGCACGTACAGCATGCCCCCGCCGACCGGCAGGCTGAGCAGGTTGCCGTTCTTCACCTCGGAAGCGCCCTGGCGCAGCAGGTTCAGCGCCTGCGACACTTCGGTGTCCGAGTTGAACAGGTTCTGTGCCTGGCCCGGACCGGGCACGGTGATGTCGCGCGGCAGTTCGAGCAACCGCAGCGTGCCGTAGTCCTCGGACTTCACGCCGTCCTCGCCGGTGCCGGCGTCCGCGTTGGCGGAAAGGAACCCGTACAGCACGTTGCGTGCCTGCTCGCCGGGAACGGCGAACGGAATGAACGGGGTGGTGAGCGAGAAGGATGCCGCGTCCTGGTTGGGCATCTGCAGCGACAGGTAGTACGGCGGCTGCTTGACGGTCGATCCCTCGCCCAGCGTCGGATCCGTGGGAACGCTCCAGGCGTCGGAGTTCTCGTAGAAGCGGTTGACGTTGGTCACGTGGTACCTGGTGAGCAACTCCCGCTGCACCTTGAACAGGTCCTCCGGGTAGCGGACGTGCGCCATCAGGTCGGCCGACATCTCGCTGTACGGCTTGATCGTCGTCGGGAACACGTTCGTCCAGGCCTTGAGCAGCGGATCCTGGTCGTCCCAGGCGTAGAGGTCCACGGACCCGTCGTAAGCGTCCACGGTTGCCTTGACGGCGTTGCGGATGTAGTTGACCTCCTCCGCCGGCAGTGCCACCGTGGCGCCCCCGGTGGTCCCGGAGTCAATGGTGGCCGACTCCAGTTGCTGCGGAGTCGAGTACGGGAAGTGCTCGCTGGTGGTGTAGGCGTCCACGATCCACTTCACGCGGCCGTCAACGATGGCGGGGTAGGCATTGCCGTCCACCGTCAGGTACGGAGCGACTTTTTCGATACGCTGTCGCGGATCCCGGTCATAGAGGATCTGCGATTCGGAATTGACCGCGTCCGACAGCATCAGGTCCGTCGACTGGAATTTCAGGGCGTAGACCAACCGGTTAAACCAGTTGCCGATGTTGGGACCGCCGTCGCCGTCGAACGTGTTCCGGGTATCGGTTTCGGCATTGGCACTCTGCGGCCGGTCGATCTCGATCGGGGTGCTGCCCTCGGGCGCACCGACGATCGAATAGTCCGGAGACGCTTCGCCGAAGTAGATCCTGGGCTCGTAGGTCGAGTCGTCGCCCAACACGCCCTGCGACGGGATCCCGGAGAGCATGAACGACGGTTTGCCGTCCGGCTCCACGCGGGAGCCGGCGGCCGCGACGACGCCGTAGCCGTGGGTGTAGAGCAGGTGCTCGTTGACCCAGCCGGCCGGCACGCCGGCGGTGTTCAGTTCGCGGACGGCGATCACGGTGTCCTGCACCTCGCCGTCGACCGTGTAGCGGTCCACGTTGAGGGTCTCGTCGAACTGGTAGTACTGGCGGAACTGTTCCAGCTGCGCGAACGCGTCCGACACCAGGTTCGGATCCAGCAGGCGGATATTGGCCGTGGTTTCGGCGTCCTCGCGCAGCGCGCCGGCTTCTGCCTCCACGACGGCTTCATAGTTCATGGTCTGGACGTCGTCCAGCCCGTAGGCCAGGCGGGTCAGGGCGATGTTGCGTTCGATGTACGGGGCCTCGACGTCCTGCTCATTCGGGATCACCTGGAAGCGCTGGACGATCCACGGGTAGACCCCGCCGGCGAGGATCGCGGTGACGACAAGCATGGCCGTGCCGACGATCGGCAGCCGCCAGCGGCCGATGAAGGCCGAGACGATGAAGAGGATGGCCACCAGCACGGCGGCGACGGCGAGGATGGCCTTGGTGGGAATCACGGCATTGACGTCGGTGTACAGCGCACCGGTCCAGTTTCCGGCGTTGGACTGCACGGTGGCGTACCGGTCCAGCCAGTAGTTGACACCCTGCAGGATGAGGAACAGCGCGGCAAAGATTCCCACATGGATCTTCGCCGCGGTGGAGGCGAAGAACCCCTTGTCCTCCAGCCTGATCCCGCCGTAGAGGTAGTGGGTCAGCAGCCCGGCGATGCCGGCAATCAGCACCACGCTGATCAGGAAGCCGTTAATAAAACCGAGGAACGGCAGGGTGTTCATGTAGAAGCTGAAGTCCAGGCCGAACTGGGGATCGGTCTGGCCGAACGGCTGCTGGTTGAAGAACAGCAGGACGGTCTGCCACGCCGAGGCGGCGGCGGTGCCGGCGAAACCGGCGAGCACTACCGGGATGCCGATCATCAGCAGGCGCCGCACCGGCTCCAGCTGCTGCTGGTAACGGTTAAGGTTGTCCTGCAGCGAGCTGTCCGGCGCGTACACCGGGCGTGAACGGTATGCCAGCCGGAGGCTGAAGTAGACGGCAAGGCCCATGATCAGGAAGGCAATGAGGAAGATGGCGATCTTGGTGCCGGTTTCCTTGAGCATGACTTCCAGGTAGCCCAGCTGGTTGTACCAGAGGATGTCTGCGTAGATCTGGGAGAAGAAGACGAAGCCCACCACCAGGACGGCCACCACGATGAGGGTGGGCACCAATGCGGAACGTTTCTTGCCAGGACTGTTAAGCGGTGTTGGCCGGTCGCCGTAAGACCGGTCTTGTCCGAACGTCACTCGTTACCTCGTTGTCTGCATGCGTGGCATCACGGCGAAACCGCCGCTGCGGGGACACTCCCCCTAGATGCCACGAACGGCGGTCTCGGAGGGTTCCGTTCCCATTCTGCCTTGTCAACACCGGCCCCGGCGAACCGCGGCGCGGGAACGGTCCGGCACCGTTGCCGGAATGTGACCGCGCCGCCGCTGAAACGAATCAGCTGCAGCCGGGCAGGGCGGCCGCGTCGCCGCCACCGCCGATCGCGGTGACGGCCTTGACGGCGTCGTCCAGCGTCGCCACCGACACGACCTGCAGGCCCTCCGGAACGTGGCCGGCGACCTGCGCGCAGTTAGCCTCCGGCGCCAGGAAGACGGTGGCGCCGGCCTCCCGCGCGCCCAGCATTTTCTGCCGGATGCCGCCGATCGGCCCGACGGTGCCTTCGGCGTCAATCGTGCCGGTCCCCGCGAAGTGCTTGCCGCCGGTCATCTCGCCTGGCGTCAGGATGTCGATGATGCCCAGCGCGAACATCATGCCCGCGCTGGGGCCGCCCACGTTGTCCAGTTGGATCTTCACTTCGAACGGAAAGTCGAAGTCGGTGCCCAGCAGGACGCCCAGCTGGTAGTCGCCGTCGCCGTTGGCCCGCGGTGCCACATCCACGGTTTCCTCGCGGCCGTCGCGCGCGATGCCCAGTTCGACCGGGGCGCCGGCACTGGCATTGAGCTCCTCGCGCAGCACCTCGATGCCGGTGACCGGCCGTCCGTTGATGGTCCGGATCGCGTCCTGCAGCTCCAAGACTCCTGCCGCCGCCGCGTCCGGGGTGAAATCGGCCACCGAGAGGGTCTGCGAGTACTCCACGTCCAACTGGGTCAGGGCCGCCGCGATCGAGGACTCCTGCGACGAGGCCATCAGCGCCGCATTCTGCTGCTGGATGTCGTCCTGCGTGACGTCCGGGGGGTAGACCAGGTCGGCCGGTGCGACGCTGCGCTGGGGATGGAGCCAGGCGGCCAGGACCTGCAGCATGTTGACGTTCGAGTTGGGCCCGCCCTCCACGTACACCGTCGTCAGGTCCAGGGCGCCGGAAGTCTCGTAGGTGGGCCGGTCCGGAACCTCGATCAGCGGGGTGCCGGAAACCTCACCGATGGTGTTGATGGCAGGACCGGGCGTCTCGATGACGTAGCCCGCCGGCAGGGCCAGCCCTGCGGCACCGGCCACCACAGCGACGACGGCGGCGGCCGCCAGGACCGGTTGCCTGCGGTTTCGGGTCGGCGGCGCAGCCGGCTGCGGGCCGGGAACGTTGCCGGACCAGCCGTCCGTGCCGTGCTCCGTGCCGTTGTTGGTGGACTGTGTCACCTGGTGGTTCCCTCCCGCAGCTGTCCGGGCCGTGCACCCAACGCGCTGCCGCCCGGGGCGCTCGCGGCGCCTGCTCTAGCGTACGCCGTCGGCCCGGCATCGGTGGTGCTGCGCCTGCTCGGCCTTGAGCGAACTGCCGGCCCACGGCGCGACAAGGAATCCCGGCTGCCGGTAACGTGGAACTCACGCAACACCCCGGGCACAGCCCCCGCCGCCTCCCCGGCAGCCGCTGCGGCCCGTGCCCGCTCCAACCCTCGAGGACCGGTGGTAGTGATGACCCCCAAGCAGCCCGACGACGACCCGCAGGATCCGCTGGCGGAGATGTTCGCCAAGCTCTTCGGTGGCCAGGCCGGGGCAATGGATCCCGCGGAAATAGCCAAGGCGGCAGGACTTCCCTCCGACCCCACTGCCTTGGCGCAGATGTTCCAGCAGGTCCAGGCGATGATGAGTGCCCCCGCCGAAGGTCCGGTCAACTGGAAACTGGCCCATGAAAGCGCCCGCAAGGTGGCCGCCTCGGACAGCGACCCGTCCGTCTCTACCGCACAGGGCCGCGCCGTCGACGAAGCGCTCCGGCTGGCCGAGATGTGGCTCGATCCGGTGACGAGCATGCCCGGCACCGGGCTCATCGGCAGGGCCTGGTCCCGCGCCGAGTGGGTTGAGGCAACGCTGCCGACCTGGAAGCGGTTGACGGAGCCGGTCGCCAACAGCATCGCCTTCGCGCTGACCAGAGCGCTGACCGAGCAGGTGCCGGAGGAGATGAAGCAGATGCTCGGCGGGGCACACTCCATGCTGCAGAACCTCGGCGGCGCGATGTTCGGCATGCAGCTGGGCCAGGCCGTGGGCGCCCTGGCCAAGGACGTGGTCAGTTCCAGCGACATCGGTGTCCCGCTGGTGGAAGGCAAGATGGCCCTGCTGCCGGCCAACGTCAAGTCGTTCGGCGAGGGCCTGGACATCCCCGGGCAGGACGTGCTGCTCTTCCTGGCGATCCGGGAAGCTGCGCACACCCGCCTGTTCACCCATGTCCCGTGGCTCTCCGGCTATTTGCTGGGCGCTATCGAAAGCTATGCGCGGGGCATCCATATCGACATGGGGCGGATCGAGGAAGTGGCCCGCGACCTCGATCCCACAAACCCCGAATCCATGCAGCAGGCACTCTCGCAGGGCGTGTTCATGCCGAAGCGCACGCCGGAACAGGAAGCCGCCCTGGCCAAGCTCGAAACTGCGCTCGCGCTGGTCGAGGGCTGGGTGGACGAACTCACCGCCGGCGCCGCGGCCAACCTGCCCTCGGCACCGGCGCTGCGCGAAACGGTCCGACGGCGGCGGGCCACCGGCGGTCCGTCGGAACACGCCTTCGCTGCCCTGGTGGGACTGGAGCTGCGCCCCCGCCGGCTGCGGGATGCCGCCGCCCTGTGGTCCGCACTGAAGGAGGAACGCGGGGTCGACGGACGGGACGCGATCTGGAACCACCCCGACCTGCTGCCGACCGCGGAGGATCTGGACGATCCGGCCGGCTTCAGCGCCCGGCGGAAACTGCTGGACGCCTCCGAGGCGGAAGTCGACGAGGCGCTGCAGAAACTCTTGAGCGGTGGCTTCGAAGGGCAGCAGCCCGGCGACGGCGATGCCCGGAAGCCGGACGGCACCGCCGACCGTGGAGACTCCGGCAGCGCCGGCGGAGGTCCGGACGGCTCCGCTGGCGGTGAGGATACCGGCAGCGCCGACGGAGGCCCGGACGGTTCCGGAAGCGGAGACCGCGGCTAGCAGTCGCTCTCGCCGGCGCCGTCCACGTCGTCCCCGTCCTGCAGGCCGCGGCCCATGGCAAAGGCGGCGCCGGAGAGGAAGGCCTTGGCCCGTTCGAGCTCCGGATAGGCCTGCAGCAAGCGCCAGAAGCGTGGGCCGTGGCCGGGCTCCAGCAGGTGTGCCAACTCGTGCAGGATCACGTAGTCGACGACCCAGGCGGGCATGTCCTTGATCTTGTCCGAGATGCGGATGGTGCCCCGGGCCGGCGTTGCCGACCCCCAGCGGTCGTTCTGGTTGGAAACCCATCGGATGCTGGTCGGGACGGCGTTGCCGGCCAGGTAACGCTGCGACAGCTCCGCCGCGTGGCGGGCCAGGTCGGTGTCGCCCGCGGCGGTCCGTCCCTCCGGCCGGGAGCCGCGCGTCTCGAGCCTGGCCAGCATCCGCTGCACCCACTCCCGTTCCTGCGCCGGCGAAAAGTGGCCGGGAATGGAGATCACGGCGGCCCCGTCCCGCCACGCGGCGGAGACGGTCCGGCGCCGGCGTGCTGACCGTTTGACCACCACGGGGGCCCCGGTGGATGTGGTCAGCGCCACCCGCTCCCCCGTGTCGGCCACCAGCGGGACCGGCCGCGGAGGCGTTGCGCTGGCACGGGATTCCTGCGTCTGATCTGCTCGGGACATGCGACGAGGTTACCGGGTCAATCCGACCGTCCGCATCCGCCCAGGCCCGGTGCCCGGTTTTCTGTGGATAACCCTCCGACGCCTGCCGCCGCCGTGCCAGCATGGAGGACCGGGCCGCGCCCGGACCACGGGCAGGCGGCGAGGAGGGTTGCGGTGGCACAGTTGAGAATCAATCCAGGCCTGCGCATGCTGGAGGGCGCCGCGGGCAGCGTCCAGTTCGGCCTGGGCGCCGGCGGACTGGTGGTCGAGGGAACCGGGGAAGCGGACCGGCACTTCCTGTCCCGGCTGTGCCGGGGCATCGAATCGGCCGACCTGGATGACGTGCGGGCAGCCTGTGGCCTGGACAGGGAGCGGGCCGCGTCGCTGTTGGCGGCACTGGCACCGGTCCTGCTGCCGGACTCCGGCGGGGAACGCCTATCGGGGTTGCGCGCCGACCGGCTCGCGCCGGATGCGCGCCGTTGGTCGGCGGTGTACTCGGCCGACGGTGAAGGACCGCTGGCCGCCCGGGGCCGCTGCATCGTTCAGCTGATCGGGCTGGGACGCACCGGTGCAGCGTTGGGCACGGCCCTGGCTGCGGCCGGCGTCGGCACGCTTCTGCTCGAGGATTCGGCGGTCGCCGCCGCCTCAGATGTCGGTTCCGGCGCCATCCGGCTCACGGACATCGGCCTGGGCCGCGGGCAGGCCGTGCGGCGGGCCGTGCACCAGGTGGATCCCACGGTAGCCTGCCACCTCTTGCCCGGCTCGACCGCGGAGCAGGGTGCCGCAGGCATCTTTCCGCGCGCGCTCAGCCTGGCCGTCTACGTCGACCGCGACGTGGCCGATCCCCGGGTCGCCGCGGCGCTCATGAGCCGGGGACACCCGCACCTAAGCGTCCTGGTGCGCGAGCAGGACACCCTGATCGGGCCGTTGGTGGTCCCCGGCCAGACAAGCTGCCTTGGCTGCGTGGATCTGCACCGCGCCGAGGCCGATCCGGGGTGGCCGGACGTCGTTGCCCGGTTGACCAGCCGGCCGGCCGAGCCGCCGGCAGACCGGGGCGCGGCCGACGAAGTGTCGCAGTCGGTGGCCGCGGCCGGCCTGGCGGCGATGCAGGCCCTGCTGTTCCTGGATGGACGGAACCAGCCCGGCAGCTTCTCCGCCGTGCTCAAACTCGACAGCGGCGACGGCACCGTGACGCGGCACGCCTACCCGCCGCACCCGGCCTGCGGTTGCGTGCTGGCCCCGGCGGCCTGAGCGCGCGCTTGCCCGGGCCGGCGCAGGTTCAGTTCGCGGCCAGGACGCGCAGCACATCCTCGCCGTAACGCTCCAGTTTGGACGGCCCCACGCCGGCCAGCCTGGACAGCTCCTGCAATGACTGGGGCCGGGCTTCGGCGATGGCCACGAGGGTGGCATCCGTGAAGATCACAAAGGCGGGCATCGAGGCTTCGCTGGCCGTCTCCTTGCGCCACTCGCGCAGCGCCTCGAACGTCGACTCCTCGTAGGTGGGGGGACAATTGTGGCACCGGCCGACCTTGCGTTCCGCCCCGCTGCCGAGCAGGGTGCCGCAGACGCGGCACGCCGCCGGCGCGGCCTGCTTGCGCCGCGCCGGCCGCTGGCCCGGCGTGCTGCGGACGGAGGAGGAAGAGGCGGGGCGCAGCCCGTCCAGGAACCGGGACGGTTTGCGGTTGGCGCGGCCTCCCGGGGTCCGGGCCAGCGACCAGGACAGAGCCAGGTGCTGGCGGGCACGGGTGATGCCCACATAGAGCAGCCGGCGTTCCTCGTCCACGGCCTCGTCGGTGTCGGCGAAGGAGATCGGCATCAGCCCCTCGCTCAATCCGACCAGGAAGACTGCGTCCCATTCCAGGCCCTTCGCCGAGTGCAGCGAGGCGAGGGTGACACCCTGCACCGTGGGAGCATGCTGGGCGGCGGCGCGTTCGTCGAGCTCCGCCACGAAGTCGGACATGGTGAAAACACCGCCGGCCGCGGAACCGCGGACCGCGTCCAGCTCGTCGGCCAGTCCCACCAGCGCGGCCAGGGATTCCCAGCGTTCGCGCACCGCACCGCCGGTCTGCGGAGCCTCCCGCGTGTAGCCCAGGTTCGCCAGCACGTCCCGGACCAGTTGCGGCACGGGTTCGGTTCCGGCGGCCCGGGACGAGGCCCTCAGCTGGAGGATCGCGTCGCGGACCTCGCGCCGCTGGAAGAACCGCTCCCCACCGCGCAACTGATAGCCGATGCCGGCATTGGCCAGCGCCTGTTCGTACGCTTGGGACTGCCCGTTGGTGCGGAACAGCACCGCTATCTGGGCGGCGCCCACGCCGTCGTCGATCAGTCCGCGGATACGGGTGGCCACCTGGGCGGCCTCCGCCTCGTCGTCGGCGCATTCCGTGAACGAGGGCTCGGGCCCGGCCGGACGCTGGGCGATGAGCTCCAGCGGGGTCGGCCAGCTGTCGTTGTCCCGCGCCGGCTGCCGGGTGCGGGCGGCCAGCAGCGAGTTGGCCAGCTGCACCACCTGCGGGGAGGAGCGATAGTCCCGGACGAGTTTGACGACGTCGGCTCCGGGAAAGCGTTTGGTGAACTCGAGCAGATGCCGGGAGGTCGCTCCCGTGAAGGAGTAGATGGTCTGGCTGGCGTCGCCGACAACACAGAGTTCTTCACGGTCCCCCAGCCAGAGGTCCAGGAGCCGCTGCTGGAGCGGCGAGACGTCCTGGTATTCGTCCACCACGAAGTGCCGGTACTGGTCCCGTACGGCGGCCGCCACCTTCGGGTCTTCCTCGAGGATCCCCACGGTGATGAGCAGGACGTCCTCGAAGTCGATGATGTTCCGGTCCGTCTTCACGTCCTCGTAGGCCTGGTACAGCCGCGCCACCGTCGTCAGGTCGTAGCCTGCCGGTGCGGCGCGCCCGGCCGCCCGGCGGACATAGCTCTCGGGCGTGAGCATGGAGACCTTGGCCCACTCGATCTCGGCCGCCAGGTCGCGGATGGCGGCACGGTCGGTGGTCAGCCGCAGGCGCCGGGCAGATTCGGCGATGACGCTGGCCTTGTGGTCCAGCAGGCCGGGCAACGGACCGCCGACCGCCTGCGGCCAGAAAAACTGCAGCTGGCGCAGCGCCGCGGCGTGGAACGTTCGCGCCTGCACCCCGCCAACACCGAGGTCGCGCAGCCGCGTCCGCATCTCGGCGGCCGCGCGCGCGGTGAACGTCACCGCCAGCACCCGCTGCGGCGTATACACCCCGGTGTGCACCCCGTAGGCGATCCGATGCGTGATCGCCCGGGTCTTGCCGGTGCCCGCTCCGGCGAGGACGCACAGCGGTCCGGCCAGGTTGGTGGCCACCTGACGCTGCTCGTCGTCCAGTCCGGCCAGGATCCGGTCTTCGAGGCTGCTGTCCGGGAGTGGCCCGGCTGCCGCTGCGCTCATCGTCCGGCCTGCGGCAGTTCGCCGCCGTACCAGTGCTCGATCAGCGCCCGCGCAATTGAAATGCCGCTGGCCACTTGGACCTCGTCGGCCTTCAGCGCCGCGCCCAGTTCCTCCCGGCTGAACCACCGTGTGTCCAGGATCTCGACGCCGTCGGGCACCGACGCCGCGTCCGTCGCGACGGCCGTGAACCCAATCATCAGCGATGCCGGGAACGGCCACGGCTGGGACCCAAGGTAGCGCGGCGAGTGCACGACGACGCCGGACTCCTCCTCGATTTCCCGCACCACCGCGGCCTCGAGCGACTCCCCCGGCTCGACGAAGCCGGCCAGGGTCGAATACCGGCTGGCCGGCCATGCGCTGTTGCGGCCGAGCAGCAGGCGGTCGTCCTCGTCGATGACCGAAACGATGACGGCGGGATCGGTGCGCGGGAAATGCTGGCTTCCGTCGGCGGGACAGCGGCGCACCCAGCCGCCCTGCTCGATCTCCGTGCGGTGGCCGCAACGCGGGCAGTGGGTGTGGGTCAGGTGCCAGTTGGAAATCGCCGCGGCCTCCACAAACAGCCCGGCGTCCTGCGCAGAGAGCTCCCCCGCCACGTCCCGCAGGCCCAGCCACTCCCCGTCGTACCCGGCAGCTTCTGCACGGTCCGCCAACACCGAGAGCACAATGTCGGTCCCGACGGGCACATCCGCACCCTCCACGGCCCGGCCGAGGTAGACGGAGAGGTCGGTTGCGGTCCGTTCCCTGCTCGGAAGCAACACGATCCTTCCGCCGCGGACCAGCGTCTTGCCGTCGGCGATCAGCATCACATGCGTGGTGTCGCTGCCCCAGATGCCGTCCACCAGGCCGGGGTGGCTGCGCCGCTCGCACCCGCGGTCCATGGTGGTGCGGGCCAGCATCAGCTGGCCCAGCGGCGGGAACCCTGCAGCGGCGGTGCTAAGACTCATGCTCTCTACCGTACTCACCCCGGCGCCCGGACCGTTATTCGCGCCGCCGCCGCTGTGGACTGCGCGCGGCGGTGCCCAGCCGGTGCGGCCTGTCTCACCCTTCCGGCGACTCGCCGCGGCCGTGGCCGGGCTGCCGGTACCGGTTGCACGTACGGTGGACTACGTGAGAAAGACACCTCTGGAGCTGGCGGCCATAGCCACCGCGGCCGTTCCCGGGTTGACGCCCACGGGCGTTGCCGGGCTGCCGGATGATGCGGCGGATTTCCAGTCCGCGGTACTCACCGATGCGTCCGGCAAGCGGTGGCGCGTGCGTTCTCCGAAGCACGCCGAGGCGAGCATGCGGCTCGAAACGGAACTGCTGGTGCTCCGGGCCTTCTCGCCCGCGATCCGCGCGGAGTTGCCTTTCCAGGTGCCCACGGTCGCCGGGACCGTCCAGCAGTCCGAGCTGCGCACCTTCGTTTACAACCACGTGCCGGGGAGCATGCTGGCGCTGGAAGCTCTGGTCGCCGCCGGCGCCGCCGTCCCGGTATCGATCGGACGGGCGACAGCCGGCATCCACGACCTGCCCCAGCGCATGGTCGACGCCGCGGATCTGCCCAGCTACACGGCCGACCAGTTCCGCCAGCGCAAGCTCAACGAACTCGACCAGGCTGCCACCACCGGCAAGATACCGCCGGCCCTGCTGCGCCGGTGGGAGCACGCCCTGGAGGACGTGGCCCTTTGGAAGTTCAATCCGTGCGTGGTGCACGGCGACCTGCACGAAGACAACCTCCTGGTCCAAGACGGCAGCGTCAGCTCGGTGACCGGTTGGACCGACCTGCGCATTGGCGATCCCGCCGATGACTTCGCGTGGCTGGTGGCCGTGCACGAACAGTCGTTCGCCGACGTCGTGCTGGAGTCCTACCGCAAGTACCGCAAGGACCCGGTCGATCCCCACCTGATGCGCCGGGCAGCGCTGTCCGCCGAATTCGCGCTGGCCCAATGGCTGGTCCGCGGACTGGCTGCGGGCGACCAGACCATGGTTGACGAGGCGGTCGACATGCTGAACGAGCTCGAGGCCGACGTGGCCGTACACGGCGGCCAGCCCATCAGCGTCACCGCTCCCCCGCCGCCTGCCGTTCCGCCCACGGTTGCCGCTGTCCCTGCGGCTCCGGCCCGGGAACCGGCCGCCGGTTCCGAGGGCCGGAACCGTGCCGCTGAGCCGGCTGCTGCCGACCGGCCGACAGGGGACGAAGCGGCGGACGGTGCCGGCAGGGCGGCTGCGGCGGGTGGGAACGGTTCGGCCGGGCAGGAGCACCGGCACGACGGACCGGCCCGCGTCCAGCTCGCCGGGCGATCCGGGAGTTCCAAGGTCACGCTGCTCCCGGTTGAGGGGCCTGACGTCGATCCAGCTTCTCCGGCACCGCCCGCGGCGGAACAGGACGCCGCGGAGCCTGCGCCGCCGGAGAACGGCGGCGCCGACGGCGCAGCGGCCGCCGGCAAGGAGGCCCGGCCGGTTAAGGAAGCCGAGCCTGCGTCCGCGGACACCACGGCACTTCCGATCATCAACCAGCGGCGCTGACACTTCTGCGCGGCGCCGCTGACCGCTGACCGCTGCTGTGCGGGGCGCTGACCGCTGCCGCGCGGCGGCCCTACGCGTAGGCCCGCAGCACCGCCGCCTCCAGCTCCGCCTCGCCGGCCAGGCCGTGCGGGCGCACCAGTTTGTCCTGCCCGACGTAGTAAAAAGCGGCCTTGACGCGGTCCAATTCGATGCCGTGCAGGCGTGCCCACGCCAGCCGATAGACGGCCAGTTGCACCGACTTCACCGACAATTGCCGGCCCGTCGGCGCGGTTCCGGTCTTCCAGTCGATCAGGTCCCAGCTGCCGTCGGTGTCGCGGAACACGGCGTCGATGCGCCCGCGCACCACGACGCCGCCGACGCGGGTCTCGACGGGCACTTCGATGGCTGCCGGGACCCGGTTGGCCCATTCGGATGCCTTGAAGTTCTCGACCAGTCCGGCCAGCTCATAGGCCTCGTCGACGAAGGCGTCGGCCGCGTCCGGGTAGGCCTCGAGATCTAACATCCCCGTGGTGCCGAAGTATTCCTCGATCCAGCTGTGGAAGGCGGTACCCTTTCGGGCGGCCATGCCGGGCTTCCGGGGCACCGGGCGCCGCAGGCGCCGCGTGACTTCGTCCGGGTCGTCGGCCAGGTCCACCAGCAGCGACGCGGAGATGTGCGCCGGCAGCTCCACCTCGCCGGCTGTCGGTGCGGCATTGTGGCGTTCCAACAGCAGCCTGGCCTCATGGGCCCAGGTCGAGTCCGCGGTCGGCTGCCGGTGCTGTGCCAGCGACTCCAGCACTGCCTGCGCGGCCTGTTCCATGGCCGCCCGGCGGCCCGGACGCTGCCGCTGCGGGACACCGCTGCGGTAGACCCGCGGCCCTTCCAACGGGTCGAAGGGCCACATGGCTGTTTCCGCTTCGGCCCGAAACGGATTCTCCGGCCCGAGTTCCTCGTCCGCTACCCATCGCCGCACCTGCACTGCCGGGGGTTCGTCCTGTGACATTGCGTGCAGTTCGGCCAGGAAGGCCGACACGGCCGTGGGCTTGACCTTGCTGCCGGTCCAGCCGGCGGAGCTGCAGACCAGCAGGTGCTTGGCCCGGGTGTAGGCGACGTAGGCCAGCCGGCGCTCTTCGTCTTCACCGTGTGCCTGGACTTCCGACTTGTAGTCCGCTTCCGCGTTCAGCCAGGACAACTGGTCCGGCTGGTCGGTATCCCACTGGGGAAGGTCGGACCGGTCTCCGCGCAGCGGCCAGGGCAGGGCGGCGTGGCCGCTGCTCCACCGGTTGTCCGAGGAGGAGGGGAAGGCGCCGTCGTTGAGCCCGGGGACGAAGACTGCGTCCCATTCCAGCCCCTTGGAAGCGTGCACGGTCAGCAACTGCACGGCATCGTGCCGCACGTCCACCTGCGCCATGTCCAGGCCTCCCTCTTCGGCGGCAGCCGCTTCCAGCCACGCCAAAAAGGCCAGCAGGTCCACGCGCTGCGACGTCTGCGTGAACGCTGCCGCCGCGTCGTGGAAAGCATCAAGGTTGCGCCGCGCCTGGTGGATGCTCTGCCCGGGTTTGGAGGCAACCTCGATGTCCAGCAGCATGGTGCGTTCCACCTCGCCCAGCAACAGCGTCAGGTCGTCACCGACGAAGCTGCGCAGGTAGCGGACCTCTTCCGCGAGGCGCCCCAGACGCTCCAGCGCGACGGGTGTCAGCGACCGCCCGTGGCGCGAGGTCCAGCCCGGCTTGGGCAGCCGGTCCAGCGCCTCGACCAGGGACGCGGCCTCGGCCAGGTCCTGTTCGACGACGGCCTCCCCCGCGGCCTCGTCCCGGTCCAGCTCGGCGGCCTCGCCTGCCGTTGCCGCGCGGCGCCTGCTTTCCAGGAACCGGGACCAATCGGCCAGGGCCATCAGGTCCGCCGGTCCGATCCGCCAGCGTGCCCCCGCCAGCAGCCGCATCAGCGCGTCGGACCGTCCCGGATCAGCCAGGACGCGCAGGGTCGCCACGAGGTCCACGATCTCCGGCTGTGCCAGCAGCCCGGCCAGCCCGATGATTTCGTAGGGAATGCCCCGCTCTTCGAGTACCTTGGCGATGCCCGGGATCTGTGCCCGCCGCCGGCACAGCACGGCGGTGCTGACGGGTTCGGCACGGCCGGTTTCAGGGTCCCGGGCGAAAACCGTCTTCCGTGCCCGTTCGATCGCGTCGGCGAGGGCGAGGGTCTCCTCCGCCTCGGTCGCGTAGCGTCCCAGTGCCACCGTCCCTTCCGTGGCTCCCGGCCGTGGGCGCAGCGGCGGAACGCTGATCCGGCCGGGGCGCGGACGGTTCGGGTCTTCCCGGTTCAGCGGTGCCGAGATCCGGTTGGCCATCCGCAGGATGTTGATGCTGTTGCGCCAGGCCACCGTGAGGAAACCGGCCGGAGCCGGGGCCCGCCGGCCGTCGTCGCCCACCAGGGGAAAGTGCTCCTGGAAAGCGAAGAGCTGGCCGGCGGAGGCACCGCGGAAGCCGTAGATGGACTGGTTCGGGTCGCCCACTGCGGTGACGGCATGCCCGTCCCCGAACAGTTCGGAGAACAGCACCATTTGGGCGTGGGAGGTGTCCTGGAATTCGTCCAGCAACACGACTTTGTAGCGGCTGCGTTCCAGCTGGCGGGCCTGCGGCACTTCGCGGGCGATGCGGGCGGCGAGGGAGACCAGGTCACCGAAATCCAGCACCCCCCGTTCCCGCTTGGCCCGGTTGTAGCCGGCCGCCAGGTTGGCCACGGTGATCCGGGTCCGCAGCCGGTCCAGCAATTTCCGCACCTCCGCCTTGGCCTGCTTGGTGCTGCCGTCGATGTAGGGAAGGGCGGCGATCCGCTCCACCTCCTCCGCGAGGTAGCCGGCAGCCTGATCCGGGGTGACCAGATGCTCCGAGCATTCCCCGGCGAACTGCATCACGGCGTTGACCAGGGTCGATTTGCTGGCCACCAGGTGCTCGATGGGGCCGTCGTACGCCTCCACGCAGTGGCTGGCCAGCTGCCAGGACTGCGCGGTGCCCAGCAGCACCACGTCGCGTTCAATTCCCAGGCGCAGCCCGTAGTCGCTGACCAAACCATTGGCGTACGAGTGGTACGTCGAGACCTTCGGTTCCACCATTCCGGCAGCATCGTCGGCCTCCTGCGGCAGCAGGCCCTTGCGGTCCAGCTTGGCCAGCTGCGCGCGGATCCGGGCGGCCAGCTCGCCTGCCGCCTTGCGCGTGAAAGTGACGCCGAGGATTTCATCGGGGCGGACGAACCCATTGGCCACGAGCCAGACCACGCGGTCGGCCATCGTCGCCGTCTTGCCGGAGCCCGCGCCGGCGATGACCAGCATCGGCTGCAGCGGGGAGCTGATGATGGCCGACTGTTCGGCTGTCGGCAGATGCTGGCCCAGCAGTCCGGCAAGCTCTTCCGGGCTGTAGGTTGTGGTGACCGTTCCTATGCTCATTCGGTGACCTGCCTTCCTTCTGCGCACAGGGGACAAATTTCCGGTGCACGGCAGCCGTGACCGCCGTTGCCGGACCGCTGCGGATCGTGCCGGGCCTCGAATTCGGAAGCGGCCATGAGCGCCGCGGCCTCGTGGATCATCGCTGTGGCCCAGTCTTCACCGTCGGCCAGGCTCTCCTGCTGCTGGACTTTGACCGATTTCAGGTCCTGTCCCAGTTGGACCAGGGAAGCGCCGCCCGGGGCTGACGCATGTCCGGGGAAGCCTCCGGCCTGGACCGCCGCCTGGTAGCTGCCCAGCTGCGGGTGCCGCTCCAGCTCTGCCTTGGTCGGGGCAGCGCGTCCCGTTTTCAGGTCCACGATGTGCAGCCGCCCGTCGGCGTCCAGCTCCAACCGGTCCACCTGGCCACGCAGCCTGGCCACGCGGTCTGGCCCCGGCAGGTCAACCGAAAAGTCCTGCTCCACGCCGACCAGGCTCCGGCCCTCCGCACGCATCTGGATCACATACTGGGCCAGTCTCCGGACCATTCCTTCGGCACGGTTGAAGTCAAGCCGTCCCTCCCAGTTCTCCTTCATCCCCAACTGGGGCCAGCGTCGGACCAGTTCGGCCACGTATTCCGTTCCCGTGCCCGCGGGGATGTCCTGCGCAATGCCGTGGACCAGGGTGCCCAAGCTGCGGGCGAAGTCGGTGGCCGCTTCGCCCCCTGCCGTTTGGATAAACCAGTCGAGCGGGGACTTCTGGACGGCCTCCACCTTCGAGGGGGAAACCGGGACGGGTTCCCCCTCCGGAACGACCGGTGCCGTGCTGCTCAGCGGCAGCAATCCCCACCAGTCGCGCGGGTGCGCGCCGGGCACCGGCACCGGGCTGGCCGCCAGCAGGGCGAGCACGGCGGCAGCCTCCGCCGCCTCTTCCGGACGGGTCGAGGATTGCTGGGCGGCCTGCCGGAGTTCTGCTGCCAAGGCACGCACGGTTCGCGGGCGGAGGACTTCCGTCGCCGGCCGGGGTGTTTCCGGGTCCAGCCAGGGCTCAACCAGATCGAGGAACTGGGACGGCTGGGCGTCTTCGGACTGCACCGCCGTGCAGATCAGCCGGCGTTCGGCACGCGAGATCGCCGTGGAAAAACTCCGCAATTCGTCGTACCGGATTTCCCGCAGCCTGCTCACCGCGTCGATCCGCCGGGCGTCCTCGACGCCGCGCTCCAAAACCTCCACGAACTCCGTGCTGCCCAGCAGTTCGCCGCGCAGCCTGGTGTTCGGCCACACCCCCTCCTGGACGCCTGCCACGATGACCAGCGGCCAGCCCCGGCCGGCCGCCGAGGCGGGCGTGAGCAGTTCCACGGCTTCCCGCATCTGGGCGCGCGGCGCGAGGTTGTCCATCGGCAGTTCCTGGTTCAACAGGTATTCCAGGAACTGCCGGGGACTGGAGCCGGGGAGTTGGTCCACATACCGCTCGGCGGTCTGGAACAGCGCCATCATGGCGTCGAGGTCCCGGTCGGCCCGCACGCCGACCGGTCCGCCTTGCAATGCCTGTGCCGCCCAGCGATCGGAGAGCCCGGTGGCGGACCACAGTGCCCACAGCACCGTCTCGGCGTTGGCTCCCGGCTCGGCCGCCGCGTCCCGACCGGCCTTAAGCATCCGCGCGATCCTCCTGGCGGATCCGCCTTCCCTTCCGAGCGTGCCGAGGAACACGGGGTCGCCGATCGCTTCCACGAGCAGGGAATCGCTGGACCGGCCCCCGCCGCCGAGCAGCTCTTCGCGCCGCAGTGCCTGGCGCAGGCGGCGCAGATCGATCGCCGTCGCGCCGCCGATCCTGGAGGTCAGGAGGGCGACGGCAGCGTCGGGGGTGAGCAGTTCCGGCTCCAGGGCCACGGCCAACGCGTCCAGCAGCGGCCGGACCGCGGCCTCGTCGCGCACCGCGCTTTCGGCAACCGGAACCTTGACCGCGATGTCCTGGCCGGTGAGGTAGCGGGCGAGGGCCGAGAGCTGGCCGCCGGTGCGGACGATCACGGCCATCTCGCTGAGCCGGTAGCCCTCGAACAGCCTGGCTTCCAGGATCCGCTGCGCCACATAGCGGTGCTCGTGGACCGGCGACGCGACCACGTGCGAACTGGCGGCGGGCGCGTCGTTCCGGTCCGCGCCGCCGTGGGCGGGCGCGGTTCCGCTCCCGGTTTCTGCTTCCGCACCGGGATGGACGAGGTCGCGGGCGCGGTGCGCCCCGGCGACCTGCGAGATCCGGGCGGCAGCTGACTGCCAGGCGGTTGCGACTCCGGGCGCCATCCGGTGCGAAGTGGTGAGGACCAGCGTGTGCAGCTGCCTGTCCGGTGTGCCAACCAGCCCGGGCAACTTGCCGAGGACATCCGGACGGGCGCCGCGGAACCCTTGGACGACGGTGTCCGGCGAGGCCGCGAAGACGGCATCCTGTCCCTCCGCAAGCAAGGCCAGGAGCTCGAAGACCGCGGGGTTGGCTTCCTGGAGGTCGTCCGCCAGGATCAGCCGGAGGCGGCTGCGCTCCCGCTCCAGCAGGCCGGGATGCTCCAGCAGCAGCTGGCGTGCCGAAGTGATGATTCCGGCCGGGTCGAAGGCCTCGGGCATCCGGAGGTCGATCACGTCACGGTACTCGCGATACAGCCGGGCCGCCGCCATCCAGTCCGCCCGGCCATACTCTGCGCCCAACTGTTCCAGTTGCCCTGCGGTGCTGCCGTACTCGGTCAGCCGGTCGAAGAGCTGGCGGACCTCCTGCCGGAAGCCGCGGGTCGCCAGAGCCTGCTGCAGGTCTTCCGGCCAGCCGGCCCCCGGGCCGTAGCCGGCACGATGGCCGGCCAGCAGTTCGGCGATGATCTGGTCGTGCTCGGGCCCGGACAGCAGCCGGGGCGCGCGCTCCACCAGCGGCAGCAGTCCTTCCACCCGTGCCCGTCGGATCAGGTCGAAGGCATAGGCCGACCAGGTCCTGGTCGGGGTGGTGCCCAGGCTGCGGTTGAGGCGCCCGGTCAGCGCGTCGCGCAGGCGCGCGGCCGCCAGCCGGTTCGGGGCCAGGAACAGCAGGTTCTCCGGGTCAAGTCCGGTTTCCTCCACCCGGCGCACCGCGAGTTCCACCAGAGCGGTCGATTTTCCCGTACCCGGGCCGCCGAGGACCAGCACCGGACCGCAGCCGGCGGGCAGGCCGATGACCTGTGCCTGGTCCGGACTCGGAAGCGGGGCACCGGCGGATCCGGTTTCGGGCCGGACCAGTTGCAGCCCGGCCGACGGCTTGGTCTCGATCATGGCCCCATCCCATCAGCCGGTTCGGACACTTTGCGCCGGAGCTCCTCGATCGCTGCGTATTCTTCAGGCCCGGGCACCCAACGGGCTTCCGCCATGCGCACCCTGGCCGGCCACGCCGCCGGCTCCGCCAGGGGTGTGCCTTCTTGGCGGTAGTGCGCCACAGCCTGTTCCATCAGCTCACCGGGCAGGGAACCGTTGGCACGAATAACGCGCCACCACGGAACCGCCGAGCCGTGCAGGGACAGGATCCTGCCGACCAGCCGGGCGCCTCCGGCGTCGAGCAGCTCGGCGACATCGCCATAGGACAGCACCCGGCCCGGCGGAATGATCGCGGCAAGATCGAGGACCGCCTCTACTATCGCCTCGCGCATTACACTAGTGTAATTTAGCGGCCCCGAGGCCTGCACCGGCGGGCGGCGGGAGCCGCGTCCACACACCCCGCGGCGCCTCCCCGGGATTGTCCGATCCGCCGGATAGCGTTGCGGACATGAACAGCTGGCATACCGGTCCCCGCGCCGCCTTCGATCTCGAGACCACGGGCCGTGATCCCCACACCGCGCGGATCGTGACGGCGTCCATCGTCCTGGTCGACGCAGCGGGACAGCCGCTGCAGGAGCGGGAGTGGTTGGTGGACCCCGGAGTGGAGATCCCTGCGGAAGCCGCCGCAATCCACGGGATCAGCACCGAACGGGCCCGCAGCGAGGGCCTGCCCGCGGCAATTGCCACCGCCGGTATCGCGGAGGCACTGACCGGCTACTTCGACGCGGGTATCCCGGTCATGGCCTTCAACGCCGCCTACGATTTCACCGTGCTGGCACGCGAATGCTCGCGGTACGGCCTGCCGGCCCCGGCGGCGTCTCCGGTGATCGATCCGTATGTCCTGGACAAGCAGGTGGACCGCTACCGGCGGGGGAAGCGCACCTTGGGGGCGCTGTGCGAACTTTACGGCGTCCGTCTCGACGCGGCGCACACGTCGGCGGCGGACGCCCTGGCCACCATCGGCGTCGCGGATGCCCTCGCCCGCCGCTACGCAGCATTGTGCATCGGCGCGGCCGAGCTGCATGCCCTGCAGATCGACTGGTGCGCACAGCAGGCGGCAAATTTCGAGGCCTGGCTTCGGCGCAAGGATCCGGAAGCCGTCGTGGACGGGGTCTGGCCGGTGCGCCTGATGCCCGCCGCTGTCTGACCCTGCCCCCGCCGGCACGCGCGTACCCGCCCGCCCCTGGCTCAGCGCGGCGCTGTCAACTTCGGGTCGCCGTATGACGCAACGTCCCGTCGAATTCTGGCGTGTTGTCGCGGCTGTCATAATTAATCCTTGATGGCGGCACATGCTATGGCGGCTGTCGACGCTTCAGACATCGATTCCCCGAGGTTCCATGATCACCGTTACCGACCTGCGCAAGGTCTACCGCCAAGGCGGCCGCGAAGTGGTGGCCCTGGACGGCGTCAGCCTGTCCGTCCCCAAGGGCACCGTCCACGGCATCGTCGGCCATTCCGGTGCCGGCAAATCCACGTTGGTGCGTTGCCTGACCCTCCTGGACAGCCCGACGTCCGGATCGGTATCGATCAACGGGGCCGAGCTCAGTGCCGCCCGCGACGCCGACCTGAGGTCGGCCCGGCGCCGCATCGGGATGATCTTCCAGCACGCCAACCTGATGGACTCCCGCACCACCGCCCAGAATGTGGCGCATCCCCTGGAGATCGTCAAGACGCCCAAGGCGTCCATCCGCGCCAAGGTTTCGGAGCTGATCAGGCTCGTCGGCCTGGAGGGGTTTGAGGACGCCTACCCGTCCCAGCTCTCCGGCGGCCAGCGGCAGCGGGTCGGCATCGCCCGCGCCTTGGCTTCGGACCCGGACGTGCTGCTCTGCGACGAGCCCACGTCGGCCCTGGACCCGAAGACCACCGACGAAATCTTGACCCTGATCCGTGACCTGACCGAGCGGCTCCAACTGACCGTGCTGGTGATCACGCACGAGATGCAGGTCATCAAGCGCATCTGTGATTCGGTGTCGCTGCTGGAGGCCGGCCGGATCGTCGAACACGGCCCGTTGCGCGAGGTCGCCGCCGACCTGGGCGGCCGCCTCTCGAGCACGCTGCTGCCGCTGCCTTCGGCCGAGGCGACCGGCGGGGGCACGATGCTGGAAATCCTCTATTCCGGCGAACGCGCGTCGGAGCCGGTGCTGACCGGGGCTGCCCGGGCCTTCGGCCTGGACCTGAACGTCCTGGCCGGCAGCGTGGAGTCGCTGGCCGGCACCCAGTTCGGCCACCTGCGCATCGAACTGCCGGCCGGGGCGGACACGGCTGCCCTCACCGAGCACCTGGTCGGCCAGGGCGTTGCCGTCCGCGTTCTGCAGGAGGAAGCGGCATGAACTTCATCGACGAACTGACGACCAACCCGGGCATCACCAATGCCCTGCCGGAAGCGATCGGCGAAACGTTGCTGATGGTCGGGGTCTCGGGGGCTTTCACCCTGCTGATCGGCCTGCCTCTGGGCATCTTCCTCTACACCAGTGCGCCCGCCGGGCTGCGGCCCATGCCCGTGACGAACCGGATCGTGTCGGACATCATCGTGAACATCACCCGGTCCATTCCGTTCGCCATCCTGATGATTTCGCTGATCCCGCTGGCCCGGGTCATCACCGGTACCTCGATCGGTGCCCTGGCCGCCTGCGTCTCGCTGACCATCGGCACGGTGCCGTTCTTCGCCCGCCTGGTGGAAACCGCGCTGCGGGATGTGAGCTCCGGCAAAATCGACGCGGCCCTCGTCATGGGTTCCACCCGCCTGCAGGTCGTGGCCAAGGTCCTCGTTCCCGAGGCTTTGCCCGGGCTGGTCGCCGCCTTGACGACGACGTTGGTCACGCTCGTGGGATACTCCGCCATGGCGGGCCTCACCGGCGGCGGCGGTCTCGGCCAGCTCGCCTACAACTACGGCTTCCAGCGGTTCGACACCACCGTCATGGTGGTCACCATCGTGATCATGGTGGTCCTTGTCCAGCTGATCCAATGGATCGGCGACGCCGTGGCCCGGCGGGTGGACCACCGCAGCGCTTCCACCGCAGGCTCGAAGCGCCGGCGGCATGAGCCGGTAACCGCCGTCTGAGCGCAACGTCCGCGACCGTGCCGGGACACCGCCGTCCCGCCCCCACGCTTCCCGCCCGCCTCACCGGCAGCGGAAGAATGCAGCCAGTAGCCGCTAGCTGCACCACATCCGGGACGAGCCGACTTCGGGCGGCCCGGTCATTCGAAAGGAACGCACGCAGATGCGTAAAGCACTAACGCTCATTGGTACCGGCCTGGCTGCGGCCTTGGCGCTGACGGCTTGCGGTGGCTCCGAATCCACCCCCAGCGCCGAGACCACGCTGGATCCGGCCAATCCCGTCACCGTCACGGTCGGTGCCACTCCCGTGCCGCAGGGCCGGATCCTGGAATTCGTGGATGAGAACCTGGCCCAGGAAGCCGGGATCGATCTGGAGATCAAGGAATTCACCGATTACCAGACCCCGAACATCGCCCTGAGCGACGGCTCGCTGGATGCCAACTACTTCCAACATCTGGCCTTCTTTGAGCAGCAGGTGGCTGACAAGGGCTACGACTTCGAACATGGCGAAGGCATCCACATCGAGCCGTACGCCGGGTTCTCGTCGAAGCACCAGAGCGTCGACGACCTTGGCGAGGGCGCAACCATTGCGATCACCAACGACCCGGGGAACCAGCCGCGCGCACTCAAGATGCTCGAAACGGCCGGGCTGCTGACCGGGATCGAGGACGATTCGGCGGCGCTGACGCTGACCGCGGAGCAGAACCCCAAGGGCCTGAAATTCGAGGAGAACCAGCCGGAAATCCTGGTCCAGTTGATCGAGGATCCGAAGATCGACCTGGCCATCATCAATGGCAACTTCATCCTGGATGCGGGGCTGAACACCGACGATGCAGTGGTCGTCGAGTCCTCGGAGAACAACCCGTATGCCAACTTCCTGGTCTGGAATGCCGGTGACGAAAATCCTGCCGTGGCGAAGCTCGAAGAGCTGCTCCACTCGCCGGACGTGAAGAAGTTCATCGAGGAAACGTGGCCCAACGGCGACGTCTTCCCCGCTTTCTAGTCAGTCCCGAACCGCTGGCGTGAGCGGCAACGGCTGACGCCAGAAAGGTCCCCGGAAGCTTCGGCTTCCGGGGACCTTCTGTGTCAGGCCGACATCTGGCCGGCGGCGTGCCTGGTCAGCGGCCTCGCCGAATCGGCGCGGGTTCCTCGGCGGAGGTCCTTCCCGACATCACCTGGATCACCACCCAGCCCACGGCGGTGACCGGAACGGCCAGGACGGCGCCGATGATGCCGCCCAAGATGGTTCCCGCGGTCAGGGCCAACAGGATCACCAGCGAGTGCAGGCTCACCGAGCGGCCCATCACCACCGGCTGCAGGAAGTTACCCTCCAGCTGCTGCACGATGATCACGACGGCGACCACTACCAGCGCGGCCACCGGCCCGTTGGCCACCAGCGCCACCAGGGTCGCCAGCACGCCGGCGATGGTGGCTCCGACGATCGGGATGAAGCCGCCGATGAAAATCAGCACCGAGAGCGGCAGCGCCAGCGGTACCTGCAGGATGAACAGGGCGAGTCCGATGAAGAAGGCGTCGACGGCCGCGACGGTGGCGGTGCCCCGCACGTAGCTGCCCAGCACGTCCATGGCGCGCGACCCGGCCAGCTCAAGCTGCGGCCGCTTGGCCGCCGGGAACCAGCTGAGCAGGAAACGCCAGATGCGCGGCCCGTCCTTGAGGAAGAAGAAGAGGATCACGGCCATCAGGACGGCCCCGGTGACGACTTCGGCCGCCGTCGACAATCCGCTCAGCGCGCTGCGTCCCACCGTGGCGCTGGTCAGGAAGTCGACCACCCCGGCCAGCGCCTCGTCGATCTGCTGCTGGCTGACCGGCAGCGGGAAGGTGGCCAGGAACTCCTGCAGCTGCATCCAGCCCTCGCGGGCGGAGCTGACCAGCTCGTCCGCTTCGCTGCGGACCGCGAAGACGATCCCGGTGATCACGCCGCCGAGCACCACGAGGATCCCGAGGAACGCCGTCGCCGTGGCCAGCGCCGCGGACCAGCCCCAGCCGCGCAGCAGCCGCACCACCGGGCCCACGGCCGCCGCCAGGATCAGGGCGATCAGGACGGGAATGACGAGGAGCCGCAGCTGCAACAGCCCGTAGATCACCACGCCGGCCAGCAGCAGCGTGAGCAGCAGCTGTGCGGAACGGGTGGCCGTTCGTCCGAGTCCGTCGGACCAGATCGCGCGGGGCGGCATGGGCGCCGGGGCCGGATCCAGCCGTGACTGCACCGGCGCGGGGGCGGGCTCGGTCCCGGACCGCACCGGCGGCGGCCCGGCGTCCGCCAAGGGCGTCGCGGCGTCGTCCGCGGCCCCCGGGCGGAGCGTCGCGGCGTCGTCCGCGGCCCCCGGGCGGAGCGTCTCGGCGTCGTAGTCTTCCGGTGTTTGCCTGCGCCTGGAGAACAGGCCCATCTGCACGCTCCTGGGTTCGCGCGGCGGTTCCGTGTACCGCCGTCAGCATCAGTCTGCCATGCCGCTGTCCCCGGGACCGGGCGGCAGCCGGACGGCAACCCCCGCCCCCGGCACCGGAGTTGCGGTCAGGCCGGCGGCGTGGCCGCCGCGGCAGCCCGCGCGGCCGCCGGCAATGCGGCGAAGATTTTCTCCATCGCGGCGTCGTCGTGCGCCGCCGAAAGGAACCACGCTTCGAACACCGACGGCGGCAGGTAGACGCCGGCGTCGAGCATGGCATGGAAGAAGGGGGCGTAGCGGAAAGCTTCCTGGCCCTGGGCGTCGGCGTAGTTGTGGACGCCGTTGGCCGAGGTGCCGAAGGCCACGCTGAACAGGTTCCCCGCGGTCTGGATGCTGTGGTCCACGCCGGCCTTGGACAGGGCAGCGGTCAGCGCGGCCTGCAGTTCGAGCGAGCGGGCGTCGATCGCCGCGTAGACAGCGGGCGTCGCGGCGGTCAGGGTCGCGACGCCCGCCGCCATGGCAATCGGGTTGCCGGAGAGCGTGCCGGCCTGGTAGACGGGACCGGACGGCGCCAGGTAATCCATCACGTCGGCGCGGCCGCCCAGGGCCGCCACCGGCATGCCGCCGCCGATGACCTTGCCGAAGGTCAACAGGTCGGGCACGAACGGATCGGCTGCCCCGTCGGCTCCCCCGGTCAGGCCCCAGTAGCCGGCGTAGCCGGTGCGGAAGCCGGTCAGCACCTCGTCCAGGATCAGCAGCGCCCCGTGCTCCCGGGTGATGCGGGACAGGGCCGCGTTGAAGCCGTCGGCGGGGGTGACCACGCCCATGTTCGCGGGGGCCGCTTCGGTGATGACGGCGGCGATCTGGCTGCCGCGGGCGGCGAACACTTCCTCGACGGCGGCGATGTCGTTGTACGGCAGCACCAGGGTCTCCGCGGCCGTCGCCTCGGTGACGCCCGCCGAACCCGGCAGGGCCAGGGTGGCCACGCCCGAGCCCGCGGCGGCCAGCAGCCCGTCCAGGTGCCCGTGGTAGCAGCCGGCGAACTTCACGACCAGGTTGCGGCCGGTGTAGCCGCGGGCCAGGCGCACGGCGGTCATCGTGGCCTCGGTGCCGGTGGAGACCATGCGGAGGCGCTCGACGGCGGAGACCCTGCCGACGACCAGGGCCGCCAGTTCCGATTCGGCGGGCGTGGAGGCGCCGAAGGACAGTCCCCGGTCCACGGCCGTGTGCACGGCCTCGAGGACGGCCGGATGGGCGTGGCCCAGCAGGGCCGGGCCCCAGGAGCACACGAGGTCTACGTACTCGCGCCCGTCGGCGTCGGTGAGGTAGGCCCCCTTGGCACCGACCATCATGCGCGGCGTCCCGCCGACGGAGCCGAAGGCCCGGACCGGTGAGTTCACCCCGCCGGGCATCAGCTGGCGGGCGCGTTCGAAGAGTTCCTCGGAGCGGATGGCTTCAATCATGGTCTTGGGTCCTTTCGGGACAGCGGAATCCGCTGCGGACGGGTCGTGCTGCGCGGCAACCGGCGGCCGACGGTGAACTGTTACTTCAGCCAGCGGGCGATTTCCGGGGCCCAGTAGGTCAGCACCATGTCGGCGCCGGCGCGGCGGATGCCCAGGACAGATTCCAGGATGGCCGCCTTCCGGTCGATCCAGCCATTGGCGGCGGCTGCCTCGATCATCGCGTACTCGCCGGAGATCTGGTACGCAGCCACCGGCACCGGAGACATCTCCGCCACGTCGGAGAGGATGTCCAGGTAGCTCATCGCGGGTTTGACCATGACCATGTCCGCGCCTTCTGCCAGGTCCAGTTCCACTTCCCGGATGGCTTCGCGCCGGTTGGCGGCGTCCATCTGGTAGGTCCGCCGGTCCCCGGTCAGCTGTGAGTCGACCGCCTCGCGGAACGGCCCGTAGAAGGCCGAGGCATACTTTGCGGCGTACGCCAGGATGGAGACGTCCTGGTAGCCAGCCTCGTCGAGTGCCTGCCGGATCACCGCCACCTGTCCGTCCATCATGCCGGAGGGACCGAGCACGTCCGCGCCGGCAGCCGCCTGGGCGACGGCCATTTCCGCGTAGATCGACAGCGTGGCGTCGTTGTCGACGGTGCCGTCGGGGGCCAGCACGCCGCAGTGGCCGTGGTCGGTGAACTCGTCCAGGCAGACGTCGCCCATCACCACCAGGTCGTTCCCGCCCTCCGCTTTCACGTCGGCGATGGCGCGGTTCAGCACGCCGTCGGGATCCACTCCGGCGCTGCCCGTGGCGTCGCGCACCTGGGGAACTCCGAAGAGCATGATGCCGCCGAGGCCCAGCTCCACGGCCTCGGCGGCCGCGCGCTTGAGCGTGTCGGCGGTGTGCTGGACCACGCCCGGCATGGACTGCAGCGGCACCGGTTCGCTGAGGCCTTCGCGGATGAAGGCGGGCAGGATCAGCTGGTTCGGGTGGGTCCGGACCTCCGCCGTCATCCGGCGGATCGCCTCGGTGGCCCGCAGCCGGCGCGGCCGGTGGGAGGGGAAGCTCATGGCGTTCCTTCTGGTTCGGTGGGATGGTTTTCAAGCGACCGCGCCAGGGCGTCGGCGATGCCGGGCGGCGTCGGTTCGGCAGCGGTGGCGGCGATCTCCAAGCCCAGTTCGGCGGCCTGCCGAGCGGAACTGGTGCCGATCGCGATCAGCCGCAGTCCGGCCGGCCACGGGTCAAGGAGTCCCGCCAGCCGCCTGGTGACGCTGGGCGAGGTCAGGACGACGGCGTCGATGGCGCCGTTGCCGGCGCGGCTGCGGAAATCCGCGGCCGTGATGAGTTCCAGGTCGTCGGCGGGCTCGCGGGCGGCGATCTCCAATTCCGCGGTCAGGCGGAGCTCGGGACGGGCGGGGTAGTCCACCGTGCGGTAGGCGGTCACGGGCAGCACCTGCCAGCCCTTCGCCATCAGGCCTTCGAACACCGTGGGCGCGGCGATGTCGGCCTGCGGCAGCAGGACCAGCATCCGCTCGGCCGGGCCGCCGGCGGTTTCCGGCGGCAGCGGCCAGGCATCGACCAGGCCGACGGCGTCCATGCTGCCGGGTGGCACCAGGTCGACGGTGAGGCCCTCGGCCTCCAGCGCCCTGGCGCTCGGGCTTCCGACGGCCGCAATCTTCGTGTCCCCTGCCAGCGCGGCGAGGCTGGTGCCACGCTCCAGTGCGCACGCCTTCAGCGCCCTCACCGTCGTGATGCTGGTGATGACCAGCCAGACGGCCTTGTTCTGCGCCAGCAGGGTCAGGGCCTGGTCCAGTTCGTCCGGCTTGTCCGTCCGTTCGAAGTCGATCAGCGGCAGGACGCTGGGGGACGCGCCGCGGCGGACCAGTTCGGCGGCCATGCCGGCCGCCCGGTCAGGGCTGCGCGGCAGCACCACCCGCAGGCCCTGCAGCTGGTTGTCCGGCGCGCCGCGCTGCCACAGCAACGCCATCGTCAGCGCCCGGCCAGGCTCATCAGGTCGCCGGCACCCTGCCCGAGCAGCTCTTCAGCCAGTCGTGCGCCCAGGGCCACGGCATCCTCGGAACCCGCTGCCTGCACCGTCCGCTCGCCGTGCAGCAGCCGGCTGCCGTCGGGGCTGCAGACCACGGCCCGCAGCACCAGGGAGCCGGCGTCGACCGATGCCAACGCCCCGACCGGGGCGCTGCAGCCGGCTTCCAGCCGCGCCAGCAGCGACCGTTCGGCCGTCACCGCCAGGCGGGTGTCCGCGTCGTCGTAGTCGGCCAGCGCGCCGGCCAGCGCCGTCCCGGAAGCTGCGTCGGCAACCCGGCATTCAACGGCCAGCGCGCCCTGGCCGGGGGCCGGCAGCATGACCGATGGATCCAGCAGCTCCGTGACGTGCTCGGTGCGCCCCAGCCGTGCCAGCCCGGCCGCGGCGAGCACCACGGCGTCGAGATCTGCGTGCTTTCCCTCGTGCCTTTCTTCGCCCGTGAGCCCCTTGACCCGTCCCAAGCGGGTGTCCACGTTGCCTCGGATATCCACCACGTCCAGGTCGGGGCGGGCGGCACGCAGCTGGGCTGCCCGGCGCGGGGAACCGGTGCCGACCTTGGCGCCGGCCGGCAGCCCGGCCAAGGTCAGCCCGTCCCGGGCGCAGAGGGCGTCGCGGACGTCGACGCGGGCGGGAATGGCGGCGATCTGCAGCCCGTCGGCCACGCCGGTGGGCAGGTCCTTCAGCGAATGCACGGCCACGTCGCAGCGGTCATCCAGCAGGGCCTCGCGCAGCGCGGCGGTGAAGACTCCGGTTCCGCCGATCTGGGCCAGCGGCCCCCGCAGCACGTCGCCCTCGGTCTTGATCCGGACCAGTTCATACTCCAGGGCCCCGCCGGCGGCCAGCGCCTCGGCCACGGTGGTGGTCTGGGTGACCGCCAGGGCGCTGCCGCGGGTGCCGATGCGGACTGTGACGGTCATTGCTGCGGCACCCCCACGGTCGAATCCATGCCGGCCACCGTCGGTTTCTCGCCGCGGCGGTTGGCGCAGCAGCCGGGCATGCACACGTCCATCCAGGGTCCCAGGCCGGTCAGCGCCGGGCGGTCCGCGCGGTGTTGTTCCACCGTGCGCTCACAGACCAGGTCCACGAGGCCCTCGACGAACTTCCGGTGCACGCCCGGGGTGGGCACGCGGGCGGCGGCCAGCCCGAGGCCGCGGCAGGTCTCCAGCGCCTCCGTGTCCAGGTCCCACATCACCTCCATGTGGTCGCTGACAAAGCCCAGCGGCACGATGACCACGCCCTTCACCCCCTGCGCGGGCAGCTCTTCGAGCGCGTCGTTGATGTCCGGCTCCAGCCACGGCACATGCGGCGCGCCGGAGCGGGACTGGTAGACGAGCGACCAGTCGACGCCGGCTGCTCCCGGCACGCGGTCCAGGACGGCCCGGGCGGTGGCCAGGTGCTGCGCCACGTAGGCGCTGCCGCCCTCGTAGTCCACCCCGCGGGGCCCGGCGTTTTCGGCGTCCCCGAGGGGAATCGAGTGGGTCGCGAACATCACGTGGACCGGCGCGTCCGCGGCGTCCTGCGCGGCGAGGTCGGCCCGTACCCGGTCCAGGCCCTCGGCCAGGCCTTCGGCGAACGGTTCCACGAAGCCCGGGTGGTCGAAGTACTGGCGCACCTTGTCCACTTCCAGCTTGCCGGCGAGCCCGGTCTCGACCAGGGCCATGCCGAAGTCCTCGCGGTACTGGCGGCAGCTTGAGTAGCCGGCGTAGGCGCTGGTGGTCACGGCCAACACGCGGCGGTGGCCGGCGTCGTACGCTTCCTTGAAAACGTCGGTGATGTACGGATCCCAGTTGCGGTTTCCCCAGAGCACCGGCAGCTCGATCCCGCGGCGGGCCAGCTCGGCCTCGAGCGCCGCCTTCAGTGCCCGGTTCTGCGCGTTGATGGGGCTGACGCCGCCGTTGGCGCGGTAGTGCGTGGCGACTTCTTCCAGCCGTTCATCGGGGATCCCGCGGCCGCTGGTGACGTTGCGGAGGAAGGGGATGACATCGTCCTGGCCCTCGGGGCCGCCGAAGGAGGCCAGCAGCAGGGCGTCGTACTTCTTCGGCTGCATGGTCCCGTCGGCGGCGACGCCGGCACGCGGGTCAAAGGACGGTTCGGCGGACTGGTTCACCGCAGCACCTCGGCGATTTCGGCGGTGCTGATGCGCTTGCCGGTGTAGAACGGGATCTCTTCGCGCACGTGGTTGCGCGCGTCGGTGTAGCGCAGGTGGCGCATCAGGTCCACCAGGTCGATCAGTTCGGGGGCTTCCAAGGCCAGGATCCATTCCCAGTCCCCCAGCGCGAACGAGGCGACCGTGTTGGACAGCACCTGCGGGAAGTCGCGGCCGAGCAGTCCGTGGTCGCGCAGCATCTTGCCGCGTTCCTCGGCCGGGAGCAGGTACCACTCGTAGGAGCGCACGAAGGGGTAGACGCAGAGCCAGGCCTCCGGGGCCTTGCCCAGGGAGAAGGCCGGGGCGTGGTTCTTGCTGAATTCGGCGTCGCGGTGGACGCCCATCGCGGACCAGACCATTTCGGTCGGGGCGAACAGCCCGGTCCGGCGGATGTCGCGGACCGCCGCCTGGAGTTCGTCCGGCTGCGGTCCGTGCAGCCAGATCATCACGTCGGCGTCCTCGCGCATGGCGGACACGTCGTACGCTCCCCGGAAGGTGACGTTGCGGCCGGCGAGTTCGGCAACCGTCTCATCGAACGCCGCGGCGGCGGACGGATCCACCTGTGCGCCGGTGCGCTTGAAGACCGTCCAGAGGGTGTAGAACAGTTCCTCGTCGGTGCCGCCGGCGGCGGGGATTGCTGACTCTGACCTTGCCGATTCGCTCATGCTTACCAGTCTGCCTTCTGCATCGTAATTAATCGAAAACCACTTCTACATATTGTAGAAGATCAAGAGGCCGCCGGCTGCAGCCGTGCGGCGAGATCCCGTGCACGGCGCCGCGCGTCCCCCACCACGGCCACCAGCCCGGTGCCCGCGAGCCACGCCCCGGTGCTGCCCAGCCCGGGATGCGCAACCAGTTCGCGGCGCACCGCTGCCACCCGCTCACGGTGCCCCACGGTGGCGGACGGAAGCGCGTTGGTCCAGCGCACCACCTTCGAGCCCACCACGTCGTCGTCGCCCACGGCCACCCCCAGCAGGAAGCTGGCATCGGCCAGCGCCTGGCGGTAGAGCGTCTCGTCGGCCCAGCCGGTGAAGTCCTCGGCGCCCCGCTGCCCCACCGCGCGCCCGTAGGACAGCCGCAGCACGTGGCTTCCCGGGCCGGCTTCGTCCGCCAGCCACGGCCATTTGGCGGTGGCGTGGGTGAGCGCCTTGGCCTTGACGTTGCGGACCGACGGCGCCACCAGCATGCCGGTGCCCCGCGGCATCGCGTCGAGGTCGGGCAGGTCCACCACCAGGGTCACCAGCGAGACGGCGGGTCCGGTTTCGGGTTCCAGTCCGGCCAGCCCGGGGACGGCGCCGGAGAGCAGCCGGACGGCGGCAGCGCCATCGGCCGCCAGCATCACGGCGTCCGCGCGGAACGTCCCGGCCGCCGACTCGACCTGCCACCCGCCGTCGTGCCGGGTGACGGCGGTGGCTTCCGCCCCGGTGTGCAGGGCCACGTGACGGGCTTTCAGGTCGGCCAGCAGGGCCTCGGTCAGCCGCCCCATGCCGCCGGCGATGCCGGCCACGTTGGAACCGGCCGGGGCGGCCTTCCGGATGGCGCCCACCGCGGCGGCCAGGGACCCGTGGGCGGCCACCGAGGCGCGCAGGCCCGGCATCACCGAGTCCACGTCCAGCACATCCGGATCCGCCGAGTACACCCCGCCTGCCACCGGCGCGACCAGTTTCTGCAGCACGGCATCACCCATCCGGGCGCGCACCAGCTGGCCCAGGCTGAGCTGCTCGCGGCGCAGCAGCGAACCCAGCGGCATGACCTTGTCGCCCGAGGCGCGCAACGCCGCCCGGCGGCCGATGGCGCGCACCACGTCCGGGTCGGAAGGATCTGCCGGGATGCCGAGCACGCCCGTCTTCGGGAGCCGTTGCGCACCGTCCGGCAGCTGGATCCAGGCGCCGGCCGGGTTCGGCTGGACAATGTCGTTGCCCAGGCCCAGTTCGCCGATCAGGTCCGGGACCACGCTGGAGCGCGTCGCGAAAGATTCGGCGCCGGCGTCGAGCATCAGCCCGCCCACCTCGTGCCGGACCACGCAGCCGCCGAACCGGGGGCCGCGCTCCAGGACCGTCACCTCGACGCCGGCCAGCGCCAGCTCGCGCGCAGCGACCAGGCCGCCGATCCCGCCGCCGACGACGACGGCGGTGCCCGGCTTGGGCTTGCGCCCGCCCTGCCGTTCGGGACGGCGGGCGGGCTGCGGATGCGGGTGCTGCATGGCTACGGGGCCACGGAATGAATCAGCTTGACCACCCGGGTCAGGACCTCCGGGTCCGTCTCCGGCGGCACGCCGTGGCCCAGGTTGACCACGTGGCCCGGGGCGCCGCTGCCGGCGGCCAGCACCTCGCGCACATGTGCCTCCAGCACCTCCCACGGCGCCGACAACAGCGCCGGATCGATGTTGCCCTGCAGCGGCGTGCGTCCGCCCAGCCGGCGGTTCGCCTCGTCCAGCGGCAGCCGGTAGTCGACGCCGATCACGTCCGCCCCGACGTCGCGCATGGCCACGAGCAGTTCGGACGTTCCGGTGCCAAAGTGGACCAGCGGCGCGCCCAGGTGGCGGACGTGGTCCAGGGCGCGCGACGACGCCGGTGCCACGCGCCGGCGGTAGTCAGCCAGGGACAGCGAACCCGCCCAGGAATCGAACAGCTGTCCCGCACTGGCGCCCGCTTCCAGCTGCGCCCCCAGGAACTTGCCCGAAGCGTCGGCGGCCCAGCCGGCCAAGGCATCCCAGGTCTCCGGGTCGGCATGCATCATGGTGCGCGGCCCCAAGTGGTCGCGGGACGGCCGGCCCTCCACCATGTACGCGGCAAGCGTGAACGGGGCGCCGGCGAAGCCGATCAGCGGCTTGGCGCCGAGCTCGGCCACCGTCAGCCGGACCGCCTCGCGGATGGGCTCCAGCGATTCGTCGGTGAGTACCGGCAGGGCGGCGACGTCGGCGGCGGTGCGGACGGGTGCGCCCAGGACCGGGCCGACACCGGGGACGATGTCAACATCCACCCCGGCCAGCTTCAACGGGATAACGATGTCGGAGAAGAAGATGCCTGCGTCCACATCGTGGCGGCGCACCGGCTGCAGGGTGATTTCCGCCGCCAGTTCCGGTTTCAGGCAGGCATCCAGCATCGCGATGCCCTGCCGCGCTTCCTTGTATTCGGGCAATGAGCGCCCGGCCTGCCGCATGAACCAGACAGGACGGCGGCCCGGCTTCCCTCCGCGGTAGGCGGTGATCAGGTCCGAGTCGGCGGTACGCCCATCCACCAGGGGATGGGAAGCATTGAGTGTCATGACATAGATTCTGGTCCAGCGGCCCTGCTTCTGGCCAACCGCGGGCGGCGCCGGGAGCGCGGGATGGCGGCGGCCACCGGCCCGAGTGGCCAATATCACCGGCGCCGGCGGCGCCCGAAACCAGGTTAACGCCGGGTTAATGGGCCAAGCTTGGAGGAGCCGACGCTGGCTTCCCGCTAAGATAGAGGCGCTGTGGTCTTACTTTCACTTGTTGCAACCCATTCCAAGGTCGATCTGGAAACGGTGGCCCGCCTGAGTGCCGGCACCTCCCGGATCGATACCGACGTGCTCGCAGACGGGTCCCCGGTCACCGGCGCCGTGGTCCTGGCTACCTGCAACCGGGTGGAAGTTTACTGCGAGACCGAGAGCGAGTCCGACCTGGAGGCCGCCCGCGCCGCGCTCATTGAACAGATCAGCCGCTGCTCGGGGCTGGACGACGCGCTGGTCGCCCGCTCCTTCGACGTGAACACCGGCGAGGATGTTGCGCGGCACCTGTTCGCGGTCGGGGCCGGCCTGGATTCGGCCGTGGTCGGCGAACGCGAGGTGGCCGGCCAGGTGCGTCGGGCCCTGATCGAGGCGCAGGAAAAGGGCACCGCGAGCGGGGGGCTGGTCCGGCTCTTCCAGACCGCTTCCCGGACGGCCAAGGACGTCGGGACGCAGACGGCACTCGGCGGCCGCGGGCTTTCGATCGTGTCGGTCGCGCTCGACCTCGCCACGGATCTGGCCGTCGAGAAGGACTGGTCGGGCAAGCAGGTTGTACTCTTCGGGACCGGCGCCTACGCCGGGGCCACCATGGCACTGCTGCGCGAACGCGGCTGCACCCACATCAGCGTCTACTCGGCTTCCGGCCGCGCCGCGGCGTTCACCGAAACCCGCGGCGGCGTCCCGCTGACCCACGCGGCGCTGGACAGCGCGATGGCTTCCGCCGACGTCGTCATCGGCTGCAGCGGCAGCGACAACCAGGTCAGTGCCGAGCGCGTGGCCGGGGTGCGCACCGGCGTCGACAAGCCGCTGACGATCATCGACCTCGCGCTGAGCCACGACTTTGATCCCGCCGTGGGTGCGCTCGAGGGCGTGGAGCTGATCACGCTGGAGTCCGTGCGGATGGCAGCGCCCGAGGAGCAGGCCGAATCCGTGCAGCAGGCGGCCGAGATCGTCGCCAACGCGGCGCGCAGCTTCGAGGCCAGCCGGCAGGCGCGCAGCGTGGACTCCGCCATCGTGGCGCTTCGCAAGCACACCATGCAGGTACTGGAGAACGAGCTCGAGAAAGTGCGCTCGCAGCACGGCTGCACCGGCCCGGCCCAGGAAGTCGAGTTCGCCATGCGCCGCATGGTCAAGCAGTTGCTGCACCTGCCCACCGTGCGGGCGCGGGAACTGGCCGCCAACGGCGAGCAGGAGCGTTACATTGCCGCCCTGGAAGCGCTGTACGGCATCACGGTCGAAGACCCCGCCCTGCCCCGGGCCGCGGATGCGGCGTCCTGCCCGGTCGCGCACGGCGACGAGGCCGCCACTGCCTGAGGCGGCCGCGGCGCCTGCAGCCGGCCGCGGCCGGCGCCAGGGTGACCCTTAGTACACCGGCTTTGAGGGCTCCACGTCCCTGACCCACGCCAGGATTCCGCCGTCGAGGTGGGATACCCGGGTGTAGCCCCGCGCCAGCAGGCTCTGCAGGACTTCGGCCGAGCGCGCGCCCGATTTGCAGTGGAAAACCAAGTCCGTGTCCCGGGGCAGGTCCTCCAGGGCCTCGCCGGACAGGATGCGTCCCTTCGGAACCAGGACGGCGCCGGGAATGTTCACCACTTCGTATTCGCCCGGTTCGCGGACGTCGATCAGCTCGAAGTCGCCCCTGCCGGCATCGCGGTCGGCCAGCATCCGGGACAGGGTGCGGGCGTCCACCGCGTGGTCGGCGTCGACCCGGCGCGGCGGCGCGACCCCGCAGAACGCCTCGTAGTCGGCCAGCCCGGTGATCGGCTCGGCGTCGGGATCCTTGCGCACCTTCAGCTCCCGCCAGCTCATCTGGAGGGCATTGAAGACCAGGACGCGGCCCAACAGCGTCTGCCCGATGCCGGTGATCAGCTTGATCGCCTCGTTGACCATCACGGAGCCGATCTGTGCGCACAGGACGCCGAGCACGCCGCCCTCGGCGCAGGAGGGCACCGAACCGGGCGGCGGCGCCTCCGGATAGAGATCGCGGTAGTTCGGTCCGTGGGCGTCCCAGAAGACACTGACCTGCCCGTCAAACCGCAGGATGGATCCCCACACGTAGGGTTTGCCCAGCAGCGCGGCGGCGTCATTGACCAGATACCGGGTGGCGAAGTTGTCGGTGCCGTCCAGGATGACGTCGTAGCCGGCGAAAATTTCCAGGACGTTGCCGGTGTCCAACCGGACCTCGTGCAGCACCACATCCACTCCGGGGTTCAGCGCCAGGATGCTGTCCCGTGCCGAGGCCGCCTTGCTGCGCCCCAGGTCCGCCACGCCATGGATGATCTGGCGCTGCAGGTTGCTCGCTTCCACCTCGTCGTCATCCACGATCCCTATGCGGCCCACGCCCGCAGCGGCCAGGTACAGCATGGCCGGCGATCCGAGGCCGCCGGCGCCGATCACCAGCACCCTGGCGTTCTTCAGCCTCAGCTGGCCGGCCATGCCGACTTCGGGGATGATCAGGTGCCGCGAATACCGCTCGGTCTCGGCCTTGCTGAGGGACGCTGCCGGTTCCACGAGCGGCGGCAGCCGCCGGGTCTCCAAGGTGCTCATTCTTCCAATCTACGCCCCAGCCGGTTGCTGGTGCGTAGACTGGTCGGGACTGACACTTACTGCACCGTGGCGCTGTAAGTTTTCCTGACCGCAGCGCCGGAAGAGGCCGTGTACTACCGTGACGACAGAACCCCGCTCAGCCGCCAAGCCCACCCGACTGCCGCGGGAGGAACGGCGGCGCCAGCTGCTGCAGGCGGCACACGAGGTCTTCGTGGTCAATGGCTACCATGCGGCGGCGATGGACGAGATCGCCGACGCAGCGAACGTGAGCAAGCCGGTGCTCTACCAGCACTTCCCCGGCAAGCGGGAGCTCTATCTGGCCCTGCTGGACCACCACCTGGAATCGCTGAACGCGATGCTGATGGCTGCACTGAACTCGACAACGGACAACAAACTCCGCGTGCACGCCACCATCCGGGCCTACTACCAGTTCATCGCCCAGGACAGCCAGGCGCACCGGCTGGTCTTCGAATCCGACCTGAACAACGACCCCGACGTGAGCGGCCGCTTGGAGGACTTCAATGCGCGGCTGGCCAGCGCCATCGCCGGAGTCATCGCCGAGGACACCAAGCTCTCGTCGGTCGAGGCCACACTGCTGGGCCGGGCCCTGGCCGGCATGGCGCAGATCAGTGCCCGGCACTGGCTGCGCTCAGGCGGGGAACTGGACCAGGACGCCGCGAGCGAACTGATCTACCGTTTAGCTTGGCGCGGAATTTCACGGTTCCCGAAGGAACCCTAGGATAGATTCGCCAGTAGGGAACCCACCCGGCTTACAGCATTACCAGGAGGCATCAGCGTGGAAGTGAAGATCGGCATGCAGAACGTCGGCCGTGAAATCGTGCTCGATTCGTCGCAGTCGCCGGACGAGGTGGCCGAGATCGCGAGCCGCGCCATGAACGGCGGCGCCGAGCTGCGCCTGACCGACGCCAAGGGACGCCTGGTCATCATCCCGTCCAATGTCCTGGCCTACGTCGAGATCGGCGCCGAGGGGCCGCGCCCCGTCGGATTCGGCGCTCTCTAACCACCCATGGTCGCACTGGTCCTGCTGGTGCTCGTCGCCGCCGCCGTCGGCTTCACTGCTTGGGCGGTGGACCGGCGGCGCCACGCCTACGGGGTGCTGCTGCTGCCCGGGATCGCGGTGGCGGCGGCGGTGCTGCTCTGGTTCGTCCTCATGGCCGCCGGCCTCGGCTCCGAACCGGGCGTGCACTTCCTGTCCTGGCTGCTGCCGATGGCCGTTTCCGTTCCGGCCGCGTGCGCCGGTGCCTGGTGGATCGGACGCCGCCGCGTGCAGCGGGATACCGAACGGCTGACCGCCCTGCTGGGCTGAACGAAGCCGGCCGGGCAGGAAAGCTAGCCGGGATAGCCGTCCGGGTCCGCGTCCGCGCCAAGCTTCCGCGCCAGCACGCTCACCGCTGCCGCCGCGGACACGTCACGGGTAGTGACTGCCGAATCGGCGTCATGCGACGTGAAGCGCAACAAGACCTTGTTGTACCGCCAGTCCAGGTCCGGGTGGTGCCGCTGCTCCTCGGCCAGGTCGCCCACGGCGGCAATGAAGTTCAGGGCCTCGCGCCCATTGTCCAGCTTGAACGCGCTGACCAGCGCTCCGTCCGCGTAGCGCCACTGCGGCAACCCGCGCAGCTGCCGGTCTATTTCCTCACTGTCGAGTACGTCTTTCGCACGTCCCACGATGCCCTCCCGGTTGCGCGGCGGTCTGCCGCGCGGCCCGGCTGCCGCGGCTTGCGGCCGCCTGTGCCGCCAGCCTACCGGTGAAGCCAACCCCGTTGAAGGCCTGCGCTCACGCCGTCAGGCCCAGGTCATTCATTCGGCGCGAATGGTTTTGGGTCAGCCGGGCAAACAACTCTCCGGTGGCCTGTGCCTGCCGGTCGGGATCCTGCCCCCGCATCAGCTCGCTGAGCACGGCGCGCTCAATCCCGATCCGCTGTGCCTGGGTCAAGGCCTCCCCCACCAGCCTGCGCCCCCACAGCGCCAGCCGCGAGGCCAGCCGTGGATCGTCGGCCAGCACCTGCTGCAGCCGGGCCGCGATCATGGAGATCTGCTCGGTGTTTTCCTTGATCCGGGCGACCAGCTTCTGCGTCTCGCTGTCGAGGGCTCCGGCGATGTGCAGGTAGAAGTCCCCCAGCACGCCGTCGGTGACGTAGGCCTTCATCAGGGACTCGTACCAGTCGGCCGGGCGCGTCCGGTCGTGGAAGGCATCGATGGAGGGCTGGAACGGGGCCATGGCCGTTTCCACGTCCACGCCGAGTTGCTCCAGCTGCGCGGCCACGGCCTCGAAATGTTCAAACTCGGTCACCGCGAGCCGGCCGACGGCGGCCCGGTCATGCAAGGTGGGCGAAAAGCGTGCGTCGGAGGAAAACCGCTCGAAGGCGGACAGTTCGCCGTAGGCCATCACGCCGTACAGATCGATCAGGAATTGCCGGCGGCGGCCGGAATCCTCGCCGGGCGCTGCGGGAACGGTGCTCACGGTGCTCATGAATCCAAGGGTAGCGTCCCATTTCGACGCGGCTGCCGTTAGGCTAACCGTGTGCCGTACCCGCATTTGGACCCGAAGGTCAACGAGTCCCAGCATCTGCTGGCACGGGTGCTGAAGGACCTGCGGACAGAGTTCGACCTGCCGCAGGAGTTCGACGCGGGCGCACTCGCGGAGGCCCGGGCCGCCGTGGCCGCCCATCGGCTGCCGGAGACCGATCTGACCGCACTGGAATTCGTGACCATCGATCCGCCCGCGTCCACCGACTTGGACCAGGCCCTGTACATCGAGTCCATCGACGGCGGATACACGGTCTGGTACGCGATCGCCGACGTCCCCTCCTTTGTGGAGGCCGGCGGTGAACTGGATGCCGAAACCCGGCGGCGGGGCCAGACCATCTACGCCCCGGACGGACGGATCCCGCTGCATCCCGACGTCATCGGCGAACAGGCCGGGTCGCTGCTGGCGGACCAGCTGCGGTCGGCCTATGTGTGGCGATTCGAGCTCGACGCCGCCGCGCGCGTCACCGCGGCCACCCTGGAACGCGCCAGGGTGCGGAGCCGGGCCAAGCTGAACTACGAGCAGGTGCAGCAGGACATCGATTCGGGCGATGCGGCGCCCACCCTGCTGCTGCTGAAGGAAGTGGGCAGCAAGCGGGTGGAGCTCGAACGCGAGCGCGGCGGGGCGAGCCTGAATGTCCCCGACCAGGAGATCGCCCATGACGGCCGGCACTACTTCATTGTCACCAGGCCGCCGTTGCCGGTGGAGGATTGGAACGCCCAGATATCGCTGATGACCGGGATGGCCGCGGCCGAGATCATGCTGGCAGGCCGGATCGGGATACTGCGCACCATGCCGGGACCGGACGCTGACGCCGAGGCCCAGTACCGCCGGCAGACCGAGGCGTTGGGGTTCCCGTGGCCGCACGAGATGGCCTACGGCGACTATCTGCGCAGCCTGGACACCACCGATCCCAAGCAACTGGCCCTGATGCACGGGGCCACCGCCCTCTTCCGCGGTGCCGGCTACACGCCGTTCGTCGGCGAGCTCCCGCCCGAACGGCAGCAGGCCGCCATTGCCGCACCCTATGCGCACGCCACGGCTCCCCTGCGGCGGCTGGTGGACCGTTTCGTGCTGGTGATCTGCCATGCCCTGTGCGCCGGCGAACCCGTCCCGCAGTGGGCCCAGGACGCGCTGGAGGAATTGCCCAAGCTGATGGCGGCTTCCGACCAGCTGGCGGGGCGCGTGGACCGCGCTGCCCTGGACGCCGTTGAAACGGCGCTGCTGAGCCACCGCGTCGGGGAAGAGTTCGACGCCGTCGTCATCACCGGCACCCGGTACCCGGGCAACGGAAACGGAAACGGCGCTGGCGGCCGCAACGGGAGCGGGAACGGGAACGGCAACGGGAAGGTCCTGGTGGCCGGCAGGGGCAAAGGCAACGGCGGCCAGGAGCCGTACGGCGTGGTCCAGCTCAGCGACCCGCCGGTCACCGCACGGTGCTCGGGAATCCTGGCGGCAGGGGCCACGGTGCGCGTTCGCTTGACCATGGCGGACATCGGGGAACGGCGCCTGCACTTTGAACTGGCCGACGGTTAAGGGCCCGCACGGTGCGCCGCGGGGTCCGGTTTGCCAACGACCGGTAGACTTAACCGCGTAGTACTGGATGCCCGGTCGTTGATTGAGTGAAGTGAATCCATCAACAGATCCGTCCCTACGCGATCTTTAACCTCCTTGGCTGCCTCGTTGGCCGGCCGGGAAAGCAGTTGTTAGCCCGCGATCGGCTTCCACTGGTTGCGCCACGCTTCCGCCTTGTTCCGCTCCCGCAGCCCCTGCGGGACCGTTGAGCACCGCCGGCGTCGGCGCCTGAATGAACGGTATGTAATTGAACACTGAAAATATCCAGGTGGCTGGCGAACAGCTCATCCACGCTGACAACAGCGCCGAAGAACTGGTCGTCGAGGCCGTGCTGGCCTCCGACGAACGCCCCCACGAACTGCCCAAGCAGACCTTCGCCGACTTCAACGTCCGCGCGGACATCGTGCGGTCGCTTTTCGACGCCGGCATCACCCACCCCTTCCCGATCCAGGCCATGACCCTGCCGGTGGCCCTCGGCGGCCACGACATCATCGGCCAGGCCAAGACCGGTACGGGCAAGACCCTGGGCTTCGGCATCCCCGCGCTGCAGCGGGTGGTGGGACCGGACGACGACGGCTTCGACAAGCTTCCGGTGCCCGGCGCGCCGCAGGCCCTGATCGTTGTGCCGACGCGCGAACTGGCCGTGCAGGTCGGCAACGACCTGATGACGGCCTCCAAGCAGCGCAACGCCCGCGTCGCCGTCATCTACGGCGGCCGCGCCTACGAGCCCCAGATCGAGCTGCTGCAGAAAGGCGTCGAGGTCGTAGTCGGCACCCCCGGCCGTCTGATCGACCTGCACCGCCAGAAGCACCTGAGCCTGAAGAACGTCCGCATCGTGGTCCTGGACGAAGCCGACGAGATGCTGGACCTGGGCTTCCTGCCGGACGTCGAGACGCTGCTGGCCGCGACCCCGGCCGTACGCCAGACCATGCTCTTCTCCGCAACCATGCCCGGACCGGTCATCGCCATGGCCCGGCGGTACATGACGCAGCCGACGCACATCCGCGCCGCAGACCCGGACGACGAAGGCATCACCAAGAAGGACATCCGTCAGGTTGTCTACCGCGCACACAACCTGGACAAGGACGAGGTAGTGGCCCGCATCCTGCAGGCCGAGGGCCGCGGCCGGACCATCATCTTCACCAAGACCAAGCGCACGGCCGCCAAGCTGTCCGAGGAGCTGATCGACCGCGGGTTCGCCGCCGGCGCCATCCACGGCGACCTCGGCCAGGGCGCCCGCGAACAGGCGCTGCGCGCGTTCCGCAACAACAAGGTGGACGTGCTGGTCGCGACCGACGTCGCCGCCCGCGGCATCGACGTGGAAGACGTCACCCACGTGATCAACTTCCAGTGCCCCGAAGACGAGAAGGCCTACCTGCACCGGGTGGGCCGGACCGGCCGCGCCGGTAACAAGGGCACCGCAGTCACCTTCGTGGACTGGGACGACGTCCCGCGCTGGGGCCTGATCAACAAGGCCCTCGGCCTGGACGTGCCGGAACCCCAGGAGACCTACTCCTCCTCCCCTCACCTGTTCACCGACCTGAACATTCCCGAAGGCACCAAGGGCAGGCTTCCGCGCAGCCAGCGCAAGCTCGCCGGCATCGACGCCGAGAAGCTCGAAGACCTGGGCGAGACCGGAAAGCACCCTGCCCGCTCCGGCAGCCAGCGGCAGGACGGCGGCCGCGGCGGCGCACGCCGCGGCGGCGCACGCCAGGGCGGCCCGCAGGGCCGGTCCGACTCGGGCAACCCGCGGCAGCGCCGCGGCACCGAGGAGGCAGCCACCGAGAACACGACCGTCGCCTCGACCGACAAGCCGCGCCGGAAGCGTTCACGCACCCGCCGCCGCAACGGCGAGGTAGTCAACGGGACCGCCCAGCAGGTCACCGACGGCGCCAGCGGGGAATAGTGGCCGGTATCCGGTGGACGCCCGACGGCAGCTCGCTGGTAGTCCGGGCGGACAACGCCGACTTCCTGCCCACGCTGCCCGACGGCGCTTTCACCATGATCTATCTGGACCCGCCGTTCAACACCGGCCGGGCCCAGGTCCGGCAGCAGACCTCCATGGTGCGCAGCGCCGATGGCGAAGGCGACCGCATCGGGTTCAAGGGCAAGTCGTACCAGACGGTCAAGGGCACGCTCGCCAGCTATGACGACGCGTTCGACGACTACTGGTCCTTCCTGGAGCCCCGCCTCTCCGAGGCGTGGCGGCTGCTGGCCGACGACGGCACGCTGTACCTGCACCTGGATTACCGCGAGGTGCACTATGCCAAGGTGCTGCTGGATATGCTCTTCGGCCGCGAGAGCTTCCTGAACGAGATCATCTGGGCCTACGATTACGGCGCCCGTGCGCGCAACCGCTGGCCCGCCAAGCACGACAACATCCTGGTCTACGTCAAGAACCCGAAGGCGTACCACTTCGACAATGCGGAAGTGGACCGCGAGCCGTACATGGCTCCGGGCCTGGTGACCGCGGAGAAGGCCGCCCGCGGCAAGCTCCCGACCGACGTCTGGTGGCACACCATCGTCTCCCCCACCGGCCGGGAGAAGACCGGCTACCCCACCCAGAAGCCCGAGGGGCTGCTGCGCCGGATGGTTGCCGCGAGCAGCCGGCCCGGCGACTGGGTGCTCGACTTCTTTGCCGGCTCCGGGACCCTCGGCGCCGTGGCCGCCGGCATGGACCGGCGGTTCGTCTGCGTGGACCAGAACCCGCAGGCCATCGACGTCATGCGCAAACGGCTGGGCCGCCACGCGGCAGTGGTTGAGGCCGCCGGAGCAGAGGCCACGGTCGGCGCCGAGGCCACGGTCGGCGCCGGTGAAAGCTAACCGGCGGCAAAGAACGGCGGGGCGCGGACCGGTTCCAGGAACCGGCCCGCGCCCCGCCGTCGTTGTGGTGTCCCGGGGCGGCGGCTAGATGATGCCGCGGCCCTCCCGGCCCGCCTGAGCCCACTCCTTGAAGAAGCCGCGGGCAAAGACGCACAGGGTCGCGGCCACAATGACCGGCCAGACGAGGACGTAAAGCGTCACCGGGCGATGCGGCCGGGAAGGTGCGCCGCAGCGCCCGTCCCGGCGGCGAGGATGCGGTCCAGCATGGCCGGGTCGGTAGTGTTTTCGCCCAGCCGGTTCGGCTTGCCCGCGCCGTGGTAATCGCTGGAGCCGGTGACTATCAGATCGTGCTTGGCGGCCAGCCGGCGCAGCTGTTCCCTGCCCTCTTCCGGGTTGTCCCGGTGATCGATCTCCACCCCGGCCAGCCCCGCGTCGAGCATCTCCCGGACGACGGCAACGCCGACCACCCGGCCCCTGCTGCTGGCCACAGGATGGGCAAAGACCGGCACTCCCCCCGCCTCGCGCACCAGGGCGACGGCGGTGGCCGGGTCGGGCGCGTAGTGCGACACGTAGTAGCGCGAGTGGGCGGTCAGGATCCGGGCGAAGGCCTCGCTGCGGTCAGACACGATCCCCGCCGCCACCAATGCGTCGGCGATGTGCGGCCGGCCGATGGTCGCCCCGTGCCCGGCCCGGGCCGTGACCTCTGCCCACGAGATGGGGAAGTCCTCGGCGAGCAGTTCCACCATCCGTTCGGCCCGGGTCCTCCGCGCGTCGCGGGCCTTGTTGATTTCGGCCAGCAGGCCGGGGTGGGCTGGATCGTGGAGATAGGAGAGCACATGCACGCTGATGCCCTCCACGGTCCGGCACGTGACCTCCATGCCGGGCACAAACCCCAGGCCTGCCTCGACGGCGGCGGTTCGTGCCGCTTCCCAGCCGGCAGTGGAGTCATGGTCGGTCAGCGCCACGACGTCAAGACCGGCGGCTGCGGCGGCACGCACCACGTCGGCGGGCGGTTCGGTGCCGTCGGAAACCGTGGAATGCGCGTGCAGGTCGATCATCACAGAACTAATTTACGCCAGGAGCCCCTGCCGGGCGCCGATGTTGGCAGCGCCTTGGGCCGGTGAGACGATGGACCGGTGAGTACTTACCAGAATGAGGACGCCTCACAGCAGCCTGCCGGGGAGCAGCCGCTGGAAGACCGCGTCAACAACCGTTCCCAGCGCCCGGAATCGGATGCCTTCAAGGAGTTCATGGGCAGCCATTGGGCTCCGGCCGGCTCGTCCGCACCGGAGCAGGAAGCCGTCGCACCCTACGCCGCGCGCCGCCGGCGGGCTCTTTCGGAGCACTTCCACGGCGAACGCCTGGTCATTCCGGCCGGCCCGCTGAAGGTCCGCTCTAATGACACCGACTACCGCTTCCGCCCGCATTCGGGCTTCGCCCACCTGACGGGCCTGGGCCTGGACCATGAGCCGGACGCCGTGCTGGTCATGGAACCCACCGAGGCGGGATCTGGAGACGACGGCGGCCACCACCGGGCCACGCTGTACTTCCGCCCCATGTCCGGCCGGGATTCCGCCGAGTTCTACGCCAACGCGCGGTACGGCGAGTTCTGGATCGGTCCCCGGCCCACGCTGGAGGAGCTGAGCCGCCGGTTGGGCCTGCCCACCGCCGACCTGGGCGAACTCGAGGTCGCGATCACCAAGGACGCCGGCGTCGTCCACGTGGGCGGCATGCGCATCCGGCTGCTGCGTGAGGTCGACCTGAACGTGGACGCCCTCGTGGACACCTCCCGGATCAACACCGGCGTGGACCTGGAGGAATCAGACCGGCTCGACGGCAAGCTCTCCGAGGCGCTGTCCGAACTGCGCCTGCTCAAGGACGAGTGGGAAGTCCAGGAGATGAAGAAGGCCGTGGAGGCCACGGTGAACGGCTTCCACGAGGTGGTCAAGGTGCTGCCTCGCGCGCTGACGCACGAGCGGGGCGAACGCGTGGTGGAGGGCGCGTTTTTTGCCCGGGCACGCGAAGAAGGCAACGACCTGGGCTACGACACCATCGCCGCCAGCGGCAACAACGCAACCATCCTGCACTGGATCCGCAACAACGGGCAGGTGAAGGCCGGAGACCTGCTGCTGCTGGACGCAGGTGTGGAGGCCGACTCCCTGTATACCGCGGACGTGACCCGCACGCTGCCGGTCAACGGCACGTTCACCGAGGTCCAGCGCAGGATCTACCAGGCGGTACTCGATGCCGCCGACGCCGGTTTTGCCGCCGCGCAGCCGGGCGTGAAGTTCCGTGACGTGCACACCGCCGCCGTGACCGTGCTCGCCGAGCGGCTGGACGAGTGGGGCCTGTTGCCGGTTCCCCTGGCCGAGGCGCTCTCCCCCGAGGGCCAGCACCACCGGCGCTGGATGCCGCACGGCACCAGCCATCACCTTGGCCTGGACGTCCATGACTGTGCGCAGGCGAAGCGCGAGCTGTACTTGGACGGCGTGCTCACCCCGGGCATGGTGTTCACGATCGAGCCCGGACTCTATTTCAAGGACGAAGACCTGGCCGTTCCGGCCGAATACCGCGGCATCGGGGTGCGGATCGAGGACGACATCCTGATGACCGCCGACGGCCCGGTGAACCTGTCGGCGGCCCTGCCGCGCAAGCCCGAGGACGTGGAGTCCTGGATGGCCGGCATCTACGGCACGTCAGGGGAATAGCGCCCCCGGCGGCCGCGGCCGGAGCAACGCCACGCGGGAAGGGATCCGCCGTCTGCGACGGCGGATCCCTTCCCGTTTATGGTGCGTGCATGGTGCGGGGCCTCGCACGGTGCCCGTTCGTCGTGCGGGCGGTTCATCCTGCGGGGCGCCGGTGGCGTGCGGCTAGGTGCCGGGCCGGTCGTTGTCGTTGAAGGAGTCCGGGTTCCCCTCGCCGGCCCGAGGGCCGGCCGGCTGGCTCCCGCCGGTCGGCGTGCCGCCGTCGGGCTCGGAGACGCCGGTCTGCGGGCCGGCGCCGTTCTGGGGCCCGTCGGCCTGCTGGGTGGAGCCGTTCTGGGGCTCGCCGGCCTGCTGGGGCTGGGCGGGCTCCGGAGTAACGCGGATTCCGTACTGCGGGCGGCCGTCGGGCAGGTCCGGAAAGCGCCCGCGCACGGGCTGGCCCGGCACCCCGGGCTGGACCGCGTCGGGCGGGCCGGGCTGGGGCTGCTGTCCTTGGACGCCGCCCTGGCGGTACGGGTCCTCGCCCCACTGGGCCGGCCGCTCCGGGGCCTGCGGCTGCTGGGCCGCAGGAGGCTGCTGGCCATAGCCGGCAGGCGGCTGCGGCCCGACGGGCGACTGCCCGTGGTTTGCCGGGCGGCCGGGAACCGCGGTTCCGGCCATCGGCAGCTGCGCGGCCAACCGCCGGGCCTCGTGTGCCACCTCGGTGGAGACCACCACGTCATAGCTGGTGGCGATCACCTGGTTGGTGGAGGTGAAGTCCCGCTTGCCGCGCTGCAGCGCGTAGGAAATGATGCCGAACAGCATCCAGAAGGCCGCGCCCATGGCCATCGACGAGATCAGCAGCACAAAGGTTTCGCCGCCGCCGAAGAGCATCAGCAGCAAGCCGACGAACAGGCCGAACCAGGCGCCGGTGGCCGCGCCGGAGAGGGCAACCCGCGGATAGCTGAGCTTGCCGGTCACCCGCTCGACCGTCTTCAGGTCGTTGCCGACGATGGTCACGTGCTGGACGGGGAATTCCTCGTCCGCGAGGTAGTCCACCACTTTCTGGGCATCCAGATACGAGCGGTAGTTTCCGATCAACTCGCCCTGCGGAAGGGTACGGCTGGGGTCCCGGGAATCTGTACGGCCAAGCATCGACATACCCCCATTGTCGCTGATATACGCAACCGGTGGTCTGGGTATCGCTTCAGGTGAACGTGGGAACCCCCGGGCTGCCTTAGCCTCCGCCCATGCGGCGGCCGGGGGCAAGGCACAGCCGGCCCGCCAAATCCCGGATTACCGGGCCCAGCACGTAGCCTAAAGGGGTGAGCACAAAAACCAACCGCGTCTTCGTAGCCCGGCTGCTCGGCCTGGACGTCTTCGACCCGCTCGGAGACCGCCTGGGCCGGCTGCGCGACGTCGTCGTCCTCGACTACGGCCCCGCCAAGCCGCCCCTGGTGGTCGGCCTGGTGGTCGAGGTCCCCGGCAAGAAACGCGTGTTCGTCCCCATGACCCGGATCACCTCGATCACCGCCGGGCAGGTCATCTGCACCGGGCTGGTCAACCTGCGCCGGTTCGAGCAGCGCGGCGCCGAGACCCTGGTGGTCGCCGAGATGTTCGACCGCCGCGTCACGCTCGCCGACGGCAGCGGCGACGCCACCATCCTGGACATCGGCATGGAACAGTCCCGCGACGGCGACTGGTATGTGTCCCAGCTCTTCGTCCGGCGCGGCCATTCGACGTCGCCGCTGCGCAGCCTGCGCCGCAACGAAACACTGATCGTGGACTGGCACGAGGCCTACCAGGGCGCCAGGCACGAACCGCAGGCGGCCACTACCTTCGTGGCCAGCCACGAGGACCTCAAGCCCGCCGACTTCGCCGAGGCACTGCACGAGATGACCCAGAAGCGCCGGCTGGAAGTCGCGAGCGAGCTGCAGGACGACCGTCTGGCGGATGTGCTCCAGGAGCTGCCGGACGACGACCAGGTGCAGATCCTCACGTCGCTGGATGCCGAACGCGCCGCCGTCGTGCTGGAGGAGATGGATCCCGACGACGCCGCCGACCTGCTGGCCGAGCTGCCCGAGGAGCAGAAGGAAGAACTGCTGCAGCTGATGGAGCCGGAAGAAGCAAAGGACGTCCGCCGTCTGCTGGAGTATGAGGAAAACACCGCCGGTTCCATGATGACCCCGGTGCCGGTGATCCTGCCCCCGGAAGCTACGGTCGCCGAGGCCCTGGCGCATGTGCGCCGCGAAGAGCTCACGCCGGCCCTGGCGTCGGCCATCTTCGTCTGCCGGCCGCCGCTGGAGACCCCCACCGGGAAATACCTGGGCGTGGTCCACATCCAGCAGCTGCTGCGCTACCCGCCGCCGGAGGCGCTGGGCAACATCGTGGATACCGACCTGGAGCCGGTGCTGGACCAGGCCGATGTCAGCGACGTGGCCCGCACCCTGGCAACCTACAATCTGAATGCCCTGGCAGTGGTCAACAGCTCCGGCCGGCTGGTCGGAGCCGTGACCGTTGACGACGTGCTGGACCATTTGCTGCCCGACGACTGGCGGGCGCAGGACGACTCCCCCGTAAGCGGAGGTGGACGCTTTGGCTGAAAAGGCAGACCGGAAAATCAAGGTCGCGGGACTGGACACCCCGCGGGAGACCCGTACGCGCCTGCTGGTCCGGTTGCGGCCGAACCCCGATTATTTCGGCAAGGCCACGGAGTCCTTCGCCCGTTTCATGGGCACCCCGCAGTTCCTGATGTGGATGTCGGTCTTCTGTGCGCTCTGGCTGGCCTGGAACACGTTCGGACCCGCACACCTGCGCTTCGACAGCGCCGCGCTGGGCTTCACCGCGTTGACCCTGATGCTCTCGCTGCAGGCCTCCTACGCCGCTCCGCTGCTGCTGTTGGCGCAGAACCGCCAGGACGACCGGGACAAGGTCTCGCTGCAGCAGGACCGCCAGCGGGCCGAACGCAATCTGGCGGACACCGAGTACCTGACCCGCGAACTGGCCGCGCTGCGGATCGCCATCCGCGAAGTGGCCACGCGTGACTTCGTCCGGAGCGAGCTGCGCTCGGTGCTGGAAGAACTGTTGGACGACGAGTCCGCGGACGAACGCCGCCGCGGCCGGCGCCGTTCCTCCGATGCCACCACCTCGCTGCCCAAGCTGCCGCCCGTCCAACACGGCGGCCAGGAGAACTGATGCATGACTGATCCACACCCGTCGCAACACCCGGACCCGGCCTCCGTACGGCGCGCACTGGGAACCGTGATCGATCCGGAGCTGCGCCGGCCCCTCGCGGAGCTGGGCATGCTCAAGGACGTCCGGATTGACGACGCCGGACGGGTCACCGTCGGCGTGCTGCTCACCATCTCGGGCTGCCCGCTGCGCGGCACCATCACCGCCGACATCGAGCACGCCCTGGCTGCCGTCCCGGGCGTTTCCGGGGTGGCGGTGGAGCTGGACGTGATGACGCCGCAGCAGCGCGACGCGCTCAAGGAGCAGCTGCGCGGTGCCGGCCGCGGCAATCCGTTCGCCGATCCGTCCTCGCTCACCCGCATCTATGCCGTGGCGAGCGGCAAGGGCGGGGTGGGCAAGTCGAGCGTCACCGTCAACCTCGCGTGCGCCATGGCCGCCCAGGGTTTGCGCGTGGGCATCATCGACGCCGATGTCTACGGTTTCTCGGTTCCCGGGCTGCTGGGCATCACGCAGGCTCCCACCCGGGTGGACGAGATGATCCTGCCGCCGGTGGCCTACGGCGTGAAGGTCATCTCGATCGGCATGTTCGTCTCAGGCAACCAGCCGGTGGCCTGGCGCGGTCCCATGCTGCACCGGGCCCTGGAGCAGTTCCTCACCGACGTCTATTTCGGCGACCTGGATGCACTGTTCCTGGACCTGCCTCCGGGCACCGGGGACGTGGCGATCTCGGTGGCGCAGCTGCTCCCGTCCTCGCAGATCCTGGTGGTGACCACCCCGCAGGGCGCCGCGGCGGAGGTGGCGGAACGCGCCGGCGCCATCGCCGCGCAGACCGGGCAGCAGGTGGCGGGAGTCATCGAGAACATGTCCTGGCTGGCGCTGCCGGACGGATCCAGGATGGAAGTCTTCGGCTCCGGCGGCGGAACTGCCGTCGCCGGGCGTCTCTCCGCCGTGCTGGAGAAGCCGGTACCGCTGCTGGGAAGCATCCCGCTGGAGCCACGGCTGCGCGCCGGCGGCGACGCCGGCCGGCCGATCGTCCTGGACGAGGCGGACGCCTCCGTGGCCGGCAGCTCCGCGGCCGAACTGCGGCGGATTGCGGCCGACTTGGCGGCGCGTCCGCGTGGCCTGGCCGGACGCACGCTGGGCGTCACCCCCCGCTAGGGCCTCAGCCGGGAAACGCCCGTGCGCAACGGCGCGCCGGTGGCTAATGCGCCCCGGAGGTCAGGTCGCCTCGGTATCGAACGGCGCTGCCTCACCCGGGGCCAGCTGCGCGCGCGACGCGGCCGCCGCCCGCGCCGGCGCCCGCGAACCGGTTGACACGGCCGTGCCTGCCGCGGTCGCGGCTGCTGCCGCGACAGCCGGCGCCGCCGGCGCAGGACGCGGCGCCTCGTCGTCGTCCAACAGGGCTTCCTTGATGATGCGCCGAGGGTCGTATTGCCGCGGATCAAGCTTGCGCCAGTCCATGTCGACGATGTCGTCGCCGACTTCTTCGCGCAGCTGTTCCTTGGCACCGGCGGCCATGGTCTTCAGCTGTTTGACGAACCTGGCCAGCTGCGCGGCGTATTCGGGCAACCGCTCAGGTCCGAGGATCACCACGGCAAGAATTGCCAGGATGATCAGTTCTGAGCCGTTGATTCCAAACACGATTGAAGGTTACCCGTTCGCCGGGCCGGTCAGCCACTTGGCGGGCTGACCATCATGCCCAGTCCGCGGACGATCCGGCTGAACGGATCGTCGGCAGGGGACGGCATCGGCAGCTTCAGGCGGGAGTTCTCCGACAGCACCACGTGGCTGACCGTCTCCGGCATCTCGGCCAGCGGGAGGTCGGACCACAACGTGTACGTCACCTCGTCGGAGTGGAGCACCACGGTCCAGTCCTCGCCGCCGCGCACCCACACCGCGCGGTCCAGCCCGGCCACCTCCCGGAAGCCGTCCATGGTCACGGGATGGCCCGTGGCCGCATTCACCGGCGGCGCGGGGTCCGCCACCCGGGCCGTTCCGCCGGCGCTGCCGTCTCCGCGCCGTTGCTCGGTGACCGTCACCCGGTGGCTGCCGTCGCCGAGCTCGAGCCTGACGGCAGGCTGCCCGTCCACGACGGTCTGTTCCGCGCTCTGCAGGCGGTAGCCGAGCCCGGGCAGCAGCGGGCAGGTCCAGCCGCCGCGCCGCAGCTCCTCGAGTGCCGCGCCGTCCAGGGCGATCAGACGGGCGGTGCCTGCATCGGCGGCCACCGGCACCCAGGCCGTCCCGGTGGCAAGGCCGCGGCCGGCGTCCGCCGGCCCGGTCTCGCCGCCCAGGACGAAGGCCGCGGACAGCGTCAGCACGGCGCAGCCGGCCAGGACCCCGCCGGCAACCGCCAGCGCGCGCCTGGCCGGCCTGCGCGCGGGCAACGCCTCCGCCGCGGCACCGGCGGCGGCGTCAGGAAGGGCGGCGGCGGGAGGGAGGGCGGCGGGCGGGAGGCCGCCGGCGGCACCGGCGGGCGCGGGGGTGCGCCCGCCCGCGGGTACGCCGGGGTTCCGGTCTTCCGCGGTGCCGGAAGTTTCGAGGCCGAGCGGGGGCCCGGCCGGTCCGGCGGCCCCGGGCCGGCTGCAGCGCAGCAACCGCGCGGTCAGGTTGTCGTCAGGGGGCGGCACGTCCAGCGAGCGCAGGCGGTCCTGGATCTGGCGGAATTCGTCGACGCTCTTGCGGCACCGCCGGCAGCGTTGAAGATGGCGTTCAAGGGCCGGGCGGCGATCATCGGAGAGTTCGCCGTCCAGGTACTCCGCCAGCTCTCTTTCCGGGTGGAGCATTGCAGCGATCAGTGGGCTCCGGCGATGCGCGGCAGTTTCAGGCGCGGGCGTTCGGCGGGATCCCGGTGCGCCAGCTTTTCCCGAAGCATGGTCCGGCCACGGTGGATCCGCGAGCGGACGGTGCCAAGCTTGACGCCAAGGGCCGCGGAGACCTCGTCATAGGACAGCCCCTCCAGGTCGCAGAGCACCACCGCGGCGCGGAAGTCCGGCGGCAGCTCTTCCAGCGCGGCCTGGACATCGATATCCAGGTTGTTGAATTCGAAGCTGCGCTCGGGGCCGGGATCCTTGCCGGGCAGCCGGGCTTCGGCTTCGTCGCTCAGTCCATCGAACCGAATCCGGCTCTTGCGCCGGGCCTGGTCCAGGAAGAGGTTGGTGGTGATCCGGTGGAGCCAGCCGTCCAGCGTGCCGGGCTTGAAGTTGTCCAGTGACCGGAAGACGCGGACAAAGACTTCCTGGGTGAGGTCTTCGGCGTCGTACCGGTTTCCCGTGAGCCTGAAGGCCAAGCGGTAGACCTTGGCGGAGTGGTTGCTCACCACTTCTTCCCACGTCGGAGCGACCCACTGATCGTTGCCGGCCGCGGCGTTCGACGCGGCGTCCTGTAGCTTCGTCATTATCGTGCCCCTTCGTCGGACCGCCCGCGGCCGCCCACCTCCTGGGGGTCCGGGAATGCGGCTGCGTGCTGCCGGTCTGGCTTTCGGCGTCCCGGGTACCCATCTTGGCGCAAAAGACTGGGAGAATTCTGTAAACCGGCTGCACAAAGACCGCTAAGCCCGGTCCCCGTCTGACCCGTCCGGCGGCAGCGTGTCCCGTCCCCGGGGCACGCGCCTAATCCCGTCACCTGTGGCAGTAGGCTTGGCACTGCGGCCCTGCGCCGTTTTCCCGCAAAAGCTGAAGAGAAAGCGATGTTTCATGAGTGCCGACAAGCAGACGAGTTGGTCCTACACGGAGGGGCTCCCCGCCGAGGATGACGTCTTGCTTCGGGCCCGTGAGCGCTCCCATGAACTGGGCGTTGCCGCTGTCGGCAGGGGGGTCGGCGCGGCCCTGACCGTCCTCGCCGCGGGCACCAAGGCGCAGACGGTGGTGGAAATCGGTTCCGGCGCCGGTGTCTCCGGGGTCTGCCTCCTGCGCGGACTGCCGCCGGCCGCGGTGCTGACCACCATCGATGCGGACGTCGACCATCTGCGCGCGGCACGCCAGTCCTTCGTCGATGCCGGCATTCCGGGCAACCGCACCCGCACCATCTCCGGCCGCGCGGCCGACGTGCTGCCCCGGCTGACCGACAACGCCTACGACCTCGTCTTCGTCGATGCGGACAAGCCCTCGTATCCGCTGTACGTAGAGCAAGCGGTCCGGCTGCTCAAGCGCGGCGGCATGCTGATTGTCAACGACGCCCTGGACCACGACCGGGTCTCGGATCCGGCCATCCGCGAAGAATCCACCACCACGCTGCGCAAGGTCGGCAAGGCCATCCGGGAAAACGACCAACTGCTGTCCACCATCCTGCCGACCGGCGAGGGACTGCTGTTGGCCGTCAAACGCTGACCGACCGGCGGCGCCCTGCCCGCGGGCCGCCGGGCCACCCGCCGGCCCGGTGCTAGCCGCGGTAGGAGCGCAGGAAGGACAGCAGCAGCCGGGCACCGTACCCGGTGGCGCCCTTCGTGACCTCGGCCCGATCGGAGTCTGCCCGGGCGGGGCCGGCGATGTCCAGATGGATCCACGGAAGGGCGCCGGTGAATTCGCGCAGGAACAGCGCTGCGGTGATCGATCCCCCGCCAACCTTCGACCGCTGGGACGCGATATGCGAGATGTCGGCGATGCCGGATTCCAACGCGAAGCCGTATTCGGCCGCCACCTCGTCCAGCGGCATGTGCCAGACCCGCTCCCCGGTTGCCTCCCCCGCGGCTTCGAACGCGCGCACCAGGGACCGCCGGGTGCCGTATAGCGCCGCATGCTGCCTGCCCAGCCCCAGGGACGCCGCGCCGGTGAGGGTAGCGATATCCACCAGGACGTCAGGCTGCAGCCGGGCGGCGGCGTAGGAGAGGCCGTCGGCCAGCACCATGCGCCCCTCCGCATCCGTGTTGCCGATCTCCACGGTTGTGCCGTCGTGGACGGTCACCACGTCGCCGGGCCGGTAGGCGTCGGCGCCGATGGCGTTCTCGGCCAGGGCGAGCAGGCCCGTGACACGGTGCGGAACGCGCAGCTCCGCCGCAGCGGCCAGCACCGCCAGCACGACGCCGGCGCCCGCCATGTCGGTCTTCATCGGCAGCATCGGCTCCCGCGGCTTGAGCGACAGCCCGCCGGTGTCGAAGGTGATGCCCTTGCCGACGATGACGACGTGCCTGGTGTTCTCGCCGGCCTGTGCGGGCGTGTAGTCCAGCTGGACCAGCCTGGGCGGAGTCGGCGAGGCCGAGCCCACCGCCAGCAGTCCGCCGAACCCTCCGGCAGCCAGCTGATGCTCGTCCCACGTGCGGATGCCCAGGCCGCGGGCCGCGGCGAGGCGCGCGGCTTGGCCGGCCATCCACTCCGGGCTCTTCACGTTGGACGGCATGTTTGCCAGGTCCCGTGCCAGCCACGTGGCCCGGGCGCCGGCGGCGGCCGTTGCGGCCGTCCCCGCCGCGGTTCCGGTCAGTTCCAGCACCGCGGCCATCGGCTTGGGCGCGGCGGACGTCCCGGCGCGCGGCGGCCGGTAGCCGCCCAGCAGGAACCCCTCGATGAAGGCCTGTTGCAGCCCTTCGGGCAGGCCGTCGACGGCGCTGCTGCGCACCCGGTCGGTGCCCATCGTCGCCCTGGCCAGGGCGGCTCCGGCCTTGCGCAGCTCCGCCGCGCTGCCACTGCCCAGCCCAATCAAGATCAGACGCTCCGGCAGCCGGGCGGAGCCTGGCGGCGCCGGCACCGCCAGTACTTCGCCGGCCTTACCGGCAATCCCGTGGACCTCTGCCAAGGCCGCCACGTCGGCGCCAAAGTCGGCTGCCGCCTCGGCGGCACCCTGGCGCGGCTGCGGCGTGGCCCGCTCAACGTTGGCCTCGCCTTCAGCAATGGGGACCGCCAGCACCGTGACATCCCCGGCGCCCTCGGCCGGAGACCGTCCGCGGCCGAGGGCCGGAAGGGCTTGGACGCGCGCCATCTGCGGTTCAACCAGGGCCTGCTCCAGATGACGGGCGGTTTGTTCCTCTGCGGTGGAGGGAACGTGGCTCACAGCAAACGGTTCCTAGCCTGCCACGTCGCTGGTGACGCCGAGCAGGCAGTCCTTGAGGTTGCCGGCTTCTTCGGCGTTCAGTTCGAGCACCAGACGCCCGCCGCCGTCGATGGGCACCCGCAGGATGAGGCTTCGCCCCTCCTTGGTCACTTCCATCGGACCGTCACCGGTACGCGGTTTCATCGCAGCCATCTGGGAATTCCCTTCCGCCATGGGGCAGCCCGATCGGTGATCGCCCTGCCCGCCAACCTCACATCGGCGGCCCTTCAGTTGCCCGGCCGCCATGTCCAACCACTACCCATTATCGCGTACATCACAACCGGGTGCTAATTTGCGCGACACGGGGCGCACCGGCGCCGGCCGCCGCTAGGGCGGATAGTCCCCGCCGCCGGGCAGTTCGGCCCAGGACCAGAGCCAGGTCACCCAGACAATCTGCCCGGCCAGAAACATCACTGCCAGGCACGCGCGGTAGGCCCGGCTGCGTGATACCAAGGCCGCCGCCAGGGCCAGCGGGAAGAGCGGAAGCAACAGCCGGAAGGTGCTGGTCTGCGGATGCAGAAAGGCAAGCAGGTAGCCCAGGTAGCAGGCGCACCACAGCCTCAGGTCCGCCCCCATCTTCCGGGCAGGCGGGGAGCACAGGACCCCGGCCGCCGCGGCCACCAGCAGCAGCGGGGCGGCCATTCCGCCCAACAGCCCGAAAAGGTTCACGCCCATGTCGAACCACGGCTTGAACAGGATCAGGGCCTCGCCCCGCCAGGCTGTCTCGGTATCGGTGTACGCGGTCATCTCGCCCGTGACCGACCACGCCAGCACCGGCCAGGCGAGGGCCGCGGCACAGCTGACCAACGCCAGCGCTGCCGCGCGGAGGAATTCCGGGGTCTGCAGCGGATCGGTGCGGCGCTGCCTGATCCGCCACAGCAGGTGAAGGCCGGCGAGCGCCGCGAACGGCACGCCGACCGGCCGGGAGAGGCACATCAGCACGACGACGGGAATCGCCAGCAGGTACTTCCGCCGCACCAGCAGCAGCAGCGCCGCCGCCAGCAGCGCCAGGTTCAGCGATTCGGCGTAGGGCACCTGGAGGATCGGCGAGACCGGAAAGACCGCCACGAAGAACACGGCCCACAGCGCGGTGCCGTGGGGGGCGTAGCGACGGAAAAGTTTGTAGATGAGCAGCACGGCGGCAAAACCGGCGAGGGTCGCAACCAGCGGTGCCAGCAACTGCCACCCCAGCCCGGTGGCCGCCGCCAGGATGCGGACGATGCCGGGGAAAAGCGCGTAGAACGCCCACTGGTTCTCGTCGACCCGCCCGTCCTGGCCGCGGGGAATATCGGCGGGATACCCCTCCCGGTAGACCTGCTCGTACCAGGCGCTGTCCCAGATTCCGATGAAGGACAGATAGTCGGGGTGCGGTCCGGTCCACGGATTCGGCCCCTGCTGGCGTGCCACCGCGAGGAAGACCAGCAGCGAATACACCCGGGAAAGGGCGTAAAGCACGCAGACCTGGACCCACCACGGCCACCCGGAGATCCGTCGGCGCCAGAAGGAAAGCTCCGCGTGCACGGCCTCCCGAAGCACGCGCGTGCGCGGAAGGCGGTCCTGCACCCCCGTCATCCTTCCCGCGCCGGGTGGGCACCGCCGTCGGGCTGCGGCTGTTCGTGGCTCAGTTGCCGGATCAGGCGCTCCTTGGCTCCCAGCTCGGCCCGCAGGACGTCCAGCACTTCGTCCACCTGGTCCATCCGGTAGCCCCGCAGGGCAGTGGAAAACCGGACGCTGTCCAGGTCTTCGGCACGGGGGTGTTCAGGCAGCAAAACCGCCGGCAGCCGCGCCTCATGCTCGCTCAGGCCCTGGAGCGCGGCCACGTGCCCGCGCTCCCATCCGGTGCCGTCACTCTCGCCGCCCGCGCCGGCGCCGGCCGCCTTCCTCCGGCCCCGCCAGCCCGACGCGGCGACAGCGGCCGCACCTGCAACGGCGATGGCAAGGAAAACCAGGAATGCGCTCACAGCACCATCGTGCCAGAGAGGACGTCGCGCCGGGTCAAAATCCGGAGCGGGCGGACAACCCGGAGATGACCTGCTCGACTGCTTCCTCGGCCGTATCCACCACGCTGACCAGGTCCAGATCGGCCTCCGCGATCATCGCTTCGGCCAAGAGCGTGTTGCGGATCCAGTCGATCAGCGGCGACCAGAATGCCGTGCCCACCAGCACGATCGGGAAGGACGTCACCTTCTTCGTCTGGACCAGCACCATGGCTTCGAACAGCTCGTCGAGCGTGCCCAGCCCGCCGGGGAGCACGATGAACCCCTGCGCGTACTTGACGAACATCGTCTTGCGGGCGAAGAAATACCGGAAGTTGATGCCCAGGTCCACCCAGTCGTTGAGCCCCTGCTCGAACGGCAGTTCGATGCCCAGCCCGACCGAGACGCCGCCGGCCTCGCTGGCGCCCTTGTTGGCCGCCTCCATGGAACCGGGGCCGCCGCCGGTGATGACCGCGAAATTATGCCGGACCAGCAGCTGCCCGATCTCCTCGGCGATGGCGTAGTGCTTGCTTCCCTGCCGGGTGCGGGCCGAACCGAACACGCTGATCGCCGGGCCGAGGTCGGCCAGGGTGCCGAACCCTTCGACGAATTCGCTCTGGATCCGCAGCACGCGCCAGGGATCCGTGTGCGTAAATTCCGCCCGGTCCTTGGTGTCCAGCAGGTACTGGTCGGCCTGCGGGATGTCCGCCTGGCTGCGCCGCAGCTCCACCGGCCCCTTGAAACGGGTTTTCGGTGCGCCCGGAAGTTGCGACGGGAGCGGGATGTCTTGCTGGTTTGTCATTTCCCAAGGCTACAGATCCGCCGGCCATCCGTGGCGGTTTCCGCCGTTTCGGTGGCAATTCGGCCCTCACGCGGTCCGGGACGCAGGTTGCTCTTAAATCACGATTCCGGCGGTTCGGTCGCGAATGCATTGCTTGAAGGGAATCTTTCGCTAGATTCGTTCCATGACCAGTGACGCATCGCACAGTAAAACGCCGCCTGCTGCTCCTGCGGCGGCAACCCGAGCCACATCCGCCGCGCCGGCGGGTCAGCCGCTGGTGTCCCTGAAGAACGTCAACAAGCACTTCGGATCCCTCCATGTGCTGCAGGACATCAACCTGGAGGTCACCAAGGGCGAAGTGGTGGTCGTGATCGGGCCGTCGGGTTCCGGCAAGTCCACCCTCTGCCGGGCGATCAACCGCCTGGAGACCATCGACGACGGCGAAATCCTGATCGACGGCGAGAAGATGCCGGCCGAGGGCAAGGCCCTTGCCAAGCTGCGGGCCGACGTCGGCATGGTGTTCCAGTCCTTCAACCTTTTTGCCCACAAATCGATCCTGGAGAACGTCACCCTGGGTCCGATCAAGGTCAAGGGGATGAAGCAGTCCGAGGCCAAGGAGCTGGCCATGAGCCTGCTCGAGCGCGTCGGCGTGGCCAACCAGTCGCAAAAGCTGCCGGCCCAGCTCTCCGGCGGCCAGCAGCAGCGCGTGGCGATTGCCCGGGCCCTGGCGATGAAACCTAAGGTGATGCTCTTCGACGAGCCCACCTCGGCACTGGATCCGGAAATGATCAACGAAGTGCTCGACACCATGGTGCAGTTGGCCAGCGAAGGCATGACCATGATCGTGGTCACGCACGAGATGGGCTTTGCGCGCAAGGCGGCGGACCGCGTGCTCTTCATGGCCGACGGCCAGATCGTGGAGCAGGCCACCCCGGAAGAATTCTTCACCAACCCGAAGAGCACCCGCGCCAAGGACTTCCTGGGCAAGATCCTCGAACACTGACCCCCACACCTGGCCCTTCACTGACGGAGGGCCGACAACGCAAGGAGAAAACATGCGAAAGACCCGTTATGGAATGGCTGCCATGGCAGCCGGAGCCGCGCTCGTGCTGTCCGCCTGCGGCGGCGGCGGCGGCACAGGCGGCGGCGGAGGCGGCGGCGAGACTGCCGGCGGCGGCGAAGGCGGCGGCGAAGGCATCCGTATCGGCATCAAGTACGATCAGCCGGGCCTGGGCTTTTCCTCCGGCGGCAAGTTCAGCGGCTTCGACGTGGATGTAGCCAAGTACGTGGCCAACGAGCTGGGCTACTCGGAGGACCAGATCGAATTCGTCGAGTCGCCCTCGGCCAACCGCGAAAACATGCTCGCCAACAACCAGGTGGACATGATCTTCGCGACGTACTCCATCACCGACGAGCGCAAGCAGACCGTCGACTTCGCCGGACCGTACTTCGTGGCCGGCCAGGACCTGCTGGTCCGGACCGACGACACCGAAATCACCGGCCCGGATGCGCTTAACGGCAAGAACCTCTGCTCGGTGACCGGCTCCACCTCCGCCCAGCGCATCAAGGACGAGCACGCCGCCGAAGTGAACCTGGTCGAGCGGCCCAGCTACGCAGAGTGCGTGACCGCCATGCAGGGCGGCCAGATCGACGCGGTGACCACCGACGACATCATCCTGGCCGGACTCGCGGCGCAGCCGAACAACGCCGGCAAGTACAAGGTGGTCGGCAACCCGTTCTCGGAGGAGAACTACGGCGTCGGCCTGCCGAAGGGCTCGGAACTCTGCGCGGACATCAACGCAGCCATCAACAAGATGGTCGAGGAAGGTGCCTGGGAAGAAGCCCTCAAGAAGAACACCGAGGGTGTGGATTACTCCTACAACAAGGACCTGAACCCGCCGAAGCCGGGCGAAGCCTGCGCCTAGCACCATCCGTTGTGGGGCGGGGCGCTCCCGCCCCACAACATGATCTGCCTCTTCCCACCGAAAGGGGATGGACAGTTTGTCCGAGTATTTCCAGAGCTACCTGACGGCGCTGGAGACCTACGACGTCGTCGGAGCCTTGTGGGTCAATATCCAGCTCGCTTTCTGGGCCGCCCTGGGTTCGTTGGTGCTGGGTACCGTCCTGGCCCTGATGCGCATCTCACCGGTGCCCAGCTTCCGCTGGGCCGGCGCGGCGTACGTCAACGTCTTCCGCAACACGCCGCTGACCATCATCATGGTGTTCTGCATTCTGGTGGCGGTCTTCCAGCTCCAGATGAACCTCTCCGGCGATTTCGACTTCAACTTCTTCCTCTGGGCCATCGTCGGGCTGTCCGTCTACCACGCGGCCTTCGTCTGCGAATCCATTCGCAGCGGAGTCAACACCGTGCCCCTGGGACAGGCCGAGGCCGCACGCGCCATCGGGCTGAGCTTCCTGCCGGCGGCGCGGATGGTCATCCTGCCCCAGGCCTTCCGGGGTGCCGTGGCGCCGCTGGGCAACACCCTGATCGCCCTGACCAAGAACACCACGGTGGCAACGGCGGCGTCGGTCGCCGAATCCGCCGGGCTGATGAAAACCATGATCGAGTTTCGGCCGGATGTCATCATGGCCATTTTCGCGACCTTCGCCATCGGCTTCGTGATCATCGTGCTGCCGATCGGCCTGGTGACCACTTGGCTCTCCAAGAAACTGGCGGTGTCACGATGAACATCAAGCAGAACGTCCTCTTTGATGCGCCCGGCCCGAAGGCCCGTGCGCGGATCATGGTCACCAACATCATCGGCATCCTGCTCTTCCTCGGCGCGGCGATCTTCGTCATCGTCGGACTGAACGACAAGGGCCAGCTGGCACCCGAGCTGTGGACGCCGTTCCTGACCGGCGAGGTCTGGCAGTTCACCATCCTGCCGGGTCTGATCAACACCTTTAAGGCCGCCGCAGTCTCGATCCTCACGTCCGTGGTCTTCGGGCTGCTCTTTGGCGTGGGCAGGCTCGCCTCGAACGGTCCCCTGCGGTGGCTCTGCGGAGTGATCGTCGAACTCTTGCGGGCTGTCCCGGTGTTGCTGATGATGATTTTCTTCTGGCTCCTGTTCGGGCAGCTGAGAATCGGCACCCCGGCAGACATCCCGTTTTACGCCGTCGTGACGGCCCTGACGCTGTACAACGGATCGGTGATCGCGGAACTGGTCCGCTCCGGCGTGTTCGGCCTGCCAAAGGGCCAGCGTGAAGCCGGGATGGCGATCGGCATGACACGTGCCCAGTCGTTGCGCAGCATCGAACTGCCGCAGGCCCTGGTGGCCATGCTGCCGGCCCTGGTCAGCCAATTCGTGGTGATCCTGAAGGACTCTGCCCTCGGCTACATCATCACGTACTCCGAGTTGCTGCGGTCGATGCAGATTTACGGCTCCGCCGGTCCGATCCTGCAGTCGCTGACGATTGCCGCGCTGCTCTTCATCATCGTCAACTTCGCCTTGTCCTGGGTAGCCAACTGGCTCTCCAAGTTCCTGAGCAGCCGGACCGCGGGCGAGACCGCGCCGCTGACCACGCAGCCGATGGCCGTCAAGGTGTGACCGGCTGCCGCTGACCGCCGACGGGGAAGGGGAGGATGCCAGCGCGTCCTCCCCTTCCCCGTCCCAGCTTCCCGGGCGCCTTGTTGCCCGGCGGCGGCATCCTCCGGCGCCCCGGACGGTCAGGCCAGGAGCCAGCGGCGCAGCGCCGCCCGGCACGCGCGGACGGCCTCCGCCGGAACGTGTTCGTTGTCGGTGTGGGCCAGCAACGCGTCGCCGGGGCCGAAGTTGACGGCCGGAATGCCCAGCTCGCTGAACCGCGCCACGTCGGTCCAGCCGTACTTCGGCTTTGGCTCCGCCCCCACGGCGGCCACGAACTCGGCGGCTGCCGGGTGGTCGAGGCCGGGCCGGGCGCCGGCCGCGGCATCCGTGCAGACCACCGTGAAGCCCTCCAGCAGGTTCCGCACGTACAGTTCGGCGTCCGCGGGCGTCTTGTCCGGAGCGAACCGGTAATTGATTTCCACCGTGGTGCTGTCGGGGATGATGTTGCCCGCTGTGCCGCCCTTGATCTTCACCGCGTTCAGGCTCTCGCGGTACTCCAGGCCGTCGACCGTGACAGTGGCCGGTTCATGGTCCCGGAGCCGGACCAGGATGTCTGCCGCGGCGTGGATAGCGTTGACGCCCCGCCACGCGCGCGCGGAATGCGCCGCCTGGCCGACCGTGCTCGCTTCGAACCGGGCCGTGCCGTTGCAGCCGCCTTCCACGGTTCCGTCGGTCGGTTCGAGCAGGATGGCGAAGTCGCCCTGCAGCAACTGGGGGTGGTTGCGCACCAGCCGGCCCAGCCCGCTCATCGAAGCATCCACTTCCTCGTGGTCGTAAAAGACGTAGGTGACATCGCGGTTGGGTGCCGCCAGCTCGGCGGCCAGCGCCAGCTGCACCGCTACCCCGCCCTTCATATCGGTGGCGCCGCGCCCGTACAGCACGTCCCCGTCCCACACCGACGGCACGGTTCCGAGGGAGCCGGGCACGGCGGGCAACGGCACGGTGTCGAGGTGGCCGGCCAGGATGACCCGCTCCGGCCGCCCCAGCTGCGTGCGCGCGACGATGGCGTCGCCGTCGCGCAGCACCTTCAGGTGCGGCAGGGCCCGCAGGGCGGCCTCCACGGCGTCGGCCAGGGCGGTCTCGTTGCCGGACACGCTGTTAACGTCGATCAGCGCCGCGGTCAGCTCGGCGACGTCGGCGGTCAAGTCCAGGGCGATGGTGGAAGTCACTCCCCCAGCTTAGCCAGACGCGCCTGCGGCATACCGGCGTCACCGGCCCCGGCGCGCTCGGTAGACTTGCATCCATGACCGCGAGCACCACCGCCACCGCCACTCCGCGCACCGCCCACGGCACCGGGCTGGCCACCGTCACCGACAGCGGCACCGTCCTCGACGTCTGGTATCCGGCGCCGGCCCTGGGCCCTGCCGGCGCCGCCGGGGACGCGGAGACCGGCCTTGAGGCCGACGCCGCGGACAGCGCCGACGCGGACCGCGGCACCCGTCTTGAGGTCCTCACCCGCAGCATCGACCTGGACGCCGCGCCGGCCGACACCGCCGACGCCTACCTCCGGCTGCATCTGCTCTCCCACCGCCTCGTCACCCCCAATTCGCTGAACATGGACGGCATTTTCGGGCAGCTGCCCAACGTGGTCTGGACCAACTTCGGCCCGTGCGCCGTGGACGGTTTCGAAGCGGTCCGCCGCCGGCTGCGCCGCCGCGGCCAGGTCACCGTCTTCGGCGTGGACAAGTTTCCGCGCATGGTGGACTACGTGGTTCCCACCGGCGTGCGGATTGCCGAGGCCGACCGGGTCCGCCTCGGCGCGCACCTGGCCGCCGGCACCACGGTGATGCACGAAGGCTTCGTCAACTTCAACGCCGGCACGCTGGGCACTTCCATGGTGGAGGGCCGCATTTCCGCCGGCGTCATTGTGGCGGACGGGTCCGACGTCGGCGGCGGCGCCTCGATCATGGGCACGCTCTCCGGCGGGGGGAAGGAACGGATCAGCATCGGCGAGCGCGTGCTGCTGGGCGCCAACTCGGGCGTCGGCATCAGCATCGGCGACGACTGCGTGGTCGAGGCCGGCCTCTATGTGACCGCCGGAACCCGGGTCAGCCTGATCGACGTTGCCACCGGGGACCACCGCCAGGTCAAGGCCGTGGAACTCTCCGGCCTGCCCAACCTCCTCTTCCGCCGCAACTCCACCAGCGGCGCAGTGGAAGTCCTGCCGCGCAAGGGCCAGAGCGTGGAGCTCAACGCGGTCCTGCACGCCAACTAGCAGTCCCGGACGGCACCGCCATGTCCCGGCAAACCCGTGCACGCAGGACCCGCAGCCTGCTCAGCCTGATCGTCCTGCTGGCCCTGGTCGGCGGTGCCGCCTACTTCGCCGCCACCTTCATTGACCGTTCCCAAACCCTGGTCCGCGAGCGGTGCACCGCCGTCGTCGGTTCGGACACCTACGAACTGGCACCGGACCAGGCCGCGAACGCCGCGCTCATCTCGGGGATTGCCGTCGGGCGCGGGCTGCCCGCACGCGCCGCGTCGATCGCCCTGGCGACGGCCATCCAGGAGTCGAAGCTGCGCAACATCGATTACGGCGACACGGCCGGTCCCGACTCCCGGGGGCTGTTCCAGCAGCGGCCGTCCCAGGGCTGGGGCACCGAGGAACAAGTGCAGGACCCGGTGTATGCGGCCAACAAGTTCTACGAGGTGCTCGAACAGGTCCCGGGCTACGAGTCCATGCCGGTGACCGACGCGGCCCAGACCGTCCAGCGCAGCGCCTATCCGCTGGCCTACGCGGACCATGAGGCCGAGGCCAAGGCCTTCGCCTCGGCGCTGACCGGGCACTCGCCCGCCGCCCTGAACTGCGTGCTCAAGGATGCCGACGCAGCCGGCGACCCCGCTGCCGTCCTGGCGCAGCTGGAGGCCGTGCATCCCGGCCTGGACATGGCCGTCGCCGGCCGCGAGGTCCGGGTGGCGGCAGCCGACCAGCGGGGCTGGGCGGTGGCGCAGTGGGCGGTGGCTTCTGCCAAAGGGCTCGACCTTGAGTCGGTGGCCCACGCGGGCCTCAGCTGGCAGCGTGACGACGGCGGCTGGGTCGGCGCCGATACCGACACCGGCTACGTCGTGATCACCGTGGCGCGGGGCCCGGTCGCCTGAGCCGCCCGGCGCGGCTAGACGATGAGTTCAACGATCGGCTGAAGGTAACTGCGGAAGGCGCTTTCGTCGTCCAGCAGTGTCTGGCACAGCAACACCCGGTCCGGCTCCACGAACCAGGCACGCGGCTCGCACAGCGGCAGCTCGATGAGCTTCAGCTCGAAGGTGCGCGCGGCGCGGCCGAGCTCCATCTCCCGGTCCTGGACCAGCTCGCGGATCAACCCGTTCGTGCCCTTGGCCTCGCGCTCCTGCGCCAACTTCCCGTACTCGGCCATCCGGGCACGCGCCCAGCTCATCCCGGCGCCGAAGTGGGCCTGCAGCAGCAGCCGCAGCGCGGGGCTGCCGGCGAAGGCGGGAAAGGACGGCGGGGCCAGTTTCGCGGCGTTGCCCGGGCGGTCACGGACCAGGTCCTCCCACCACTTCTCCCATTCGTCCCGCAGCGCCGCCGGGCCGCCGACATGCGCGGTCAGCTGGGTGGGATCGGCGGTGCGGACCGTCGGCAACACCGGCGACACCGCGGGCCGGCCGGCTCCGGCCAGGCCGGCGGCGTCGCGAAGGTAGAGGGCCAGCAGCATATGTCCCGAGGTGTCTGCGGTGATCCGCCACCCCGGCCCGCCCGTCTGGTGCATGCTGTCCGCGTCCTTTCGCTCGGACCGACGACGCAGCTCATCTGCAGTGGCCCCCGCACGCGGGTGCCGCCCGCGGGCATCCCCACTGCCGCCTGTAGCTCAACTCTAGACCTTGCTGTCCAGCCCTTGTACCTGCCCCGCTGCGGGCCGTGGCGGGGTGACCGGGGGTGAGCTACTAAGCTGGTGGGCATGAGAATTCTGGTCACCGGAGGAACCGGCTTCATCGGCTCGCACACCACGCTCGCCCTGCTGGAGGCGGGGCACGACGTGGTGGTGCTCGACAACCTGGCCAATTCCAGCGAGGAGTCGCTGCGCCGCGTCCAGGAGCTTGCCGGCCGGCAGGCACGGTTCCACCAGGCCGACCTGCTGGACGAGGCCGCGCTTAACCGGGTGCTGGAGACCGAGTCCGTGGACGCCGTGATCCACTTTGCCGGCCTGAAGGCCGTCGGCGAGTCCGTTGAAAAACCCCTGCACTACTACCACAACAACGTGGGCGGCACGCTGAACTTGCTCCGCGCGATGGATGCCCACAACGTCCGCACGATCGTGTTCAGTTCCTCGGCCACCGTGTACGGCGCCACCGAGGAGGTGCCGCTGACCGAGAAGCTTCCGCTGGACGCGATTAATCCCTACGGCCGGACCAAGGAACAGATCGAGGACATCCTGTCCGACCTGGGCGACTCCGACCCGCGCTGGCACGTGGCCCTGTTGCGCTACTTCAACCCCGTGGGCGCGCACGAAAGCGGGCGGATCGGCGAAGACCCGACGGGTGTGCCCAACAACCTGCTGCCGTTCGTGGCGCAGGTGGCCGTGGGCCGCCGGGACAAGGTCCGGGTCTTCGGCAGCGACTACCCGACGCCGGACGGTACCGGCGTGCGCGACTACATCCATGTCATGGACCTGGCCGCCGGACACCTGGCGGCCCTGGACTTCATCGCCGGCCGGCCCGGAGTGCGCCGGTGGAACCTGGGCACCGGCAAGGGCTCCTCCGTGCTGGAGGTGCTCGCCGCGTTCGGCAAGGCGGCGGGATTCGACATCCCCTACGAGCTGACCGACCGGCGCCCCGGGGACGCCGCCATCAGCTATGCCGACCCTTCCGCCGCGCTGGCCGAGCTCGGCTGGTCGGCGGTCAAGAACCTCGAGCAGATGTGCGAAGACCACTGGCGCTGGCAGAAGAACAACCCGAACGGCTACGCCGGCTGAAGCAAAACAAACGGCCCCCGGATTGCTCCGGGGGCCGTTTGAGTTAAGGCGTGCTCCGCCGTCGTTCTAGCGGGCCGGGTACTCGCGCTCCTGCGCGCCCGTGTACAGCTGCCGCGGGCGGCCGATCTTGGTCTGCGGGTCCTTGATCATTTCCCGCCACTGGGCGATCCAGCCGGGCAGGCGCCCGATGGCGAACAGCACCGTGAACATCTTCTCCGGGAAGCCCATGGCCTTGTAGATCAGGCCGGTGTAGAAGTCCACGTTCGGGTACAGCTTGCGCTCGATGAAGTAGTCGTCCGCCAGCGCCTTCTCTTCCAGGCGCATGGCGATGTCCAGCAGCTCGTCGTTGCCGCCGAGCTTGCCCAGGATCTCGTGCGCTGTGGCCTTGACCAGGCGGGCGCGCGGATCGTAGTTCTTGTAGACGCGGTGCCCGAAGCCCATCAGGCGCACGCCTTCTTCCTTGTTCTTGACCTTCTCCATGAACTGCTCCGGCTCCTGGCCGCTGGCCTGGATCTGGCGGAGCATGTTCAGCACCGCCTCGTTGGCGCCGCCGTGGAGCGGGCCGAACAGGGCGTTGATGCCGGCGGAGACGGAGGCGAACATGTTGGCGTTGGAGCTGCCCACCAGGCGCACGGTGGACGTGGAGCAGTTCTGCTCGTGGTCAGCGTGCAGGATGAGCAGCAGGTCCAGGGCCTTGACCACGGTCGGGTCCAGTTCGTAGGGCTCGGCGGGCAGGCCGAAGCTCAGGCGCAGGAAGTTCTCCACCAGGTTCATGGAGTTGTCCGGGTAGAGCAGCGCCTGGCCGATCGACTTCTTGTGCGCGTAGGCGGCGATCACCGGCAGCTTCGCCATCAGGCGGATGGTGGACAGCTCCACCTGCTTGTCGTCGAACGGGTCCAGCGAGTCCTGGTAGAAGGTGGACAGCGCGCTGACCGCCGAGGAGAGCACCGGCATCGGGTGCGCGTCGCGCGGGAACCCGCCGAAGAAGCCCTTGAGCTCTTCGTGCAGCAGGGTGTGGCGGCGGATCTTGTGGTCGAACTCCTCCAGCTCGGTGGGGGTGGGCAGTTCGCCGTAGATCAGCAGGTAGGACACTTCGAGGAAGCTCGAGTGCTCGGCCAGCTGCTCGATCGGATAGCCGCGGTAGCGGAGCACACCGGCGTCGCCGTCGATGTAGGTGATGGCCGAGGTGGTCGCCGCCGTGTTCATGAACCCCGGGTCGAAGGTGACCGCGCCGGTCTGCTTCAGCAGTTTGGATACGTCGTAACCGTCGTTGCCTTCGGCGGCCTTGAGCCGTGGGAGTTCGAGTTCGCCGCCATCGAAGTGCAGCTTGGCACCGGTCTGCTCAGTCATTGAGTCCCCTTCAGGAGGTATAGAAGCTAACGGCACGCCGGGCGCTTGTGGCACTGAGCATGCACATACTCGGGTAAAACGCTACCCGTAGAGTCGCGGATATATCTAATCCGCGACATATATTTTTGTTCATATCCACAGTCAGGCGCTGCCGGGCCGGGTCAGGAAAGCCGCTCGACGGCGGCGTCGATCCGTTCGTCGCTGCCGGTCAGCGCCACCCGGATATGGCCGTTGCCGGCCTCGCCGTAGAACACGCCGGGTCCGGTGACGATGCCCAGCTCGGCCATGCGGCCCACGGTGGTCCATGTATCTTCCCCCGCGCTCCCCCACAGGTACAGCCCGGCCTCGGAATGGCTGATCTGCACGCCGAAATTCTCCAGCGCCGGCAACAGCCGCTCGCGCCGGCTCCGGTACAGGTCCTTCTGCTCCTGGACGTGCGCGTCATCGCGCAGGGCAGCGAGCATCGCGGCCTGGACCGGGAACGGCACGATCATGCCGGCATGCTTGCGGCTGTTGATGATGTTCGGCATCAGCGCCGGGTCGCCGGCCAGGAACGCGGCACGGTACCCGGCAAGGTTTGACTGCTTGCTGAGCGAGTAGGCGCACAGCAGGCCCTCGTGCGAGCCCTGCGCGACGTACGGGTCCAGCACGCTCGGCACGGCCTGCCCGCCGCGGGCGGTGTCCCAAGCGCCCCAGCCCAGCTCCGCGTAGCATTCGTCGGAAGCGACCACGGCGCCCAGGCCGCGGGCGTCCTCCACCAGGGTGCGCAGCTCTGCCCGGTCCCGGACCATGCCCGTCGGGTTGCCCGGCGAGTTGACCCACACCAGTTTCACCCGGCTCCTGGTCTGCGCATCCAGGTCCGCCAGGTTGTCCGCCGCCACCGGGGTTGCGCCGGCGAGGATGGCGCCGATGTCGTAGGTCGGATACGCCACGACGGGGCGCACCACCACGTCGCCCGCCCCGAGTCCCAGCAAGGTGGGCAGCCAGGCGACCAGCTCCTTGGAACCGACGGTGGGCATGACCGCTTCCGGATCCAGGCCGGGAACGTTGCGACGGCGGCCGAACCACTCCGTGATCGCTTCCCGCAGTTCGGCGGTGCCGTGGGTCGTGGGGTAGCCCGGGGCATCGGCGGCCGCGGCCAGGGCCTCCCGGACGACGGCCGGAGTGGAGTCAACCGGCGTGCCGATGGACAGGTTCACCGCGCCGCCGGGGTGCCCGGCCGCTTTCTGCGCGTAGGGCGCCATGGCGTCCCACGGGTATTCCGGCAGCTGCAGGCCGAAGGGACTCATCGAGTTCAGTCTTGGTTCTGCGGCGGCAGCGCGGCGATCAGCGGGTGGTCCTTGTGTGTGTTGCCCAGCTTGGCGGCACCGCCCGGGGATCCCAGGTCGTCGAAGAACTCCACGTTGGCCTTGTAGTAGTCGGCCCACTCTTCGGGGGTGTCATCCTCGTAGTAGATGGCTTCGACCGGGCAGACCGGTTCGCAGGCGCCGCAATCGACACATTCATCCGGGTGGATGTACAGGGACCGTTCGCCTTCGTAGATACAGTCCACCGGGCATTCTTCGATACATGCCTTGTCTTTTACATCCACGCACGGCTGTGCGATTACGTACGTCACGTCCGTCAGCACCTTTCTGAACAGTTCCCACTAGCGTATCCGTTGGGACCATTATCTCCCCAGCCGGGCACGGCCCGCCTAAGATGGTCACGTGATACCCGCTACCCCCGCCGCGTTCCTGGCCGCAGCAGCACCGGGAACGCGCGTGGTGGTCCGGTACCGGATCGAGGGCGGCTTCACCGACGTGCTCGGCGAACTGCGGGCCGTCGACGCCGACAGCTGCACGGTAGGCACCAGGCGCGGAGACGTCGTCGTCCCGTTGCCGGCCGTGGCCGCGGCCAAGCAGGTGCCGCCCGCCCCGCCGCGGCGCCGCCCGCGGGCCGGCGGTCAGCCCTCGTAGCTGTCCGGCAGTTTACGCAGGGCCCACAGGGGCGAGAACAGCACCGGCGCCGCGGCAAGCGCGGAACCGGCCGCACCGATCCACAGGGTGGGCACCAATCCGATGGTTCCGCCGAGCAGGCCCGCCAGCAGCCCGGAGAGCGGCAACACGCCGTACACCACGAAGCGGATCGACGCGTTCATCCTCCCGAGCAGCCGCGGCGGGCAGACCCGCTGGCGCATCGTCACCTGCATCACGTTGTAGACCAGGGAGCAGAAGGAGACGCCGGCCTCGCCGACGATCAGCAGGAACAGTGCCGAGGCGGTGTCCGGCATCAGCACCGACAACGGCATCGCCGCCAGGAAGACCGCCGACGCAACGCTGGCCAGCGGAATCAGGGCCCCCTCGCCGGTCAGCTTCGCCAGCCGGGGCGCCGCCACCGCTCCCAGCAGCCCGCCGGCCGCGGCGACCGAGTAGACCAGCCCCAGCGCGGCCGGGCCCAGACCCAGTTCGCGCAGCACCAGGATGGGAAACAGCGTGAAGGCCAGTCCGGCGAAGAAATTTGTCAGGCCCGTGCACGCGGCTATCCGGCTGATCAGCGGGTGCCGGACCACGAAGCCGAGCCCTTCCCGGATTTCCACCGCGAGCGGCCGCCGGCCGTGCCGCGGAGCAGGCACTTCCCGGTCCGAGGTGCGGACCAGGAACAGGGCCGAGAACAGGTAGCCGAGCGTATCCGCCAGGAACAGCAGCGGAGCCGCCATCACCTGCAGCAGGCCGCCGCCCGCGGCGGGTCCGCCCATCCTCGCCAGCTGCGCGGTGCTCTCCAGCTTGGAGTTCGCCGACGACACCTGGTCGCCGCGCACCAGGACCGGTATGTAGCTCTGGTAGGCCACGTCGAAGAACACCGTTGCGCAGCCGAGCCCGGCCGCCACCGCGTACAGGTGCCACATCTGCAGCACGCCCGCCCACCACAGCAACGGCACGGACAGCATCGCGGCGGCACGGACCAGGTCGGCCGTGATCATGACCCGCCGTTTGAGCCAGCGGTCCACCCAGGCCCCCGCCGGCAACCCGATCAGCAGAAAGGCGGCGGTGGCGCTGGCATTGAGGACACCCACCTGGAATTCGCTGGCCCCGAGCACGGCCACGGCGAGCACCGGGACGACCAGCTGGCCGACCTGGGCCCCGACCTGGCTGAGCGCCTGGGCCGACCAGAAGGTGCGGAAGTTCCGGTCCCGCCATAACGACGGCGGTGCCCCGCCCGGGTGGGCGGCGCCGGCCGCCGGGGCGGTTCCGGAGGCCCCGGGCGCGGGTAGCTGGGTCACAGGTCACAGTCTCGGGTAGCGATTGGGGAAAGTCAATCATTAGGTGCCCGGTGTCGTATGCTGGAGACATGCCTACGGATCAGGACCTGCAAGCCGCCGGGCGGGCGCTCAGCTCCCCGGTACGGCTGCGCATTCTCCGGCTCTGCCTCCACCGGTCCAGGACCAATAAAGAGATCGCGGAGCTGCTCGGCCTGAATCCGGCCACCTCGCTGCACCACGTGCGCACACTGCTCAACACCGGCTTCCTGGAGGCCGAGGAACCGCGGAAGGGCAACCGGGGGGCCAAGGAAGTCCCCTACCGCGCCACCCGGATGTCCTGGGGCGCGAAGATGCCGGACGCGGCACCGGTGCTGGTGGAGACCTTCCTGCAGGAAATCGACGGCCTGGCCCCGGACGAGATCGAAACCACGCGGATGGGCATTAAGCTCAACGACGCGCACCGCCAGGAGATGCTGGCGAAGATCCGCGCAATTTTCGAGGAATACGCGATGTTGCCCGCCGACGAGGACGGGACTGCTACCTCAATCTTCATGGCGCACCATCTGGACCAGACGGCGAATTGACGCCCCGCGCGCGGGCGGGGCCGGTCAGGCGCCGGCCCGCCGCGGCTTGAGCGCCCAGGCGCAGACCAGCAGCGCCACGATGGTGGCGAAAACCAGCCCGATCATCCAGATCCGCCCCGCCACGGCGATCGGCAGTTCCACCGCCGCCGTGGTTCCCGTGACGATCAGCGGCTCGCCGCCGGGAGCCATCGCCATCAGCCCGACGAGGACGTAGGAGAGGACGCCCGTCAGGCCGGCCATCAGGACGTTGTGCGTCTTGAGTCCGGCCCAGACCATCACCGCCAGGGCGAACAGCAGGGCTGCCGCGGCGCCCCACGGATACCCGGACTCCCCGGCATAGAGAATCTGCGAGTGCAGGGCCGTCCCCGCCACCGCCGTCGCCACCGCCCCGAAGACGGCCGTGCCCCACCCGTGGAAGGCGGGACGCCGCCGTCGTGCCGCGCGCCGTTCCGGGCCCTGCCCGGAAACAGCGGAAGGCAACCCGCCGCGGTCTCCGGCGGGTTGCCTCTGCTCTGTCATAGGGTCCAGTTTATGCCCGGGCGCGCGCCCGGGCGGCCTTAAGCCGCTCGTTGGCGTCCAGGACCACCTTGCGGATGCGGATCGCCTCCGGGGTGACCTCCACGCACTCGTCCTCGCGGGCGAATTCGAGGGACTCCTCCAGGGTCAGGTTCCGCGGCGGGGTGAGGTTCTCGAAGCTGTCGGAGGAAGCGGCACGCATGTTGGTGAGCTTCTTCTCCTTCGTGATGTTCACGTCCATGTCGTCAGCGCGCGAGTTCTCGCCCACGATCATGCCTTCGTAGACCTCCGAGGTGGGCTGGACGAAGAAGGAGCCGCGTTCCTGCAGGTTGATCATCGCGAAGGGCGTGACCACGCCGGCCCGGTCGGCCACCATCGAACCGTTGGTGCGGTACTCGATCGGCCCGGCCCACGGCTCATAGCCCTCGGAGATGGACGCGGCGATGCCCGCGCCCCGCGTTTCGGTCATGAACCGGGTGCGGAAACCGATCAGGCCGCGGGCCGGAACGATGAACTCCATCCGGACCCAGCCGGTGCCGTGGTTGGCCATGTTGACCATCCGGCCCTTGCGGGCGGCCAGCAGCTGCGTGACGGCACCGAGGTACTCCTCGGGCACGTCGATGGTCATGTGCTCCATCGGCTCGTGCACCTTGCCGTCGATGGTCTTGGTGACCACCTGGGGCTTGCCCACGGTCAGCTCGAAGCCCTCGCGGCGCATCTGCTCCACCAGGATGGCCAGTGCCAGCTCGCCGCGGCCCTGGACCTCCCAGGCATCCGGGCGTTCGGTCGGCAGCACCTTCAGCGAGACGTTGCCCACCAGTTCCTTGTCCAGCCGGTCCTTGACCTGGCGGGCGGTGACCTTGGCGCCCTTGACCTTGCCGGCCAGCGGCGAGGTGTTGATGCCGATGGTCATCGAGATGGCCGGGTCGTCCACCTTGATCAGCGGCAGCGGCTGCGGGTTCTCGGCGTCGGTCAGGGTCTCGCCGATGGTGATGTCCTCGATGCCGGCGACGGCGACAATCTCGCCCGGGCCGGCGGATTCGGCCGGCACGCGCGTCAGTCCCTTGGTGGCCAGCAGTTCGGAGATCCGGACGTTCTTCAGCTGGCCGTCCTGGCGGGCCCAGGCCACGGTCTGCCCCTTCTGCAGGGTGCCGTTGTAGATGCGCAGCAGCGCCAGGCGGCCCAGGAACGGGGAGGCGTCAAGGTTGGTCACGTGGGCCTGCAGCACGCCCTCGGGGTCATAGGACGGGGCCGGCACGTGCTCCATGATGGTGGCGAACAGCGGCTCCAGGTCCTCGTCTTCCGGCAGGGTACCGTCGGCGGGCTGGGTCAGCGAGGCCCGGCCGGCCTTGCCGGAGGCGTAGACAACGGGAACGTTGAGGACGGCGTCCAGGTCCAGATCGGGGACTTCGTCGGCAAGGTCCGAGGCCAGGCCCAGCAGCAGGTCCATCGCCTCGGCAACGACGGCGTCGATGCGGGCGTCCGGGCGGTCGGTCTTGTTGACCACCAGGATGACGGGGAGCTTGGCGGCCAGCGCCTTGCGCAGCACAAAACGGGTCTGCGGCAGCGGGCCCTCGGAAGCGTCAACCAGCAGAACCACGCCGTCCACCATGGACAGGCCGCGCTCCACCTCGCCGCCGAAGTCGGCGTGGCCGGGAGTGTCGATCACGCTGATGGTGATGGTCTCGCCCTGGGCGGCCGGGCCGGAGTAGAACACGGTGGTGTTCTTGGCCAGGATGGTGATGCCCTTTTCACGTTCCAGTTCCCCGGAGTCCATGACGCGCTCTTCGGTTTCGCCGTGGCTGGAGAAGGCACCGGTGTGCTTCAGCATGGCATCCACGAGGGTGGTCTTCCCGTGGTCGACGTGGGCTACGATCGCGACGTTGCGAAGGTCGCTGCGGACGGCGCTCTGCGTCGATGCGGTGGTTTCAGACATGCGGGATTACTCTTCCGTGGATTACATGGAACCTGGGCCTAATATCGGACAGCCAGCGCCGTGCCCGGATGCGGGTAGGCACTCCATTGTAATCCGCAACGCCACTCATGGCCTAACGGGGCCCCGGACCCCGGGCCGGCGACGGGGCCGGAATCCCGTGTCAGGCCACCTCCGGCGGCAACTCCAGGCTCGCGCCGGGAATGGCGGCCAGCAGCTCCTGCGTGTACCGCTGCTGCGGAGAATCGAAGACGCCGTCCGTGGTGCCGGCCTCCACCACCCTGCCCTTTTCCATCACGGTGACGTGGTCGGCGATCTGCCTGACCACGGCCAGGTCGTGCGTGATGAACAGGTAGCTCAGCCCCAGGTCCTGCTGCAGGCCCGCCAGCAAGTCCAGGATCTGGGCTTGGACCAGCACGTCCAGCGCGGAGACGGCCTCGTCGCAGATCACGACCTCGGGATCCAGGGCCAGCGCACGCGCGACGGCGACCCGTTGGCGCTGGCCCCCGGAGAGCTCGTTCGGGAACCGGCGCATGGCGGACGCCGGAAGCGCCACCTGGTCCAGCAGCCGCCGGACCTTGGCTTCACGGCTCTTGCGGTCGCCGATGTTGTGCACGCGCAGCGGCTCCTCGATGGTGCGGAAGATGTTGTACATGGGGTCTAGCGATCCGTAGGGATCCTGGAAGATCGGCTGGACCCGCCGACGGAAGGCCAGCAGTGCCTTGGCGTTGAGCCCGGTCATGTCCACGCCGTCGAAGACAATGCGGCCGCTGGTCGGCGACTCGAGGTTCAGGACCATCTTTGCCACCGTGGACTTGCCGGATCCCGACTCCCCCACCACCGCCATCGTGGTTCCGCGCTTGATATTGAAGGACACATTGTCCACGGCGGTGAAGTCGGTGGACTTCCCAAACCCGCTGCGCAGTTTGAAGACCTTGGTCAGGTCCTTGACCTCGATGACATTGTCCGTGGCTTGGGCCTCCTGGCCGACCGGGGCCAGCAGTTCCGTGGTTTCGATGCCGGCGGCCTTCGCCGACTGGATCCGCCGCGAGGCCAGGGACGGCGCGGACTCGACCAGCCGCCGGGTGTAGGGGTGGCGCGGGTTCTGCAGTATCTGCAGGGCAGGACCCGACTCCACCACCCGGCCCTTGTACATCACCACCACCTTGCGGGCACGTTCGGCGGCCAGGCCCAGGTCATGCGTGATCAGCAGGACGGCGGTGCCGAGGTCCCGGGTCATCGATTCCAAGTGGTCCAGGATCTGGCGCTGCACCGTCACGTCGAGGGCCGAGGTGGGTTCGTCGGCAATCAGCAGCCGCGGCCGGCACGACAGGCCGATGGCGATCAGGGCGCGCTGGCGCATGCCGCCGGAAAACTCGTGCGGGAACTGCCGTGAACGGCTGGCGGCATCGGGCAACCCCGCCTCGGCCAGCACTTTGGCCACCGCGGCGTTATCGGACCGGAGCCCGTTGGCGCGCAGCGTTTCCCTGACCTGGAAGCCGATCTTCCACACCGGGTTGAGGTTGGACATGGGGTCCTGGGGCACCATGCCGATCGAATTGCCGCGCAGTTCCACGATCCGCTGGCTGCTGGCGCCGGCCAGGTCTTCCCCGGCGAAGACGATCTGCCCGCCGGAGACCCGGCCGTTCTCCGGGAGCAGGCCGATGGCCGCCAGCGCGGTGGTCGACTTGCCCGAGCCTGATTCGCCCACTATCGCCACGGTCTCCCCCGGCATGACGGTCAAGTGGGCGTCTTTGACCGCTTCCACGTCGCCGGTGGACGTTCGAAACGTAATCGCCAGGTCTTTGATCTGCAGCAGGGGCGCGGCGCCGTCGACTTCGCGGATGTGCGTCATCGCTTCCTCGCCTTCGGGTCAAGGGCGTCCCGGAGGGCGTCGCCGAGCATGATGAAGCTCAGCACGGTGACCGACAGCGCCAGTGCCGGCCAGAGCAGGCTGGCCGGGTTGGAGCGCAGCGACACCTGGGCCGCGGAGATGTCATTGCCCCAGGACATCACGTCGGGCGGCAGCCCAATGCCCAAAAAGGACAGGGTGGCCTCGGCCACGATGAAGATCCCCAGGTTCACGGTCACCACCACGATGACGGGCGCCAGCGAGTTGGGAATGACGTGTTTGACCAGCGCGGCAAGCCTGGAGACGCCCAGCGACCGGGCCGCCGTGACGAAGTCGGCGTTCCGCACGGAAATGACAGCGCCCCGGGTGATGCGGGCCACCTGCGGCCAGCCGAAGACCACCAGCGTGATGACCACCGTCCAGACGTTGCGGTTGGCCCGGAACAACGGCAGCTGCATGATGATGATGGCGCCGAGGATCAGCGGCAGCGCGAAGAAGACGTCGCCGATTCGGGCGATCACCGAGTCCAGCCAGCCGCCGTAGAACCCGGCGACGGCGCCGAGCGTCCCGCCGATCAGCAGGGCGCCGAGCGTGGCGAAGATACCCACCGTCAGCGACGCCTGGGTCCCGTAGATGATGCGCGAATAGACGTCGCAACCCTGCTTGGTGAACCCCAGCGGGTGCCCGGGCGCCGGTCCGCCGTCGGAATTGGCCAGCAGGCAGTTTTGCGCCGGCGGCGTCTGGGTGAAAATCCACGGGAAGAGCGCCACGACAATGACCAGCACCAGCAGCAGCGCCGAGATGATGAAGAGGGGTTGCCTCCGCAGGTTCCGCCAGGCTTCGGCCCACAGGCTCAGCGGCTGGACATCCTCGTCGACCTTGTCGGTCGCCAGCAGCGGCGTTTCGTCCAGGGGCGCCACGAAATGCTCGATGGCCTGGTTGTCGCGTTCCAGCGGTTCTCTAGGCATAACGGATCCTCGGGTCGAGCCAGGCATAGAGCACGTCCACCAGCAGGTTGGCCAGAATGTACACGAGCACGAGCACGCTGACGATGGACACGATGGTGGGGCCCTCGCCCCGCAGCACCGACTGGTACAGGCGCTGGCCGACGCCGGGGACGTTAAAGATGCCCTCGGTCACGATCGCCCCGCCCATCAGGGCTCCGAGATCGGCGCCCAGGAACGTCACGACCGGGATCATCGAGTTCCGCAGGATATGCACGACGACGACCCGCGGCCGGGACAATCCCTTGGCCATCGCGGTGCGCACGTAGTCGGCGTTCATGTTCTCGATGATGGAGGTTCGGGTCAGGCGCAGCACGTAGGCCAGCGACACCAGGCCCAGCACGACGGCGGGGAGTATCAGGTCGGACCAGCCAGCCTGGGCGCCGACCGTGGGCCTGGCCCAGCCGAGCTTGACGCCGACGAGGAACTGCAGGACGAAACCGAGGACGAAAATCGGGATGGCGATGACGATCAGCGAGGCGACCAGCACGGTGCCGTCGAACATCCGGCCCTTCCGCAGCCCGGCGATCAATCCGAAGAGGATACCGAAGACGGCTTCGAAGATCAGCGCGAGGATGGCGAGCCTGACCGTGACCGGGAAGATCTGGGCGAGCACCTCGGCGACGGGCCTGCCGGAGAAGTCGTTGCCGAGGTTGAAGGTGACGAGGTTTTTCAGGTAGAGGACGTACTGGATGAGGAACGGCTGGTCCAGGTTGTACTGCGCCCGGAGCTGGGCGGCCACCGCGGGGTTGACGGCCCGGTCGCCGAACAGGGCCTGAATGGGATCGCCCGGCAGCGAAAAAACGAGGAAATAGACCAGGAACGTGGCGCCGAAGAACACCGGGATCATCTGCAGGAAGCGGCGGAGAATGTACCAGAGCACTAGCTTCCTCCTTGCGCCCGGCGTGCCGCCAAGTGATGGATCATCAATCCTGCCTCTCGGTGGGATCGGGAGCTGGGGCGCGTTGCGGGGGCCCGGCCGCGGCCAGGCCCCGCAACGCCCGGGGTCACTTGCCGGTGATCTGGTGGTAGATCGGCACCCCGTTCCAGGCGGTGTCCACGTTCTCAACGACGGAACTCCAGCCGACCTGCCGGACCTGGTACCACAGCGGGATGGCGGGCAGGTCCCGCATCAGGATCTCCTGCGCCTCGTTGAAGATCTGGTTGCCCTCTTCCGGCGTGGCCGCACCCAGCCCGTCACGCAGCTTCTGGTCGAATTCCTTGTTGGAGTAGTCGCCGTCGTTGGAACCCGCTCCGGTGCCGTACAGCGGCCCGAGGAAGTTGTACAGCGACGGGTAGTCGGCCTGCCAGCCGGCACGCGCGGCGCCGGTCATTTCCTTCGCCGTGACCTTGGTCCTCAGCTCGGGGAAGGTGGCGTACGACTCGAACTGGGCGTCGATGCCGAGCACGTTCTTCAGGCCGTTGACGACTGCTTCGATCCATTCCTTGTGCCCGCCGTCGGCGTTGGAAGCGATGGTGAACGTCCTGTCGCCCCACGGTTCGATCTTGTCGGCTTCCGCCCACAGCCGCTTGGCCTCCTCCTCGTTGTACTGCAGCACTTCGTTGCCGGGGATGCTGTCGCTGTAGCCGGTGAGCACGGGGGCGGTGAACTCGGTGGCCGGCTGCCGGCCGCCCTGGAAGATCACCTGGGTGATCTCGTCCCGGTTGATCGCCATGGAGATGGCCTGCCGCCGCAGCTGGCCGGCCTCGCCGGTCCATTCGTCCAGGTACTGGGGAATGACGATGGTCTGGTTGCCGGCATACGGCTTTTCCAGCCAGCGGCCCTCGCCGAGGTCGGTCTTGAAGTTTGCCAGGGCGCTCGGCGGGATGGTGTCGAGCACGTCCAGGTTGTCCGAGAGCAGGTCCTGGTAGGCCGCCTCGAAGGACGAATAGAACTTGAAGGTGATCCCGCCGTTCTGCGGGGTCCGGGTGCCCTGGTAGTCCGGGTTCGGCACCAGTTCGATCTGCACGTCGTGCTGCCACGCGCCGTCGCCGCCCAGCATGTAGGGACCGTTCCCGACCGGGTTCTCCCCGAAGGCCTCCATGTCCTCGAAGGCCACGGGCGGCAGCGGCACGAACGCCGTGTAGCCCAGGCGCAACGGCCAGTCGGATTCGGGCTGGCTCAACGCCACGGTGAAGGTCGTGTCGTCGACGACCTTGAGCCCGGACATCTCCTTCGTGGTCGCGCCCTCGGAGCTGACCTCGTCGTATCCTTCGATGCTTTCGAAGAAATAGGCACTCAGCTGGGCGTTCTCGACGGCGGCACCGTAGTTCCAGGCGTCCACGAAGGAACTGGAGGTGACCGGGTCGCCGTTGGTGAACGTCTGGTCCGGCTTCAGGGTGATCGTGTAATTCTGCGAGTCCTCGGTCTCGATGGATTCCGCCACCTCATTGACCGGTTTGCCCTCGGGATCGTAGCTGATCAGCCCCTCGAAGATGAGGTCCACCACGCGGCCGCCGCCGACCTCGTTGGTGTTGGTGGGGACCAGCGGGTTCTGCGGCTCCGTGCTGTTGGCCGTGATCACCGCCTCGGCGTTGCCGCCGCCGGCCTCCGTGCCGCCGCCACCATCGCCGCCCCCACAGGCCGTGACCGCGAGCGCTGCTGCGGCTGCCAGTCCAACCAGTCGGGATGTTCGAGCGAAACGCATGCCGCCTCCTCAGGTACCGTGCTCCATCCGGCGGCTTGTGACGCCGGACCTTTCCGCGCCGGCATGGATCTCAGCCGCGCAGGCTCAGGTGGCACCAGCATATGCGCCAACTGTGACGCTGATAACAGGCCGTGCTTCCAATTGGGTTGCAATTTGGTGAAAAGGGATGCTAAAGCGGCCGCTGCCGACGTTCCGGGCCCGGCGGCCCGAAACGAACGCTCTCCGGGCGACGGCGACGGACCGGTCTCGGTCCGCTCAGGACAGCTCGGCGAGCTTTGCTTTCCAGTAGGCACGCCAGTGGTCGAGCTGCTCGGTCGACTCGAGCCGTTCATGCTGCACTCCCACCGAGGACTTGCCCGAAGGCTTCTCATAAATATGCACGCTGACCCGGGAGCCGTCGGCCAAGCCGCAGCGCCAGTACCGCCACTTGGCGGTGTCGCTCAACTCGGGTCCGCGGGTGACCGCGATGCCCGAGAATTCCTCTGCCGCGCCCACCACGGCCACCCACTTGTTCCGCGCCTCATCCATGCTTCCGGTGACGGTCTTGCTCACCGAAGTTTGGAACTCCCCGTCGCAGTCCTGGCCGGGCTGGCGCCGGCCGATCTGCTGTTCGTAGGCGACGGTGGCCGTCTGCGCCCACCAGCCGTCCGCGAGCCCCGACTCGTGCAAGGCAGCGGCGATCTCCTTGTGGCTGAGTTCCTTGGCGTTAATTCCGGCCAAGTACTCCTCCACTTCGGCCCAGCTGACGCCGATGCCCTTTTCGATCGCCTCGATATTCATGCTGCGTACCACTAACACTCCTGGATTGCGCGATGGCCGGCGGCACCGTCGCGGCAGCGCACCGGCCAGGGGCGGCTGAGCCCCCGCCGCCATTTCATCATGGGCGGGGGCTCGGCACTGTGGATGGCGGGCTTGCGGGTCTGTCAGTCGCCGGCGGCCAGCAGCTGGGCGCGCAGCTCGCGGCGCTCGCGCTGCTTTTCCGGATCGGGCAACGGCACTGCCGCCAGCAGCCGCTGGGTGTACAGTTCCTGCGGGTTGCGCAGGATCTCGTCCCGGGTGCCCTGCTCAACGATCCGGCCGTGGCGCATCACGCAAATGCGGTCCGCGAGCACGTCGATGACAGCCAAGTCGTGGGTGACGAACAGGCAGGCGAAGCCCAGTTCCTGTTGCAGGTTCTGGAACAGGTCCAGCACGGTGGCCTGGACCGACACGTCCAGCGCGGAGGTGGGTTCGTCCGCCACCATCAGCTTCGGCTCCAGCGACAGCGCCCGGGCGATGCCCACGCGCTGCTTCTGGCCACCGGAGAGTTCGTGCGGATAGCGGTTGCGGTAAGCGCGCGGCAGCTCCACCTGGTCCAGCAGCGCCTCGATCTTCCGCTGCAGGGCGGCGCCCTTGGCGACACCGGCGAGGTACATGGGTTCGCCGATGCTCTCGCCGATCGGCAGCCGGGGGTTCAGCGAGGACGACGGGTCCTGGAACACCATGCCCACGTGGCGGCGCAGCGCGTGCAGCTGCCTGGGCCGGGCGCCCGCGATCTCGTGGCCCACCACCCGCAGGGAGCCCTCCGCGACGGGCAGCAGTCCGACGGCCGCGCGGCCGATGGTGGTCTTGCCCGATCCGGATTCTCCGACCAGCCCGACCACCTGTCCCGGATAGATGGACAGGTTGGCCCCCTCCACGGCACGGAAGGCGGGCACCCGGCCCTGTTTGGGATATTCGATGGCCACGTTGGTCAGCTGGAGCACGGGGTCGCCCTTGGCCGCTTCATGGCGTGAGTGCGCCAGGGCTTCGGCGTTTTCGCGTTCGCGCCGCTGCAGCTCGGTCTCGTCGATGCTCAGCGAGACCCCGGTGGCGGCGGCCAGCGCCGCCGTGAGGTCGACTTCCGTTCCGTCCTCGGGGCGCCCGCCCAGGTGCGGCACGGCGGCCAGCAAGGCCTGCGTGTATTCGTGCCGGGGGTTGTTGAAGATTTCCAACGCGGTGCCGGCCTCCACGATGCGGCCTCGGCGCATCACGGCGATCTTGTCGGCCAGGTCGGCGACCACGCCCATGTCGTGAGTGATCAGCACGATGGCGCTGTCCAGTTTGTTGCGCAGGTTGCGCATCAGGTCCAGGATTTCGGCCTGGACGGTAACGTCCAGGGCGGTAGTGGGCTCATCGGCAATCAGCAGTTTGGGGTCGCAGGAGAGCGACTGGGCGATCATGGCGCGCTGGCGCTGGCCGCCGGACAGCTGGTGCGGGTAGGACCGGAAGGCCTTTTCCGGGTCGGGCAGCTCGACGAGCTCCAGCAGCCGCAGTGCCCGCTTCTTCGCCTCGCTGGGCGAGATGGCATAGTGCAGCCGCAGCGTTTCCACGATCTGGAACCCGATGGTGTACACCGGGTTCATCGCCGTCATGGGTTCCTGGAAGATCACGGCGACGTCTTTGCCGCGCACCTGCCGGAGCTTGGCGCTGCTGAGGCCCAGGATCTCCCGGCCGTTGAGCTTGACGCTTCCGGTGGCACGGCTGTTGGCCGGGAGCAGGCCCAGCAACGCCATCGAGCTGGCGCTCTTGCCGGAACCGGATTCGCCCACGATCGCCAGGACCTCGCCGGCCTTGACATCGTAGGTGAGACCAATCGCGGCCGGCACCCACTCCTTGTCCACGCCGAAATCCACGCTGAGGTTGGTGACCTCCAGGACGGGTGGTGTTCCGCCGGCCGTCTCCAGTTTTCCTGCCGGCAGCGTCGGATCGATGATTTCAGTCATAGCTGGTCTTTCCCTTCCAACCTGTCGCAGTTGGTTGTGGCTACTGGAGAACCGGTACCCGGTCCTGAAACTATGGGGGCATGACAACGTCTGCTGCCGCCGGCACCACGGTCTTCCGTCCGCGCTCCGCGACCTGGTTCACGGGAAGCGTCTGGGCGATCGTGGCGGTCAGCCTGGCGTCCTCGGTGCTGACCCACGGCCCGGGCAGCCTGCTCGTCTCCTGGCCGCTGCTCGCTATTGCCTATCTGACCTGGTGGCTGGCCTGGTATCCCGCCGTCGTTATCGGCGACGACGGCGTGGTGTTGCGCAACCCGGTGCGGACCGTCTCCGTGCCCTGGGGAGCCCTGGCGACGGTGGACACCAAGTATGCGCTGACGTTGGTTACCCCGCGCCGCAAGTACACCTCGTGGGCGGCACCGGCTCCCGGCATGTTCGGCGTCCACCGCGCCCGCGCCGATCACGTCCAGGGGCTTCCGGAGACCACCTACGGGCCGGCGCAGTCGGTCCGCCCCGGCGATCTCGCGAACACCGATTCCGGGGCAGCCGCGTACTACGTCCGCAAGCGATGGGCGGAGCTGCTGGCTGCTGGCAGCATCAGCATCGGAGATGCCGACAACGTCCCGGTGGGACGGACACCGAACTGGGCGGTCCTCGCCGTCGGGACGGCGCTCGCGGTACTCAGCGTCGTAACGCTGGCCCGCTGAGCCGGGCCTCACGGGGCCGGGCAGGCGACGGGTGCCCATCCTAGACACCCGTCGTCGCGGTGGTTCCGGTCTCGGGGTGCGCGGAAACCGCTGCCGCCTTCGCCCGCTTGGCATTGAACTTCTTCTGCCGCGGGTCGAACGCGTCGCGCAGTCCGTCGCCGATGAAGTTGATGCACAGGCAGATGGCCACGATGAACATGCCCGGCCACCAGAACAGCCACGGGCGGGTCTGGAACGCTTCCTGGTTCTGGCTGATCAGCAGGCCCAGCGAGACGTCCGGTGCCTTCACGCCCAGGCCCAGGTAGGACAGGCTGGTCTCCAGCAGGATCGCCGCCGACATGCTCAGGGTCACCGAGACGATGATGACGCCCACGGCATTCGGCAGGATGTGCTTGAAGATGATCCGGGCGCTGGAGGCGCCGGCGATCCGTGCGGCGTCGACGAATTCGCGCTCGCGCAGGGACAGGAATTCCGCCCGGACCAGTCGGGCCAGGCCGGTCCAGATCACGCAGCCGACGAACAGGCCCAGGAAGTACGGCTGGATGCCGGGCCCGACGGCCCGCCCGGCGACCTGGCCGAGCACCGCCGCGATGATGATCAGCGGGATGACGATGACGACGTCGGTCAGCCGCATCAGCACCGCTTCGACCCAGCCGCGGAAGTAGCCGGCGAGTGCGCCGATGACCACCCCGATGGCGCCGCCGACCAGGCCGATGATGAACATTACCGCCACGGAGATCTGGATGCCGCGCATGGTCTGGGCGAAAGTATCGCGGCCCAGCCGGTCCTGTCCGAACGGATGTTCGCCCAGGCTGAAGGGGAAAAGCTGCAGGGTGGGCGCTCCCGAGTTCACCATGTCGTTGACGCCGTTGTGCGTGTACTTCCACCAGCCGGGCAGGCCGAACATCCCGCTGGACGAATAGGCGATCAGCAGGATCAGGCCAAAGACCACCAGGCTGACGACGGCTGCCGTGTTGCCGATGAAGCGCCTGCGGACGATCTGGCCCTGGCTGAGGCCGGCCTTGTTCTCGTTGGTGGCTGCGACGGGTTTCGTTGCTGTGGCGCTCATGCCTTTACCCTCACTCGCGGATCAAGCGCGGAGTAGACCAGGTCCGCGACAAGGTTGAACACCAGTGCCAGGATGCCGGTGATGAGGAAGACACCCATCACCGGATTCGGGTCGACCCTTTGCAGCGCCTGGATAAACAGCTGCCCCATGCCGGCGAAGGCGAACACCTGCTCGGTGATCACCGCGCCGCCGATCAGCCCGCCGATGTCGAAGGCGACGATCGTGGCGATCGGAATCAGCGCGTTGCGGAACGCGTGGCGCATGACCACGGTGCGCTCGCCCAGGCCCTTGGCCCGGGCGGTGCGGATGTAGTCCATGTTCATGATCTCCAACATCGACGACCGCGAGTAGCGGCTGTACGACGCCAGGGAAATCAGCAGCAGCGCGACGGTGGGCAGCAGCAGGTGGGTGAACGTGTCGAGGCCGTGGACCCAGTAGTCGCCCTTCAGGTTCGGCGTTTCCGAGCCGATGGTGGCGATGGGCCGCTGGTTGACACGCCCGTTGGTGAAGTAGGTGGGCCATGCCTGCATGAAGCGGTCGAGCGCGATGAGGCATCCGACCAGGAAGGAGGTTATCGCCGCGGCATTCATGCTCTGGCGGCGGTCATAGCCGCCCATCAACCAGCCGACCGCGAGTCCGACCAGGACGGCGGCAAGGGCCAGCAGGAAGATCATCAGCCCGGTGGCCTGGGCGAGGAGCGGCTGGATCGGGAAGTAGATGATCACGCCGATGCCGACGCTGATGAGCGCAGAGTAGAGCGCCTTGCGGTTCTTCAGGCCCGCGGCCAGCAGGGTGATGCCGAAGGCGATGCCGACGCCGCTGATGGCGATAACTACCAGGCCGAGCCCGGGAGTCTTGAACCACTGGGTGACCGACAGACCCCAGAACACTGCGGCAGCCAGCAGGAAACCGATTCCGGCGGCGCCCAGTTTCCGTTTGTAGCTGCCGTTGGCGCAGACGAACCACACGGCCGCGCTGACCAACCCGATGATGAGGATGGATTGCAGCGGTATGTCGGGGTTTTTCAGGAAGTTATTGAATCCAATGGCACCGAATTCTTTCAGCAGGACGGCTACCCAGAAAACGGGAAGTGAAAAGAATAGGAACGCCATGAAGGTGATGCCGTAATCCAGGGCGCTGTACTGGCGCAGTGCCGAAACAATGCCCAGGGAAACTCCAATGATGATGGCGAGGACTGTTGCCGCCGTGACCAGCAGGATGGTCATGCCCATGGCCCGGCCCAGTTCGACGGTGACCGGCTGGCCGTTGACGGCATAGCCCAGGTCGCACTGCGCCACGAACGGGACGACGCACTTGGCGGCGCCTGCCAGCCAGCCGAAGTACCGGATGGGTGCCGGTGTGCCCAGGTCGAGCAGCGCGATGCGCTGCTGCATGAGCTGCTCCTTGTTCGCGGCATTGCTTTCCCGGAGGTCGTGCAGGGGATCACCCGACAGCGCCGTCAACTGATAGACCAGGAAAGAGGCACCTAGGAGAATGAGCACGGCGGTGAATAACCGCCGCACAATGTAGGTCACCATAGCGTTTTTAACCTCGTTGGTATGTGTCTGCGGATCTTGTGGATCCGGCATTTTCACAGTGAGTGTAATGCAGGTTACACACGAGCGGAATTTGGGAAATCCCAATCACTTATGCGGGCAAATCCGGTGGTAAATGGCGCAAGGCGCCGGGACCGTGGTACTCAAGGTCCCGACGCCTTGCATGCTATCTGCCGAGGAACAGGCGGGGCGGTTACTTAACCTTCCACTCCCAGAAGTTCCACCAGACGCCGGTCTGGTTCGGCATGTACTTCACACCGTCGATGCGGTCGCTGTTGTAGGCATCGATGCCGACCGGCTGGAACAGTGGCAGGCCGTAGAACGAATCCCAGACGATCTTGTCGATCTGCTTGATGAGTTCGTCCTGCTTCTCCGGCTCCGTGGTGACGATCAGCTCGTCCATCAGGGCGTCGGCTTCCTTGCTCGAGAAACCGTTGTAGTTGGAGTCGGCCTTGGTGCGGAAGATCTGCGGCACGCCGCTGACGCCCACGCCCGGGGAGATCCAGCCGAAGATGGTGGCATCGTAGGTGCCGCCGCCCAGGGCCGAGCCCCAGTCGGAGCCGCCCAGGCCGCCGTCGACGATCTTGAAGCCGGCCTTGGAGGCGGATTCCTCGATCAGCGTGAAGGCGTCCACGCGGTTGGGGTTGTCCTTGTTGTACATGATCCGGACCTCGGGGGTGGCGCCGGCCAGCAGCTCCTTGGCACCCTCGATGTCGGCTTCCTGGTAGTTCTCGGAGCCGTTGTTGGCGGCGGAGTCCTCGTAGCCGGCCTGCGCCGGCACGAAGAACTGGGAATCCAGCGGCTTGGCCTCCGGATCCAGCGGAGCCATCAGGCGGTCGACGATGGCCTTGCGCGGCACGGCCTTCATGAAGGCTTCGCGGACGTTGGCTTCCTTGAAGACGCCCGAGAAGTTCAGGTCGATGTGGTCATAGGAGAGCTGCTCGCCGCGGTTGACGGTCACGCCCTCCAGCCCTTCGAGCAGTTCCACGGTGTCGGCGGACGCCTGCGGGGCGATGATGTCCACTTCGCCGTTCTTCAGCGCCTGGACCTGATCGGGAGCGGCGCCGATGTAGCGGATGGTGATTTCCTCCACGTTCGGCATCGGTCCGAATTCGTAGGCCTCGTTGCGGACCAGGGTCATGGACTGATCAGGAGTGATGCTGTCCACGATGAACGGGCCGGTGGAGAGGTAGAGGCTGGCGTCCGACGGGAGGGTCTTGCTGTCGAAACCGGTGTTCCAGAAATCGGCGACGGCCTTGAGCTCTTTGTTCTCGGCCGGCTTGTCCGGGTTGCCCTTGGGGCTCTCGCTGATCAGGTCGACCAGTGCCTGCTCGTCTGCCAGTCCGGCCTTCTCGGCCACCACGTGGGCCGGGCTGTCCAGGACACCGTAGGAGATCTCCCAGTCGGCGAACGGCTTGGAGTACTTCAGCGTAATGGAGCGGCCGTCGTCGCTGATCTCGGGCTTGTCGGTCAGGCCCAGGCCGGAGGTGTCGCCGGCGTAGGAGAAGTAGGCAGTGCCCTTGTCGACTTCACCCTCGTCGTTGTAGGTGGCATCGTCGAAATGGCCGGAGTAGACGGCCCAGGCGAGCAGCAGGTCGCCGGCGTCGACCGGGTTGCCGTCCGACCAGGCGACGCCCTCGTTGACTGTGTACTTGATGGTCAGCGGGTCTTCGCTGACCTTCTCGTAGGTGCCGAATTCTTCGTTCTTGACCACGTTAAGTTCGTTGTCGATGTAGTTGAAGTCCGCATGGGTCAGGTACGAGATCTTCGAGTTGATATCGACGTTGCCGACGGCCGTGTCCGAGTTGAAGGAGCTGAAGGCGTTCACTTCAGCGACGCTGATGGAACCACCGGCTCCAGCCGCGGTGGAATCGCCTGTGCCCTCGGGGGAATTTCCGCCACCCGAAGTCGCGCAGGCGCTCAGGGCCAGGGCTGCAACAGCCGCGACCCCGATAGCTTTGGAAGTACGTCCGAAACGCATTCCGCCTCCTTGTTTCTGTCTTTGGAAGGTCCCCTGCAGTGCTGCAGGGGACGGACATAGACCGCGTCGCCTGAAGTTCAACGAGCTTCCCGCCGAACGTGGCATGTCTCACACGCAATAGAGCGTAAACCGGAACCCCTCGGCTTGGGTATAAAAACTTCGCTTCATATCCGGTTGTTACCGAGATGCAACCTTAAAGCCACGGACCGCCACGGGGCGAAAACTTCGACCCCGGGCGGGAGTCGGGGCCGGATGCCCGGAAACACGGCGATCCCGGCCTGTTGGAGGGCTGGGGGCACCGCCGGAAACGGTTGCCTCAGACAAGTTTCAGTTATCGGCGGCTAACCGATTCGTGTCCGGGTCGCCGACCGCCGCGGCCCCTTAGCCCGTCGATTGGGCCCGACGCACGAGGGTCCGCTGGCCGGAGTCGAGCCGTCGTGTCCAACCGCGTGCGTCGAGGTGTTCGAGCAGCGGGATGACCACCCGCCTGGTGGTGCCCAGAGCCCGCCGTGCCTCGCTGGCCGTGAAGGGCTCGGGCAGGCGGGCCAGTTCCCGCATCGCCAGGGCGGGCGCCTGCGGAAGCAGTACAACCCCGCCGGCAAACCGGAGCAGGCGCCCGCTGCGTTCGGCGGCGGCGAGTTCACGGTTGCCGAGACCCAGGGCCCTCAGCTCGTGGGCTTCGGGGGCGGCGAAGGGGTCGGATCTGAGGCGGCGCTCCAGCGTGCTGACCGCGTCCTCGGCGGCGCCGAGGCCGCCGTGCCGGCCCGGCAGCCGGACGTATCCGCCGACCTGTTCCAGCCCGGCCTCCCGGACGGCCGCGTCGAGAACCGCGTTTCCTGCCGGTCCAAGCAGGTCAACGGCGGCTCCGCGGGAGAGGCCGGCCGCCAGCGGGTCCCGCTCCCCCAGGTCCAGCACTGCGGCCCGAAGCCGCCGCCGCCAGTCGTCGAAGACGGTTGCGTGCACCCACCACTCGCCGAACGCCCGGACGCCGTCGGGGACCTTGTTGGGCGCCGAGACGCCCATCCGGCGGAGGTGTTCACTGCGGACGGCACCCCGGCGGGCCACCTCGATGAGCGCGTCGCCGGCGGGAGGCATCGCCGTCAGGCTTTCGGCGCGCCTGGCGCTGTCCCCGCGGCGGTCGAGCGCGGGCGGGTCGACGTCGAGGACTTGGACTCCGGCCAGCACCGACCGGCTGCCGTCGGCCCGCAGCACCAGGCGGTCCCCGACCGCGAGCGGGAGCCGCCAGTCGAGGGTCAGCCGGGCGTGGTCCTCGTTGAACGGGCGCACCCGGCACGGCACGGCTGCGGTGCCGATGTGGGCGAGCAGGTGCCGCGGCCCGTCGGGGAATGCCGCGCCCATCGTGCGGCGGACGTCGATGCCGTCCACGAGGAGCCAGGCGTCTTCGGACAGGAGGACGTCGCCGCGTCGGATGCCGCCGGCGGCCATGCCGCGCAGATTGACGCCGACCCGGTTGCTCGGACCAATGGTCGGAAAGGCTTCGTTGCGGCTGTGCAGGCCCCGGACCGACACCGGCCGGAGGCTGCCGTGGCCCGCGAGCTGCAAGCGGTCGCCCACGGCCAGGCAGCCGGCTGTCAGCGTTCCGGTCACCACCGTTCCCGCGCCGCTGATCGTGAAGGATCGGTCGATCCACAACCGCACGCGGCCCGAGGGGTCGGGAGCGGGGATGGAGGACAGGGTCGTATCCAGTACCTTGCGCAGCTCGTCGAGGCCGGCTCCCGTGACCGCGGACACGGCGACTGCCGGCGCGTCGTGCAGCCCGGTGCCCGCCAGCTCCGCACGCACCCGCGCGAGGACCTCGTCCGCCCGGCCCGGGGCGCGGTCGCTGCGGGTCAGCACCACCAGCCCGTGGTTGATGCCCAACGCCGCGACGGCGTCCCGATGGTCGCTGGACTGGGCCTGCCAGCCTTCGTCCGCGGCGACGACGAAACACACGGCGGGAACGGGACCGAGCCCGGCCAGCATATTGCCCAGGAACTTCTCGTGCCCGGGCACGTCCACGAGCGCCACGTCCCTGCCCGACGGGAGCACGGTCCAGGCAAAACCCAGGTCGATGGTCAGGCCGCGGCGCCGTTCCTCGGCCCAGCGGTCGGGCTCCATTCCGGTGAGCGCGCGCACGAGGGTGCTTTTGCCGTGATCGACGTGTCCCGCGGTGGCCACCACGAACATGTCAGGAGCCCGTGGTTCGCTGCTGGTCGTCGATATGCGCCAGCGCCGAGCGCACGGCGGCGGCGAGCCGCTCGTCGTCGGCCTCGGGCACGCAGCGCAGGTCCACCAGGCAGGCACCGCGGTGGACCCGGGGCAACACCACGGGGTCGCCCGTCCGCAGCCGTCGGGCGGCCCCTTCGGGCAGCCGGACGGCCCACCCGGGCAGCGGCACCCCGGGCGCTCCCCCGCCGCCGACCCTGCCGTCGTGCTCCACCACACGGCCGCCGGCGCTGGCCGCCAGGCGCTCCGTGCGCTGCCGCAGCCGGCCGGGATCGGCGTGCAGGGCCGCCGCCACCGGCGTCTGTTCTCCGGTGAGCGTCGCCTCCACCGCGGCCAGCGTCAGTTTGTCTGCCCGCATCGCCCGCGCGAGCGGATGGCGGGCCAGCCGGGTGATGACCGCGGCCCGGCCCAAAAGCAGTCCCGCCTGGGGGCCGCCGAAAAGCTTGTCACCGCTGGCGATGACGACGTCGGCGCCGGCGGCGAGCGCACCGGAGATGTCCGGTTCCCGGGGCAGCACCGGGTCTGGTTGGAGCAGGCCGCTGCCCAGATCCACGACCAGCGGGATCCGGTGTTCCTCGGCCAGGGACCGGAGCCGGCCGATGCCGACGTCCGCGGTGAACCCGCTGACCCGGAAATTGCTCGGGTGCACCTTGAGCAGGCAGCCGGTCTGCGCGCCGATCGCCGAGGCGTAGTCCTCCAGGTGCGTCCGGTTGGTGGTGCCCACCTCGCGCAGCCGGGCACCGGTCGATTCAATCAGCTCGGGAAGCCTGAAGCCGGCCCCGATCTCGACGAGCTCGCCGCGACTGATGACCACTTCGCGGGACCCGGCCAGGGCGGTAGTGGCCAGCACCAGGGCCGCGGCGCCGTTGTTGACCACCAGCGCTTCCTCGGCGGCCGGGCAGGCGTCCAGCAAAGCCTGCCGCGTACCGGCCCCGCGCCGGGACCGTCCGCCGGTGGGCAGATCCATCTCGACGTCGACATAGCCGGCCGCCGACAGCACCGCCTGGCGTGCTGACCCGGAGAGCGGAGCGCGTCCCAGATTCGTGTGGACGATGACGCCGGTGGCGTTCAGCACCGGCCGCAACGAGCTGGCCGTGCGGGAAGCCACCGCGGTCAGAACCGTCGCCTCGACGTCTTCCGGGGCAAGGTCGCCGCGACGCGCCTGGTCCTGCACCTCCCTGACGGTGGAACGGATGGCGTCGTCGCCGAGGCGCACGCGTGCGTGGAGAAGTTCCGGGTGGGCGAGCAGCTGGTCGGTGCGCGGAATGTGCCGGCGCGGGTCATTCTGGCCCACGGCCCTCCTTCCGGGTCACCTTCAGCTGTGCAGCTGGCGGAAGCGGACGGGAATCGAACCCGCCAGGCCGAGGTACTCGGCCTCACCGGTTTTGAAGACCGGGGGGCCCACCAGGACCCGGACGCCTCCACGAGCATGGTAACACCGGCCCGCCGCTCCTATGCTGTGACCATGAACGGGATCACCGGCGTCGCAGAAGAGTCCGCAGCAGCAGTCCGGCTCACGGGATACGCACACGGCGGAGGGTGCGCCTGCAAGATTCCGCCCGGCGAGCTCGAGGACGTGGTCCGCGGCCTGACCGGCCAAACCAACCCCGACGTCCTGGTGGGGCTCGACGACGGCGACGACGCCTCCGCCGTGCGGGTCGGCGGGGACCTCGCGGTGCTCTCGACGGCGGACTTCTTCCCTCCCGTGGTCGACGACGCGTATGACTGGGGCCGGATCGCGGCGGCGAACGCCCTCTCGGACATCTATGCCATGGGCGGCCGCCCGGTCAGCGCGATCAACCTGGTCGGCTGGCCCCGTGACGTCCTGCCTATGGAACTGCTGACCGAAGTGCTGCGGGGCGGGCTCGCCGTGGCGTCCGGGGCGGGCTGTCCGGTGACGGGCGGGCACTCGGTGGACGACCCGGAACCGAAGTACGGGATGGCGGTGACCGGCATCGCCGATCCCGGCAAGCTGATGCGCAATGACGCGGCCCGGCCCGGGCTGCCCCTCACGCTCACCAAGCCGATCGGCCTCGGCCTGCTCAACAACCGGCACAAGAGGACCGGGGAGGTCTTCGATGAGGCGGTCGCGGTGATGACGCAGCTGAACCGGGAGGCCGCGGACGCGGCGGTGCGCGGCGGCGTGCGCGCGGCGACGGACGTCACCGGGTTCGGCCTCCTCGGGCACCTCTACAAGATGTGCCGCGCGTCCGGCGTGGGTGCGGTCATCGACCGGAAGGCCGTGCCGCTCGTCGCCGGCGCGCGGGAGGCGCTGCGGGACGGCTACATCTCCGGCGGCACCCGGCGCAACCTCGAATGGGTCCGCCCGCACCTGCGGCCGGGGGCAGGCATCACGGAGGATGACCTGCTGCTGCTGGCCGACGCGCAGACTTCCGGCGGATTGCTCGTGGTCGGGGAACTGCCCGGGCACCCGGTGGTGGGGCAGACCGTTCCGGGACCCGGGATCGAGGTGCGCTAGACCCGCGGCCGGCCGAATTAGCCGGCGGTCGTGATCGAATCGTGGACGGTGCCCGCGCGGCGCCGAGCCGCGAGCCGCTTCTTCTGCGGCTCGATCGTGTAGCGGGGATCCTCCGCCGAGCGGATGCCGGCACGCAGAATGCCGAACCGCGTCAGCGCCGAGGCGGCCAGCAGCGCCGTGCCGCACGCCGCGGCCGCCGGCCTGTGCCTGCCGACGGCGAGCACCCCCACGCCGGCGGCGACGGCCAGCCGCTCGCTCCACCTGAGCATTTGCCCGGGGGCACCCTCGTGGAGGGGTTCTGCGGCCACCGGGTCCATGCCGCGTTCCAGGGCCCGGGTGGCGATGACCTCACCGGCGACGCCCAGGACCGCGAGCGCCCGGGCGGGCCCGGCTTCGCGGACCGGGGTCGTGATCATGGCAAGACCGGCCGCGGCGAGGCTGGCAGAACTGACGAAAACGAAGGGCAGGTTGTCACGCCCGGCATTCCAGGTCGGGTTCGCCGTGTCCGACAAGAGAACCGCGGTGTAGGCGGAGAGCGGTGCCGCGAACACCGCGGCCCCTACGCCCGCCGGGCCCTCGAGCGCGCGCAGCACCGGGCGCAGCGGCCCCAGCGGCAGCCGGGAGCCGGTCAGGCGGTCGATTTCGGACGCCGCGGAAATCCCGGCACCGGCGCTGAAGGCGGCGAGGATCCAGGAGCCCAGGCTCATGGGCGAGGTGGGCTTGATGGTGCGCAGCATGTTGAGGAACCGCTCGGGCCGGCCCAGGTCTTCGATCAGCGCCACGGCACCGAACCCGACTGCCGTGAGGGCGGACAGGCGGCTGTTGCGGCACAGCGCACGCCGGCCCGTCAATTGCCCGCCGAGTCCGAGCAGCGCCGAGCCGCCGGCCACGCCGCCCAGGAAGAGGTAGAGGGCTATCGGGTCTCCCCACGGCGGCGGCTTGACCACCGGCCGGCCGTAGTAGGAGGCGAACCGTGCCTCCGGCACCACCGGCATTTCGCCCGAGCCGTCTCCGGTCCCGGCGCGGCGCCGCTTGCCGCCGCGCCGGGAGCGGCGCGGCGGCTCGGGCGGGCGGTAGCTGTCGAAGTCGGAGACGGTCACCCGCGACCTCCCGTCAGGAAGGCGGCCGTGGCCGCGGCCAACATCCCGGCCGCGGCGATGCCGGCCCGTTTGAACATGCGCGGCAGGTCCGCCGTGGGCACCCGCGGGTCCGGCGGCAGCCCGTACACCTCCGGTTCGTCGAGCAACAGGAACACGGAACCGGTGCCGCCAACGCCGTCGGCATCGTTGGCCCCGTAGAGGCGTGCCTCGGTCAGCCCCTGCGAGTGGAGTTCTGCTACCCGCTGCTTCGCGGTGGCCACCATTTCCTCGCGCTCGCCGTACTTGATCGACGTCGTGGGACACGCCTGGGCGCAGGCCGGCGTCTGGCCGTCGGTGATCCGGTCGTAGCACAGCGTGCACTTCTGGGCGACACCGACGTTGCGGGTCGGGGCCTGTTCCCCCGGGGTGAAGTCGCGCTCTGTCTTCGGTCCTGCCGTGCCGTCGCTGCGCCGTTCGATCACGCCGAACGGGCATCCCGCGACGCAGGTGCCGCAACCGTTGCAGACGTCGTCCTGCACCACCACGGTGCCGTGCTCGGTGCGGAACAGCGCACCGGTGGGGCACACGTCCAAGCACCCGGCGTTGGTGCAGTGCTTGCACACATCCGAGGACATCAGCCAGCGGAAATCGGGCGTATCGGGGGGCGTGGTATCCAGGCCCGGAGGCTTCCCTGCTGCAGCCGCGCTTCCCGGCGGGCCGATGCCGGGCATGCCGAGGCTGACGAGTGCGCGCCCGGAGTCGCGCGCCTTTTCGATCCGCCCGCGGTCCTGCTCGACGAAGGCGACGTGGCGCCACGTGTCGGCTCCCAGCGAGCCGGTGTTGTCGTAGGAGGACTGCAGCAGCTCGTGCTGCGGGTCGGCGGGATTGCGGTTCCATTCCTTGCAGGCCACCTCGCACGCCTTGCAGCCAATGCAGATCGAGGTGTCCGTGAAGAAGCCCTTGCGCGGGTGTCCGGTGTGCGGAATGTCCCCGGGCGCTTCGGTCAGCCGGTTCATGAGCCTTCCCTCGTGGTGTCATCGCCCGGCACGGGGCCGGGGTGGGTGATCTTGTCGCTGCCGGTCTCGGGCGTCACCCCGGCGCGGGCCTGGTATTCGGCGACCAGGGCGAGCAGTTCCGGGCCCCGGGGACGGCGGCCCGGGAGGATGTCGCACGATCCGGCCTTGGATTCCTGGATCTGTACGTTGGGGTCGAGAGTCACGCCCAGCAGATCGTTGGCTGCGTCCCCGCTGATGACCGCTTCCTGTCCGACGCCCCAGTGGTAGGGCACCCCGATCTGGTGCACCGTGCGCCCGCCGACGACCAGCGGCTTCATCCGTTCGGTCACGAGCACCTTGGCCTCGATGGCTGCCCGCGGCGAGACGATCGTCGCCCAGCCGTACGGTTCCAGGCCGCGTTCCGCCGCCAATTCCGGCGACACTTCGCAGGACATCTCCGGCTGCAGCTCCGAGAGGTACGGCAGCCACCGGCTCATCCCGCCGGCCGTGTGGTGTTCGGTCAAGCGGTACGTGGTGAACACAAAGGGGTAGATGTCCGCACCGGGCACGTTGGCACTCGGCGCGCTGAGATTGTCTGCGCGCGGGAAGGTGAGGCGGGCGGGATTCTGCTGCTGCCCGTAGAGCGGGTTGGCGACCGGAGATTCCTGTGGCTCGTAGTGGGTCGGCAGCGGCCCGTCCACCATGCCCTTGGGCGCGAACAGCCACCCCTTGCCGTCGGCCTGCATGATGAAGGGGTCGTCTCCGGCCAGCGCGGCGGCGCCGCCGGCCGTCGGATCCGGCCTGCTCCCGGGAGCGCGGTCCAGCGGGAAATCGGGGACGTCCTCCCCGGTCCACCGGTTCTGCTCCGGGTCCCACCAGATGTACTTCTTGCGTTCGCTCCAGGGCTTGCCGTCGGGGTCCGCCGACGCGCGGTTGTAGAGGATCCGCCGGTTCGCCGGCCAGGCCCAGCCCCACTCGGAGGCGACCGGCCCTTGTTCCTGGCCGGGCTTGCGGTCGGCGGCGTGGTTGATGCCGTCGGCATACACGCCCGTATAGATCCAGCATCCTCCCGAGGTCGAGCCGTCGGGGCGCATCTCGGTGTACGACGAGAGGGGCATGCCGGCGCGGGGACCGGTGAGATGCCGGCCGTTGATTTCCGCAAGCACCGCCTCGCCGTCGGGGTCGCCGTGTTCGTCGGTGGGATAGTCCCACGTGAGGTCCAGCAGCGGCCGGTCCCGTTCATCGGTCGAATCCGCCAGCTTTGCCCGGAGGCGTTGGCCCAGCTCGTAGAAGAACTGCAGTTCGCTGCGGCAGTCCCCCGGCGGCTGGATGGCCTGGTGCCGCCATTGCAGGAGCCGCTGGGTCTGCGTGAAGGTTCCGGCCTTTTCCACGTGCGTCGCCGCCGGCAGGAAAAATACTTCGGTGCCGATGTCCTCGGTCCGCAGCTCGCCCGTGGCGATCTCGGGGCCGTCCTTCCACCACGTCGCCGACTCGATGAGGTTCAGGTCGCGCACCACCAGCCATTTCAGATGGGACATGCCAAGGCGCTGCATGCGCCCGTTGGCGGATCCGACCGCGGGGTTCTGGCCGAACAGGAAGTAGCCCTCGACCTCATCGGCAAGCATGCCCATGACTGTCTGGTAGGTCCCGTGCGGGCCGTTGATGCGCGGAAGGTAGCCGTAGCCCCAGTCCGAGTCCTCACGGGCCGCGTCGCCCCACCAGGCCTTGAGCAGGCTGATGGTGTAGGCATCGGCGTCGGCCCAGTAGCCCTTTTGGTCCGGCGACGCGATGCCGCCGAGGTAGTCCTGCAACGTCTCCATCTCGGCCTTCGGCATGGGGAGGTAGCCGGGCAACAGGTTGAACAGGGTCGGGATGTCGGTGGAGCCCTGGATGCTGGCATGGCCGCGCAGCGCCATGATTCCCCCGCCCGGCCGGCCCATGTTGCCCAGCAGGAGCTGCAGGATCGCCGCGGTCCGGATGTACTGCGCGCCCACGGTGTGCTGGGTCCAGCCGACGGAATACGCAAAGCAGGTGGTCCGGTCGCGGCCGGAGTTCTCCGTGACCGCCCGCGCCAGGTAGTCGAAATCCGCCAGGGAAATGCCGCAGGCGTCCCGGACCATCTCCGGGGTGTACCGGGCATAGTGCCGTTTCAGGATCTGGAACACCGTCCGCGGGTGCTCCAGCGTGGGGTCCTGCTCGAAATCGGGGTGGGCCAGGGTCGGCCCTCCGCTGCCGTACTGGTGCCCGGTCGCCCGGTCCGCGGTGTCGGCGCCGTGTTCGTGGCCGCCGGCTTCTCCGGCCTCCGCCTTCCGTTCATAGGCCCAGGACGCGAGGTCGTACTGGCCCGTTTCCGGATCGAATCCGGAGAACAGCCCGTCCAGGTCCTCGGTGTCACGGAACTCTTGGTTCACCAGGGTCGCCGCATTGGTATAGGCCCGCACGTAATCCTTGAACCACAGATCGTTGCTGATCACGTAATTGATCAGGGCGCCCAGCAGCACGATGTCCGAACCGGCACGGATGGGCACGTGCCTGTCTGCCACCGCGCTGGTGCGGGTAAACCGAGGATCCACATGGATGACCTTCGCGCCGCGGGCCCTGGCTTCCGTCACCCACTGGTAGCCCACGGGATGGCACTCGGCCATGTTGGAGCCCTGGATGACGATGCAGTCGGCGTTGGCCATGTCCTGCAGCGATTGCGTCGCGCCGCCGCGTCCGAACGAGGTTCCCAAACTGGGAACCGTTGCGGAGTGTCAAATGCGGGCCTGGTTCTCGAGCTGGATGGCGCCCGCAGCGGTGAAGAGTTTCTTGATCAGATAGTTTTCTTCGTTGTCGAGGGTCGCCCCGCCCAGCCCGGCGATGCCCATGGTCCGCCGGAGCGGCCGGCCGTGCTCATCGCTTTGCTGCCATGTGTTCCGGCGCGCGTCGAGGAACCTGTCGGCAATCATGTCGACGGCGGTGTCCAGGTCAAGGTGCTGCCAGTCCTTGGCGTGGGGCGCCCGGTAGAGCACCCTCGTCTGCCGGCCGGGCGCGTTGACCAGCTGCTCGCTTGCGGATCCCTTGGGGCAGAGCCGGCCGCGGGAGATCGGCGAATCCGGGTCGCCCTCGATCTGCACAACCTTTTCGTCCTTGACGAAGACACGCTGGCCGCAGCCCACCGCGCAGTATGGACACACGCTCTGCACCACGCGGTCCGCGGTGGACGTCCGGGGAGCGATTTCACGGGTCCGCTGCGAGGTCACGGCCTCGCCCCGCCCGAGTGAATCACTCGTGCGGAACTGCCGTACCACCGGCCACTCCAGGAAGCTGAACCGCGACATGGGCCCACCCTAACCCATCCAATTTCTCTACAACAGGGGAAAACGACGACGGCGGAGGAGCAGCTCCGGGGCACAGGCTGCTCCCCCAGCAGCGAGCGGGCGCCTGCGGGGAACGCCGCCTGGTACTCGTCCACGGTCTTCGGCTTGTCCCTGTCTCGAAGCTACCCGCCGCGGGCCAGACCGGGGCCGGAGTTTGCCGGTTTTGCACGTGAGGGCCGGCAAGGTATTCCCTGCGGGCAGCGCGCGGTCCATACTCGGACACGTACGGGGCATCGGCGGGACGGAGCCGCCCCTGGCGCAGGCTCCGGCCGCAGATGCAGGCGCGAACATCGGAGTCTGGCATGGCTACTTGGAGCGGTTCCCAGTCCCTCCTCCGGCGCAAGCCGATCACGGAGCTGGCGGAGGAGAGCGGGGAAAGCCATCTGTCCAAAAGCCTGGGCGTGTGGCAGCTGACCGCGATCGGCGTCGGCGGGATCATCGGCATCGGCATTTTCACGTTGGCCGGGCTGGTGGCCAACGGCGGCCCCGAGGCGGCTCCGGTCGGCCCGGCGGTGCTCATTTCGTTCCTCATTGCCGGCCTGGCCAGCGCGGCGGCGGCCCTGTCGTACGCGGAATTCGCGGGCATGATCCCGTTTGCCGGTTCGGCCTACACCTATGGCTATGTGGCCCTGGGGGAGGTCATCGGCTGGTTCATCGGCTGGGACCTGCTGCTGGAATACACTGCCATCGTCGCCGTCGTCGCCATCGGCATCTCGGGCTATTTCAGCGCCTTTATGGAGGGCATCGGCGTCCAGGTCCCGGCGTGGATGGAGGGCACCGCCGACACGGTCGAGGGCGGCGTGGTCAACCTGCCGGCCATCGTGGTCTGCCTGCTGATTACCTGGATCCTCAGCCGCGGGACCCGCACCTTCGGCCGGTTCGAACTGATAGCGGTGGGGCTGAAGATCCTGCTGATCCTCTTCATCATCGGGCTGGGGTTCTTCTTCGTGAACCCGGGCAACTACAACCCGTTTATGCCCTCCGGATTCGGTCCGGTACTGGCCGGAGCCGCCACCGTGTTCTTCGCGGTGTTCGGCTATGACGCGATGAGCACGGCGGCAGAGGAATCCGTCGACGGCAAGAAGCACATGCCGAAGGCGATCCTGCTGTCGCTGGCCATCGCGATGACTCTCTATGTGCTGGCCACCCTGGTGCTGACCGGCATGCAGAACTACAGGGACATCAGCCCCACCGCGGGGTTCGCGTCCGCCTTCGAGTCGGTCGGGCTGCCGGTCGTGGCCACGATCATTGCCGCCTTCGCCGTTGTTTCGATCCTGACCGTGATGCTCACCTTCCTGCTGGGCGTGACCCGGGTGTGGTTCTCCATGAGCCGCGACGGGCTGCTGCCGTCCTGGTTTGCGGCGACGGACCGGCACGGCACCCCGCAGCGGGTGACCTGGATCGCCGGCATCGCGTCGGCGCTGCTGGCCGGAGTGTTCCCCATCCGGGCCGTGGCGGACCTCACCAACATCGGCATCCTGGCCGCCTTCGTGGTGGTTTGTGTGGCCGTAATCGTGCTGAGGCGCACCCGTCCCGAGGTGCCGCGGACTTTCCGGCTGCCGTGGATGCCGGTCGTCCCGGCCTTCGGGGTCCTGGCCTCCGGCTTCCTGATGCTCCAGCTGCACTGGGAAACCTGGCTGCGCTTCGTGGTCTGGCTGATCATCGGCCTGGCCATCTACCTGTTCTACAGCCGCAAACACTCACTCATGAACCCGGACAGCCCGCGCCACCGGGCCGTACCCGGGTCATCCGACGCTTGAAGGCAGCCGCTTAGCCGTTGAGCTCGCTAGTCGTTGAGCTCGGCGGTGGCGACTTCATACTCTTCGACGTCGAGGATCTCCAACGATAGGGAGTTGCTTGCCTCAGAGCGGAGACTCTTCGCCCTTTCCTTACTTCCAGCCAGGTTTTCTTCCGTGTCGTACAGCGCGATGGATAAAGATTTGCCGTTCCCCTTCCCGTTCAGGAAATAGAAGCCCCGGCAACCGGGGAGTTCCAGCACCCGGGTGACGAGATCCTCCGGGGGCCCGCTGGAAGTGTCCTGGTTGCCTCCGTAAGTGCTGACTCGTGCGAACATGGCTACCTCCAATGGTTTATCAGCCGGAGCCCCGCCTGCCGCTGCATATTAGAGGCGCAATTTCGAGGCCGTGCACAACCCCTCGGCAAGCCATACCGCTGGTTCGGGCTCCTCCCACCAGTAGGCACCTCTCAGCGCCTGCGGACAATACCGGGACTCGACAATAATGCTTGCCCTTCGTCAGCGGCAGGTCTACTTGCAGCCGCGGGCTGCCACGCGGCGCAGTACAACGGATGGTGTTCGGGCCCTAAAGCGCGTCGCCGTCGTCCTTCGCGACGGCCTATGGGAGCCGCCGGTCCTCGGGATGCTGCAGGCGCAACCACTTGTAGCCGAACCCCCCGAGGGGCAGGGTGCAGGTGCCGTCCTCGGCACCTTTTCACGTCCGCGCCACCCAGCAGGTCCAGCATCCTTATCGTGCCTCGGCGGGTTGTCGAGGCACGTATCTCAGGTACGCGATGCCGTTGTCGAAGATTCTGTGTTCGGTAAGGCGCAGGTCGAGGTGCACGTCGTCGGGCAGGGCACGCAGGCCTCCGCCCACCATCTTTGGCACCACGAAGAACCGGAAGTCGTCAATCAGGCCCGCACGGATTGCGTCTGCCGCGACCGTGGGCCCGAAGATCTCGACTACACCCTTCGCACCCTCCACGACCCGCTGCAGCTCGACCAGGCTCAGGCGCGGCACGATGCGTGCCCGGTCCGAGGTGAGCTCTTCGACTGTCATGGTCGACGACACCACGACCTTGTCCAGGCCCCGCCAGCGCCGGGCGAACTCCCGCTCAGCCACAGGACGGTCCTCGCCATCCGGATAGGTGTCCCAGTACCCCATCAACGCATAGGTTCTCCGCCCGAGCACCTCGGTGGACACCTCCGCCATGCGCTCGAGGTGCACGGCAAACACGGCATCGCTCGGGCCCGTCCACTGGAAGTCGCCGTCGGCATCGGCGACGTAGCCGTCGATGGACGTTGTTGCCACGAAGGCGAGGGTTCCCATGATCGTTCCGCCCCTTCACGCTGGGTGTGCCGGGTTCCCACGGCGACACCGGCACCGGTCAGTTCTTCTTCAGTTCCTCGGCGAGCATCACGATGATGCCGCTGGGACCGCGGACGTACGTGAGCCTATAGGCGTCCTCGTAGGTCGCCACCCCGCGAAGCGGCCGGCAGCCGTGTTTCGCGGCTATTTCGAGGGCCTTGTCCAAATCGTCGACCGAGAAAGCGACCCGGTGCATGCCGATCTCGTTCGGGCGGGTGGGCGTCGACTCGATCGCTTCGGGGTGGAGGTACTCGAAAAGCTCGAGCCGGCCGTGGCCGTCCGGGGTCTGGAGCATCGCGATGTTGGCGTGGTTGCCATCGAGCCCGACGGCGGTGTCGGTCCAGTCACCGCTGACCGTGTCGCGGCCGAGGACCGTCAGGCCGAGGTCGGTGAAGAAGGCGATCGCTGCTTCGAGGTCGCGAACGGCGATGCCGACGTTCTCCAGTTTGATGGCCATGCGCGACATGCTAGCGAGCCGGGAGGACAAAAAAGAAGCCCTCCGCCAGCTGCGCCGCGTCGGAGTTGCGGCACAATAAATCGTGTGGATGACCTGCTTGTGCCCCCGGGACCCGGCGCGCCCCGCGGCCTCCGGGTGCCGGCGGGAGAGCTGGTCGAGCAGTTCTCCCGAGCCTCGGGCCCCGGCGGCCAGAGCGTCAACACCGCCGACTCACGCGTGCAGCTCAGTCTCGATCTGGGCACCACAACGGCGCTCAGCGAGACCCAACGCGAACGAGCCGTCGCCAGGCTCTCCGAGAGGATCTCGGGCACGGTGCTCACCATCAGCGCCTCCGAACACCGCTCCCAGCGGCAAAACAGGGCTGCGGCGCGGCAACGCCTCGTCGCACTCCTGCGGGACGCGGTGACTCCGCCGGTCGTCCGGCGGGCAACCCGGCCCACGGCTGGCTCGCGGCGCCGCCGGCTCGAATCGAAACGGTTGCGCTCGGAGACCAAGCGCAACCGCAGGCGCCCAAACTCCGAATAACCCGTCTGTTTGCGTCGATCGCCGGGGCCCTCTCTCCGACGATTGACCGGCCCGACTGCGCTCCCCTTTCCGGCATCCCCGGGGATGCTTCCGGGACCGCGGCCGGTCGGACTTCAGCGCTTGACACAAATCCGGCAGCGGAGAAAAGTGTCGGCCATACCGCCCGCTCCCCCTTGCAGCCGCCACCCGTTGCAGTCCCGGGAGCCGGGCTTGGCCGCCTGATCATGGAATGGGTGAGCATGGATAACGGTGCCTCGAGAGCCGAACCGGCGCCATCTCCCCGCGGAGGCCGTGCGGGACGCCTGATCGCCCGGCATCCGGTAACTGCCTTTGTGGTCATTGCGATCGGGCTGACGTGGGCGGCGCAGGCGATATCGATCGTTTTGCTGGGCAACGTTGTGCCCGGGCTCCTGGCAGAGCTGCTGATCCTGCTGAGTACTGCGGTCCTCGTGACCGCAGCCTCCGGCGGCGGGAAGGCGGTCCGGGGCCTTTTTCGGCAGGCTGTCCGCTGGCGGGTAGGCGTCGGCTGGTATATCGCCGCCCTGCTCGCCATACCCGTGCTGACCCTGCTGATCGCCGCGGCGACCGGGTCTTTTCGGCAACCGGAAGCCGGCTGGGCCGCTGAAACCGGCAACTATTTCCTCAATGCCATCCTCGTCGGGGCTGTGCTGGCGAATATCTGGGAGGAACTGGCCTGGACCGCCGTGGTACAGCACCGGCTGATGGAGCGGTGGGGCCTGATCGCCGGCTCGCTGCTGACAGCCTTACCCTTTGCCCTCATCCACCTCCCCCTCGCCTTCGCGGACAAAGGCTTCACGGGGACGCCCGTCCAGGAGGTGCTTTTCTACTGGGCGGTCCTGTTCCTCTTCGCCCCGATTTTCAGGCTCCTGGCAGGCATGGTGTATCTGGGCACGGGCGGAAGCATCCTCATCGTCGGCCTCCTTCACGGGTCCTTCAACGCCTCCGGCTCGGAAAAGCTCAAGGCGTTCGAGGGAGAGTGGCAGCAGATCGCCGCCGCAGCCATGCTCGCCGTCGTCCTGGCCCTCTACCAACAAAGCGGGGCACGCGCTAAGGGGCGCCGAACAGGATCCCGACCGGATCGCTACTCAGCATTCCCGGACGACACCTGAACTGGACTCGGTGCAGCGGCGGCGTCTTGTTGGAACAAGCATTGAGGGAGCCCGGAATTCAAGTGGACACGATACGAGTATCCTCAGGTGGCATCACGTCCTAGAGCAGGGGCATTCCAAGCGGGCGGGTCGAGTCCCTTAGGCGCGGGCAGAGTCCTTGGGCAGCCGGGCCGCCAGCTTCCACGCGGCCGGCATGGCCGCTGCCGCGATCAGCGACTTCACGATGCCGCCGATGATGAACGGGTATAGGCCCCACTCGAGCGTCTGCTGCAGGTCGGCGCCCAAAGAAATGGCCAGCCAGGCCATGCCGAAGACGAAGGTGATCACGGTGCCCGCCAAGAATGAAACGGTGGCGCCCAGGAACTTCTTGTCCCAGTTGCGCTTGGCCAGCCATCCGGTCAGTCCCGCGGCGGCGATGAAGCCCACCAGGTAGCCGCCGGTCGGGCCAACGGCGGCGGCCAGGCCGGAGGATGCGTCGCTGAACACCGGCATGCCAGCCACGCCGGCCACCCAGTACAGTGCCATCGACAGCATGCCGCGGACCGGGCCCAGCGTGCTGCCGACCAGCAGGACGGCCAGGGTCTGGCCGGTGATCGGGACCGGCCACAGCGGCACGGCCAGCTGCGCCATGACGGCGGTCAGGCCTGCCCCGCCCACAACCAGCGCGGTGTTGGCCAAGGCGGTGCTGGGGACCAGGGCGTCGGCCAGGACACCCTGTCGCGCAACGACGGCTGATGCTGTGCTCATGGTTGCTCCTTGTGTTTTCGGAAAATCATCAAGAACCGCGGGGCGCCCCGGCGATTGAGCGGTGCCTCCGCGCAAATCCGCGGTATCCCACTCTGACCCTAACTTGATCGACGATTGTTGACAATAAAATAATGTGACGCGCATCATGGGACGCATGGCCTCCCTTAGCCCTCTGTTGAAGCAGGCGACCCCACTGACAGTCGATCACGCCCTGGGCAGTTGGATCTACGCGACCGATGGTAAAACGTACCTTGATTTCACTACCGGCATTGGGGTGACGAGCACGGGTCATTGCCACCCGCGGGTAGTGGAGGCGGCCCGCGATCAGGTGGGAAAGATCATTCACGCCCAGTACACCACGGTGATGCACAAGCCGTTGCTGGCGTTGACCGAGAAGCTTGGCGAGGTGCTGCCGGAAGGCCTGGACTCGGTGTTTTATGCCAATTCCGGATCGGAGGCGGTGGAGGCTGCGATCCGTTTGGCCAGAATGGCCACGGGCCGGCCAAACCTCGTAGTGTTCCAGGGCGGTTTCCATGGTCGGACGGTTGCGGCGGCTTCGCTGACCACCGCCGGAACGAAGTTCTCCGCAGGGTTCTCCCCGCTGATGTCGGGGGTGCACATGTCCGCCTTCCCCTACGCCTACCGCTACGGCTGGGAGGAGGCGGCCGCCGTGGAATTCGCATTGAAGGAACTGGACTACCTGCTGCAAACCCGCACCGCGCCCAACGACACCGCAGCATTCCTGGTCGAACCGGCCCTCGGCGAGGGTGGGTATCTGCCCACCCCGGCGGCGTTCCTGGAGGGACTGCGCGAACGTGCCGACCGGCACGGCATCCTGCTGATCTTCGACGAAGTCCAGACAGGCGTGGGCCGCATGGGCAAGTTCTGGGGGCACCAGTACTCCGCCGCCACCCCGGATATCCTCATCACTGCGAAGGGCATCGCCTCCGGATTTCCGATCTCCGCAATCGCCGCTTCCACCGAACTGATGTCCAGGGGCTGGCCCGGGTCCCAGGGCGGGACCTACGGCGGGAATGCGGTCTCTGCCGCCGCCGGCGTCGCCACCCTCGATGTCATTCGTGACGAAGGGTTGGTGGAAAACTCACGGATCCGCGGCGAGCAACTCCAGGCCGGGCTGAAGGAAATCCAAGCCCGCGTCCCCGCCATTGGCGACGTCCGCGGCAAGGGCCTGATGCAAGGCATTGAATTCACCACCGAAGCCGGCGGCCCCGACGCCGCCACCGCGGCAGCAGTCCAACAGGCCACGACCCGCCTCGGCCTGCTCACCCTCACCTGCGGGCCCGCAGCCAATGTCGTCCGCCTGATCCCCGCCCTTATCGTCACCGCCGAAGAAATCGCCACCGGCCTCGAACGCTTCGAAAACGCCGTCGCCACCGTCACCGCGGCCGTTCCCTCGAAATATTGAGCCCACCCATGACGGATGCTGTTCGCTCCCCCGCAGGCCCGGCAACGGGCACCCGCCGAACAGGCGCACCGGATGCAGGTCTCCCCGCGGTGGTTGCACGCCTGGCATCCGCGGGCGTGGCTGCCGACAGCTCGCCACGCCGCATAGCGGAATACTCCTATGACGCTTCCAACTACCGGGTAGCCCCGCTTGCCGTGGTGTTCCCCCGGACGGTCGAGGACGTGCTTGCGGTCGTTGCTGCATGCCGGGAAACGGCAACCCCGCTGATCGGGCGCGGCGGCGGGACGTCCATGGCGGGCAACGCCATGGGCCCAGGCGTGATACTTGACTTTTCCCGCCACATGAACGCGATCCACGAGATCGACGAGGTGGAGGGCACCGTGAGCGTCGAGCCCGGCGTCGTGCTCGCCGTCCTCTCCCACGAGGTGGAGAAGGCCACCGGTCACCGGTTCACCTTCGCCCCGGACCCGTCCTCCAAGAACCGTGCCACCGTGGGCGGCTCGCTGGGCAATGATGCGTGCGGCAGCCACTCCGTTCGCTACGGCCGGATCTCCGACCACGTCGTGGAGCTTGACGTCGTCACTTCGGACGGCGCGCGCCTGACGGCCACGGCCGGCGGTTTGCGTGCCACGGATCCTGGCGACAACGACTCCGCAGCGCGTGCGGGTGCACTGACCGCCTCCTTCAAAGACTTGGCCCGCAGTCACCTGTCCGAGTTCCGCCTGGAACTCGAACGGATCCGGCGTCAAGTCTCCGGCTACCATCTGGCCCACCTTCTTCCGGAAAACGGGTTCAATATCGCCCGAGCCCTCGCGGGTTCCGAGGGGACCTGTGCCATCATTGTCGGCGCCCGGATGAAGCTCGTCCCTAAGCCCGCCAGCGCCCTGCTGGTGTGCCTGGGTTACGCGGACATAGTCGACGCGGCTCGGGACGTCATGACCATCCTGGAGTTCTCCCCGGCTGCCGTCGAAGGTATCGATGAGGCGATCGTGGACACCATGCGCTTCCGCCGCGGCAAGGGCTCGGTCACGGGTTTGCCCACAGGCAAAGCCTGGCTGTACGTGGACCTCGACGGCGGGAATCCGCACCAGGTCCGGGCGGAAGCTGACCGGCTGCTCGCCCGACTCAGGGAAAACGGCCGCTTGGTGGATGGGCACGCCGTGCCGGACCTGCAGGAGCGAGCCGCTCTTTGGCGTGTCCGCGAGGACGGCGCCGGGCTCTCAGCGCGGCTCTCCACGGGTGGAGAATCCTGGCCAGGATGGGAAGACTCTGCAGTCGCCCCGGAGAACCTTGCGGATTACCTCTCAGACTTCCGCGGCCTTCTGGGCCGCTACGAGCTGACGGGCATAATGTACGGACACTTCGGTGCCGGCTGCATGCACATCCGGATTACCTATGACCTGCGCACCCCAGCCGGCCGCCGCGTCTTCCGCGACTTCACACAGGAAGCTGCCCGGCTGGTCGTCCGCCACGGCGGTTCGCTGTCCGGCGAACACGGCGACGGCAGGGCACGATCGGAACTGCTGCCCCTGATGTACTCCCCGCGCCTGCTGGCGGCCTTCGCCGCGTACCGGCGCACCTGGGACCCGGCAAGAATCCTCAATCCCGGATCCCTCACCGATCCTGACCACCTGGACGTCAATCTGGCGCTGCAAGGCATTCCCGAACGGCACTGGCGCACGAGCTTCGACCTGCGCCCGGTCAGCGCCGGTGGCGGAGCGACCGCCGAAACCGACACCCCCGAGACCTCCACCGGCAGCGGTACGGATCCGTGGGTCCACGCGCTTCAAAGCTGCATAGGCGTGGGGCGATGCCGCACGGACGCGGGCGGCGTAATGTGCCCCAGCTACCGCGCCACGAAGGATGAGAAGGATTCCACCCGGGGCCGGTCCCGGGTACTCCAGGACATGGTTCGCGGCGCCCGCACCGTGGAGGAAGGCTGGAAGTCCGAGGAGGTCCGCGAGGCGCTTGATCTCTGTCTGTCCTGCAAGGCCTGCTCCACCGACTGCCCCACGGGCGTCGACATGGCCACCTACAAATCCGAATTCTTCTCGCACTACTACAAGGGCAGACTCCGCCCGATGTCCCACTTCTCCCTGGGCTGGCTGCCCCGCTGGCTTAAGCTCACGGGCCGCTCCGCGCCTCTGGTCAACGCCGTGATGTCCACCCCGCTGGCGAAGGTCGCCGCCGCCCTCGGCGGGCTGACCACCCGGCGTGCGATGCCGCGTTTCGCCGGAGCCGGCGAGTGGCGTCGCGAAGTAGCGGCCGCGGGCATTGGTCCGGCGACCAACCACAGCGGTGGCCTTGCTCCGGATGTCCACGGCGTGGTGCTTTTCGTGGACAGTTTCACCCGCGGCTTCCGGCCGGAGGTGGCCGGTTCCGCTGCCCGCGTCCTGGCCGGCTCGGGCTCCGTGGAATGCTCAGCCGAGTCCTGCTGCGGCCTGACCTGGATTTCCACCGGCCAGCTGGATACCGCGAAAAAGCACATGGCCGCGGCAGCGGAGGTTCTGGATGACGGGACCGATCGGCCCATCGTGGTGGTGGAACCCAGTTGCGCGGCGGCGCTGCGCAAGGACCTGCCCGAGCTGGTCCACACGGAACGGGCCCGCCGGGTTGCCGCCCGGGTGCGAAGCTTTGCGACGTACGTCGACGAGCTGTCCACCGCCGGCTGGAAACCAGCGCCGGCCCGCCCCCTTCCAGAACAAGTGGTGCTGCAGACGCACTGCCACGAATACTCGGTCTTCGGAGCCGGTGTTCAGCGCTCGGCACTCAGGGCCGCGGGCGTCAAGAGTGTGGTGGATGCGCCCGGCTGCTGCGGCGTGGCCGGAAACTTCGGCTTCGAGAAGGATCACTACGGCATCAGCATGCTGGTTGCCGAGCAAGCGCTGGTCCCGGCCCTGCGCGAGACCGATTCCTCTTCGGTGATCCTTACTGACGGTTTCTCCTGCGCCATGCAGGTGAAACAGATCGATGGCTCCAGGCCGGGTCGTCACCTGGCCCAACTATTGGACCCCGGCGAATGAGCAGCATTGATTTCCCAACGCAACGCCGGCCACAACACCTCCAACCAAGAAAAGGATCGCTCATGAGCATTCAGTCAGCCGGCTCCCGAACGTCACAGAAGGCGCTCGATGCCGTCGCAAAGGTCAGCACGAACCTCTACATTGACGGGGAGTGGACCGAAGCATCGTCCGGTGCCCGGTTCGATGTCGTCAATCCTGCCACCGAGGAAGTCATCGCCAGCGTCGCCGATGGGGGCCCCGAAGACGCGCGCCGGGCGATCGAAACCGCCGGCCGGGTCCAGAAACAGTGGGCCAAGACCCCGCCCCGGGAGCGCAGCGAAATCCTGCGCCGCGCGTTCGACCTGATCATGGCCCGCCAAGACGAACTGGCATTGATTATGACCACGGAAATGGGAAAACCCTTGGCCGAGTCAAGAGGCGAGGTGGCGTACGCCGCCGAGTTCTTCCGTTGGTTCTCGGAGGAAGCCGTCCGCATTAGCGGAGATCTGACCACCAGCGGCGACGGCAAGAACCGCATCCTCGTCTCGAAGGAACCCGTTGGACCCTGCGTCTTGGTCACGCCCTGGAACTTTCCACTGGCGATGGGCACCCGGAAGATCGGCCCTGCCATTGCGGCCGGCTGCACCATGGTCTTCAAGCCTGCCAACCTCACTCCACTGTCTTCGCTGGCACTGGCAGACGTCCTGGCAGAGGCTGGCCTGCCCAAGGGTGTGCTGAACCTGGTCACGACCTCCAAAGCCTCCGAGGTGGTCACCCCATGGATGGAAAGCGGCATTGCCCGAAAGATTAGCTTCACCGGGTCCACCGGCGTGGGCATCCGCTTATTGGAGCAGGCTGCCAAAAACGTCATGCGTTCTTCCATGGAACTGGGCGGGAACGCCCCTCTCATTGTGTTTGATGACGCGGACTTGGACCGCGCCGTTGAGGGAGCTTTCGCCGCAAAGATGCGCAACATGGGTGAAGCCTGCACCGCCGCCAACCGGATCTTCGTGCAGCGCTCCGTGGCCGCTGACTTCTCCGTCCGCCTCGCCCAGCGGCTGAGCGCCTTGAAGGTCGGTGACGGCGCAGTGAGCGGCACGGACGTCGGCCCGCTCGTGGAGGAAAAGGCTCTCAACAAGGTCCAGGAACTTGTGGACGACGCCGTTTCCAAGGGCGCCAAGGTGGTCTGCGGCGGCTCCCGCCCGGAGGGCAGCGGCTACTTCTACTCCCCAACAGTGCTTGCGGACGTCGGCCCCGACGCCGCGCTGATGAACGAAGAAATTTTCGGCCCGGTGGCGCCCGTCATCCCCTTCGACACCGAAGACGAGGTGGTGCGGTGGGCGAACGACACCCCTTGGGGCCTTGCCAGCTTTGTGTTCACCCAGGACCTGGACCGCGCCTTCCGCGTCGGCGAGGGTCTGGAGTCGGGCATGGTCGGCCTAAACACGGGCATCGTTTCGAATCCGGCGGCGCCGTTCGGCGGCATCAAGGCCTCCGGTCTGGGCCGCGAGGGCGGGCGCGTGGGCTTGGATGAATTTCTGGAGATCAAGTACATGGCCATCCCGCGGGTCTAGGGATTGGCAACCTCGTCCCACGACGCCGCCTCGCGAATGGCTCCCCCACTCATCGGCGGGAAATATGGAAGGTGAGGGAGCACTGGCGCAATCCGAGGGGACGGCTAGGGGATCAGCCGCATCAGTGCGTCCTCCATGTGTTCGGCCATCAGCTTCTCGGCGAGGTCTGAATCTCCCCTGGAGATGGCTTCCGCGATGCGTTTGTGCTCGGCGATGCGCTTGTCGGCGGTAGCGTACGTGCTTTTCAGGGCATTGAGGCACATCCGTGTTTCCGTCAGGAGAGTGTCGTGCATCTTCTTCAGGCGAGGGCTGCCGGCGAGCTCAACCAGGAGGGCATGGAAGCTCATGTCCGCTTCGGTCATGGCTTCGCCGCGGGGGCTTTCCGCCGCATCCTCCATGGCATGCACGGCTTTCATTAGCTGGGCCGCGCTGTCCTCCGGGTTTGTGCTGACCAGGCGGCGGATGGCGGCTGCTTCCACCGCGGTTCGGGCCAGGTAGATGTCCCGAAAATCGTCCTCGTCCATACTGACGACGAAGAGGCCCCTGTTCCGGTAACTGACGAGCAGCCCTTCCTGGGTGAGCCGCTGCATGGCCTCCCGCAGGGGCCCCCGGCTGACCCCCAGTTCTTTGGCAAGCTCGGCTTCACCGAGTTGGAGGCCTGGAGCGAAATCACCTCGGGCGATTGCATCGCGGATACGGCGGGCAATAATGGCCGGCGTAGACTCCTGCACTATCGGGTCGAGCACTCCCCTTTTCATCCTGATTTCCATCCTCGCTGCCATTGAGCCCCACCAACTCGTTCTGGTCGAACCCGTAACCATCGCTGTCCGTGTCAGATGTCTTTAGTCGACAATTGCATAGTTTACTCCGTAGCCCGGAGTTGGCCCGGAAAGCCTGCCGGTCGGCGCGAAGAAACCGCGATTGACAGGGGTCCGCCCCGGCCGGCCCGGCGAGACCTGAAGCGCTCGCGATAGGTGCGGCAGGTCCAGGCCGTACTTCAGCACTGAACTTCAAGCGATGCGAGAAACAGCGCGAAAAGTGTTGATGTGATCCCCGTCACGGACTATGCTGGCAACACCCGCTGCAGATTGTGTACAAAAGGCAATCGACTTAATCGGCCTCTGCCGGGCGGGCCTTCGGCTATCGGCGCTGGGAGAAACACATGAAGCTGAACAGGAAAGCCAACACCATCGGCGCGCTTGCACTGGCCGCCACCTTGGCGGCAACCGGGTGCGGGGCAATGGGAGGCTCCGGAGACGGGCAGACCGGGGAAGCCACGGGCACCGGTTCCGCGGAGAACTGGACTACGCCCGCCCTCAACACGGCTCTGAACGGCAAGACGACGGAAACCACCTATGAGCCCATTGCAAACGACAAAATTACCAAGCAGTGGAAGATCTGCGTCCTGTTCCCTCACATGAAGGATTCCTACTGGGCCGCCACGAACTACGGGACGCTGATCGAGGCACAGAGGGACAAGGTTGAGTACAGCATGTTCGAGGCTGGAGGCTATACCAACCTCGACAAGCAGCTAAGCCAGATGCAGGACTGCATCAACGGCGGCTACGACGCGATCGTTCTGGGCGCCATCAACGCAACGGGCGTATGCCCCCAGGTGGCCGCCGCGCTGGAAAAGAAAATACCGGTGGTGGACTTCATCAACGGTACGGACTGCCCCGAGTCCAAGGACAATCCCCTCTTCTCCCACGCGCTCGTGAGCTTCCATGATCTGGCAGTGACGACGGCCGAGTACATCATCGATGACACCAAGGGGTCACCCGCCTTGGTGGGTTTCTTCCCCGGGCCGGAAGGCGCCGGATGGTCCGATGCGGCAGTCAAGGGTTTCCAGGACACCATCAAAGGAACCAACGTCAAGATGGCGGAGATGCGGCGCGCCGATCCGGGCCTGGAGATCCAGCAGAACCTCATTGAGGACACCCTCAAGGTCCATCCCGACATCACCCACATCGTGGGAGTTGATATTGCTGCCGAAGCCGGTGTGAATGCGGTGCGGAACGCCAACATGACGGGAAAAGTTGACGTCTACGCCTTCGACATCATCCCGCCCGTGTACGACGCGATCGTGGCCGGCGACGCCGTAGGTTCGCCAACGGACTTCACCACCATCCAGGGACGTATGGCCGTTGACCAAGCCGTCCGCATGCTGGAAGGCGAGAAGCTGGAGGCGCCCACATCCGGACCGGTGCCCAAGATGATCACCCAGGAGAACGCCGCCGACGTGCCCTACAACGAGATGTTCGCGCCGCGGGACTTCAAGACGGTGACGAGCTGGACACCGAAGAGCTGATCCATCCACGCGGGGCCGGGCCCCGCGTGTGTTCCCGGTTCGTGGGCACTCGCATCTGAAGGGAGTGAAGCTGGCATTGGAACAGCATCCGATCGTTGCACTTGGCAATATCGTCAAGACCTTCGGGCCCGTGAGGGCACTCAAAGGGATGTCCCTCGACCTTTACCCCGGCGAAGTACACATCCTGCTGGGCGAGAACGGCGCGGGAAAATCCACGCTTGTGAACATCCTCCTCGGTAACTACCAGCCGGACAGCGGCACCATTACCGTCCGCGGCTCGGACGTCGCCCACCACTCACCGGCGAATGCCCGGAAACTGGGCATCAACGTCGTCCTGCAGGATTTCAGTTTGGCTCCAACGCTGTCCGTCACCGAGAATCTGTTCCTCGGCCGTGAGGTGAAAACCTTTGGGTTCGTGAACCGCACCAAGATGCGGGCCATTGCCCGGGAGAAGGTCGGCCAGCTTGGGGCAGCCATCGACCCGGACGCTGAGGTTGGAACGCTGCCAAGGGCCGAACAGCAGCTCGTGGAGATCACGAAAGGGCTGCTCGGGACACCGGGCATCCTCCTTCTCGATGAGCCCACGGCCGCCATCAGCGAACGGGAAGCGGACCGGCTTTTCCGGATCATAGACCGGCTCCGGGACGAGGGCTGGGCGCTTCTCTACATCACCCACCGGATGGAGGAGGTCCGACGCCTGGGCGACCGGGTCACCGTGATGCGGGACGGCACCTTCATTTCGACCCATACCCTCGACGAGGTTTCCGAAGAGCAGTTGATCACCGACATGGTCGGCCGGGAGCTCGCGGCCGTCTATCCGCAAAAGGCCGAAACCAAGGGCGAACCCCTGCTGGAGATCGAGGATGCATCCACGGCCGACGGCAAGGTCGCCCATGCATCCCTGCGGGTGTGTCGGGGTGAGATTGTCGCCGTGGCCGGGCTCGTGGGTTCGGGCAAAAGTGAACTCGCAAAGGCCGTCCTCGGTCTCATCCCCCTGTCCAGCGGTTCCGTCTCGGTCAACGGCAGGAAATTCAGTCGCCCCAACCCCCGCCAGATGATCCAGGCGGGTATCGGCTTCATGCCGGAGGACCGCAGGCGGGAAGCCCTTGCGCTTGACCTCAGCGTTCAGGAGAACATTGCTCTTGAAGTCAACCGGATTAAGAAGTACAGCACGCTGGGGCTGATCCACGGAGCACGGATCCGTTCCCTCGCGCAGGCACTGGCCGAGCGGCTCGATATCCGGCCGCGGTCCGTAACTGCCGAGGCCCGGGCCCTGTCGGGCGGCAATCAACAGAAGGTCGTTCTGGCCCGCGCCCTGACACGGGAACGGAAGGTTTTCGTGGTGGCCGAGCCTACTTCCGGGGTGGATGTCGGGGCCCGCCAGGAGATATATGCCAATCTCCGCAAGCTGTGCAGTGACGGTGCCGGCGTCCTCATGGTCTCCTCCGACCTCGAGGAGGTCGTCGGACTTGCCGACCGGGTCTATGTGATGAACGGCGGGCGCGTTCAGGCCGAGCTCGTTGGCAACCAAATCACAAACGAAGCCGTTGTCGCTGGTGCCTTTGGGCATGCAGTAGGCGCATCAGCATAAGGACTGCCATGTCAACAACCGAAGTCAAGGGCCCGGCGACCGCCGTCCGAGGTACCAAGAAACCAAACCGCCAGTTCTGGCTCAGGTTTTTCAGCAGCGTCGGACCGCTGCCGCCGCTGCTGATCGTCATGGTGGTCGTCTTTGCCGTGGCAAACGACCGCTTCCTGCAGCCCGACAACCTGCTATCCGTCTCCCAGCAATCCGTCACGCTCCTGCTGATTTCCCTGGGACAGATGCTGGTACTGGTAACGGGCGGATTTGATCTGTCCGTAGGGGCAACCGTCGCGCTGTCTTCCATCGTGTCTGCCACGATGATGCAGAAAGTCTATGGCGGCATACCGGAATTCTCAGGCCAGTCCATGATCATGGGTTTCGTCGTCTGCATCGCAGTCGGACTGGTCGTCGGGATGGCCAACGGCCTCGGCGTGGCTTTCCTGAAGGTCAACCCGTTCATCGTGACACTTGCCACTGCCACCATCGTCACGGGCATCACGCTGGTCTACAGCGGGGGCGCCACCGTGTCCGGCCTGCCGAGGGACTACATAGTCGGCCTCGGGTCAGGCTTCACCCTGGGCATACCCAACCTGGTTCTCGTAGCACTGCCGATCCTGGCGATTGTTTTCGTCGCACTGAAATGGACAACGTTCGGCCGCCACCTGTATGCCATCGGCGGAAATGCCCTGGCAGCAAAAACCGCGGGCATCCAGGTGCGGCGGAACCTGATTGCCACCTACATCATCTGCGCCGTTCTGTCCTCTATCGCGGCCTACCTCCTGACTGCCCGCAGCGGCTCAGGGCAACCGACCTTTGGGGGAGCTTTCGCGCTTCAATCCATCACCGCGGCCGTCATCGGCGGCGCCTCGCTCCAGGGCGGCCGCGGCGGCGTCGGCGGCACTGTCCTGGGCGTCATCTTCATCATGCTGCTGGGCAACGGAATGAACTTCATGCGGCTCGATACGAACATGCAGAGCATCGCCCTGGGGTTGGCGCTCGTTCTCGCGGTCCTTGCAGACCGCTTCCGTGCCTCGGCCAAGGCGCGCCTCATCGCCAAAGGAGTCGTCAAGTCATGACCACGCCGTTGTTTGAATCCCTCTTGGTCACCAACCGCGGCGAGATCGCCCGGCGCATCATCCGCACAGCGAACGCCCTGGGCATCCGGACCATCGCCGTCTGCTCGGATGTGGACACAGAGCTGCCCTTCGTAAAGGAAGCCTCGGAATTTTTCTCCCTGGGTCCGGCCAATCCTGCCGAATCCTACCTGAACGTCGACAAACTGATGGAAGCAGCCCGTACCGTCCGGGCTTCGGCCATCCACCCTGGCTACGGTTTCCTCGCCGAAAATTCCGGCTTCGCCCGGCGGGTTATCGAAAGCGGCATCACGTGGGTGGGACCTTCACCGGACTCCATGGACATGGTGGCGGACAAGATCAACGCCCGCAACCTGATGCAGGCCGCAGGCGTGCCGGTGGCGACAGGATCGGCCGAACCGGTAAGCGACGCCGCTGAGGCAGTAGAGATCGCCAATTCTGTCGGCTACCCGGTCATCGTTAAACCATCCGGAGGCGGCGGCGGCATCGGAATGATAGTCGCCGACAATGACGAAGACCTGCGGGCAGCCTTCGACACTGCACGGTCGCGTGCAGAGCGCTTTTTCGGGGACTCGCGGATCCTCATTGAACAGTTCATTCAACACGCCCGCCACGTCGAGGTCCAGATCCTCGGACTCGCGAGCGGCAAGGTGATAGCGCTCGGAGAGCGGGACTGCTCGGTCCAGCGCCGTCACCAGAAGGTCGCCGAGGAGTCGCCGTCGCCGGGCATCACACCGGAACTAAGATCCCGGATGCTGGACGGCGCGGTAAGAGCGGGGACTGCTGTCGGTTACCGCAATGCCGGTACGGTCGAATGCCTGGTCGATCCAGTGCGGCAGTCTTTTGTTTTCCTGGAGATGAACACCCGGCTGCAAGTGGAGCATCCTGTCACCGAAGCCGTGTTCTCCATCGACCTTGTCGAGGAACAACTCCGCGTAGCCGCCGGCCAGGACGTCAGCTTCGACGCCGGCAACCTCCAACCGACAGGACATGCCATCGAGATGCGGATCTATGCCGAAGATCCGCAACGCTTTCTGCCGTCGCCCGGGCTCATCAGTGAGTGGACGGAACCCGCAGGAGAAGGTGTCCGCGTCGACAGCGGCTATGCAGCCGGCAATACCGTGACCACGGCCTACGATCCGCTCCTGGCAAAACTCATCGTTTGGGGGCAGGACCGGGAAGAAGCACTCGCACGTGCCGGATCCGCCGTCGAAGCCTTCCAGGTGGCCGGGCTAAAAACCAACCTTCCATTTTTCCGGATGCTTCTCAACGATCCGGCCTTCAAGTCGGGCCGCTACAGCACCGGCATCGTGACCGAAGTCCAGCACCGGGCCGCCGAATCAAAAGCACGGGGCGAAACAGGTCAGGAGGAGCACGCACGATGAAGCCGCACGAGGTTTCCAAACAGTACATCTCGGAACGCTGGGCAGGAGTCCCGTCCGCACTTTACGAGCGCCGGGCGGCCACCGATGGCAAACCCGCGCTCACGTACCGCCTCGCCGGCGACAGTTACCTCCTCGCCGAGTTCGGTGACATGCATTTTGACCTGAACCTGAACTTCTTTGTCCACAACATCAACACCGAGGTGAACCGATCCCGCCCACCTGGACTGGTCGAAACATCCCCCGGTTTCCGTTCCATACTGCTCTCCTACAACCCGGCGGAAACAAACGTGGCGAACCTCGTTTCGGCATTGGACGAGGCCTATGACAACGCAGCCGGTACGGAAAACCTGGTCCTTCCCAGCCGACGAGTGAATCTTCCTGCCGCGTTTCACGATTCGACCTCCAAGGAAGCCGTTGCCCGCTATGTGCGCAGCATCCGCTCCGACGCCCCCAACTGCATGAACGATAACAACGTCGATTACACGATCGCCTACAACGGGCTTCGGGACGTCGACGAGCTGGTCGAAGTCGTCACCGGGACCGACCTCTGGGTCGGATTCATCGGGTTCTTCCCCGGGCTGCCCTTCACGTTTCCTTTGGATCCGCGGAAGGTTCTCTTCGCGCCCAAATACAACCCGACCCGTACCTGGACAGCGGAAGGAGCTATCGGCCTGGGCGGACCGTGCTACTCGATCTACCCCGTGGAATCGCCTGGCGGATACCAACTGCTCGGCAGAACCCTGCCCGTGTACGACATCCAACAGCGCAACCCTGCTTTCGCCCAGTCGCCTCTGCTGCTGCGCCCCTGCGACCGGGTCAGATTCCATGCCGTTTCCGAGCAGGAACTGACCGATTCCTTCGAAGCCGTCCACCGGGGCGAATACGTCTACGACATACAGGACGAAGACTTTGACGTCGCCGGCTATAACGCCTGGTGTGCTTCGCTCGTGGCCGAGGCCGCAGACTTCACCGCCAAGCGGGACACCGCTGCCGCCGCAACCGCCGTCCCGTGAGGAGCCACATATGTCCATTGAAGTTGCGCAACCCGGCATCCAGACAACCGTCCAGGACTGGCCTGGACGAATCGGAATGCTGTCACGCGGGTATTTCCCCGCCGGTCCGATGGATGATTTCGCGTTCCGGCTCGGCAATGTGGCCGTCGGCAACAGCCCCGACGCTGCCGGCCTGGAAATCACACTGGGCAAGGCCAAATTGCGGTTCCGGTCCCCCGCCACGGTGGCCGTAACCGGCGCCGCAGGTGAAGTGACCGTCGACGGCAGCCCGGTGCCACAATGGGCTGCCGTTGACGTTCCCGCGGGTGCGGAACTGAAAATTGGTTTGGCGTCATCCGGGTTCAGGTTTTATCTGGCGGTAAGAGGAGGAATCGATGTCCCCCAAATCCTCGGTTCCCGGTCCACCTACACCATGGGTTCACTCGGAGGGGTGGAAGGACGGGCGCTCGTCAAGGGAGACGTCCTGGACATCGGAAGCTCGGATAACTCATCCGTAGCGGAACTGCCGCAGGAACGGATCCCCGAGTATCGGCACGACTGGGAACTGGAAGTAGTGCCAGGGCCATTTGCCTCACCCGAGTTCTTTACGGAAACGGACGTACAAAACTTCTTTGCTCGCTCTTGGACGGTTGACCAGAATTCAAACCGTACCGGTATCAGGCTGGACCCGGTGAGGTTGCAGTGGGCCCGGCCCGACGGCGGGATTGCCGGCGGACATCCATCCAACATCCTCGACACCGGCTACCCTGTCGGCGGAATCAACCTCAATGGTGACACTCCCGTGATCCTCGGACCTGACGGGCCCACTTCCGGCGGCTTCGTCGTCTTCGGAGTCGTGCCGAAGGCGAGCCTATGGAAAACCGGCCAGATGCGGCCGGGGACCGACAGGATCCGGTTCAAGCCCATTTCCATCGACGACGCCTATGCATTGGACGAGGAACGTTCCATGCTCATGTCTGCAGCAGGAGGAACCGGATAATGAACACAGCCATCGAAATCAACTGCGACATGGGAGAAGGTTACGGCCGCTGGCGCTTCGCGCCGGACGAGGAGTTCATGCCCTATATCAGCGCCGCCAACATCGCCTGCGGCTTCCATGCCGGGGACCCAAGAACCATGCGCCGCACCGTTCGGGCGGCGGTCGACCAAGGCCTCCAGATCGGAGCGCACGTCGCGCTGCCGGACCTTCTGGGCTTCGGACGACGACGAATAGCGGTCTCGGCAGAAGAGCTTCAGGACTACACGCTCTATCAGATTGGCGCCCTGAAGGGCTTCGTTGAGGCTGAAGGGGCGAAACTATCGCATGTGAAACCGCACGGGGTCATGTACCTGATGTCGCTGGAGGACGAAGAGCTGGCCGAAGCTGTCATCGCGGCGGTCGCCGAAATAGACAGCTCCCTGCCTCTCTACTGCTTCGACAAGCGCCACACGGAGCTCGCCGCCCGCTACGGCGTCCGGTTGGTCCAGGAAGGATTTGTCGACCTCGGCTATGACGACGCCGGCAACCTCCTTATCGAGCGGGAAAAGCTCGCTTGGGACCCGGCACTCGTCTCCTCACGTGCGATCAGGTTCGTGCGGGAAGGGAAAGTAGCCACCGTCTCCGGGCGGGATCTTGAAATCTCCCCGGAAAGCATTTGCCTGCACGGGGACGCGCCGAACTCAGTGGAGGTTATCCGCACGGTCTGGCAGTCCTTGCAGGATGCCGGCATATCTGTGCGTCCGTTGACGGAAGCCGAAAACGCGGCGCCGGCACCGGACTGATCCCGGTGTGCATCGAGCTGACCGCCGGATAGGTAGGAGCAACGAGTTGAGTGAGCCTGTACTGGAGCCGATCCTCATCGACGGGACGGTGGACACCATTGTCAACCGGCTGCGGGGTGCGATCGAAAAGGGCGCCTACAGGCCCGGCCAACAGCTGCGCGAAACCAGTCTTGCCCGGCAGCTGAACGTCAGCCGATCGCCGGTGCGCGAAGCAATGCAGCGGCTCATACAGGAAGGCCTCCTGCACCGGGTACGCAACCGCGGGGTTTTTGTCCTGGAACTGTCCGAGGCGGATATGGATGACATATCCGTCGCCCGCCATTCCGTTGAAAAGGCAGCAGCCGAGGAGCTGGCGAAGAATCCAAGGAAACAGATTTTCGATGAACTTCGCAGCATCGTCGTCGACATGAAGGAAGCCTCGGAAAGAGGTCATCCGTGGTCGGATCTGGTCGACTTGGACCTGGCGTTCCACACGGTCTTGGTCGGGAGTCTCGGTAACAAACGCCTCACGGTTTTCTATCAGACCCTCCTCACTGAAACGCGCCTGTCGCTCATGATGCTGGAGAACCTGTATCCCCATCCGGAAGAGATAGCGGCCGAACACCAGGAGCTCCTGGCAAACGTGGAAGGTGGAAACATTGAGGACCTGGACGAGCAGATTAAGAAACACATGGACCACACGGGCCAGCGCCGCCGGTCCACGACGAACACAACACCTTAAAGGCCGGGCTATTCGAGGAGGAACAAAAATTGAGCGAAGTACGGTCGGATCTGGCTGCCAACGTTTGGAAAATCCTCGTGGCGCCGGGAGCGTCTGTTGAGGAAGACGAAACCATCATGATCCTCGAATCCATGAAAATGGAAATTCCGGTTGAAGCGCCCGAATCGGGTGTTGTTGCGGACATCTCCGTGTCCGAAGGAGACGCGGTCACGGAAGGGCAGCTGCTCGCCGTCCTCGATTAACCGGCGCGGCACATGCCGCAACCGGATGTTCAAGTGCAATTTCACCTGAACGAAAGCTGGCTCCGCGCCTGACTCCCGCAACCGATGCAAAATCGGGGGCTGCCGACGAGGTACAGGGCAGTCCGGCGGTGTCTTCTACATGGAATCGCCCCCTATTGGCCTGCCTAGGAGAAAAACAATGGCTACCGACGCAACCGTTCTTGATCCGGCAAACCCTACCAAGCTCGTTGGCGAGTCACTGTGGAGCGCCCAGGCGCACATGCCCTCGGTTCTGCAACGCCGCATCGTCATTACCGAAGGCCACGGCGCATACCTGACCACCTCGGACGGCCAGCGCCTGCTGGATGCCACCGCCGGACTGTGGCACGCAAACATCGGCCACGGCAGGGAATCAGTGGCGAAAGCGGCCTATGACCAGATGTGCAAACTGGAGACTTACCACGTTTTTGGCCGGTTCTCGAACGATGTGGCACTCTCCCTCGCCGACCGGCTCGTGGCCCTGGGGCCGATCCCGGACGCCAAGATAATTTTCAACAGCGGCGGGTCTGACTCCGTCGACTTGGCCTGCAAGATTGCGCGGCGCCATTGGCAGCTTGAGGGCATGCCGGACAAGAAAACCATCCTCAGCCGTACTTACTCGTACCACGGGCTCCACGCCTTTGGCACCAGTATCGCCGGGCTTGATTTTAATAGGGACGGCTACGGGACGGATTCCCTCGTCCCCGAGACGGCCCTCGTTCCGACCAACGATCTGGAAGGCGTACAGGCAGTCGTCGACGACATCGGGCCGGAGAATATTGCCGCCATCTTCACCGAGCCAATCATAGGGACCGGTGGGGTGATTCCGCCTGCCCCCGGTTATCTTGAAGGCCTGCAGCAAATCGCCCGGAAGAACGACATTCTTCTGATCGTCGATGAAGTCATCACCGGATTCGGCCGGGCAGGCTTAATGTTCGCATCCGAAAGGTTCCACCTCGAGCCCGACATGATTCTGCTGGCCAAAGGAATAACATCCGGCTACGCCCCGCTGGGCGGGGTCCTCCTCTCCAACCGGATCTGGGGACGGTTCTATCAGGGACAGGACGCCCCCGTATCGAGGCACGGCATGACGTACTCGGGGCACGCCACAGCTTGCGCAGTTGCACACGCCAACCTCGACATCCTCGAGAACGAAAATCTCGTTGCGCGGGCCTTGGAACTGGAATCCGTCCTCGATAAGGCCCTTGCACCTCTTGCCTCGCATCCTCTCGTGCAGGAAATCCGCAGCGGCGTTGGATTTCTCGCCGGCGTTCAGCTCGCAGACCAGGCGGACGCCGAGGCTGTGGCCAACTCATGCATCGACAACGGCGTCGTCGTGCGGCCCCTGCGCGGCAACACCCTCCAAATCAGCCCGCCATTCGTCGTGAGCGACGAGGACGTTCACTTGATCGCGAAGACCATCGGGCAGGTTCTGGACGCACGCACCAGTACCCGGCCGGCATCACCAGAGCTGTCGGGAACATGATGTTAAACCGATAGTCCTTCGCCGATTGCTGTTCGTCCCGTCCCTGGGCAAAAGCCACGCGACCTCACAAATGCTGGGCACTTATCACTCGAACCTCTTCCACTGTCCTTCGGAAACCACCTCGACGGAGCCGTCGACGACCTTGATCGCTGTCTGTTCGTCGATGGCGTAGGCAGGGGCGCCTATGTCGGCGGCCCACCGCTCTGCGTGGGCCAGGGTGTTGCTCGGGAAAGCGTTCAGGTGCGGAAAGATTGAAAATTCCACCACCCCCAGAGTCCGGTCATCCGGAGCGGACGGCCACTCAACGAAGACTTCCCCGATCCGGGGCGTCATCACCATGCTTCCGGCACTCACTCCCACCCACGCCATGTCGGGAAGTGACGGGAGCAGTTCGGCCAGCCCGGACTCCCGCACCCAATGGGACAGGTACGTCGCCTCGCCGCCGTCGACCAAGAGCACGTCGGCCTCCCGAAGCCACGGGACCCACCGATCCGCGCCAATGGTGGGCAGCGCGGTAAGCTCGAGAACCCCGAGCGACGCCCAGCCCAGGCCGGACAAATGACGGAAGTCATTCTCGGCGGCCAGGAGGTTCCGCACCGATGCCGGTCCGCACAGCGGGTGACCCCACTGCGCTGTCGGGATGACCAGGGCGCGGCACTGCGACACCGGCTTGTCGAGAAGCTGCACGAGCGCAGAGTGAATGCTCGGGTTCGTCACGCCGCCAGAAGTCAGCAAGAGCTTCAACGTGCCTCCAGAGTCCCCGCGTGGATGGTGAATGTGCCCGGAGCCGTGGGAACCGGCTGGAACTCACCGACAGATCCGGTAAGAACGCCCGTCTGCTGCCCGGACCTTCAATAGGTACACACCCAGTCAAACTTTGTCCACAGTTCGACGTGGACGCAGACCTCAGGTTGGTCTGTCCATTCATGAAAGCGTTATTGGTCTGTTCGACGCGCGACCCTCTGCGGCTCACACCGCCGTCGAACGGGTGGTTAGGCTGGGTGGATGGCGACAGTCATTCTCGTGCGGCACGGCCGCACCACAGCCAATGCCACCGGCCTGCTGGCCGGTCGGGCCGGCGGCGTCTGCCTCGACCAGGTCGGGCGGGATCAGGCGGCCCTGACCGGAGACCGGCTCGCGGCGGTGCCCGTAGTCGGGGTGGTGTCGAGCCCTCTGGAGCGTTGTCGGCAGACCGCGCAGTTCATCCTCGACCGCCAGGCTGGCTCGCCGTACGCGCCGGTCGACCTAGACCTCACCGAATGCGATTACGGCGAGTGGCAGGGCCGCACGATCAGTGATCTTGAGACCGAGGAATTGTGGCCGGTCGTGCAGTCGCAACCGTCCGCCGTCGTCTTTCCCGGCGGTGAATCCCTGGCCTCGATGCAGGCTCGGTCGGTGGCAGCGATTCGACGCCACGATGCAGCCTTCGAGACGGAATACGGGCCAGGGGCCGTGTGGGTGGCGGTGAGTCACGGTGACATCATCAAGTCGATCCTCGCCGACGCGCTCGGCATGCACCTTGACCTGTTCCAGCGAATCACTGTGGGCCCGGGGTCCGTATCAATCGTGCGTTACGGCGTTAGTCGGCCAAGCGTCTACGCGACCAACACCGACGCCGGTGATCTGTCGTGGCTGTCGAACGGCATTCGCTCTGCCGATGCGCCGGTGGGCGGCGGTGCAGGGCAGCAGGAGCCATGAACCTCATGTGCCTAAAATACTGACATGCCTGCACGTGTTCACGAGTTCGCCTGGCCCGATCGGGTCGTCGTTGGCACCACAGGCCTTCCGGGGGCGCGTACGTTCTATCTACAGGTGCGTGCGGGGACGCAGATCGTGAGTATTACCCTGGAGAAACAGCAGTCGGCCCTGCTCGCAGAGAAGATCGACGAAATTCTCGACCAGCTCATGGCCCTCGAAGGCAACCCCTTCAGCGTTCCCGCGAGTACTCCCACTGAGCTCGTTGACAATGATCAGCTTGAGGCAGTTCAGGAGCAGTTTCGCACCGGCTCCATGAGCTTAGGTTGGGACCCGACGACCGCGCAGGTCGTGATAGAGGCCTACGCCATCACCGAGGTCGATGCCGACGACGACGAATCGCTTGATGAGGGCGGGGCTCAGGCGGCCGAAATGCTGCTGGTGCGCATGCCGGTCGGCACCGCCCGCGCATTCACCAAGCGCACCCGTGAAATTGTGGGCGCCGGACGTCCGACGTGCCCGCTCTGCGGCTACCCCATAGACGCCGACGGGCACACCTGTACCCTTCCCGAGGCCTGATGCCGGCGCCAAACCTGGTGACCGCCGAGCTGACGCTCACCGGCCGCATCACGACGGCCTCAAACGCGACATTTCTGGGCAGCATCGGCGACGTGGCGGTGGTCTATAAGCCGATAGCGGGGGAAAGTCCGCTGTGGGATTTTCCCCACGGCACCCTGGCTCACCGGGAGGTGGCCGCCTATCTGGTTTCGCAGGCCTTCGGCTGGGACATCGTGCCGCACACCTGGCTGCGCGATGGTCCGTTGGGCGAAGGAATGGTACAGCTCTGGCAGGAGCAAGACCCCGCCCAAAGCGCCGTGGACCTGGTCGCGGCGGACCAGGTGCCGGAGACGGGCTGGAGACACGTTCTCAGGGGCCGGGATGAGAACGGACGGATGGTCGCCCTCGTTCACGAAGACTCGCCAGCGCTCAGACGCATGGCGGTGTTCGACATCATCGTCAACAACGCCGACCGCAAAGGCGACCACATTCTTGCCATGACGGACGGACACCGGCACGGCGTGGACCATGGGCTGACCTTTCATCGTGACCACAAGTTGCGCACGGTGCTGTGGGGATGGCTGGGAGACGCTCTAACCGCCGAGGAACGCGACGGCATAGACCGTGTCAGCGAAGGACTGCACGGCGGGCTGGGCCGAAACCTGGCAGACCTGCTCAGCGCCGAAGAAATCACATCGCTCGCCGCGCGCTGCGCCAAGTTGCGCTTGGCAGGGCGGTTTCCGGCTCCGAGCGGTGAGATGTCCGCGGTGCCCTGGCCGCTGTTCTAATTTGATATGCAGCAAAGCGCGGCCGGCATCATTTGGACCTGGCCTGGAGGGGTCGCGTCGAGCCTCACCGCGTCTAGCGGAACGCCGTCTCGACGGGCTCCAAGAGGAATAGGCACGAGTTGGGCTCGTATTCTTCGACCTGGGCTGTGACGTGAAGGTTGGTGCCGACGCCGATCGTGTCCGGCATGTCGCCGGCGTACTGCAGATCGCTGGTGATGTGCACGTCGCGGAACGGAAAAGCCGGGCCGGATGCTGAGGTCTCGCTGAAGTCGCCTGCGCCGATCAGAATGTCGTACCGCGTGCTGGCACCGTCGTGGCTGTTCATCGCTCCGATGTTCCCGTCGAACTGGCAGGTCCTAGACGCCGATAACGGCGCATACGTCAGCCCACGACGCCTGGCTGGAAGACTTGATCATATGCCCTCGGGGTCGGCCAGCGCCCGCTTGGATGCGGTTACGCGTCGCTGCAACGAGTGAAGTCCAACCGCTCCCCCAGCTCCCCATCGACCACGAAGCCGGAGGGCACCGCATCAGTGGTCGCCGCCCACACACCAGGCAAGTAGCAGGCCAGGTCCTTGCCTTGGCGGGAGAAGAACGCCGTGCGTTCCCTGAACCGACGTTAGGCTGCAGAAACCGGGCGTCGGAGATATTCGAGGTGGTGGAGCTGATTGTCCGCCGCCTGCTGCCGCTGGCCGCCGACGACTGGCCGATCTTCGTGTGGGCCCGGATCTGATCGACAGGTACATGGAGATCCCGCGCGCCCGCGCCTAGACGGAACAGAACGGCGCCAGCTGGCAGATCAAGACCCTGCGGCTGTTTGTAGGGGGCGGGCTGGACCGTCCGGCAGCGCAGGCCGAGATGACGCGGCAGAATTCGCACAACATGCATACCAACGAGGCGGTGCACACCTGGCCGCTGGAGGGTGCGGCGGGTTAGGTCTGCGGTTAGCCCTGCGCGCCTGCCACGGTTGCCTCGGCTTCCGGCCGGCTGCTGTTAGAACCGTCTACCTCTGCTTCCCCTTCCGGTTGGACGGGGAAGACCACGTCCCGCAGATAACGCAGCACCACAATTCCCACCGCTGTTGTTGGTACCGATAGGAAAGCTCCGACGATGCCGAACAGGGTGCCGCCGACTGTTACCGAGGCCAGCACCACGGCCGGGTGGATCTTCAGCTTAGTTCCCACCAGGAACGGCTGCAGCAGGTTGCTCTCCAGTTGCTGGACCACAATCACCACGCCGAGCACGATCAGGGCCGTGACCCAGCCGTGGGAGATCAGGGCGATCAGGGCGGCGAGCAAACCTGTTGCCACCGCACCGACGACCGGGATGAAGGCCGCGATAAAGATCAGGATGGTCAGCGGCAAGGCGAGCGGAATGCCCAGAATGAAAAGGGCGGCGCCGATGAAGACAGCATCGACCAGGGCGACGGCGGCCTGCGCCGCGATGTAGCCGGACAGAGTCTGCCAGGCCCGGGAGGTCACGGCGGCGGCGTGTACGTAGACCTTAGCGTCCGTCCATCGGCTGGTCCAGGCGAGGAAGCGGTCGCCGTCTTTGAGGCAGAAGAACGTGAAGACCAGGACCAGCACAAAGATGATGGTGCCCGAAGTGATGGCCCCCAGTCCGGTGGTGATCCCGGAGGCGATGTCTCCGGCGTGCTCGCGGATCTGGGATACCGCGCTGTCCATCAGGGAATTCAGGTCCGCGTTTTCAAGATTGAACGGTGGCCCGGCCAGGAACTGGGTGATCTGCCCGAGGTTTTCGCGTGCCTTCCCGGCCAGCCCCGCGGTTCCCGAGGCCAGCGACGGAATTACCAGTATCAGCACTCCGACGACGGCAGCCAGCGCAGCGAGCACGGTGACAAAGGCCGCCAGCGCCTTGGGCATGAGGCGGCGGGCCAGGCGGTTCACCGGCCACAGGATGCTGGCCAGCAGCAGGGCCAGGATCGTCGGGAAAACCACCGACCACAGCGAACGGACCAGCCACCAGGCCAGCACTAAACCGATAGCGATGACAACGGCCCGTCCAGTCCACAGAGCCGTGCGGTCGACGCCGGCGGCGAAAATCCCGCGCGGTTCCTGCGGCTTCACTCCGGGTCCGGTGGCGGATTCCACCGCCTCGGGATCAGCCTTGAGAGTGCTCGACACCGAGCGAGCGGTCGATGCCTGACGCTTCGGAATAAATCGCATGCTTCCTATCCTGCCCCACTTGGGCAACTGATCCCGCGCCCAGGCCATGCCGCAGATTCAACTTGGCAGGCATCGTGCGTGGACCGTTCCGATGGGATGGCTCCGCGGTACTTGAAGATTGCCGGGAAATGGCATGACCACAACCTACGGGGTGCGTCTCCGGGACTGGGTAGTGCTGTCCCTCTTAGGTAGCGCGCGCCGCCGCAGGAGCACCGACATGGCGACAATAAAGAAAAGGATGTAAAGCCATGCGGGGATCAGCCGCGCCCAGACGGGGGCGGATACGAGGATCAGAATCAGATTCGCCACTGTCAGCCCGAGTAGACAGATCGCAAAGGGCCACCACAGGGGGTCTGGCTTCCATGTCGCCATGCCCCGAGCCTAAACCTGAGGAGGAGGGAGGGGTACCTCCTTCGGCCGGCTATGGTTCCGTCCGCCTGCATAGCCATCGCGAAAGCGTGCGGGCACTCCCTACAGCACAGGAAACCATGATGACACCGAGGATAATTGCGGCAATGCCGAGCAGCCTTCACCTCGACTGCTGCGCCTGGCCGCTAAGAACACGGGATTCTAGCGGCCATCGCAAACGTCTCAGGGAGATTAGGAACTATACATTGAACCTAAATTCCACCACGTCCCGTAGCCGAATAACCTCACCCCGAGCGCCGGGTCTCCGGCGTGTGGGCCCTGTTGGACGTGTCCCAGCCAGGCCTCGCGCTCCGTAGCAAATCAACCCCTTGCCGAACGGAAGGTATGCCGACGAGGCTGCTAGCTGGCGGTCACGGGCACCCGAACGCCGGCACGGGTCTCGTTCAAGAAGCGGGCTGCGGCCTACGGCTCTGCAACAATCTCAGCGTCAGGTTACACCGGAGACATCTTCGCTTTGGGGGCTTTCCTCATCCGGTAGTTTTTTCTTCTTAGGTTTGAACAAGCCGGTTACACCGGACCCAACGATGTCCGCTGTTCCGGCAATCGCACCGCCCAGGTTCTTAGCGTTCTTAAGGACCTGTGGCGCATCCGGAAGACCTTCGCCAGCGAGATCGCGTGAACGGAACTTGTCCGCAGCATTAGAGGCAGTTCCTTTGACTTTCGAACTAACATCCTCGAAAGCGGACGCAAGTGCTTTTGTCCTGTTTGATGCCAATTCATCGACATCCTTTAAGGCGGCAAGGTAGGCCCCTGCATCGACGTTCGGAGGTGGAATTTCCCTGAGATGCTTCATTAGGCGGTTCGACTGAGTCTTGAGAGTGACAAATGTGAGACCGCCTGACACCACTCCTCCAATTACCGGAACCACCTTGCTCACAGTATTGGCGAAGGTCTGTTTAGTTACCTGAACTCCGACGATCCGCAGCGTCTGCTTCATTGGGAGATACCACGCGGTTTTAGTCAGTGCAACACTCGCGATCTTCTTCTGGACGGCTGGACGGGCAACCTGAGCGGCGAAGCGGCTGACCGTAGTCGACGCGCCGCCGACCCCCATCATTACGCCGAGGAACGCAGCCAGCATGCCCAAGGTTTCATCATCCACGTCCTCAAGATCGTTGAGGAACGATTGCCAGCCATACGTATAGGCGAGTTTCTGCATGACTCTGAAGGCATGCACGTAGAACTGAGTAATGTCTGCGGGCACCGTTCCGACCATTGCGAAACCCCCAGGCAAACCGGCAGCAAATGACAACGCCGTAGACTTTCCAGTCTCGAAGTCAATAGCGCTCTGGGCAATTTCATCAAGCATGGCCAGGGAAATGCCCGCTGCCGCTGGGTTTTCTGCGACCACCCTGTCGATCTCGGCGGCCCCGAGAGCTCTCTTATGAAGCTCTGCCCTAAGGAATTGCGCCCTGTCAATGCGCACACCCCGCAGGCGTATAACCTTTTTCAGGAACTCGATAGCGAATTGCTCCAGTTCCCGATCTTGTTCATCGATCGTGGCCTTGATGCCTGGATTGTCGCCCTCTTCTGAGTCGAGAACGTCACTCTCTACGTCGACTATGCTCCCCGGGTCCGCCACCGCAATCGGCTCTACGTCTTTACCGTTCTCGTCGCTCACAGTTTCCGCCATTCCCCCTGGTCTGAAGTCATCCCTAGCCGAGACGATCATAACCGCGATATCCACTGAATCAGTCATAGCGGGCGCAGACGTTGCATCAAGCTTGCGTAGTGAATATATAGGCGGCTCAAGTCGGGTGTTCGTTTTTTCAACTTGTGAGAAAGACGAGGGGCTGGCCCCGCAGCATTACCTGCGGCACCAACCCCTCGTCGCAGTGAAAAACTTAGACGTTGAACCTGAACTCAACCACGTTCCGCGGCCGAATAACCTATGAGATCACGACGCCACTCCTGGCTCCCCTGGAGTTTCCAGCACCTCTTGACGACGCTGGACGCTTGAGTCAGCCAACGTGGTCTCGATGATATCGCTCCGGACTAGCGCCACAATGTCCTTCTGCTGGATGTACTCCCGGAGCATCTTTGTTTCACCCGCAAGTTTCTCTATTTCCTTTCGGACGAAGTGGAGATTGCCGTCTGGCGCGTCTCGCGCTTCCCGCCAGTCCCGCGGGCGTATCGCAAACTCAACTGGTTCGAGGGCTCCGTACGGGCCTTCACCTGTCACCCGAAGGCTGTAGCTAGTCTCATCGCCCTCATCCTCGAGAAGATCAAAGCCGCGTCCGAGCGACCAACGGATAGTTCGTCCAGGAGCCAATGAAAGTATGCCATCACGGACTCTCTTCTGGGCAGCAATAGTTGCCCCCGAATATTTGGGGTGCTCTGGGATAGGAGGGTCGATGAGAATACGAACGTTGCGCGCCGTTGTCGGGCCCGAGTTGCCTACAACAAGTTGGAGCATCGTGCCTTGTTGCACGTCGGGCTGGATATCAGCCCACACGTAAGGCTGGGCGGCTTGCTGCATCAGGCTGCGTTGGATCGCGGTCTGATCTTCGGCTGCACTTGCTGCACGCTGAGCCGGCTTCAAGGCGACCAAGGCAGCGACGGCGGCGGCGACGGCACCTAACGCAGCAACAATTGCTGCGATCGTATTGGAATCCATCGTCCAAACCTATGCGCAGCTAGCCGGAGCAACTAAATGCAAGGTAGCTTATCGGCGACGGGACGTTTCGTAGTGCATTCGACGGTCCAAACGCTTACTCATCAGATGCAGCGCGCATCTGCTCACTCAGCGGTCTCCTCCTGCGAGCCCGAGAACAAGTCTCTGCTCAATACCTTGCACGTGCCTATGTTCGCCGAAAACAGGAAGCTCTTGGAGCCGGGCCATAGGAGCTCTTCTATCAGCCTTGAACCTTTCAGTTAGAACGCGCTGGGGAGCTCTCGAGGATTTCTCCGCTGAACATCACATAACTTCAGGGGGTTTCTGACACTGGGAGCTCTCGGCTCGCCCTTCGCCAATTAGAGGACTGAGTGCTTCACATATAGGATCCAGAGCCTCTCCCATCCGTGCGACTACGTCCCCATTGAACCCTTCATCTCGACCCCATGACCGCAAGGTCGCCAAGAAAGCCCCTTGGATAGCGCCGCCGATGCTCGCGGGAATGACACTCTCTGGATGGGTACCTGTGCGCTCTCCGACGAATTCGGCAACAGTTCGCCCCCAGTCGAACCATCGAATCGACACGCTAGGGCGAAGGGACCGAGTTTGCTCAAGTACCTTGAAACGCCTCCGCCATAGTTGCCGTTCATCTGCAGCTTGCTCTAACGCCTTGAGAACCGCACCCTCTACCGCCGCAAGGACCGGGAGGTTCTCGGACTGGCAGTGCAGGAGTTCGGCTAGACGTACGAGGTGGTCATCGAAGCCAACCCACAGGATGTCGGCCTTCGATGGGAAGTAGCGAAAGAGAGTCGTACGACCCACGCCGCAGGCCATGGCGACCTCTGACATCGAAGTCTGCTCGAATCCCTTCTCGAGGAACAGCCCGATAGCGCATTCCTCAATCTCCGCTGCAGATGAGGCATACGGTCGCCCGCCACGCCCATTTTCGCCTTGTCTCGCCAAGTTCACTTCTCCCACTCATCAGGAACGCCCCCCCTTTTGGTACTGAGTACCATTAGGGTAGTGTCGGACGTCACATACACCTTACAAACGTTCCATTTACAGCATGGCATGGTGCGAGCCGGGCCGAGACAGCGGCCCTCATTGCATCGCAGCCAAACCCAACAACCGAGGAGAGATCATGGCAAGGAAGCCAATCGAGACGGTAGAAGACGCGAGACAGCGAGCCAAAAAACGGTTGCCAGGCGCAGTATTCTCTGCATTACTTGCCGGCAACGAGCGCGGTGCCACTTTGGACCAGAACCTCAAAGCCTTCGACAGTATCGGTGTGATCCCGCGGGTAGGTGTTGAGGTTAAGAGTCGGGACTACAGCACCAATTTCATGGGCATCGACATGTCGCTCCCGCTGATCATGAGTCCTGCGGGGGCGCAGGCGATGCACGTCGACGGGGAGGTCCCCGTGGCCAGGGCAACCAGAAAGGCCGGCCTCACCCTCGGGCACAGCAACTTCGCCTCGAGTCGGTTCGAAGATGTCATCAACGAGAACCCGGACGCGATCTATCAGCTGTACTGGACCGGCACACGTGATGACATTGCCGTGCGGATCGGGCGGGCGAAGGCATCGGGCGCGAAGGCCCTGATCCTGACGATGGACGCTCTTCCCATTCAGGCCCGAGACTGGGGATCCCCCGCCATGCCAGGGAATCTCAACCTGCCCGAGATGATCAGATTCGCCCCGGTAGCACTCTCCCGGCCCAGGTGGCTCAGCAGCTACCTGCAGCGTGGCCAAATCCCCGACCTCACCGTGCCGAACTTCGGCGACGGGATCGGCGATGCCCCCACAATGATGGACGCATTTATGCAATGGCTTGATACCCCGCTCCCGAGCTGGGATGACGTCGCGTGGGTGAAGGAGGCTTGGGGCGGACCGTTCATGATCAAGGGAATCTGGCACCCGGACGACGCTCTCCGCGCGATAGACGCCGGTGCGACAGCAATCGGGGTATCCAACCACGGCGGAAACAACCTCGATACGACGCCGTCGGCGCTACGCGCACTCCCCGCGATCGTCTCGGCGGTCAACGGGCAGGCTCAAGTGTCTTACGACGGTGGAATCCGACGGGGTGGTGACATCGTCAAGGCGCTGGCGCTCGGCGCGGACGTGGTCCTCGCCGGACGAGCTTGGCTGTTTGGGCTGTCCGCCGACGGAGAGCGGGGGGTTACCGAAGTGATCACCGCCTTACGGACCAGCATGGAGAAGTTCATGCTTGGGTTGGGACACGATAGCATCGACCAAATCAGCAAGGATGACTTGGTAATCCCGGATGGATTCATCCTGGAGAAGTCTGCATTCGAGCGAGTTGCAACTCTCGTTTAGAGTGCGTCTACTAGTCTGAACGAGTCGAAGTGATGCGCTGCTGCTTAAATTTGCCACGTCTCCAGCCGCGTTTGTGGGGCCCCGTCGCAGTGGCGGGCGGGACCCCACAACTCAGCGCCGCAGCTTGTTAGGACTGGTCGTAGCCTGCGACCAGGCGTCCTGAAACGCCGCCCTTGGCCAGGCGGTCGAGGATCAACCGACGAAACCCCTAGACATGAGGAATGGCCGCGGGTCAGATGACCTTCTTCACCACGCTGGACTTCAGTTGCATCCGCCCAAACCCGGGAACGGTCGCATCAATGTCGTGATCGCCCACGCCGTCCTCAATGAGTCGGATGCCGCGCACCTTCGTGCCGACCTTCACGACTCCGCCACCGGCTCCCTTGACCTTGAGGTCCTTGACGACCGTGACCGTGTCACCATCGGCGAGCACATTGCCCACGGCATCCTTGATCAAAGCGGTCTCAGGCATGGTCTCGGCCGAGTCTTTCGGCCATTCATGGCCGCACATCGGGCACACCAACAAGGCGCCCTGCTCGTACGTGAACGCCTCGTGGCACTCCGGGCAAGACGGCAGACCGTCAGACATTGAAACGGAATTCCACCACGTCGCCGTCGACCATGACGTAGTCCTTGCCTTCGATCCGCACCTTGCCGCGGGCCTTCGCCTCGGCCATGGACCCCGCCTCCACCAGATCGGCGAAGGAAACCACCTCGGCCTTGATGAAGCCGCGCTGGAAGTCCGAGTGGATCACGCCGGCAGCCTGCGGAGCGGTGTCGCCGCGGTTGATGGTCCAGGCGCGCGCTTCCTTCGGCCCGGCCGTCAGGTAGGTCTGCAGCCCCAGCGTGTGGAAGCCCACCCGCGCCAGCTGGTCCAGCCCGGACTCGTCCTGGCCGTTCATCTCCAGCATCTCGCGGGCTTCTTCCTCGTCGAGTTCCACGAGGTCCGCCTCCAGCTTGGCATCCAGGAACACGCAGTCGGCGGGTGCCACCAGCCCGCGCAGCTCGGCCTGCCGCTCGGGGCTGCCGAGCACGGCGTCGTCCACGTTGAACACATAGATGAACGGCTTGGCGGTCAACAGGCTCAGTTCCCGGAGGTTTTCCATGTCCAGCTTGTCGCTCTCAACGGAGGAAAAGACGGTGTCGCCGCGCTCCAGAACTTTTTGCGCTGCCTGCAGGGCGGCCAGTTCCGCGGCGTCGCGCTTCTTGATCTTGACTTCCTTCTCCACCCGCGGGAGGGCCTTTTCCAAGGTCTGCAGGTCGGCCAGGATCAGCTCGGTGTTGATGGTTTCCATGTCCGAACGCGGGTCGACCTTGCCGTCCACGTGGACAACGTCGGGGTCGTCGAACACACGGATGACTTGGGCGATCGCCTGCGCTTCGCGGATGTTCGCCAGGAACTGGTTGCCCAGCCCCTCACCCTCGGAAGCCCCCTTGACGATGCCGGCGATGTCCACGAAGGACACGGTCGCGGGCAGGATCCGCTGCGACCCGAAGATCTCCGCCAGCTTCTCCAGCCGCGGGTCCGGCAGCGAGACCACACCGACGTTCGGCTCGATGGTGGCGAACGGGTAGTTTGCCGCGAGCACGCTGTTGCGGGTCAGTGCGTTGAAGAGGGTTGATTTGCCGACGTTGGGCAGTCCGACGATGCCAATAGTTAGAGCCACGGTAGTCAAGGATACCGTGGCCCGGACACATCGACCCGCGTGCCGTATTTTGTCCGAGGCGGCTGGCATGGTGAAGGTATGGATGCATCGCATGTACTTCTCGCCCTTCTGGCCCTGTTCGTGGGCGCCGCCGCCGGCGCCGCGGCCGTGGCCGTCCTTCTCCGCCGCCGGCTGGCGGATCTGCAGGACGCCGCGAAGGACGACGGCGACCGGCTGGCAGACCTCTCGGCCCGCCTCGCCGGGGTGGAAGCGGAGCGCCGGATGCTCGCCGAGCAGAACGCACAGCTCTACGCCCAGGATGAGCAGGAGAACACCGTGCTGCGCGCCCTGATCCCGGTCGGTGAGAAGCTCAAGCTCGTCCAGCAGCAGGTCAGCCTGCTGGAACGGGACCGGGTGGAGCAGTTCGGCCAGTTGGCCGAACAATTGCGTGCAGCCCAGCGCAGCGACGAGGCGCTGATGCGTTCCACGCAGACGCTCGCCTCCGCGCTGCAGTCCAATTCCGCCCGCGGGCAGTGGGGCGAGGTGCAGTTGCGTCGGGTGGTGGAAGCTGCCGGGATGCTCGCCCGGGTGGACTTTGACGAGCAGGTGCACCTCGCCGGGGCGGACCGGACCGGCCGTCCGGACATGATCATCCGGCTGCCGGGTGGAAAGTCCATCGTCGCGGATGCCAAGGTTCCGCTGCGCGCCTACCTGCAGGCCCAGGAAATTCCGGCGGCCGCATCGGCTGCCGAACAGCAGCAACGGGTGGATCTGCTGAACGCCCATGCCAAGGCGGTGCGCGCCCACGTGGATGCCCTGGCGGGGCGGAAGTATTGGGAGAGCCTGCAGGCGTCCCCGGAGTTGGTGCTCTGTTTCCTGCCCTCGGAGGCGGTGCTCTCCGCCGCCCTGCATGCCGATCCCGGCCTGCTCGACCACGCCTTCGCCCGCAGCGTTGCGCTGGTCTCCCCCGTCTCGCTGCTGGCCACGCTGAAGTCGGTGGCCTTTACCTGGCGGCAGGAAGTGCTCAAGGACAACGCACGCGAGATCTTCGACCTGTCGCGGCAGCTCTACGAGCGGCTCGGAACGCTGGGCGACCATGTCACCAAGCTGGGCTCGTCGCTCAAGAGCTCGGTCGAGCGCTACAACTCGTTTGTGGGGACCCTGGAATCAAGGGTGTTGCCGACCGCGCGGAAGATCTACGCCTTCGACGGCACGTCCCTGGAGGAGCCCGCCGCCCCGGCGGCCCTGGAGAACACGCCCCGGCTGCTCTCGGCCCCCGAACTGATCGAAGGCCGCGACCCGGCCGCCTAGCAGGGCGGCCCGGGCCTTGCGTGCCAGGTGGCGCTGCGGCCGGAGCCGTGTCCGCGGATCCGGCCAGGCGGACGCCGCGGACCTGCGCTTGCCGGGCCGACGGCGCCGCGGTCCCGGGCGTTAGCGTCCCGGGCGGGTGACGCGGCCGCCGAGGCCGCGCGTTTCGTCGCCGCGTTCCTTGAGCGTGGCGCGCAGTTCCTTCGGCAGCGAGAAAAGGATGTCCTCTTCGGCGGTGACCACTTCTTCCACGTCGCCGTAGCCGTAGTCGCCCAACAGGCGCAGCACCTCGCGCACCAGAACCTCCGGCACGGAGGCTCCGGAGGTCACGCCGACGGTGGCCACGCCCTCGAACCAGGACTCGTCTACCTCGTTGGCGAAGTCCACGCGGTAGGCCGCCTTGGCGCCGTACTCGAGGGCGACCTCGACCAGCCGCACGGAGTTGGATGAGTTTTCGGAGCCGACCACAATGACCAGGTCCGCTTGGGGTGCGATCTTCTTGATCGCGGCCTGGCGGTTGGAAGTGGCGTAGCAGATGTCGTCGCTCGGCGGATCCTGCAGAGCCGGGAAGCGGTCCCGCAGGATGGAGACGATTTCCATCGTCTCGTCGACCGAGAGCGTCGTCTGCGACAGCCAGATCAGCCTTTCCGGATCCCGCACTTGCACTGTCCGCGCCTCGTCCGGGTTGTTGACGATCGTGGTGTGGTCCGGCGCTTCCCCGTAGGTCCCTTCGACTTCTTCGTGTCCCTCGTGACCGATCAGCAGGATCTCGTTGCCGTCGCGGGCGAACCGCACGGCTTCCCGGTGCACCTTGGTCACCAACGGGCAGGTCGCGTCGATGGTCCGCAGCTGGCGGTCCTCGGCGGACTGCACCACCGCAGGCGAAACACCGTGCGCCGAGAAGACGACCAGGGCGCCTTCGGGCACCTCGTCGGTCTCTTCGACGAAGATGGCGCCCTTTTCCTCCAGCGTGGAGACCACGTGCACATTGTGGACGATCTGCTTGCGCACGTAGACGGGCGGGCCATAATGCTCCAGCGCCTTTTCCACCGCGATCACGGCCCGGTCGACGCCGGCGCAGTATCCACGCGGGGCCGCCAGCAGCACCTTCTTGTCACCGTCCACGGGTGCGGCAGCCCAGACCTCGTCCGGGGTGCGGCGCTTGCGGGGAATGGTAGGCATGGAAAGGGAAACAGCAGTACTGGCCATGCCTCTATGCTAGCCCGTGGGCCCGGTCCGCCGGGCCCCGCCCAGCACCGCACGCAGGGTGAAACCGGCCACCGCGACCCCCAGTCCGGCGGCGGCAAAGACGGCGGCCCAGGGCCGGAAGTCGGCGACGGCCAACTCGACCAGCCTCCCCAGGACCACTTGGGCCAACGCACTTTCGCCCGCCGCATTCACTGCCAGCGGCGGTGCAAGCCCGGCGGCCAGCCAGAGGCCCCCGCCCAGTAATCCCGCGCCAATACCGGCCCAGGCCAGCGCCGTGGCGGGACGCCGGGCGGCCAGCAGCATCAGCACCAGTGCCGCGGCCGCTGCCACCGCGGCAACCCACCACTGCGACGGCAGGTCCCGCACCGAGGCCAAAACGCCGCCCGCCTCTGCCGAGCCCAGCGGCAACAACACCTGCTCGGGGCTGCGGATATTAGTACCCAGCGCGTCCGCTACCCGCGAAACCGCCAGGGCCACCATGGGGGCGATATCCAGCGTGACGGCTGCCTCTCCCCCGGAAGTCCCTGAGAACGTATGCGCGTGCGACAGGGCCAGCGACTCGTTGAGGGCCCGCGGGAATCCGGCCAGTTCGGTCATCGCTCCAGCGGTTCGCTCCACGATGGGCCGCACGAGTTCCTGGAGGCCGGCCGGCAACTCGGCACTGCCGGCAACTTCTTCCGTGATGGTGGCGGCCAGCGCCGACCGGAACCCGGCGTCCTCGCCCAGCGGGGCGGCCAGCGACACGAAGCCCCCACGGTCGAGCACCCGTTGGTCGGCCCAGGCCCCGCAGAGCGCGGCCCCGGCGAGGAGCACGGCCAACAGCCCGCCGACCGCAGCCAACAACGTCCGCACGGTCTCCTCCGTTTCCTTGCTTGCTTCAGGCAGATCCGGCGGGGCTCGAGGAGCGCCGCCTACCCCTACCCAGTACAACAGAGAATCCGATTGACAGGGATAACTGGTAAGAATGTAGGGTCTCCGGCAGCCGTCGGAATCACACCTCCGGAAGGGGCAATTCATGGAGTCAAGCGCGGTCCAAGGCGCCGGCACCGGACAATCGACCCTGCCCCCGACTGCCAACCAGACGACGGCGGACAACCCGTGGCCGCTGCGGCTGCTGTCCCAAAAGCTCAAGATGCACATCGACCGCGTGCCGCCCACGTGGGTCGAAGGCCAGGTCATTGAGCTTAACCGCCGGAACGCCACCACCTACCTGACGCTGCGGGATACCGACGCCGAGGCATCCTTCAGCCTGGTGGTCTGGGGCAGCGTGATGGCGCGCCTGGAGCTGCCGCTGGAACCGGGCTCCCGGGTGGTGGCGCAGATCAAACCGGACCTCTACGTGAAGACCGGGCGGCTGACCATGCAGACCCGGGACATCCGGCCGGTGGGGCTCGGCGACCTGCTGGTGAGGCTGGAGCGGCTGCGCCGGGCGCTGGCCGCCGAAGGCCTCTTCGATCCGTCCCGCAAGCGCCGGCTGCCCCTGCTGCCGCACCGCATCGGCCTCATTACCGGCCGCGATTCCGACGCCATGAAGGACGTCATCCGGAATGCATCGCTGCGCTGGCCGGCCGTCGAATTCGAGGTCCGGGAAGTTGCCGTCCAGGGCGTGAATGCCGTGGCCCAGGTGATGCAGGCGCTCGGCGAGCTCGACGCCCGTGACGATGTGGACGTCATCGTCATCGCCCGCGGCGGAGGTTCGCTGGAGGACCTGCTGCCCTTCAGCAACGAGGATTTGGTCCGGGCGGTGGCCGCCGCCGCCACGCCGGTGGTGAGCGCCATCGGACACGAAGCGGACCGGCCCCTGCTCGACGAGGTCGCGGACCTGCGTGCCTCCACGCCGACCGACGCCGCCAAGCGCATCGTCCCGGACGTCAGCGAGGAACTGCACCGCATCGGACAAGCCCGCGCCCTGCTTGCCCGCCGGGTGGAGCAGTTGGTCCACCGAGAAACCGAACGCCTGGCCGCGCTGCGCAGCCGCCCGGTGATGGCAAACCCCGCGGGCATGGTGGACGTCCGGGCGGAAGATCTCCACCGGCTCGTCTCCCGGGCCCACCAGGCCGTCTCGGCGGCCGTGCACCGTGACAGCGACCGGGTCGCCCACCTGAAGGCACAGGTGCGCGCACTGTCCCCCCAGAACACACTGGACCGCGGCTATGCCGTGGCCCAGCTGCCCGATGGCCGGGTGCTGCGCGATGCGGCGGACGCACCGGCCGGAACACGGCTGCGGCTCCGGGTGGCCGTCGGCGAAGTATCCGCCGAAGCCCTTCCCTGACGCCGTTCCCGGAATCCCAGACACCACCACACAACACCGGCACCGAAAGCGAGACCCCATGACAGAGCAGCCCGCACCGCCCGACGTCGCCTCCCTCTCCTATGAGCAGGCGCGCGAGGAATTGGTGGCCGTCGTCAGCCAGTTGGAAGCCGGCGGCGCCAGCCTTGAACAGTCCCTGGCACTGTGGGAGCGCGGCGAGGCCTTGGCGGCCCGCTGCGAGGCATGGCTGGAAGGCGCACGGCAGCGGCTCGACGCGGCACGCGAGGCGGCAGGGACCGAGCCGTCGCCGGCCAGCCCGGGCAGCCCCGGAACCGCCGCGTCCCCGGTATCACCCCTCTAGTCCGCCGCGGAACCGCCGCGTCCCCGGTGTCACCCCTCTAGTCCGCCCCGGCCAGACCGGTTCCCGGGCATCGGACCGGCGAACCCGGCGGGCGTGCGTTACGAGGCAGCCAGGCGGGCCTTTTCCGCCTCGACGTCGAAGCCCGCCGGCGGCCACTGCGGGTCGATGTCTTCCAGTGCCTGCAGCAGAAGCTCCTGCACGGCGATCCGTGCATACCATTTGTGGTCCGCCGGCACCACGAACCACGGCGCGTCGACGGTGCTGGTCCGCTCCAACATGACCTGGTAGGCCTGCTGGTACTCGTCCCAGCGCCGCCGCGCGTCCACGTCGCCGGGATCGTACTTCCAGTGCTTGTCGGCCCGGTCGAGCCGGTCGCGCAACCGTTTGCCCTGTTCGCGCTTGCCCAGGTGCAGCATGACCTTGATCATCCGGATGCCCCGGCGGGCCACCATCGCCTCGAAGTCGATGATCTGCCCGTAGCGTGCCTCCACCTCCGCCAAGGGCGAGAGCCCGTGCACGCGGTGGATGAGCACATCTTCGTAGTGCGACCGGTCAAACACTCCGATCATGCCGGGACCGGGCAAGGCCCGCTCCACCCGCCAGAGGAAATCGTGCTCCAGCTCCTCCGGCGTCGGCGCCTTGAAGGCCCGGTGGGAAATCCCCTGCGGGTCTGCGGCTCCGACCACGTGCCGGACGATCCCGCCCTTGCCGGAGGTATCCATCCCCTGCAGCACCAGCAGGACCGCGTCCGGCGCCCCGGCGCGGCTCTGCGCGAAGAGGCGTTCCTGCAGTTCGGACAGCCGGCGGTCCGAGGCCCTGAGCAGGAGTTTTCCCTCGGTCCTGCCGCCGAGGAATCCGGGTGTGGAGCCGGTATCGACACCGGCCAGGCCGAATCCCGGGCCGACCCGCAGCATCTCCGACGGCGTCCGCGTGAACTCGGGCAATCCGGTCTGTTCCACCTGGTCCTCCTGTTCGGCCCGGCCGGCTTGGCCGGCGGTGCGGGTGGCGACAGCCTACCGAGCCGCCGGCGGCGCGGCTACGCAGACGCGGCTGTCACTGCCGGTATCCGGCCAGGAACTCCTCGATCCGCCCCACGGCTTCGGTCAGCACGTCCACGTTGGGCAGCGTGACCAGCCGGAAATGGTCCGGCTGCGTCCAGTTGAACGCCCGGCCGTGCGAGATCAGGATCTTCTGCTGCTTGAGCAGGTCCAACGCAAACTGTTCGTCGTCCTTGATCCCGTAAACTTCCGGGTCGAGCCTGGGGAACAGGTAGAGCGCGCCCTTGGCCTGCTGCGTGCTGACGCCGGGGATGGCGTTCAATAGCTCATAGGCTTTATTGCGTTGCTCGAGCAGCCTGCCGCCGGGCAGGATGAGGTCGTTGATGCTCTGGTGGCCGCCCAGGGCGGTCTGGATGGCATGCTGGGCGGGCACGTTCGCGCACAACCGCATGTTGGTGAGCAGGTTGATGCCCTCGATGTAGTCCGCGGCCAGGTGCTTCGGCCCGGAAATGGCCATCCAGCCGCTGCGGAAGCCGCACACGCGGTAGGCCTTCGACAGGCCGCTGAACGTCATGACCAGCACGTCGTCGGCCAGCAGCGCCGTGTTCACATGCTCCGCATCCTCGTACAGGATCTTCTCGTAGATCTCGTCCGAGAACACCACCAGGTTGTGCCGGCGCGCCAGTTCCAGCATCCCCTCGAGGATGTGCCGCGGATAGACGGCGCCGGTGGGGTTGTTCGGGTTGATGATCACGATGCCCTTGGTGTTGGGCGTGATCTTCCGTTCGATGTCTTCGAGATCCGGCAGCCAGCCCTCTTCCTCGACGCAGAGGTAGTGCACCGGGTGGCCGCCGGCCAGCGACACCGACGCGGTCCAGAGCGGATAGTCGGGGGCCGGGATGAGCACTTCGTCGCCATTGTTCAGCAGCGCCTGCAGGCTCATGGTGATCAGCTCGCTGACCCCGTTGCCCAGGTACACGTCGTCCACGCCGATCTCTTGGATGCCGCGGGTCTGGTAGTACTGCGACACCGCGGTCCTGGCCGAGAAAATCCCGCGCGAATCGCTGTAGCCCTGCGCGGTGGGCAGGTTGCGGATCATGTCCACCAGGATGGCGTCCGGAGCTTCGAATCCGAACGGCGCCGGGTTGCCGATGTTCAACTTGAGGATGCGCTGGCCCTCGGCCTCCATCCGCTGGGCATGCTCGAGGAGCGGACCGCGGATGTCGTAGAGGACGTTGTGGAGCTTGTTGGACTGCTTGTACTGGGCCATCCAACGATCTTCGCACACGGCACGCGCCGCCCCGGAGACCGAAGCGGCGCGTGAACGGGAGCCTGACCCCTAGCCGGCCAGGCCCTTTTCCGCCAGCCAGTCCGCGGCGGCGTCGGCCGGATTGCGCTTCTCGTCCCCGCTGACCTGGCGGTTGAGGTCGATCAGGTCTTCGGTGGTCAGCGCTGCCGAAACTTCGTTGAGCACCTGAGCCGCCTGCTCGTCGACTGCATCGCTGCGGATCAGCGGCAGCACCTGCTGCGCAATGAAGTTGTTCTTCGGGTCTTCCAGCACCACCAGGTCGTTGTCCTCGATGGACGGGGTGGTGGTGTAGATGTCGGCCACCTGGATCTTGTCGGTGATCAAGGCGTTGAGCGTGGTCGGTCCGCCGTAGTCGTTGATCGGTTCGAAGGACTTGGGCACGCAGCCGTAGTTGGCTTCCAGCCCCGGCAGCCCGTACTCGCGCTCGGCGAATTCGGGGTTGGCGCCGAGCACCAGTTCGCCGCACACCGGGCCCATGTCCTCGATCGACGTCAGCTGGTATTCCTCCGCCGTAGCCTTGGTCACCACCATCGCGTCCTTGCTCTCCGCCGACGCGGGCTCCAGCACGCCGAGTCCCTCGGGCAGGGCATCAGCCAGGGCTGTCATGACGTCCCCGGCGGAGGCCGCCGTCGCCTCGGTGTCCAAAAACAGCAGGAGGTTGCCGCTGTAGTCCGGGATGATATCCACAGACCCTTCCTGGACGGCGCTGACGTAGACCTCGCGCGAGCCGATGCCCGGTTTCGTGGTGACGTCGTAGCCGGCGGCGGTCAGGGCGCCCGCATAGATTTCGGCGATGATCTGGCTCTCCGTGCCGCCGCTGGCACCGACCACCAGGGACCCGCCGGTGCTGCCTTCGGGTGCCGGCGTCGGGTCCTGCAGGGGGTCGGATCCCCCGCCGCAGGCAGCCAGCACCAGGGCGAGGGCGGCCGCCCCTGCGGCGAGCACGCTGCGCCGCGCGGCCGGGTTTTTGTCGTGTCCGCGGTTGCTGGCGCTGTTCCCGGGGTGGTCCTTCATGCTCATCTCCTCATGTGCCGGCACTGGCTGTTCCAACCTTACTTGTTCTGCCTTTCGGCCCGCCCCCTCAAGCCGCGCAGGCCGGGCGATACGGCGACTTTCTGCACCGCGGCCAGCAAGGCGTCCACGACCAGTGCCAGCGCCGCGATCAGCAGCGCACCGGCAAACAGCCGCACCGAGTCGCGGACCGCCAGCCCGTCGATCAGATACCGGCCCAGGCCGCCCAGGTTGATGTAGGCCACGACGGCCACCGTGGCGATGACCTGCAGCACGGCGGCACGCACCCCGCCCAGCAGCACGGGCAGCGCGTTGGGCAATTCGGCGCGGAACAGGACCTGCCACTCGGTCATGCCCATCGCCCGGGCGGCGTCCACCAGCTGGCGGTCGACGGCGGCGATCCCCGAATAGGTGCCGGCCAGCAGCGGCGGAATGGCCAGGATCACCAGGGCGTAGATCGGCGGCATCAGGCCCAGGCCCATCAGGATGACGAACAGGGTCAGCAGGCCCAGCGTGGGCATGGCCCGCAGTCCGCTGGCAATGCCCACGACGGCGAGGCGCCCCCTTCCGGTGTGGCCGACGAACAGCCCCAGCGGCACGGCGATGGCCGCGGCGATCACCAGGGTCAGGGCGCTGTAGTACAGGTGCTCGGCCAGCCTGGCCGGCACGCCCGCCGGACCGGCCCAGTTGACCGGATCCGCCAGCCACGCCGCGGTTTCCTCGAACAGGTTCATCCGCGCACCGCCGCTTCCGCGGCGTCCGGCCGTTCCCCTGCGGCGGCAAGGGAGCCCGCCCCGGCACCGCCGGCCGCCGGCAGCGCGCCGGTCGCGCCGCGCGTCCGCGGCCCGGTTCCGCCGGCGGCCGCACCCGGGCGCCGCCACGGCGTGAGCACCCGCTCAAGCGCCAGCAGGAGCACGTCCATCAGCGTCGCCAGCACCAGGGTCATCAGGATCCCGACGACGATTTCGGTCATGAAATAGCGCAGCAGCCCGTCGGTGAACAGGAAACCGAGGTTCCGGACGCCGATCAGCGCGCCGACGCTGGCCACCGAGATGTTGCTCACGGAGACCACCCGCAGCCCGGCCACCAGCACCGGAATGCACAGCGGAAGGTCCACGCTGAAAAACCGGCGGACCGGCAGGTAGCCCATGGCCACCGCGGCCTGCCGGATGCCGTCGTCCACGGAGTTCAGCGCGTCCACCACGGCGCGGACCAGCAGCGCGACCGAGTACACGGTCAGCGCCACGATCAGGTTGGACATTTCCAGGATCCCGGTACCCAGGATGACCGGCAGGATCACGAACAGGGCGAGCGAGGGAATCGTGTACAGCACCGAGGAGACGGACAGAATAACGCCGCGCACTGCGCGGACCCGCCAGGCCAGGTAACCCAGCGGCAGCGACAGCACGAGCCCGAGCACCAGCGGAAGCGCGGACTGGAACAGGTGGAGGACACTGAGCTCCAGCACATAGGGCAGGTTCGCCAGGAACCACTCCATCAGCTGCCGCCCGCTTGGAGCCTCTGCAGCACGGCCGCGGGATCGACCAGGCCGGCCACCCGCCCCTCGGCGTCGACGGCGACGCCGGCCCCGGACGGCGACGACAACGCCGCATCCAGCGCCTGGCGCAGGCTGGACCCCACGGTGAACAGCGACCCGCCGATGCGGGCCCGGGCCGGGTCGCGTTCCCCGGGCGGCAGCCACCCCGCGGGTGCGCCGTCGTCGTCGGTCAGCAACAGCCAGCCCTCCCGCGACGCCTCGCCTGCACTGTCCGCGGTCGCGGTGCGGGCAGGCAGCAGCGGCAGCCCGTGCGCGCTGTTGAAGGACAGCGAGCGGAAGCCGCGGTCCCGGCCGACGAAACCGGCGACAAAATCATCCACCGGCGCCCGCAGGACCTCCTCGGGCGGGGCGAACTGGGCCAGCCGGCCCCCGGTGGCGAAGACGGCCAGCTTGTCCCCGAGGAGGGCCGCTTCGTCGATATCGTGCGTGACGAAGACGATGGTTTTCGCCAGCTGCTGTTGCAGCCGCAGCAATTCCTGCTGCAGCTCGGCACGGACCACCGGATCCACCGCACTGAACGGCTCGTCCATGAGCAGGATCGGCGGGTCGGCCGCGAGCGCCCGCGCCACTCCGACGCGCTGCTGCTGGCCGCCGGAGAGTTGGGCCGGATACCTGCCGCCCAGCTCCCGGGACAGCCCGACGACGGCGAGCAGCTCGTCGGCCCGCTTGCGGGCCGCGGCCCGACGGACGCCGTTCAGCCGCGGCACGGTCGCGATGTTGTCCAGCACCGTGCGGTGCGGCAGCAGCCCGGCAGCTTGCATGACGTAGCCCATGGACCGGCGCAGGGCCGCTGCGGGCCGGCCGGAGACGTCGTGGCCGTCCACGAGGACGGACCCGGAGGTCGGCTCCACCATTCGGTTGATCATCCGCAGCGAGGTGGTCTTGCCGCAGCCCGAAGGGCCCACGAAGACGGTGATCGCGCCGCGGTCGATGTCCAGCGTCAGGTCTTGGACCGCCGCCTGTCCGGCGTAGGTCTTCGTGACGGCGCGGAACTGCACCATGGGGCCGGCACCGGCTCCGGCCGAGCGTTCGGCCGGCAGCTCATCCGGCCGGGCGGCCGGCCGCGTGGGCTCGGGCATGCTGAACCTTCCGTGGGGGGGGTCCTGCGGCCGGCGGGCCCACAGGTGCTGCCACCGAGTCTAGTCAACGGCGCGGCCCGCGAGCACCCGGTCAGCGCCTGCCGCGATGGTCCTTGGCCTGTGCGGCGGCCTTGGCCGCCTTGCCGAACTGCCGGCCGGCCCGGCGCTGCTCCGCCACGTTCTGCCGCAGGTGGAGGCGGGCCAGCTCGCGTTCCATCATCCGGTAGCTGTCCCAGCGCCGCTGCTCCAGGCTGCCGGCGGCGAGGGCCTCGCGCACGGCGCAGCCGGGCTCGGCGTCGTGGGCGCAGTCGTTGAACCGGCAGCCGGCGGCCAGATCTTCGATGTCCGCGAACATGATCGCCAGCCCCTCCTCCGCGTCCCACAGCGCGAAGCCGCGGATGCCCGGCGTGTCCATGAGCACGGCGCCGTTGGGCAGGGGAATGAGCTCGCGCGCCGTGGTGGTGTGCCGGCCCTTCCCGTCGCCGGCCCGGACGGCTCCGATGTCCTGCACCGCCCGGCCTGCGAGCGCGTTGATCAGGCTGGATTTGCCCGAGCCCGAGGGCCCGAGCAGCACCATCGTCCGGCCGGGGCCCAGGTATTCGGCTACGGCATCGAGCCCGTCGCCCGTTTCCGCGCTCGTCGCCAAGACGTCCGCGCCGGCGGCCTGCTCGAGGATCTGGGCGGCGACCTCGTCATGGCGGCCGCTCAGGTCGGCCTTGGTCAGGATGACCACCGGCAGCGCCCCGGAATCCCACGCGGCCACCAGGGTGCGCTCCAGCCGGTTGGCCGACAGCGGCCGGTCGAAGGGCACCGCGATGCCGACCAGGTCCATGTTGGCGGCCAGGATCTGCTCGGCCGCCAGCGGGTCGTAGGCCTGTTTGCGGGACAGGGCGGAAAACCGCGGAAGCAGCCCGGCGATGGCCGGGCCGCCGGCGGAAGCCGGCCGGGCGGCGTCGTACGCCACCCAATCTCCGGTGGCCGGCTGCGGGCTGAGGCCTGCGGTGGCCAGGTGCAGCAGGCCGCCGTCGGCCGCCAGCAGGACGCGGCCGCGGTCGGTGCGCACCACCCGGGCGGGGCGGAGCGCCGGGTCGGGAAAATGGAGGTTGAACTGCGCGGCGGCGTGTCGGGTGTAGCCGTAGCTGCGCAGCAAGGAGTGCGGGTGATGGGTGTCGGTCACGACGGTTACCTCGGGGCGTGAGGCCTCCGCCCGGGGACGTTCCGGCCGCTAGCCGCGGCGCGGGCGGGGTACGGAGGCTGGGCTGGTGATGGCAGCAGGATCTGCGGGATAAACGGTCATCACACCCACCTCCTCGGGGTTGTCCGGCGGGCTGGTCAGCCCGGCAACTGGATCAGCATAGCGCTCACCGGCCGTTTGCGGAATGGCCCGCCGGGACGCCGTCCGGGAAGTAGAGGCGCAGCCCCAGATCCACCAGGTCGACCCGGTCCAGCGTCGGAACCTCATGGAGCGGGATCCACCGGGCCAGGTCCGTGGAGCCGTCGGCCTCGTCGGTCAGTTCGCCGCCGACAACGCTGGCCGCGTAGATGACGCGGAAGGCGTGCAGCGGCCGGTGCCCGTGCAGGCGCTTCGCGGCCGGAATGTGCTTGCTGTCCACGCCCAGCAGCTGCTCGAGCCTGGCGGCGTAGCCCGTTTCTTCCCGGATCTCGCGGACCGCGCCGGTTGCGGCGTCTTCGCCGTATTCCAGGCCGCCGCCGGGCAAAGTCCAGCGCGGCCAGCCTGCGCCGGTCCAGCGGACCAGCAGCACCGCGCCGTCGGCCACGATCACGCCGTAGGCGGCCACGCGCGTGTCGAATTCCATGTCCCCCAGTCTAGGGCGACGGCCAGTGTAGGGGGGGCGGCTAGTGTAGGGCGGCGGGCGAGGCGGCTATCGGACGCGGAGGCCGCTGTGCGCCGCCGCCTGCGCATCCGTGCGCAGTTCGTCGCGGGCGCGCAGCAACGCGTCCCGACGTTCCCGCGGCGCCACCGCGGCGGCCCACGGGCCGGGCCGCAGGCGCTGCGCTTTCAGCCGCGCCCGCCGCTCCCCGGCCCGCACCAGTGCGCGTCCGGCGCGGATCAGCAGCGACTCCAAGACCGGTGTCCGGATGCCGGCGAGGGCTGACGACGGCGGGCGGTACGGCTGGGTGGGGACAGTTGTCATGATGGGCTCTCACAGGTGATGTGCCGGCCGGTCCGACCGGGAGTCGATGATGGGAAAGGCATTGACGTGGAGCTGAACCGGGCGGACGTCCTCCGCGCCCTCGGCATTTTGCTCCAGGTAGGGTTCGGCCAGTTTCCGCACAAAGGCGGCTGCCTGTTCGGCGATGTCAGCCAGCTGTTCACGGGTCAGGCGGACGTTGATGGTGCTGGCCACCGACGCCTCCAGCCATTCCTGCGGCAACAGGTCGGCGCCGCGGGTCATGAAGTCGGCCAGCAGGTCGGCGCGGCTGCGCTCGAATTCGCGGGTGACCAGGCGGGCCGCCTCCCGGGTGGCCGGAGTGCCGGACAGATCGCCGGCGCTGATGGTCAGGCTGCCGGGAGTGCGTCGCCACCAGCGTTCGCGGGCCGTGCCCCGGCCTTCGACCTCCCGGACGAAATCGTGCCTGGCCAGCTGGCGCAGGTGATAGCTGGTGGCGCCGCTGGACTCCCCCAACCGTTCCGCCAGTCCGCTGGCCGTTTGAGGGCCGTACTGGGACAGCGCGTTGAGCAGCTGCACCCGGAGCGGATGCGCGAGGGCCTTCAGCGCGACCACGTCTACGTGGCGTTCGTCGCCGTAGCCGCCGCGTCCGGGCTCGCGTTCCTGCTCTCTCTGCTGCTCCATGGGCACCAGCGTAGCGGTGCAAACAAATCTTTGCAAGCGTTACTTTGCAATGCTTCCTTTGCATATTTGTCGTGCTGGCCGGCGGTCTGTAGGCGAGGTTCCGCGCGCCCGTTCGGGGAGCGCCGGGGCATTGCGCCCACCCCTGTTCGCGGCTAGAACTAAGACCATGGGGAACGCGCCAGCTGGGTTCCACGGCACAGCGCTGCGGAGGCGGGGCGGCCGTGCCTGAGTCCGCCGCAACGGTGCCGCGCGGGCTGATCGCCGACCGCCTGCGCGCCGTGCTTGAGAGCGCCGGCCCCGACCCGGCACGGTTCCCGTCGTCTGCCAGGGACTGCCTGGACCGCGCTTACGAGGCAGCCTATGCCGAGAACCACGCGGGCGCCCGTGCCCTGGCGCAGGCCGGACTCGCCCGGTCCTCGGACACCGAACTTGACGTCCGGCTGGGCTTGTACTCGGTGCTGATTGCGCTCGCCCAGCTGGCGGGCGAAGAGAAGCAGGCCCGGGAATATCTCCACGCCCGCATCGCCTTGCTCCGCAGCCACGGGCTGGAAGCCGAGGCCGCGGCCGGTGAGCGGCTGGGAACGGCGTTGTTCCGCGAAGCCGGCGACGACGACCTCCCGCTCCTGGAGGCAGAACTTGACCGCCTGCTGGAGGCCCGTGCCCCGGGATCGGTGACGGCGGACGTCCAGCTGGCCATCGCCGTCGTCCGTTCCCAGCGCGGGGAAGCGAAGCAGGCGATCGCGCTGCTGGAAGACGCGGTGGCCGGCTACGAGCATTCCGGCCGGACGGACAGCTTGTCCGGCGCGCTGATGTACCTGGCCAACACCTACCTGCAGGCCGACCAGCCGGAACGGGCCACCGCAGTTGCCGACCGCATGCTGGCATTGCCCGGCAACCGCGCCACCACCGCCAGCATGTGGCTCTTGAAGGCCAATGCCGCCGGCGGCGACGGCGCGGCCGGGCTGGAGGAAGCGCTGACGGCGCTGGAATTGTATGCGGCTGCCGGGGTCCGCAAGGGTGCCATCAGTGCCGCCGTCGTGCTGGCCCGGCTCTGTGCCGGCATCGGCGACTATGAGGACTCGGTGCTGGCCTGGCAGGCGGCGGTCGCCCAGGCCGAACGCGGCGAGGTCCAGGAAGAGCTCACGCTGCGCCTGGCGCTGGGAAACCAGCTGCTGGAGGCGGAGGAGTACGAACTGGCGGGCGAGGTGCTGTCCAAGCTGCTGGCGCGGCTGGAACACACCAAGGCGCCCCATGCGCAGGTGGCGCGGGCGCTGATGAGCCTGGGCCACGCCCACCGGCACGCCGGCCGGACGGCCGACGCCCTGGACTGCTGGCGCCGGGCGGTGGCCGAATTCAGCCACGGCGGCGAATTCGGCGAGGCGGCCCGCGGCCTGCTGGCGACCGGCACGCTGCTCTCCCGGGAGGACCGCGACACGGACGCGCTGGTCTGCTTCGAGGCGGCGGTGGCCGCGGCCCGCAAGGCCGAGGACGACGACGCCGCGCTGCCGCAGGCCCTGCATGCCTTGGGACATGCCCTGTGCGAGGCCGGCGACCCGGACGGGCTCACGGTCTTGGACGAGGCAATCCAGCTGGCGCACCTCTACGGGGCCCGGTGGTACGAGGCGGACTACAGCGACACGCGGGCGAGGGGGCTGTGGGCGCTGGAGGACGGCACCGGAGCGGTCTCGGCGGCGCTGCAGGCGGCGGACCTCTACTCCGCTGCCGACGACGCAGCCTCGGCCGGCAATGCCGAACTCTTCGCGGCCCATGTGCTGGCCGAGATGGGGCGGGCCGACGACGCCGTGCCGATGTTCAAGCTGGTGCTGCAGGAGCCCGACGTCAGCCGCACACTCCGCGTCGCGGCGCAGCTGGGGCTGGCCTCGGCGCTGGACGCCCTGGGCCGGACGGTCGAGGCGGACATCGCCCGCCGTGCCGCGGACGCCGCGGCCGACAGCCCCGACTGACCCGCGGCCGACGCGGCCCGTTGCGCCGCGGGGTTGGGCCGCGGGGCAGGGTTCTCATCTTGGTCTCATCTGCGCCGTGGATACTGGTGTCATGCCCCGTACAGCCATCCGCACCGTCCTGGTGGCGCTGGCCGTGCTGCTCGGGCTGGGCGCCGGAGGGGCCGCACTGGCCGCTACCCTGCGCGAGCCCGGGCCCACCGACCTGGGCCCGTCCATCACCGTTACGCAGTCCGGGCCGCCGTCCCCTGCCGGCGACCCTGCTCCGGCCGGCAGCGAGCAGCCGTCCCCCACGCCCACGTCCACCGCCCCTTCGTCCCCGGCCGCTCCGACCCGCCCGCAGGAAGGCAACGGACCGGTTCCGGTCCAGCCGGCGCCGCCACAGGACTACGACGACGATGACACGGACGACTGGGACGACGATGGCGGGGACGATGACTGAGTCCGTACCCCTGTCCCCACACCCCCACGCCTTTCGCCACAGCGGCGGCGCTCCAGCTGGCGGCCGCATCCTTTCCGGCGGCCGTGCGTAGGCCGTCGGGCGGGCCGTCCGTCCGCGTCCGGGTACTGGCCGCCGTGCTCGCCCTTTCGGCCCTGGGCCTGCTGGTTGCCGGCTCGGTGGCGTTCGCGCTGCAGCGGTCCCATATCATCCAGCGGGTGGACGACTCGCTCCAGCGCAGCGTCAGCGAGTTCAAGACCTTGGCGGAGACAGGCATCGACCCGGACACGGGCGAACCCTTCACCCAGGCCAGCCGGTTGGTCTTCCTGGCGATGGAGCGGACGCTTCCCTCCGCCAACGAAGGCATGCTTGGCCTCGTCGACGGGAAGGTGACATACACGGCGAGCCCGTCCGTGCGGCTCCGGCTCGAGCGGGATGCCGAACTCGTAGCCCTGCTGGGCCCGGACGCCACTGCGTCCGACCGGGTGGTGCTCAGCACCATGGAGACGTCGACCACGACGTACCGGGTGGTCACCGTGCCGGTGCAGCTCTCGTCCGACCCGGCCCACAGCACGTTCGTGCTGGCCTACGATTACGACGCCGAGCTGCAGCAACTTGACGATATCTTCCTGACCTACGCACTGATCGGGTTCGGTTCGCTGGTACTGATCGGCGTCGTCGGCTGGCAGGTGGCCGGCCGGCTGCTGGCACCCATCCGGCTGGTGCGCGAAACGGCACAACGGATCACCGACGCGGACCTGACCCAGCGCATCCCGGTGGGCGGCAATGACGACATCTCCGAACTCTCCCGCACCTTCAACGACATGCTGGACCGTTTGGAGGCGTCCATGACGGCGCAGCGGCAGCTGCTGGACGACGTCGGGCACGAGCTGCGCACCCCCATCACCATCCTGCAGGGCCACCTGGAACTGCAGGACCCGCGCGACCCGGCGGACGTCGAGTCGGTGCGCGGCATCGCCTTGGACGAGCTGGACCGGATGCGGCTGCTCGTCGACGACCTGGTCCTGCTGGCCAAGGCGGAACGTCCAGGCTTCGTGAACCCGTCCGACGTCGAGGTGGGGCAGCTGACCGACGACGTGCTGGACAAGGCCCGGCCGCTGGGCGCCAAGCGCTGGACCGTCGATGCACGGGCCGAAACCCGCTGGCAGCTGGACGGGCGGCGGATTACCCAGGCCTGGCTGCAGTTGGTGGCCAACGCCGTGAAATTCTCCGAGCCCGGCTCCACGGTGGCGATCGGTTCGGCCGTGCGCGGCAATGAGCTGCGGCTGTGGGTCAGGGACGAGGGAACGGGCATCCTCCCGGAGGACCAGGGCAGGATTTTCGACCGTTTCGCGCGGGGCAGCAACGGGACGCGGGCGGAAGGCTCGGGACTGGGGTTGACCATCGTCAGCGCCATCGCCGCGGCGCACGGCGGCAGCGTCGAACTGGCCTCGGCCCCGGGCGCCGGATCCACTTTTACCGTCGTGCTCAGCGGCCCGGAGGCGGGCGCAGACAAGGAGGAGAGCGCGTGAGTCAGATTCTGATCATTGAGGACGAGGACAGGATCAGTTCCTTCATCGCCAAGGGTTTGAAGGCCGCCGGCTACGTGCCCACGGTCGCCGGCACCGGGCGGGAGGGCTACCATCTGGCCATGACCGGGGACTTCGAGCTGGCCATCCTCGACCTGGGACTGCCGGACCAGGACGGCTTCACCGTGCTGCGCCGCCTGCGCGAGGGCCGCAACGACATCCCGGTGATCATCCTCACCGCCCGCAGCTCAGTGGACGACACCGTTGCCGGGCTGGAGAACGGCGCGGACGACTACATGTCCAAGCCGTTCCGGTTCGAGGAGCTGCTGGCCCGGGTGCGGCTGCGCCTGCGCTCCGAGGCGCAGCCGGCCGACCTGGCCGTCCTCGGCAGCGGCACGCTGAGCCTGGACCTGCGGACCCGGCGGGCCAGCGTCGACGGCCGGGAGGTGGATCTCTCCGCCCGGGAGTTCGCCCTCGCCGAGGCCTTCCTGCGGAATCCGGGCCAGGTGCTCAGCCGCGAGCAGTTGCTCTCGCGGGTCTGGGGATACGACTTCGACCCCGGCTCCAACGTGGTGGACGTGTACGTGCGCTACCTGCGCAATAAGCTCGGGGCGGAGAAGTTCGCCACCGTGCGCGGCATGGGCTACCGCCTCGTCGCCGACGCCTGAGGGAAGGGTCCCATCAGGCCGCGCCGGCGGCCAGGTCCTCGGCAATGGCAAGCCGTTGCCGGGCGTCCTGCTGCCACCCGTCACCCTCCCCGGGGGTCTTCGCCCCGGCCACCAGCGACAGCGCCACGCCGGCGGCCCGGCCGCGCAGGGCCGCCGGATCCACCACGGTGTCGAAGGCGGCAGCGAAACGTTCCAGCGCCGCCGGGACATGCACGTACCCCGGGTGCACGGCGGGCAGCACGGCCAGGTGCCCGAGGAAACAGGCCAAGTCGTCCACCAGATGGCCCGGACCCAGCGAGTCCACGTCCATGAGTCCGGTAATCTTCCCGCCGTCCACCAGCAGGTTCGCCTCGTAAAAGTCGCCGTGCGTCGGGACCAGCGGGCCGGCGTCGGTGGCAGCCAGCAGCTGTTCCACCCGATCGGCCAAGTTAAACACCCGGTCCTGCTCGTCGGGGAGCACGGCCGCCGCTGCCTTGGCGTAGTCGGCTGCGCGGTCGGCCCAGGCCGGGCGACGCGAGAGCTCCAGCACACCGGCCGGGAGCTCATCCAGCAGCGCCAGGAGGGTTTCGGGCGCCAGGCTGGCGGCGCCGTCGTCCATCAAAGCCTGGGCCAGCGGCACCCCCTTCGCCTCCGTGAGCACCACCACGCCGTCGGCCGGTCCGGCGGAGGCAACCGGGGCCGGCAGCCCGGCGTCGGTCAGCAGCCGGTGCCGGAGCATCAGCTGCGCCGCCCGGTCCGGACGGACCACCTTCAAAAAGACCCGGTGTCCGTCCTGGACGGCTTCCAGCACGGCCCGCCGCAGCGGCCGGTAGCTGACCATTTTCAGGTCGGCTTCTCCCCCGCCGAAAACGCTGCGGCCCACCGCAGCCGGGTCGCACGCCGCGGGCAGTCCGACCAGCACCGGGTCGGACGGATACAGCCAGGCGGTCAGCGGGACGGGCCCGCCGTCCAGGCGTACCAGCGGAAGCCCGCAGTCGGGCACCGGCGCCGTGGTGACGCAGACGTACTCGGTCCGCTCGCCGCCGTCGTGCCCGCGGAGCCGCACGGTGTAGATCCCGGTCGCGCCGGCCCCAGGCCGGTGCTGCAGCTTCGCCAACTGCCAGGACCGGACCGTCCCGCCGACGGTGCCGACGGCGAGTTCCAGCGCTTCGCGCATGCCGGGACTTTCCAACACGTCGATGCCGGCGGTCTCGGTGGCCATCAGGTCAACGTTCGCTGCGTCCATGTCTCCATTGCACACCATTGCGGCCCGGAACGCTCGGAACCGGGGACCGGACAAGGCTGCGGCCCGTCCGGGTGTGGACGGGCCGCAGCCAACCTGCCGGGTGCCTCGGGTCAGGCCCGCCGGCGCTGCAGGACGTCGTCCAGATTAAGCCGGTTCGCGGCCGACTGCTGGGCGGATGCCTCGGCGGCCGAGGCGCCGTCCGCCGGCTGCTGCGTGGCGGCAGTCTTCTCTGATGTCCGGGCGGCGGCCTCGTCGGTCCGCTGCGCGGCGGTCTGCTTGATCGATGTCTTGGTCTGCGGCTTCTTGACCTCGGGGACCGGCAGCGGCGCGGGAGCCGGGCGGGTGGCCTTGGCCGCCGCGACATACGTCGGTTTGGGCACGTCGACCGGCTGCCAGGGAGTGCCGGACGGCTGACCCGGCGCGGCGGTGTCGCCGGCGTCGGCGGCGACCTTCAAGGCTTCCTCGCGCAGCTCGGCGGCCGTCAGCGGCGCCGGACCGGGCTGGGCGGCCTGCTGCGCGGCCCCGGTGTCCCCCGCGGCCCCGTCAAACAGTTCGGTGGGCTTCCGGGGATTCTTCGCGGCTCCCGCCGGCTGCGATGCCGATGCCGCGCGGGAGGCCTGCCGGGCGCGTGCGGCGGCGCGCTTGCTGCGGTCGCGGACCGCCAGGGAGCGCAGGATAACGACGACGGCGCCCACCGTCAGCAGCGCGAAGCCCGGCACGCGGCCCGAAACTGCGCCGGCCAGCGCCAGGGCGCCGCCGACGACGAACACCAACAGGGCGGAGGCCCCGGCAAGTGCCAGCGCGGTCCGGCCGTAGCGGATGCGGAACTCGGGCTGCCGGGCGGGCGGGGGCACGGGCGACGATGTCGAGGGTGCCGGCTGGGCGTTGTATTCCATGATGATCCCCTGGTTGCCGCCCGAGGCGGTTGCGGGTACTGAAACTAGTGGTGCTGCATGCCCCGGCGCCGGTTCAGCCAGCGCGGGACGGAATGCTCCGCGGAGCACGTACGGTCCTACCCAGACAAACCACAGCCCGACGATGACCGCCAAGATCACAGAGCTCTGAATGTCCACTCTCAAAACCGTAGAAGCTCAAGCATGCCGTACGCGGCATTCATCACGGTGTGTCGGATAACGATTCCGTGCGGCGCTGCCTTATGGTGTCGGCCCGACGTCGCCGTGCTCCAGCCAGCGGTCCAGCAGGCCGCCGGGAACCTCCTCGGCAGTGAGCGCGAAGCTGCGGTGGTCTGCCCAGGCCCCGTTGATATGCAAGTACCGCGGACGCAGTCCTTCGTCTCGAAAGCCGAGCTTCTCCACGACGCGCAGGCTGGCGCGGTTCTCCGGCCTGATGTTGATCTCCATCCGGTGGAGCCCGAGCGTTTGGAAGCAATGATCGGTCGCCATGGCCACCGCCGTGGGCGCTATCCCGCGGCCGGCACGCGCCTCATCCACCCAGTACCCCAAAGTGGCCGACATTGCAGAGCCCCAGACGATGCTGGAGACAGTAAGCTGCCCGACCAGCGCCGGCCGGGGCCTCCCCTCCTGCAGTTCGGTGATGATCCAGGGCAGGGCCGTGGCAAGTCGTGCCTGGTGCTTGAGCGAGCGGACCATCTCCGAGAACGAGGGCAGATACCCGTCCGGAGCCGGGTTCGTGGCCTCCCACGGTTCCAGCCAGCGGGCGTTGCGGCGCCGCACGGCCGTCCACTCGCTCCGGTCCCGGTACCGGATCGGGCGCAGCGACAAGTCCCCGCATGCCAGCGTCGCTGGCCAGATTGCCGGTCCGTACCCCATGTGAAGTTCTTAGCGGTCGCGACGGGGCTCAGTCGCCCGAGCCGTCGATGAAACTCTTCAGCCAGGTCCGCAGTTCCGTCCCGATGTCTTCACGTTCGGAGGCGATGGTCACGACGGCCTTGAGATAGCTGAGCTTGTCGCCGGTGTCGTACCGGCGCCCGGAAAAGACCACGCCGTAGACGCCGCCGCCTTCGCCTTCGCGGCCGGCCAGGGCTTCGAGCGCGTCGGTCAACTGGATTTCGCCGCCGCGGCCGGGCTTGGTGTCCTCCAGCACGTCGAAGACGGACGGGTGCAGGACGTAGCGGCCGATGACCGCCAAATTGGACGGGGCCTCGTCCGGCGATGGCTTCTCCACCAGTTCGTTGATCCGCACGTAGCCGCCGTCGCCCATCGGGGTAACGTCCGCGCAGCCGTAGGCGCTGATCTGGGCGGGGTCCACCTCCATCAGGGCGACCACGGAGCCGCCGGTCTGCTGCTGGACCGCGATCATCTGGGTCAGCAGGTCGTCGTGTTCGTCGATCAGGTCATCGCCGAGCAGCACGGCGAACGGTTCGTCGCCCACGTGCTGGCGGGCCCGCAGGACTGCGTGGCCGAGGCCCAGCGGATCCCCCTGGCGCAGGTAGTGGATGTCCGCCAGTTCCGAGGCTGCCTGTACGGCGGCGAGCTTCTCCAAATCGCCCTTCTCCTCCAGAATCTGCTCGAGGTTGGGCACGCGGTCGAAGTGGTCTTCCAGCGGGCGCTTGTTGCGGCCGGTGATGACCAGGACGTCGCTCAAGTCTGCGCGCACGGCTTCCTCGACCACGTACTGGATGGCCGGCTTGTCCACCACGGGGAGCATTTCCTTGGGCATGGCCTTGGTGGCGGGCAGGAAACGCGTTCCCAAACCAGCGGCCGGAATGACAGCTTTGCGTACCGTGCGATGAGACGTCATGGGTTCAGACTACCGAACGAAGGTGCGAAGCAAGCCGATCCGGGGGGAAGCAACTACGATGTCGGCCATGGAGATGCAAACCGGCATGGACAAGGAAACCGCCCGCGCATTCTTCCGGGCACGCCGCCGGGCCCGCCCCGAAGAAGAGCAGATCAAGGCCGGGACCGCCCTGGCGCACCAGGTGCTGGACGGTCTTCGGCGGCTGAACGTCCCGGCCGGAACCATCGTGCCGGCCTACCTGTCCGTCGGTTCCGAACCGTCCACGCGCATGCTGCTGCCGTCCCTTGAGGAGGCCGGCTACCAGGTGGTGGTCCCGATCTGCGAACCGGACTACCGGCTCAGGTGGGCACGCTGGTTCAGCGGCGTGGAGCTGGTCCGCAGTCCCCGGGCCTGGATTGACGAGCCGGTCGGAGAACGTTTCGGAGCGGAAATCATGGCCGGCCTGCCGCTGGTGCTCGTGCCCGGGCTGGCCGTCGACTCCGAGGGCAACCGGATGGGCCAAGGCGGCGGTTATTACGACCGGTTCCTGGCGTCACTTGGCGACGGCGAAGACCGCCCGAGGTTTGTCGGGGTTTTCTACGCCGACGAGGTGGTGGCGGCGGGAGCCTTCGAGTCCACGGCGCTCGACGCTCCGCTGGACGGCGCCGTGTCGCCCGACGGCTGGACGTGGTTCCCCCGCCGGACGGTGTAGAATTGGCACTCTGAGCGGGTGAGTGCCAACGCCTGGCCGGGCGCTTCCTGCTCCTGCCAAGTTTTTTTCAGGAGGAATTACTGTGCCCACGTACGCCTACGCCTGCAAAGACTGCGCCCATGCCTTCGACATCCAGCAGTCCTTCAGCGATGAATCGCTGACCGTCTGCCCCGAGTGCGGCGGCAACCTGCGCAAGAAGTTCAACAGCGTCGGGGTCGTCTTCAAGGGCTCGGGCTTCTACCGCACCGATTCGCGCGACTCTTCCTCGGCAGGTTCCGTTCCCGCCGCCGCCTCGGGATCCGCCGGCACCGGGTCAACCGCCTCTTCCGAGGCGGCGAAGCCCGCTGCGGCCGAAGCCTCCAAGCCTGCCGCCGCCCCGGCCCCGGCGGCGGCCGCCAGCTAGCCGCATCGGACGCCGCGGCCGCTCCTACACCGCGAAGCGGCGGCGGCGCTGATCCACAGGCGGGCCCACCCCGCTGACCCGTGCGGGCCGGATGCATCTAGCGTAGTCGCATGCCCGTTGCTGCCGCGTCCCGCACCGCCCGCCCTGCACTGTCGCCGCGCCGCCTGCTGCGCCGGCATTACCGGCTGCTGGCCGCCCTGCTGCTCTGTGCGGCCGCGGCGCTGGTGGTGCAGCAGCTGACCCCTGCGCCGGACCCCACCGACTCCGTGGTGGTCGCCGCGTCCGACCTCCCGGCGGGCGCCCACCTGTCCGCCGACGATGTCGTGCTGGGCGAGCTGCCGGCCGGTTCCGTACCCGAGGGAACTGCCGACAGTCCGGCCCTGGTAGTGGGCCAGCGGCTGGCGACGGCGCTGCGCGCCGGCTCTCCGGTCGTGGACACCTCGATCGTCGGCCCCGGCCTGTTGACCGGGGCGCCGCCGGGGACGGTGGCCGTGCCCGTGCGCCCCGCGGACCCCTCCACCGTCCAGTTGGTGTCGCCGGGCCAGTTGGTGGACATCGTGCTCAGCAGCGGCAACGGGTTCGAAGAGCCTGCCGCCACCACGGTCCTGGCGCGGGCCGTTCCGGTGCTGTGGAAGGCCGACGACGGCGCTGCCGCGGCAGGCCTGCTCGGCGCGGGCGAGCCCGACGGGCTCGTGGTGGTGGCGGCGGCACCGTCCGACGCAACCGCGCTGGCCGGCGCCTCCAGCCGCGGCAACGTCTTCCTCGTGTTGGTCGGCTGATGACTGCCCCGGACCGGCTCCCGGCCTAGCCCCAGTGCGGCGGCCGCTGCTCCCGCAGCCAGGCGTCCCGGTCCTCGTCCCGGTCGCCCCACGCACGGGGGTCGTCCTCCGCTGCCTTGGTCGGCAGCGTCGGCGACTGGTTCCGCCTGGCCCGGCGCGGCCGCAACCGGTCGTCGCCCGCCTCGCCGGCCTCGTCCGCCGAGCCTGCGGAGTGCGCCGAGTGCGCGGACTCCTCCGCCCGCGGGGTCTGCTCCGCCGCCGGCTTCGGTCCCCGTGCGCTGGCGGGACGGTCGTCCTTGTCTGCCGGTTCTTCCGGCTTCTGCAGTCCCAAGTAGCCTCCGATCAGGTCTGCGCATTTCTCCGGATCAGTGAACACCTCGATGGTCCACAGCGTCAGCGGCCGCCAGCCCAGCCGCTCGAGCTGTTGCGGGCGCAGCCGGCTGCGCTCCCGCACCGTCAGCTCCTGGTACTGCGGGCTGCCGTCAGACTCCAAAGCCACGGGCAGCGTCGGTTCAATATCCGGCGAATACTGCACCGTTCCGGTGCTGGCGGCGATGTCGATGACCCCGTAATAGTGGTCCCAAACGCGTGCGCCGCGGGTGCGGATGCGCTCCACGAGGTCCGCGACCAGCGGGTCGTCGATCCCGGGAGACAGTTCGGGCGCCGCGAACCGGCCGTCGCCGAGGTGGCGGTCCAGCAGGTCATGGAAGTCGGCGGCCCCATGCCGCAGCCGCTCGGGGTCCAGATCCTCCGGGCGGAAGCAGCTGAGGACGTGCAGCGACTGCCGGGAACGGGTGACCGCGGTCGCGAAGAGCGACCGCCCGTGCGGCGCCGACAGGGGTCCGAAGTCGTGGACCGCCCGCCCGTGCGGCGTCCGGCCAAAGCCGAGCGAGAAGATCACATCGTCGCGGACCAATCCGGACGCGCGTTCGACGGGAACCACGCGGAAGGGCTCCTGCCGGCGGTTGAAGAAGTCCGCCGCCGCCGGATAATTGGGCATCTGCAGCCGGATGGCCTCCGCCACGCGGGCGGCGTGCCGGGCGCTGGCCGTCACCACCGCCAGCGACCGCGACGGCCGAAGGCTGATGTGCTCGAAGACAAGGTCCACCACCCGGTTGAGTTCGGCCGGGACGCTCTCCACGCCTTCGTGTCCGGCGCCGGGCATCCCGGTACCGTCGGGCAGATACTCCACTTCCAGGCCGCCCCCGCGGATGGAGCTGGCGCCGGGCAGGCGGGACAGCGATCCGCCGTAGAACTTCTCACTCAGCGAGCGGGTCAGGTCGAGGTCGACGGCACGGTAGGCGGTGGTCAGCGCCACCACCGGCAGCACCTCGGAGAGCGCGTGGAAGCAGCTGGCCAACGGTTGCGGTGCTTCGCCGGTGACGGGGTCGTTCCGCCGGTCCACGTTGACTTCGAAAGGCTCGGCGCGGCCCAACTCGCCGTCGCCGAACGCCACCACCTGGTGCGCCCGGGAGACCGCGGTCAGCGCCGACGGCAGGCTGGTGGCCTCGGCGTCGAGGATGATGACGGCATCGAAGTGCTTGCCTTCCGGGAGCAGGAGCGGCAGCACCAGCGGGGAGGCAGTCCAGATCGGCAACAGCGCCGAAACCAGCGACTCCGACTGCTGTCCCAACGCGGCCAGGGTGGGTTCGCCGGCCTTGAGCAGGTCGCGCAACCGCTGCGCGGCCTTGGGCTTGCTCTTGAGCGAATGCCGCCAGTTCTGTGCCAGTTCCCAGCGCAGCCGGGCGGGCCCGGACGCGATGTGCGCGTTGTCCGCGAGCCGGTAGACCGCCTCGAGCTTGCGGAGATTGTCGCCGTCCGACATGGCCAGGTAATCGTCGCCGCTGATCATCGCTTCGAGCGCCGACTGCCACCACGCCAAATCCAGTTCAGCGCTGACCTCGCCCGCGCCGACTTCGCGTGTGGCCAGATCGTCCAGCAGTTCGGTCAGCCCGTGTTCGCGCATCTGCTCCAGCAGCAGCGTACGTTCGGGCAGGTTCACCAGCGTTTCGCGGTCCGCTGCCAGGGCGTCCAACTGTTCCTGCAGTTCGCCGTCGGGCAGGGCCGCGAGGGCCCGGTCTTCGGGCACCGGTGCCAGCAGGGCGGCCAGTTTCTCGAGGCGCTGCGCCACCTCCCGGTAAAAGCCGTTCAGGTCCGCCAACCCGGAGGGCACCGCAGGATGCCGCTGCGACGTTGCGTAGTCGGCCCACTTTGTCCGCTGCTGCTGCACCTCGAAGAGGGACTCATGCAGGTCGGAGATGTGCACGCCCGGGCGGATGTATTCCTTGGCCACCTTGCGCAGCCGGGAACGCGTCATCGAACTCATTTCGATTCCGCGGTCGCGCCGCCAGGAACTCGGCGCGGTCGCGGAAATCAGATCCGTGACCGGCCGGTCGAAGATGTCCGGGGTGAACTTGTCGAGGCTGCCGCGGACCTCCACCAGCAGCTGGAGCTGCTCCCCCCACTCGCGGAACGTCCCGGCGAGGGCGATCTGCGAGTGTTCGGCGACCTTGTTCATCCGTTCGCGCAGCCGCGGGACGTCCTTGGCCAGGTCGGCGGCCAGCTGGTGGGCGTCTTCGGTCTCCTTGCGGTTGAGCAGCTTGGCACCGAACCACGGGCTGGTGGTCGCGGACTTGCTGAAGCTGCCCAACTCGGCCGCCCGGACCAGCCGTGCCGCCAGCTCCGCCCGGTCGGTGATGTTGTCCAGCACAGACCGCTTCAGCCGCACGGTGGTCGCCGGAGCCGGATCGAGCGAGGTGAGCTTGGCCAGCGACTGCATCGCCTGGTAGGGGGAACAGCGCCACCGGCTGCGCACATTGTGCAGCGACTTCACATGCTCCATCAGCTTGTGCCGGTGCTCGGTGAGGGTGGTGTGCAGCTTCTGCAGCTGCGGCTCCTGCGCCTTTTCGTTGCGGCTGATCGCGCGGATCATCGCCCGGCGCAGCTGCTCCGGCGTCAGGTCCGCGCTCAACTGCAGGGCCAGCGACCCCAAATCCACGGTTTCCAACTGCTGTGTGAATTCGACCAGCGTGCCTCGGCGTTCCGCGACCACCAGCACGCTCTTGCCCTCGTAGGCCAGGGCGGCCGCAGCGTTGAGTGCCGTCTGGGTTTGTCCGGTGCCCGGCGGCGCCGAAACCACCAGCGAATGCCCGGCCTGGACCAGGTCCAGCACCCGTTGCTGCGCGGCGTCTGCGTCGAGCAGCAGGAACTCATCCTGCGGATCGCGTTCGTCGATCGGCGGCAGCTCCACCTCCGGCACGGGCACGGCGTTCCGGCCGGCCCGGGGACGGGGACCGGCCTGGGATCCCGCGCCGGCTTCGGCCAGCGCGCGGATCACCGGGTGCCCGGCATCGAGCAGGACCGGGTCGGTGACTGCTTCCAGGTCCGCGAAGGTCGACACCAGCAAATGGTGTTCGATGGTCATGTTCCGCACGCCGGCGGTGAGCAGGCGCAGCCGTTCCAGCACCGGGTGCGGATCCAGGCGGGCGGTGCTGTAGGCCAGCCGGGCGGTCGCCTCGGCGTCGATACCGATCCCCTGCTCCGCGGAGAGGTGGCGGACGAGCGCCGGGTTCAGCCGGGCGCGGTCGGTCAACTGCAGTTCGAAGTCGTCCTGGCTGGGGCGGACGGTCAGCGCCACCGGGATCAGCATCACCGGGGCATTCAGGGACTCCGACCGGCCGATGTCGGGAACCCGCCAGGAGGCCGTTCCGGCGGCCAGATACCCGACGTCGATACCGCGGTCCGAACCCAGTTCGTAGATTTTGGCGCGCAGGCTGCGGGCGGTACGCATGGCCGCGGCGTACTGGTTCGGCTCGCGCAGCAGGGTGGAAAGACGGGTGCGGCGGCCGGCCAGCAACTGCGCCAGGCCGGAAGGGTGGGCATGCGTCAGGTCAATGCTGTTCGACGACGTCGGGGCGAACCGCAGCAGCGTGTCCGACCCGGCGAGATCGCCCAGGTTGTCCAGCCACGATGCCACAACGTCTTCAGCAGCCTCAGCTACGCTGGCCAGCGACACGGCTGCCCCCTTTACTTCACTCTCGGCGACTTGCCTCGACCACAACGGCATGTCAAACAAGGTATCGGACTTTAAACGCCAAACGGGCGACCGCAACACTGCTCGGCGAAATTGCCTCGCAGTTCACCCGCAGCCGCGCTGCGGGCGGGCAGCGGTCGCCCGTTGTGGCTACTCCCACTCGATGGTTCCCGGCGGTTTGCTCGTCACGTCGAGCACCACGCGGTTAACGCCGTCCACTTCGTTGGTGATGCGGTTGGAGATCCGGGCCAGCAGGTCGTAGGGAAGCCGCGACCAGTCTGCGGTCATCGCGTCCTCGGAGGAGACCGGACGGAGCACGATCGGGTGTCCGTAGGTGCGGCCGTCGCCCTGAACGCCCACGCTGCGCACGTCGGCCAGCAGGACCACCGGCATCTGCCAGACTTCCTGGTCCAAACCCGCAGCGGTCAGTTCGGCGCGCGCGATCGCGTCCGCCTTGCGCAGCAGGTCCAGCCGCTCCTGCGTGACTTCGCCGATGATCCGGATGCCAAGTCCCGGGCCGGGGAAGGGCTGGCGTCCGACGATTTCGGCCGGCAGGCCCAGTTGGGCGCCGACCGCGCGGACCTCGTCCTTGAACAGCGTCCGCAGCGGTTCCACCAGCTCGAACTGCAGGTCCTCGGGCAGCCCGCCCACGTTGTGGTGGCTCTTGATGTTCGCGGCGCCCTCGCCGCCGCCGGACTCGACCACGTCCGGGTAGAGCGTGCCCTGCACCAGGAACTTCACCGACTCCCCCTCGGCGGCCGCCTCGGCCAGCACGGCCTTCTCGGCGGCTTCAAAGGCGCGGATGAACTCGCGGCCGATGATCTTGCGCTTGGTCTCCGGGTCGGTGACGCCGGCCAGCGCGGACAGGAAGCGCTGCTGTTCGTTGGCTACGTACAGCTTCACGCCCGTGGCCGCGACAAAGTCACGCTCCACCTGCTCGGCTTCGCCCTCGCGCAACAGTCCGTGGTCCACAAAGACACAGGTCAGCTGGTCGCCGACCGCGCGCTGCACCAGGGCCGCGGCGACGGCGGAGTCCACGCCGCCGGACAGCCCGCAGATCACGCGGGAGTCGCCGATCTGGGCGCGAATGCGCTCCACCTGCTCCTCCACGATGTTGCCGGTGGTCCAGTTGGGCTCGAGCCCGGCACCACGGAACAGGAAGTTCTCCAACACGCGCTGGCCGTGGGCCGAGTGCTTGACCTCGGGGTGCCATTGCACGCCGTACAGCTTCTTCTCGTCGTTCGCGAAGGCGGCCACCGGGGCGCCGGCCGTGCTGGCCAGCACGTCGAAGCCTGCAGGTGCCTCCTGCACCGAGTCGCCGTGGCTCATCCAGGTGTTCTGGACGGGGGGCACCCCGGCCAAGATGGACCGGCCCTCCCCCACCGCGGTGGCGTCCGTGGCACCGTACTCGCGCAGCCCGGTCCTGGCTACCTTGCCGCCCAGGGCGTTCGCCATGGCCTGGAAGCCGTAACAGATGCCGAACACCGGGACGCCGGCTTCGAACAGGTCCGCGCCGATCCTCGGCGCTCCTTCGGCGTAGACGCTGGAGGGCCCGCCGGAGAGGATGATGGCCACCGGGTTCTTGGCCATCAGCTGTTCGGTGGTGTAGGTGTGCGGAACGATCTCGGAATACACGTTGGCCTCGCGCACGCGGCGGGCGATCAGCTGCGCGTACTGGGCCCCGTAGTCGACGACGAGGACGGGCCGGTGGTCCGTAGTGGCGGGGGGAGGAGTAGTCACCCTTACAGGATAGTCGCCGGGTCCGGCGCCTCGCACTCCGGCGTCCGCCCCCGCTGCGTGAGGTAGCGCACGCCCGGCTCCGGTCAGTAGCGCTTGGCGGCTTCGGGGTGGGCGGCCAGTTCTTCTTCCACCTCGCGGTGCACCTTGCGTTCCAGGATGATGGACAGGAACGGGATGACGCCGCCCAGGGCGATCAGCACGAACTTGCTGAACGGCCAGCGCATCAGCGACCAGAGCCGGAAGTCGGCAATCAGGTACAGCACGTACAGCCAGCCGTGCGCTATCAGCACCGCGATGGACAGGTTCAGGCCGTTGATCACGGACGGTTCGGCCTGCGCCAGGCCCAGCGCGAAGGTCTCGCCCGTCAGGGTGTTGGTGGCCCCGGCGAACAGGAACAGGTTGAAGCCGTACCGCAGCACCATCTCCACGCAGAGCAGCAGCAGCATGATGCCGGTGATGTAGGAGGTGACCTTGTAGAAGGTCAGGGCGGAGCGGATCTGGGCGTGGGTTCCGCCGAAGCGGCGTTTGGCCGGACGCTGGGTCGCGGCGGAACGGTCGGGGGCGTTTTCGGTCACGTGGACTACCTCGTTGTGTGGGGTGAGCTGGGTGTGGTCTGGTCGGCGGCGGCGTCGCCGCCCTGGCGGGTGCCGGCGGGGCCCGCCGCGCTCCCCCGCCCGGATTCGGCTGCATGGCGGGCCGCTTCGGCCGCGTCTTCGGCCGCCTCCAGGTCGCGGCGGTAGTCGTCGGCCACCAGCCGCCACCAGAGGAAGATGGCGAATCCGGCGAACACCACCCATTCCACCGCGTAGAAGACGTTCATCCAGTTGACCGGCGCTTCCTGCGGCTGCGGTCCGACAACCACCGGCTGCATCGAGGTCCCCTCGGTCGCGGTGCCAAGGTCCGTGCCGCCCACGGTGAAGCCGGTCCCGACCACGAAGCCGGAGTAGCCGGGCGCGTTCCAGCGGTTGATCAGCTCGGCCGCCGACAGCGAAGCCACCTGGCCGGCGGGCAGGCTTCCGGGCAGCGGGGCTTCCGTGGGCAGCAGCCGCCCGACGACGGTGGCCTCACCGTCCGGGGCGGGAACGGCATCCGCCGGTTCCTCGACCCAGCCGCGCACCACGGGGATGACCACTTCTTCGCCAAACTGCTCCACGCCGTCCACGGTGAACGGGTCGACCACCCAGAGGCCTTCTTCGCCGTCCTGCAGGCGGTTCCGGACCAGCACCTGCCCGCCCTGGACGAAGCTGCCGTCGAAGGTGACCATCTGGTCCGCGGTGGCGGCGGTCATCGGGATGCCCGGTTCAAAGACGTCGGTGAGCGGCTTGACCGTTTCGGTCTCGCCCGGGGGCGGGGGCGGTTCGCTCTGCGACGTGGAAAACTGCCACTGGCTCAGCAGCACGAACACCGTGGACAGCGCCAGCGCAAGCACCAGGGCCGCTATCCAGCGGGGTTTCAGGGCAGTCTTGAGCACCCATTAAAGGTACTTCGCAACCATGTAGAAAACGAATCCTGCCCGGTGCCCTCAGGCCAGCGGAACGATGTCGTCGACGCCCATCCGGGCGCTGTCGGCCGTGACGTCGTCGGGCTGCTCCTGGCTGAGCCGTTCGGCTTCGACCCGGGCCAGGTAGTGCTTCACCTCGCGTTCCACCTGTCCTTCGCTCCAGTCGAGGAGGGGCGCCATCAGCCGGGCGACGACCGGGGCGGCGGAGACGCCGCGGTCCCAGGCCTCGATGGAGATCCGGGTCCGGCGGGTGAGCACGTCGTGGATGTGCCGGGCTCCCTCGTGCGTGGTCGCATAGACCACCTCGGCCGCCAGGTAGTCGTCGGCGCCGGGCAGCGGTTCGGCCAGCTCCGGCCGTTCGGTGATGATGTCCAGCACGTCGCCGGCCATGGCTCCGTACCGGTTGAGCAGGTGTTCCACCCGGGCAACGTGGATGCCCGTGCGGTCCGCCATGCGGCTGCGCCTGTTCCAGGCCGCCTTGAAACCGGAGGCGCCGAGCAGCGGGATGGTGTCCGTGCAGCTGGGCGGGACGCGCTCGTCGAGGGCCCGGGCCGCCTCGTCCACCGCGTCCTTGGCCATCACGCGGTACGTGGTGTACTTGCCGCCGGCCACCACCACGAGCCCGGGGACCGGGTGCGCCACCACGTGTTCGCGCGAGAGCTTGGCGGTGGAATCGTTCTCGCCCGCCAGCAACGGCCGGAGCCCGGCGTAGACTCCCTCGACGTCCTCCCGGGTGAGCGGGCGCTGGAGGACCCGGTTGACGTGTTCCAGCAGGTAGTCGATGTCCTTGGACGAGGCCGCCGGGTGGGCCTTGTCCAGATTCCAGTCGGTATCGGTGGTGCCGATGATCCAGTGCCGCCCCCATGGAATCACGAACAGCACCGACTTCTCGGTGCGCAGGATCAGGCCCACCGTGGACTGGAACCGGTCCCGCGGCACCACCAGGTGGATTCCCTTGGAAGAACGGACGCTCAGCTGGCCCCGTTCGGTCACCATGGCCTGGGTCTCGTCCGTCCACACGCCGGTGGCGTTCACCACCTGCTTGGCCCGGATGTTGAACTCGCTGCCGTCCTCCTGGTTCCGCACCCGGGCGCCGACCACGCGTTCGCCCTCGCGCAGGAAGTCGACCACCGCCAGCCGGTTTGCCGCGTGCGCCCCGAACGCCGCCGCGGTGCGGACGAGGTTGACCACCAGCCGGGCGTCGTCCACCTGCGCGTCGTAGTAGCGGATGGACCCCACCATGGCGTCCTTCTTCAGGCTGGGTGCCGCCCGGAGGGTCCCCCGCCGGGAGAGGTGTTTGTGGAAGGGGACGCCGCGGCCGCGCCCGGAGGCGATGGCCAGGGCATCGTACAAGGCCACGCCGGCGCCGACGTAGGGCCGCTCCACGTACCGCCTGGTCAGCGGGTACAGGAACGGCACCGGGCGCACCAGGTGCGGCGCGATCCGCTCCAACAGCAGTCCCCGTTCCTGCAGCGCCTCGCGGACCAGGGCGAAATCCAGCATCTCCAGGTACCGCAGCCCGCCGTGGATCAGCTTGGAAGACCGCGACGACGTGCCCGAGGCCCAGTCCCGGGCCTCCACGATGCCCACGTCCAGCCCGCGGGTGACCGCGTCCAGGGCGGCCCCGGCGCCCACCACCCCGCCGCCGACGATCAGCACGTCCAGCTCGGCCCCGCGCTCCTGTGTGGCGCGCAGCGCGGCCAGCGCCTGCTCGCGGCTCTCGGGACTCAGGGCTCCGGTGGTCATCGCCTATCAGCCTCCCAGCATGGTCGGATCAGTCGCGGGCCTGGATCGGGGCCAGCACCACTTCGCAGCGCTGGAACTCTTTCAGGTCCGAGTACCCGGTGGTCGCCATCGACCGGCGCAGCGCACCGACCAGGTTGGAGGTTCCGTCGGTGTGGTTGGACGGGCCGTGCAGCACCCGCTCCAGCGGTCCGACGGTTCCCACGTTCACGCGGTCGCCCCGGGGCAGTTCGTCGTGGTGGGCCTCCTGGCCCCAGTGCCAGCCGCGGCCCGGCGCTTCCTCCGCCCGGGCCAGCGCGGAACCGAGCATCACGGCGTCCGCCCCCATGGCGATGGCCTTGACGATGTCGCCGCTGAAGCCCACGCCGCCGTCGGCGATCACGTGCACGTAGCGGCCGCCCGATTCGTCCATGTAGTCCCGGCGCGCGGCCGCGACATCGGAGATCGCCGAGGCCATCGGGGCGTGGATGCCCAGCGCCCGGCGCGTGGTCGTCGTCGCTCCCCCGCCGAAGCCCACCAGCACGCCGGCGGCACCGGTGCGCATCAGGTGCAGCGCCGGGGTGTAGCCGGCGGCGCCGCCGACGATCACGGGCGTGTCCAGCTCGTAGATGAACTGCTTTAGGTTCAGCGGTTCCTGCGTCTTGGAGACGTGTTCGGCGGAGACGGTGGTGCCGCGGATCACGAAGATGTCCACGCCGGCGGCGACCACGGTCTTGTAGAACTCCTGGGTGCGCTGCGGCGTCAGCGAGCCGGCCACGGTCACCCCGGCTTCCCGGATTTCGGCCAGCCGGGAGGTGATCAGTTCCGGCTGCACGGGGGCGGAGTAGAGCTCCTGCATCCGCTTGGTCGCGGCCGGGCTGAAGTTCTCCGTGCCCAGCGCGGCGATCTCGTCCAGCACCGGCAGCGGATCCTCGTACCGGGTCCACAGGCCCTCGAGATTGAGGACGCCCAGGCCGCCGAGCTTGCCCAGCGCGATGGCGGTGGCCGGCGACATGACCGAGTCCATCGGCGCGGCGATGACCGGCGCGTCGAACGTGTAGGCGTCGATCTGCCAGCTGACCGAGACATCCTTGGGATCGCGCGTCCGGCGCGAGGGGACGATCGCCACGTCATCGAGGGAGTAGGCTCGGCGCCCACGCTTGCCACGGCCAATTTCAATCTCGTAAGTCACGGCTCTAGGTTATCCCACCACTGGAACGCTTCACCTTGGAACGGGCAGGGAGAGGACTTTCGCCGGCGCCTGGCGGACAGGGCGGACCCCTCGTGACGGCTGCACGGCTCTCCTCTTCGGACTGCTGGCGTCGTCCCGGCGCAGGCGGTACGCTCGACCTGCCGCACGGCCGGCAAGCGCACCGCAGGCCCTCTCTCTTGACGGTTGCCGCGGGCCGGCCGCAGGCAGCCGGAGCGGGAAGTGGTCAGTCATGGGAGGAAGATTCCGGCGGTCCGTCGGGCGCATGCGACCGTTCGCGAGCGGCTTGGCGGCCACCCTGTGTTTTGGCATCGCCGGGCTGGTCTGGTCCATGCCCTCCCTTCATGCGCGCCGGTTGCGGCGAGCCGCATCGTGTACCGTTTGCGCTTCCCACCAGCGGGTGCGCGGCACCGCCCTCTTTGTGGTGGCGGCCCTCCTGGTCGCCGGAGCCGGAGCCCGCGTCCAGGAGGCGCTCTCCCCGCAGATCGTTTGCCACAGCCATATCACTGCCGACGGGCAGATCAAGCCTGAGCCGCGCCTGCAGATTTCACCGCCGGCCCCGTGGCGCATCACCCGCAATTTTCTGGTCGCCCCCATCAGCGGCGTCGGGGTCCTGACCGGGCGCAGCCTTGATATGGAAGCGTGCTCGGGACCGTCGCTGTTGGTCATGTTCTGGCCCCCGCCGCGCACCAGCGGCGGCGGAACAATGCTCGGAGACGTGTTCGTTGCGTGGATGCCGCCGGTGGACCCGGCCGGTGCACTGAGCGTCAACGGATATGGCATTGCCGATGAAGGCCAGTATGTCCGCTACGGCCCGAACATCTCCCAGACCCGCACCGGGGACGAGGCCCTCGCCCTCCACGAGTCGCGGCATGTTGACCAGTGGGCCGTAGCCAATCTGCTCGCCGGCCCGTTCGCATTTCCGGCGGCGTACATCATCGACGGGGCACTGTTCCCCTCCTCGCGCAACCACTTCGAGCGGGCCGCCGGATTGGCCGATGGGGCGTATCCGCCCGCGCCGGATAACTGGCCGGCGCCGCGCTGGCCTGACACCGCGGCCCTCGTGCTCATCGCGCTTCTGATCTTCCGACGCCGGCTCCGTTGGCTCACCCGCGTCGCGGTCGGTGGCCGCGCGCACGCCCGGGCCCACGCGCCGAGGCGCTGTCCCGTCCATACGCGGGGCTGGTCGCGGCCGCTCAACGGCGGCGAAAAACGTGCCGCTGGTTAACGCGATCGGCGCCGCTCCCCTGATGTGGGGAACGGCGCCGCCGAAGCTGCGGGACTACCGCTTGTAGTTCGGTGCCTCCACGGTCATCATGATGTCGTGCGGGTGGGACTCCTTCAGCCCCGCCGCAGTGATCCGCACGAACTTGCCCTTGGCCTTCAGCTCGGCGATGTTGCGGGCACCGGTGTAGAACATGGTCTGGCGCAGGCCGCCGACCAGCTGGTGCGCGACGGCCGAGAGCGGGCCGCGGTACGGCACCTGGCCTTCGATGCCCTCGGGGATCAGCTTCTCGTCGTCGGGCACGTCGGCCTGGAAGTAGCGGTCCTTGGAGTAGGAGGTGTTCTTCCCGCGCGTCTGCATGGCCCCCAGCGAGCCCATGCCGCGGTAGGCCTTGAACTGCTTGCCGTTGACGAACACCAGGTCCCCCGGGGATTCCGCGGCGCCGGCCAGCAGCGAGCCGAGCATCACCGTGTCCGCGCCGGCGACCAGGGCCTTGCCGATGTCGCCGGAGTGCTGCAGGCCGCCGTCGGCAATCACCGGGATGCCCGCCGGGATGGCCGCCTTGGCCGACTCGTAGATCGCGGTGATCTGCGGTACGCCAACGCCGGCGACCACCCGAGTGGTGCAGATGGAGCCCGGGCCCACGCCCACCTTGATGGCGTCGGCGCCGGCGTCGACCAGTGCCTGCGCGCCCTCGCGGGTGGCGGCCTGGCCGCCGATCACGTCCACGTGGGCCGCGGCCGGGTCCTTCTTCAGCCGGGCGATCATGTCCAGCACGCCCTGGCTGTGGCCGTTGGCGGTGTCCACCACGAGGACGTCCACGCCGGCCTCGATCATGGTCATCGAGCGCTCGTAGCCGTCGCCGAAGAAGCCCACAGCCGCGCCGACGCGCAGCCGGCCGTCGTCGTCCTTGGTGGCCAGCGGGTACTGCTCCGCCTTGTCGAAGTCCTTGACGGTGATCAGGCCCTGCAGCATGCCGGCGTCGTCCACCAGCGGGAGTTTCTCGATCCGGTTCTTGCCCAGCAGTTCGATGACTTCCGGGCGGCTGATGCCCACCTTGCCCGTGATCAGCGGCATGGAGGTCATCACCTCGTGCACCTTGGTGGTGGGATAGTCGGCGCGGGGCACGAAACGGGTGTCGCGGTTGGTGCAGATGCCCACCAGCTTGCCCTCGGAGTCCACCACGGGCAGTCCGGACACGCGGTAGTTGTAGCAAAGTTCGTCCAGTTCGGCCAGCGTGGCGTCCGGGGCGATGGTCACCGGGTTGGTGATCATGCCGGACTCGCTGCGCTTGACCCGGTCCACGTGCTCGGCCTGGTCCTGGATGGACAGGTTGCGGTGGATGACGCCCAGGCCGCCCTGGCGCGCCATGGCGATGGCCATCCGCGATTCCGTCACGGTATCCATGGCGGCGGAGAGGAGCGGGGTCTGGACCGTGATGCGGCGGGTCAGGCGGGAGCTGGTATCGGCCTCGGACGGAATCACATCCGTCGGGCCTGGCAGCAGGAGCACGTCGTCGTAGGTCAGACCCTCGAAAGCGAACGGATTGAATTCTTCGGACACTGCAGGGCCTTTCGAGCGATACCGGTGGCGGCCGCCGGTCACCGACAGCGGGATCGGGTTCCGGGGTTGGTTACATCCTAAAACGATTCCGCCCTGCCCACTATTTCCCGCGGCAACCGATGTGGCGGAGCTAACGTGCGCGCCCGGCTCCGGGGCTTCCACCACCCCGGACCCCACGACGACGAAGGGGACCCTGCACTGGCAGGATCCCCTCCGGACGGGCGAAGCCCGACCAACAGCCGGCGGCGTGCGCTAGTGCTGGTGGTTGTGCCCGTCCTCTTCGGCCGGCTTCTCGACGACCAGGGTTTCGGTGGTCAGCACCAGTGCCGCGATCGAGGCCGCGTTGCGCAGCGCCGAGCGGGTCACCTTCACCGGGTCGATGATGCCCGCGGCGACGAGGTCCTCGTATTCGCCGGTGGCGGCGTTGAAGCCGTTATTGAGCTCCATGTCGCCCACCTTGGAGACAACGACCATGCCCTCGTGGCCGGCGTTTTCGGCGATCCAGCGCAGCGGCTGGGCCAGCGCGCGGCGGACCAGGCCGACGGCGGTGGCTGCGTCGCCCTCGAGCGCCAGCACGTTCGGGTCGGTGTCCAGAGCCTGGGCGGCGTGCACCAGGGCGGTGCCGCCGCCGGCCACGATGCCTTCTTCCAGGGCAGCGCGGGTGGAGGACACGGCGTCCTCGATCCGGTGCTTCTTCTCCTTCATTTCGACCTCGGTGGCAGCGCCGACCTTGATCACGCCGATGCCGCCGGACAGCTTGGCCAGCCGCTCCTGGAGCTTCTCGCGGTCCCAATCGGAATCGGTGCGCAGCACCTCCGCCTGCAACTGGGACACGCGGTCGGCCACGTCGGCCTCGGAGCCGGCGCCGTCAACAATGGTGGTGTTGTCCTTGGTGACGGTGATGCGGCGTGCCGTGCCCAGCACCTCGAGGCCCACCTGGTCCAGCTTCAGGCCGAGGTCCGCGGACACGACCTGGGCGCCGGTGAGCACCGCGATGTCCTGCAGCATGGCCTTGCGGCGGTCGCCAAAGCCCGGCGCCTTTACGGCGGCAACGTTGAGGGTGCCGCGGATCTTGTTGACCACCAGGGTGGACAGGGCCTCGCCGTCGATGTCTTCGGCGATGATGAACAGCGGCTTGTTGGCCTGCAGCACCTTTTCCAGCAGCGGCAGGAACTCCTGCACCGTGGAGATCTTGCCCTGGGAGATCAGGATCAGCGCGTCCTCGAGGACTGCCTCCTGGCGCTCCTGGTCGGTGACGAAGTACTGCGACAGCAGGCCCTTGTCGAACTGCATGCCCTCGGTGAGCACCAGTTCGGTCTCCATGCTGGAGCCCTCTTCGATGGTGATGACGCCGTCCTTGCCCACCTTGTCGAACGCTTCGGCCAGCAGTTTGCCGACCTCCGGGCTCTGGGCGGAGATGGTGGCGACCTCGGCGACCCTGCCTTCGACCTCGCGGGCATTCTCCAGCAGGCGGGCGGCAACGGCCTCGACCGCTACCTCGATGCCGTGCTTGAGGGCCCCGGGGGCGGCGCCGGCGGCCACGTTGCGGAGGCCTTCCTTCACCAGCGCCTGGGCCAGGACGGTAGCGGTGGTGGTGCCGTCACCGGCAACATCGTTGGTCTTGGTGGCGACTTCCTTGGCCAACTGCGCGCCGAGGTTCTCGTACGGATCGTCGAGTTCCACCTCGCGGGCGATGGTCACGCCGTCGTTGGTGATGGTGGGGGCGCCCCACTTCTTGTCCAGGACCACGTTGCGGCCACGCGGGCCGAGGGTGACCCGGACGGTATTGGCGAGCTTGTCGACGCCGGCTTCCAGCGCCTTGCGGGCGGCGTCGTTGAACTCCAACTGCTTTGCCATGAATTTGTTCCTTTCACGCAAAATGCCCCGGCTGCGCTGCTAGAGGAGGCAGCCGGGGCATTTCGGTTGTCCGTGATTCCGGCTGCGGGCGTCGACTGCGCGCGCCCGAGCCGCCGGACTCAGCTGATGGGCCTTACTTGGTGACGATGGCCAGCACGTCGCGGGCGGAGAGCACCAGGTACTCTTCCCCGCCGACCTTGACCTCGGTTCCGCCGTACTTCGAGTAGATGACGACGTCACCCTCGGCTACGTCAACGGGAACCCGGTTGCCATTGTCATCGACGCGGCCGGGGCCGATCGCGACAACTTTGCCTTCCTGCGGCTTTTCCTTGGCGGTGTCCGGAATGACCAGGCCGGAGGCCGTGGTCTGCTCTGCTTCGAGCGGCTGGACAACAATACGATCCTCAAGAGGCTTAATGGAGACCGACACTCGGCTCTCTCCTTTTCATGCGCTACGAATAGGTTGGCCAAGGAGATGTCTGCCGTCGTCGCGGTGCCGGCAGGCGGTTCCTTGTATTAGCACCCACACGGGGTGAGTGCTAACTGCGACTCTATGAGAAGGATTAGCACTCGGTCAAGGCGAGTGCCAGCGGCGGGCCCTCCGGTTTCCGTGGCCGCCGCCTATGTGACGAAGATCGGCTCCGCCGTCCACCAGCCAAGTTGCGTAAGGCTAACCTAACCCGGTAGCTTTCAAGCTGCGCGCAAATAGCAAACGTTTATGTTGCCTAATGCCGGTCCCCGCCGGGACGGCGTTGACGAACAATGGAGAGTCAGTGAAAAAGCCCCTGAAGTCCGGCCTGGTGGCCATGACCGCAGCCGTTTCCATGCTCGCCCTGAGCGCCTGCGGCCAGCAGACCGACGCCGCGGCAGGCACCGGTGCCGAGACGATCAGCGTTGAGCACGCCTCCGGCACCACCGACGTGCCGGTGAACCCGGAGACGGTCTACACCTTCGATCTCGGGGTGCTGGACAGCCTCACCGCCCTCGGCGTCGAGGTCGACGGCGTCCCGGAGGCGGCCGTGTTCCCCGAATCGCTGGCGCAGTACGCCGGCGACGAATACACCAAGATCGGCTCCATGAAGGAACCCGACTTCGAGGCCATCAGCGAAGGCGCACCCGACCTGATCATCATCTCGGGCCGCACCGCCGAGGCCTACGGGGAGCTGAGCAAAATCGCCCCGACCATCGACCTGAGCGTGGACACCGCCGCTCCGATCGAGAGCTTCAAGGAAGTCTCCGCGACCCTCGGCGAGATCTTCGGCAAGGAAGCCGAAGTCGAAGAAAAGCTGGCGGCCATCGACACCCGGATCGAGGACACCAAGGCCGCAGCTGCCGACGCCGGCACCGGTTTGGTGCTGATGACGAGCGGCGGCGAGATGACGGCCTACGGCTCGGGGTCCCGCTTCGGCATCGTGCACGATGTCCTGGGCGTGCAGACCGCCGCGGATGTGAAGTCCGAGGGCCCGCACGGCGAGGCCATTTCGCACGAATTCGTCGCCGAGGCCAACCCGGACCACCTGTTCGTGATCGACCGCGACTCCGCCGTCGGCGAATCCGGGGAAGCCGCTGCGGCCGTCCTGGACAACGACCTGGTCAACGGCACCAGCGCCGCCAAGAACGACAGCATCACCTATCTGGACTCGGCCTCCTGGTACCTGGTGGGCTACGGCCTGAATAATACGGACGCCATGATCAGCGCCGTCCAGGCAGCCGTCACGAAGTAGCACCCGTACGGCCGCCGGCGTCCCGCCGGCGGCCTGCGCGGTGGCCCGACCCATGGCTTCCTCCACGATTTCCAGTCCGGCCCCGGCGGCAGCAGCCGCGGCGGGACGCTCCCGCGCCCGCGGATCCGGGTCCCAGCTCGCCTGGGCGGCCACCGCCGTCGTTGTCCTGGCCATTGCCAGCATGTTTGTGGGCGTCAGCGACGTGTCGCTGCCTGCCCTGCTGGCCGGCGACCAGAAGGCCTGGGACATTTTCTGGATCAGCCGGCTGCCGCGCACCCTGTCGGTCATCCTGGCCGGCGCGGCGCTGGGGATTGCCGGGCTGATCATGCAGCTGATGGCGCGGAACAAATTCGTGGAGCCGTCCACCGTGGGCACCGTGGAGTCTGCCTCGCTGGGCATCCTGGTGGTCACGGTGGCGATCCCCGGTGCCACCCTGTTGGCCAAGATGTCCGTGGCGACCGTGTTCGCGGCCGCCGGGACCGGCCTGTTCCTGCTGGTGCTGCGCCGGATCCCGCTGCGCAACACGCTCATTGTGCCGCTGGTGGGGATCATGCTGGGCGGCGTCATCGCCGCGGTGACCACGTTCTTTGCCTACCGCTTTGACCTGCTGCAGACGCTGAACAGCTGGATGATCGGCGACTTCTCCGGTGTGCTCCGCGGCCGCTACGAGCTCCTCTGGATTGTCGCGCTGCTCGCGGTGATCGGCTACCTGTGCGCGGACCGCTTCACGATGGCCGGCATGGGGCAGGAATTTTCCACCAATCTGGGCCTGCACTACGGCCGGATCCTGACGCTCGGGCTGGTCATCGTCTCGCTGATCAGCGCCGTGGTGGTGGTCAACATCGGCGCCATTCCGTTCCTGGGGCTGGTGGTGCCCAACCTGGTGTCGCTGGCGTTCGGCGACAGCGCCCGCCGCGCGGTTCCCTGGGTTGCGGTCTTCGGTGCGGGCTTTGTGCTGCTGTGCGACATCATCGGCCGCACCATCCGCTACCCCTACGAAATCCCGGTGGGCGTGATCGTCTCCGCCGTCGGCAGCGCCGTCTTCCTCTACCTGCTGCTGAGGACCCGCAAGAATGGCTGATTCGGTACTTCCCGCCGCCCTGACGCAGCGCAAGCGCCGCACCCTCACCACGGTCCGGCCGCGGACCTGGATCATCCTGCTGGGCCTGCTGACGGCCGCCCTCGTGGCGGTGTTCATGACCATCGACCTGCGCGGCAACCTCGGCTACATCCTGCCCCGGCGTGCCATCAAAGTCGGTTCGATGCTGCTGGTGGCGTACGCCGTGGGCGTGTCCACGGTGTTGTTCCAGACGGTGACCGCCAACCGGATTTTGACTCCGTCGATCATGGGCTTCGATGCCCTCTACATGCTGATCCAGACCGGGCTGACCTTCGCGATCGGCGGGCAGGCGCTGCTGAGCCTGGGCGCGCCGGTGCGCTTCGTGATCGAAGTGATGCTGATGGTGGGCTTCTCCTTCCTGATCTACCGCTGGCTGTTCACCGGCGGCGGCAAGAGCCTGCACCTGATGCTGCTGGTGGGCATCGTGTTCGGGACCATGTTCCGCGGCATCTCCTCGCTGCTGCAGCGGCTGATCGACCCGAGCGAATTCATCATCCTGCAGGACCTGTTCTTCGCCAGCTTCAACAACGTGGACGGCGTGCTGCTGGCCGTGTCCGCGCTGGCCGTGGCCGCGGCCACCGTCCCGGTCTGGCGGATGCGCCGGCAGTTGGACGTGCTGGCGCTGGGCCGGGACACGGCGCTGAACCTGGGCGTTGACCACCGGCGGGCCGTCACCACCGTCCTGATGCTCTGCGCCATCCTGGTGGCCGTATCCACCGCACTGGTGGGACCGATCACGTTCTTTGGCCTGCTGGTGGCCAGTCTGGCCTACCTGTTGTGCTCGCACTTCCGGCACGTGTACGTGCTGCCCATCGCCGTGCTGCTGGGCGCCATCGCCCTGGTCGGCGGCCAGCTGGTCCTCGAGCAGGTGTTCAGTTTCGATACCGCGCTGAGCATCGTCATTGAATTCGCCGGCGGCATCCTGTTCATCGCCCTGCTGCTGAAAGGCTCCATCAAATGATCCACGTCTCCGGAGTCTCCAAGACCTACGGCACGCAGACCGTGGTGGACGACGTCAGCTGCTACATCAAGGACGGCGGCATCACCTCGATCATCGGGCCGAACGGCGCCGGCAAGTCCACGCTGCTGTCCATGGTCTCCCGGCTGCTGCCCATGGACGCCGGGGCGGTGACCATCGACGGGCTCGACGTCGGCAAGACCGCGGGCAAGGAACTGGCCCGCAAGATGGCCATCCTGCGCCAGGACAACCAGCTGACCGTCCGCCTGACCGTACGGGATCTGGTGGGCTTCGGCCGTTTCCCGCACAACAACGGCCGGCCGGGCCCGGCCGACCTCGTCCAGATCGAGCAGGCGCTGGCGTACCTGGACCTGACGTCGATGGCGGACAAGTTCGTGGACGAACTGTCCGGCGGCCAGCGGCAGCGGGCGTTCATCGCCATGGTGCTGGCCCAGGACACCGATTACCTGCTGCTGGACGAACCGCTGAACAACCTGGACATGAAGCACTCGGTGGAGATGATGCGGCTGCTGCGCCGGCTGACCGACGAGCTGGGCAAGACCGTGGTGCTGGTCATCCACGACATCAACTTCGCGTCCTGCTATTCGGACTCGATCATCGCCATGCGCTCCGGCCGCCTGGTGCACCAGGGCCCGCCGGCGCAGATCATGCAGCCGGACGTGCTGCGCGACGTGTACGACATCGACATCCGCATCGAGGAGATCGAGGGCAACAGGATCGGCGTCTACTTCGCCTGACGCCGGACGGCGGAGTTGTTGCCGGCCACGGCCCCGGAGGGCCCGGCCGGCAGGGCCGGCAGGGCGTCAGACCACGGAGAAATCGCCGGGCAGCATGGTCCGCCCGGTCAGGGCCAGCAGCACCTGCGCTCCGTCGCCGCGTTCGGCGGCAATCTCCATGGCCAGCCGCCCGGCTTCCAGCTCCACGCCGCGCGGCAGCTCCGCCACCAGGCCGCAGGCCCGGGACAGGTCGAGCGTGTGCACCGCAAGTTCGAAGATCCGGGTGGGCAGGTAGTCACTGAAGCGCATCCCGCCGGCGGCCGTCTCGATGACCCGGTCCTCGGTCAGCGGCAGCGTGTTTTCCAGCTGGGCCAGCAGCCGGTCCACCATGTCCACCGGGTGCGGGCCCAACTCCTTGCCGGCTGCCACGGCCCGTTCGGTGACGCCGGGATCATTAGCCAGTCCGGTGGCCAGGTAATAGTCCGCGGCCGATTCCACCTGGACAGTCTTGGCGGGGCGCCCCAGGTAGGTCAGCACCGTGGACAGCGCCCGGCTGGTATGTCCGGCGAGCGTCCGGACGCTCCAATCGTCCAGCCCGGGTGCGTTCCATGCGGTCGGCGGCACGTTTGCCAGCACCTCGCGGAAGTACCGGCCCGCGGACAGGAACGTTGCCGCCGATTCGATCATGCGCCCATGCTACGGCCGGCAGGCGGCCGCGACCAGCGTCCCCTTCGTCCTAATCGGTCCGGCCGGGAATGACCGCAGGAGTCGTTCAGGCGAGGCGCCGCAGCTCCGGCTTCCAACCCGGGGCAGGTGCAGCGACGCCTGCGGCGACGTCATCCCAGAGGGCCTGCCAGCCCCGGTGTGCCCTGTTGCCGGCTTCGATCAGCTCGCCAAGTTCCGCTTCAATCTCGGCTTGGCAAGCGTCTGTATCAATGTCGTACCCGTCGATGGATGTGGACATCATGCACGCCTCCTCACAGTAAGCTTCCTTACCGACCCTACGGACTCCCAGCATATCCCGCCATGGGGAGAACTACCCATCGCCGCTTTGAAGGCACGAATCGGCCGGTCCGCTTGCCTGCGTCCGCTGCCTGAATCCGCTGCACTAGGCTTGAAACCATGGCACCCGAGACCCACGCCGAGAGCATTGCACCGATTCTCACTCCGGAAGGCTGGGAGCTGCTGAATTCGCTCGGCCCCTATTCCGAAGCGGAGAGCCTGCACACCGGCACCGAACTGCGCAAGGCCGGCCACTCCCCCGAACTGGTCTCAGCCGCCATGACACAGTCCCGCCTGCGTGCGAAGGCCAAGGCGAAGTTCGGTCCGTTCGCGGAGAAAATGCTGTTCACCACGGCGGGGCTGGAACAGGCCACGCGGCTGAACATCGCGGCCCTGCACGCGCGGCGGTTCCAGGCCGCCGGGGTGGAGCACGTCGCGGACCTGGGCTGTGGAATCGGCGCGGACGCCATGGCGCTGGCCAGCTTGGACCGCAGGGTCACCGCCGTGGAACGGGACGAGACCACCGCCGCGGTGGCCACCATCAACCTGATGCCGTGGCCGACCGCGACCGTGGTCAATGCCGATGCGGAGGGACTGGACCTCACCGGGATCGACGGCGTGTGGCTGGACCCGGCGCGGCGGACGACGACGGCCTCGGGCACCACCCGGATCTTCGACCCGGAGGCGTTTTCTCCGCCGCTGTCCTTCGTGGAGGGGCTGGCCGACCGGGGAATGCCGGTCGGGGTCAAGCTCGGCCCGGGGATTCCCCATGAGGCGCTGCCCGACAACTGCGAGGCCCAATGGGTATCCGTCGACGGCGACGTGGTCGAGGCGGCGCTGTGGTTCAACCGGCTGGCGCGGCCGGGCATCCGGCGGGCGGCATTGGTCACCGGAGCCGGCGGCACCGCCGAGCTGACCAGCGCCGTCGGCTACGACCCGGCCAACCAGGACGTGGCCATCGGACCGGCGGCGGGGTACCTGTACGAGCCCGACGGCGCCGTGATCCGCGCCGGGCTGGTGGCCGACTTGGCCCGCGGGCTGGGCGGGCACCTGCTGGATGAGCACATCGCCTACATCTGCGCCCCGCAACTGCAGCCATCGCCGTTCGCCCGGGCGTACCGGGTGCTGGAGGTCAAGCCGTACAACGTCAAGAAGCTCAAGGCCTGGGTGAAGGCGAGCCGGATCGGCACGCTGGAGATCAAGAAGCGCGGCACGTCGGTTGCACCGGACGAGCTGCGCAAGACCCTGTTGACCGGTTCCGGCAAGGGGCCGAACAAGGCGACCCTGGTGCTGACGAGGGTCGGCGAGGACCGGATCGCCATCGTCGTCGAGCCCGTTCCCGCCGCCGGCGCCCGCAGCCGCGAGCGCAGCGCCAGGCCCTGACGCACTAGAATCAAGCTGTGTCTGGCCCCGCGGCCCCAGCAGACGCATACCTCCGGCGGCAGCCGGTCCAGCCAAAGACGGAGCAACGTTTGTACATCGATTTCGCACGGTCCGCCCAATCCTCCCTCGGGGTTGAGTGGGAGCTGGCGCTGGTGGATGCCCAGACCGGCGAACTGGTCTCGGTGGCCGAGCAGGTGTTGGATGCCGTCCGCGCCGGGCATCCGGAGCTGCGGGACGATGACGAGCACCCGCATGTGAAGCAGGAGCTGCTGCTGAACACCGTGGAGCTGGTCACCGGCGTCTGCAACACCGTCCGCGAGGCCAAGGCGGACCTGAGCAGCGCCCTGGCGGCCGTCCGCGACGTCACCGACCCGATGGGGGTGGAGCTTTTCTGCGCGGGCAGCCATCCGTTTGCCGCGCCGCGGTTGCAGCCGGTCACCGACAAGGAACGGTACGCCAAGCTGATCGACCGTACCCAGTGGTGGGGGCACCAGATGGTGATTTACGGCGTGCACGTGCACGTGGGCCTGGACCACCGGGACAAGGCCCTGCCGGTGTTGGACGGGCTCGTCAACTATTTCCCGCACTTCCAGGCGATCTCCGCCTCCTCCCCCTTCTGGGCGGGAGAGGACACCGGCTACGCCTCGCAGCGCGCGCTGATGTTCCAGCAGCTGCCCACCGCCGGGCTGCCGTTCCAGTTCCCCAGCTGGGCGGTGTACGAGGATTACGTCGAGGACATGTTCACCACCGGGGTGATCGACACGATCAGCGAGATCCGCTGGGACATCCGGCCGGTTCCCGCGCTGGGCACCATCGAGATGCGGGTGTGCGACGGGCTGTCCACCCTGCAGGACGTCGGGGCCGTGGCCGCGCTGACGCAGTGCCTGGTGGACGAGTTCTCCACCGCCCTGGACAACGGCTGGGCGATCCCCACCATGCCGCCGTGGCACGTGCAGGAGAACAAGTGGCGTGCCGCCCGCTACGGCATGGACGCCATCATCATCCTCAACGCCGCCGGCAAGGAAATGCCGGTCACGGAGCATTTGCGCGAACACGTGCTGAACCGGCTGGAACCGGTCGCCCGAAAACTTGGCTGCAGCGACGAACTGGCAGACGTGGAGAAGATCCTCGAAGCCGGTGCCGGCTACCAGCGCCAGCGCAGGGTTGCCGCCGAACACGACGGCGACCTGCGCGCCGTCGTCCTCGACGTGGTCAGCCAGCTTCGCGGGAGCAACTGAGAGCCGGAAACCGGTCCCGTTTGGTCCCGAACAGGCGTAGGCTCTGCCCCAGGGGCTACAGAGCCGGATGCGGGAAAGGGCTGGGCATGGCCGGGGACAAGCACGCTGACGACGAGGCGCTGTACCAGGCGGACGCCCCGGATCCGGAGCAGGACTCCGACGCGCCGCCGCACGCCGGCTCGGCCGGGCTGGAAGCCGCCATCGAACCGGACGTCGACCGCGGGCCCGAGGACCGGGCGGAAGACGGGGACAAGGAACCAACCTCCCCGCGGGAACCGGAAAAGGGCGCCTAGGACCGGGCACACCCGTCCCCGGCAGCACGGTCTCCCGGGCGCGGGCCTCCCGGACGCCTGAGGGCCTTGACCGTTGCTTACCGGGCGTGTGAAGCTTGCGGGCACTCGACTATCCGCTTCCCCCAGGAGGCACCGATGAGAGCCATGGTGTACCGCGGGCCCTACAAGACCCGGGTAGAAGAAAAAGACATTCCCGCCATTGAACACCCCAACGATGCCATAGTCCGGGTGCAGCTGGCCGGTATCTGCGGCTCGGACCTGCACCTTTACCACGGCATGATGCCCGATACCCGGGTCGGAATGACGTTTGGCCACGAGTTCATCGGCGTGGTCCACGAGGTGGGTCCGTCCGTCCGGAACCTCGCACGGGGCGACCGGGTCATGGTGCCGTTCAACGTGTACTGCGGTTCCTGTTACTTCTGCGCGCGGGGCCTGTACTCCAACTGCCACAATGTGAATCCGAATGCCACGGCGGTGGGCGCCATCTACGGCTACTCCCACACCTGCGGAGGCTACGACGGCGGCCAGGCCGAATACGTCCGGGTGCCCTTCGCCGACGTCGGCCCCGCCCTGATCCCGGACTGGATGGACGACGAGGACGCCGTGATGCTCACCGACGCCCTGCCCACCGGCTACTTCGGGGCGCAGCTGGGCGACATCGTCGAAGGCGACACCGTGGTGGTGTTCGGGGCCGGACCGGTGGGGTTGTTTGCCGCAAAGTCCGCCTGGCTCATGGGAGCAGGGCGCGTGATCGTCATCGACCATCTGGAGTACCGGCTGGAGATGGCCCGTTCCTTCGCGCATGCGGAGACCTACAACTTCGTCGAGCATGACGACATCGTGGTGCACCTGAAAAAGGTGACGGACGACCTGGGGGCGGACGTGGCGATCGACGCCGTGGGCGCCGAGGCGGACGGCAACCTGACCCAGCACCTCACCTCCGCCAAGTTCAAGCTGCAGGGCGGCTCGCCCGTCGCCCTGAACTGGGCCATCGATTCGGTCCGCAAGGGCGGGACCATTTCCGTAATGGGCGCCTACGGTCCGATGTTCAGCGCGGTGAAGTTCGGGGACGCCCTGAACAAAGGGTTGACGCTGCGGATGAACCAATGCCCGGTCAAGCGCCAGTGGCCGCGGCTGTTCGAGCACATCCGCAACGGTTACCTAAAACCCAACGACATCGTTACCCACCGCATACCGCTGGAGCATATCTCCGACGGTTATCACATTTTCTCGTCGAAACTCGATGGCTGCATCAAACCGCTCATCGTGCCCGATGCCGGCTAGGAGACCCCCGATGCCCTACAGAGCCGAAAAACCCGAGCGCAGGCATACCAGCGAAGAACTCCGCGCCCGGATCCCGGGCTGGGGTGCCGACCTGGATCCGAAGGACCGTCCGGCCGTGCCGAAGGAACGCTTCGATCCCGGAGCAACCGGCGCACACTGGGACTTTCCCGACCGCCAGGAGGAGAAATGGCCGCGCGAGCGATCCCTTGAGCACCGCATGCTGACGCCCGTCTTCGGCACGTCGACGCCGCCCAAGGGACTCTCGGGCGCCCTGCGGCGGTACTCCTACCGGAAGTACAGCGAGGCGCGGGCGGCCCACTGGGTGATCCTGCTGGCCGCCGACCGGGTCGACGCCTGGGAAAGCCACCTCCGCTCCTTCGCGACCCTGCGTCCGGACAATCCCGTCACCGAATCCGGTGTGCGCAGCGAGTTCAGTCATCACGGGCTGGCCTCCCGGACCGGGGCGAAGCGTGCCGACCTGAGCCACCAGTGGCTCGACCCGGTCATCGTGGCCGGTCCCTGGCTGGCGGCAGGCGGCCTGGCCGCGCTGGCGGTCAGGGGCCTGGCCCGGCGCCTGCGCGCCTGAACGGGAAGATCCCGCGGCGTCTACTTGACGAGCTGGAGCAGCTCCTGGTTGTCGGCGAAGACCTTCGCGGCGTTCTCCTTGGTGACCGGCTCCGCTTCGGTCAGGTAGGCGGCCACGCTGGTTTGCGCGTTGCCATAAGACTCTTCCTCGTCGGCCTCGGGTGCATCGTCCTGCGCGAACCCTTTGACGACCGACAGGGCCTCCCCCACCATGGCCGCGGGGTCGGCGTAGGTGGTGGCGTACTGCTTGCCGGCCATGATTGATTCCACGGCTTCCGGGGCGGATCCGCTGCCGACGACGACGGCGGAGTCCTGCCCGCCGTCTTCGGCGGCCCAAATGAGGGCCTGGGCGGTGGCGTCATCGGCGGCCAGGATGCCGTGCACGTCGTCGGAGGCATATTCCTCCTGCAACAGACCGGCCAGCCGTTCTGCCGCCGCATCCGGGTTTTCGCCGGCGGTTGCCTCGAAATCCGTCTGGCCGGACAGCACGGCCACGGTGCCGTCGTCGATCTTGGGCTGCAGCACACTCATGGCTCCGTCGAACGCCAGGCGCGCCCCGCCGTCGTCCGGGTGGCCGCTGAACAGCTCGACGTTGTAGGGTCCTTCGCCCTGCCGTTCGGCCAGCCCGTCGAGCAGTGCCTGGGCCTGGAGCTCACCGGTTTGGAAGGCATCCGCGCCCACCAGGTAGCCGACCGCGCCGGTGCCCGTGACCATGGTGCCGAACGCGATGACCGGGATTTGCGCCTCCTGCGCCGCGGCCAACTGCTCCCCCAGGCCTGCCGGGTCTGCCGGGTCCACGATCAGCACCTCCGGTTCACCCTCGAGCATGGTGCTGATTTGTTGCTGCTGTTCAGCGGCGGTTTCGGCAACCTGGACATTCGGTTCGAAGTTTGAGCCCTCGATCTGTTCGGTGAACAGCGCTTCGGCGTACGCGGTGTCGGCGGAGAGGGACACGCCGATCAAGGAGCCGCTCTCGAAGCCTCCGGCGCCTCCCGCTTCCGGCCCCTCTCCCGTTTCTTCACCCGTGCGGGAACAGGACGTCAGCAGGAGTGCCGCCGTGACGGCCACCGCCGCCGGCAGTTTCATTCGTCCGGCAAAAGATCCCATGACGTTGACCTCCGTCGTTCCGCCGTCCGACCGGATGGGAGAGTTGTGAGGAGGGGCCGGCGTGCCCCGCCGTGGTTTCAGCCTAGGACCCCGCCGAGGATTGGGATAGACGGTGTGCGTCCTGCGCGGCGGGCGCGGGCCGGATCGCCCTAGAGGTGCACGCTGGTGACCGGCATGGACGAATCCGGAGCGAATTCCAGACCCGAGGGCCTGCCGCCGGCCATGACCACCTGGGCGCCGAGCGCGGCGACCATCGCCCCGTTGTCCGTGCACAGGGACACGGGCGGCACCCGCAGGGAGATGCCGTGCTCCGCGCAGCGTTCCTCGGTCAGCGCCCGCAGCCGCGAGTTCGCCGCAACGCCGCCGCCGAGCAGCAGGTTGGTGATGCCGTTCTCCGTGCAGGCCAGCATCGCCTTCGCGGTGATGACGTCCGCCACGGCTTCCTGGAAGGACGCGGCGATGTCGGCCACCGGCAGGGGTTCCCCGGCGGCCTCGAACTGCTCCACGCAGCGGGCCACGGCCGTCTTCAGGCCGGAGAAGGACCAGTCATAGCGGTGCGGGCCGGGGGCCTCGGCCGAGCCCATGTACTTGGGCTGGCTCAGTCCGCGGGGGAACCGGATGCGCCTCGGGTCGCCCTCCCGCGCCAGTTTGTCGATCGCCGGGCCGCCGGGATAGCCCAGGCCCAGGATGCGGGCCACCTTGTCGTAGGCTTCACCCGCCGCGTCGTCGATGGTGGAGCCGAGCAGTTCGACGTCGTCGGTCAGCGAGCGCACGCGCAGGATCTCCGTGTGTCCGCCGGAGACCAGCAGCGCGCCCAGGTTCTCCGGCAGCGCTCCCCCGTCCAGCACGCCGACGCCCACATGGGCGACCAGGTGGTTGATGGCGTACAGCGGCTTCCCGGTGGCCAGCGCCAGGGCCTTGGCCGCGCACACCCCGACCATCAGGGCGCCGGCCAGCCCGGGGCCGGAGGTCACCGCGAGCGCGTCCACTTCGCCGAGGGTGACCCCGGCCGTGTCCAGCGCCTGTTCCAGCGTGGGGATGAAGGCATCGAGGTGGGCGCGGGAGGCTATTTCCGGGATCACTCCGCCGAAGCGCACGTGTTCCTCCATCGAGGAGGACACCGTGTTGGCCAGGAGCGTATCCCCGCGGACGATGCCCACGCCCGTTTCGTCGCAGGAGGACTCGATGCCCACCACCAGCGGTTCGGTGCGGTTCATGGCGTGTCCTCCGTCGTCTCGGGTTCGTGGGGTGTCCGGCCGGTCCCGGTGCCGCCGCCGGTCCCGGTGCCGCTGTCGGTGCCGGTTTGGGCATCGGTGCCGGGAGCACCTGCCCAGTCCTTGAGGCGCAGCCGCATGATCAGGGCATCAACGCCGCCCCGGTAGTAGCGCGGGCGCACATGGATCTGCTCGAAGCCGAACCAGCGGTAGAGCCGCTGCGCCCGGGGGTTGTCCGCGCGCACTTCCAGCAAGACGTCGTCGGCCCGCTGGCTGCGTGCCAGGTCGATCAGCAGGGTCAGCAAGGTGGTGCCAATGCCTTGCCCCTCGCGCTCGGGGACCACCGCAATGGTCTGCACATCGGCGATCGGCCGCACGCACATCATCCCGGCGTAGCCGATCACCGTGCCGAGCGCGTCCTCTGCCACGAAGTAGCTGCGGGTGTCCTGTGCCAGTTCCTCGTAAAACATTTCCGTCGGCCACGCGTCGTCCGGGAACAGCTTCCGTTCCAGCGCGTCCACGGCCGGCACGTCGGCCTCGGTCATCGGCCGGATGCCGCCCGCCGGCCGCGGCGTGCGGGCGGTCACAGGGCGCGCTTCCGCGGACCGGGAACCTTGGCATCGGACTCGCGCAGATACAGCGGCGTGGTGTCCGGCAGGGCAAGCCCGTTGTCCAGGCGGGCGACGGCGGTGCGGCCCAGCGCTTCGGCGGTCGGCTGGGTGCCGCTGTACTCGGTGACGGCCAGCAGCTGCTCCGGATACAGCCCGGCGCCCATGCCGTAGGCGGGCAGGCGCGGAACGTCCGAGGGCGGCCCGACATGCGGGCCGTCGAGCAGTTCGTGCGTGCCGCCGGTGCTGCGGTAGCGCGCCCAGTACACTTCCTTGCGCCGCGCGTCGGTGGCCACCACGAACTCGTCCACGCCGGCGCGCCACGCGTCCGGAGCGGCGTCCACGGCGATGGCGTCCAGGCTCATCGCCCCGTGCAGCGGCTTGCCCCAGGCGAAGGCCAGCGCCCGCGCGGTGGCGATGCCGGAGCGCAGGCCGGTGAACGGTCCCGGGCCCACACCCACCACCAACGCGTCGAGTTCGGCGCCGGTGACGTCCGCCGTCGTCATGATCTTGCTGATCCCGAGGGCCAGCACCTCGGCGTGGGTGCGCGTGTCCTCGGTGGCGAACGCGGCCAGGATCTCTCCTTGTCCGGCCAGCAACGCGGCGCTGGCAATGGCGGAGGTATCAATGGAGAGAATGAGCACGCGTCAATTTTACTTGAGGCACGCGGGGTGGCTTTCGGGCGCCGATCAGGAGGCGCCGCACCCCGGCCGGGACAGGGTTAGGGCCCCCGCGGCGGCCGCGCAGGCGGGCCATGTTGAGCGGCGCTCACGCCTGCGGTGTGCCGGCTTCCTGCGGCGTACCGGCGATGTTGACCAGCCACTGAATGCCGAACCTGTCCGTGCACATGCCGAAGGTGTCGCCCCAGGGCGCTTTTTGCAACGGCTCCGTGACGTCGGCGCCGTCGATCAGCTTTTCCCAGTAGCCGCGCAGTTCGGCCTCGTTGTCGCCGCTGAGCGAGAGCGAGTGGCTGGACCCGGGGGTGTATTCCATGCCGGCGGGGGTGTCCGCTGCCATGAGCACCAGCCCGCGCTCGGTGGACAGTTGCGAGTGCATGATCTTGTCGGTCTCCGCCGGGTCGTCGCTGGCCTGGAATTCGCCGAAGGTGTTCAGCGTCAATTCGCCGCCGAACACCGACTGGTAGAACGTCATGGCTTCCCTGGCCTGGTCGCGGAATCCCAGGTACGGGTTCAGCTTGGTCTCCATGGCGGGCCTCCTCGTGGTCTGATGACGCCATCGATTATGGACCTGCGCCAGGGGGCCGTGAAGACCGCGGGCTCCCCGAGGTCCCCGTCCGGCTGAATTCACCCGCGCCGATGAAACGTCGAGGCCCGCAGGCCCGGCGGCACCTCCGCAACCGGCGCGACGGGAACATCCGTTGCGGGTCAGGCAAACATGTACGCGGCCCAGCGCGGTCCGTAGGCGGCCATGCGGATCAGCCGCGGCTCGCCGTCGTCAGGCTCGTCAAAGTCGAGCACGACGCCGGTGCTCCGCTGCGCTTCCGCGGCGCCACCCCCGGCGGCCTGCACGGCGGCGTCGCCCGGCACGGCGGCACCCGGTGCCGCACCCAGCGGCCCGTCCTGCGCTCCCTCGGCTGGCCGGTCCGCCAGGTCTGCCCCGGTGGCCCGGACCAGCGAAATGTCCAGCCAGCTCTCGGAGAGGTGCTCCACCCGGCCGCGGCCCCACTCGACCACGGTCACGGCCTGGTCCATGGTGTTTTCCAGGTCGATGTCGTCGATCTCCCCGTCCGACTGCAGCCGGTAGGCATCCACGTGGACCAGGTCCGGCCCGCCGTTCATGCTGGGGTGGCTGCGGACCAGCACGAAGGTGGGGGAAATGATGCCGGGACGGACGCCGAGTCCTTCTCCCAGCCCCTGGGTGAAGGTGGTCTTGCCCGCCCCCAACCCGCCGCTGAGCACCACCAGGTCGCCTGCACGCAGGATCCTGCCCAGCCGGGCGGCGAGCGCCTGCGTTTCCTCGGCCGAGCCCACGTGGAACTCGCGCTCCCACACCGGCGCGGCCGGTTGCTGCTGCGTCATGGCAGGTGCTCCCCCTGTCCGGTCGGTGTCATCCTTCACGTAAGCACGGCCTTCATGCCAGCACGGCGCCGGGATCCCCGGCGCTGTCGGTGTCCCGGTCGTCGATCGCGGCCAGCGCTGCCCGGACCTGGGCCGCCGCCGCTGCCTGCTCGGCCGCGGACGCCGTGACTCCGGGCGCCGCGGCCGCTTCAGTGCCGGCCTCGCCGCCCTCCCGTTCGTCGGCGGTTCCGGTGTAGTAGCGCGGGACCCGCTGGCTGACGCGGGTGACGATCTCGTAGTTAATGGTGCCGGCGCCCGCCGCCCAGTCCTGGGCGTCCGGGACATCCCGGCCCGGCCCGAAAACGATCACTTCCTCGCCCACGAGGTCTTCGGCGTCGTTGGTCCTCAGGTCCACCACGAACTGGTCCATGGCCACCCGGCCCACCACGTCATAGCGGCGGCCGCGGATGGACACCTGGACGTTGGCGGCGCTGCGCGGGATGCCGTCCGCATAGCCCAGCGGCACCAGCACCAGCGTGGTCGGCCCGGAGGTCAGGTAACTGAGCCCGTAGGAGACGCCCTGGCCGCTGGGCACCCGTTTGCAGTTGGCCACCCGTGCGCGCAACGTCATGGCCGGCACCAGCCCGAGTTCCTCGGGGGTCTGCCCCTCGAAGGGCGAGAGCCCGTAAATGCCGAGCCCCACGCGGACCATGTCGAAGTGCGCGTCGGGGCGGCTGAGCGTGCCGGGCGTGTTGGCCAGGTGGCGGACCTCCAGGTCCAGCCCCGCGTTCTCGGCCACCGCTACGGCCTCGCGGAAGCGGTCCACCTGCTCGTCCGTCTCCGGCCGGTGCGGTTCGTCGGCGACCGCCAGGTGGGAGAAGACGCCGACCACCCGCAGCAGCCCCTGTTCCTGGTACTCCACGGCCCGGTTGACCAAGTCCTCCCAGAGCGCCGGCGGGCAGCCGTTGCGACCCAGCCCGGTATCTATCTTCAGGTGCACGCGTGCCGGCCGTTCGAGCCGCCGGGCCGACTTGACCACCGGCTCCAGTTCCCAACCGGACACGCCGACGTCGATCCCGGCCTCGATGCCCGCGGCGAAGTCCGTGTCCGGGGTGTGCAGCCAGGCCAGGATGGGCGCGTCGATGCCCGCCGCGCGCAGGGCCAGCCCCTCGGTGAAGTGCGCAACGCCCAGCCAGGACGCACCGGCTTCCAGTGCGGCCCGGGCCACCGGGACGGCGCCGTGGCCGTAGGCGTCCGCCTTGACCACCGCCATCACCCGGGCCGGAGCGGCGACCTCACGCAGATGCCGCACGTTGGCGCGGATGGCGGCCAGGTCAATGACGGCTTGGCGGTCATAGGGCAGCAGTGACGTTGTAGAGCTCACGGATCCATTCTCCCATCCGAAGCATGCTTCCGGCTGAAGGCCTGCGCCGCGGGGCGGAAGGCACCGCGTCGAACGTACCGCAGCGAAGGCACCGGCCGACGATCTTCGGCGCGGTTCAGTCGCCAGGGCCTGTGGTTGGCCCATGCTGGCACAATACAAGCAAGGGCCGGGTCCCGGGCCGCGGGCGGCCCGATCGTTATCCAATGTCAATGGTTCGGGGGGAGCAGTGGCAACACTTGCCATACTGGGCGGCGGCGGGTTCCGGGTGCCGCTGGTCTATCGCGCACTGGCCAACGGATCCGCGGCCGGCCTGGTGGACCGGCTGGTGCTCCACGACGTAGACGCCAGCCGGCAGCGGGCGATCGTCCGGGTGCTGGAGGATGCTCCCTTGCCCGGGGCCGGCCGGCCGCCGAAGATCGAGTCCGCCCGCGACCTGGATAGCGCCCTGGCCGGCGCCGACGTCGTTTTCTCGGCCATCCGTCCCGGCGGCACCCTGGGCAGGACGCTGGACGAACGCGTGGCAACCCGGCTGAACCTGCTGGGTCAGGAGACCACCGGCGCCGCCGGGATAGCCGCCGGCCTGCGCGCCGTCCCCGCCGCCCTGCACATCGCCAAGCGGATGAGTGAACTGTGCCCGGGCGCGTGGCTGATCAACTTCACCAATCCCGCCGGGCTGGTCACCGAAGCCGTGCTGCCGCTGCTCGGCCATCGGGTGGTCGGGATCTGCGACACACCCATCGGGCTGGTGCGCCGCGCGGCGAGGGCCGCCGGGGTCACGCTGCGCCGCGGCTCGTTGGCGGGCGTGGATTATGCGGGCCTCAACCACCTGGGGTGGCTGCGCGGGCTGGAGCACGAGGGCCGGGACCGGCTGCCCGGTTTGCTCGGCGAGCCGGGGCGGCTCCAGTCGTTCGAAGAGGGCCGGATCTTCGGCACGCGCGAACTGCAGGTGCTCGGCGCCATTCCGAATGCCTACCTGTTCTATTACTACTTCCGCCGGGAGGCCACCCTGGCCCTGGCCGGCGCCGCCCAGACCCGCGGCGAGTCCATCCACGACTTGCAGCAGGAGTTGTACGCCAGGCTGCAGGCTTCCGGAACCCCCTACGCGGACTGGGAGGACGCCCTGCGCCGCCGCGAGGAGGGCTATCTCTCCGAGGCCCGCGAGATCGGCGTCTCGCGCGACGAACAGGACCTGGCCGCCGGCGGCTACGAGCAGGTGGCCCTGGACGTGATGCGCGCCCTGCTGTCCGGCGAGCGCACGGAGCTGATCCTCAACGTGCGCAACGCCGGCACCATCCCTCAACTGCCGGACGACGCCGTCGTGGAGGTTCCGTCGGTGGTGGATGCGGACGGCGCCCGTCCCCTGCCGGTGAAGCCGCTGACCCTGCACCAGGCCGGACTGATGACGCAGCTCAAGGCCGTGGAGCAGGAGGTCATCCGCGGCGGGAAGGGCGACCGCGCGGCGGCCCTGCGGGCCTTTATGATCCACCCGCTGATTACCTCCGGCCACGTGGCCCACCGCCTGCTCGCGGCCTACGAACAGGCCCACGGATACCGCTGGAACTGACCGGGCCTGATCGCGGCCCCGGCCGGCCGGCCGGTAAGGCCTGCCGGCTGGTCCGCCGGCGCCGCACGTGGCAGGGTGAGGACATGCCCACCGAGGACGATGTGCGCCGCCTCTGTCTGGCCCTGCCCGGCGTCACCGAGCGGCCCAGCTGGGGCCAGCCCGCCTGGTTCGCCAAGTCGCTGATGGCGCGGATGTGGGAGCCGGGCGTGCTGACCGTCAAGTCCGACGAGCGCGACGCCCTGGCCGCGACGGCTCCGGACGTCTTCTTTTGGACCCCGCACCACGAGCGTTCCCGGCTGCTGGTGCTGATGCGCCTGGACAAAGTCGAACCCGGCCATCTCGAAGAATTGCTCGACGAATCGTTCCGGCTCGCCGGAGGCCGGCACCCCCGGGCCCGTCCGGGACGTTAGCGCGCCCCGGCGGGCTGCGCCTCGGCCTGCTCGGGCCGCCGGGCGTGCTGCGTGAGCTTGGCGCCTTCCACATCCACGTCAGGGAGCACCTTGTCCAGCCACGCCGGCATCCACCAGGCCGCCTTGCCGAACAGGTGCATCGCCGCCGGGATCAGCGTCATCCGCACCACGAACGCGTCCAGCAGCACGCCCAGGGCCAGCGCGAAGCCGATCGGCCGGACCATGGTCAGGTGGGAAAAGATGAACCCGGCGAACACGGAGACCATAATGATTGCCGCGGCCGTGACTACCTTGGCGCCGTGGTTGAAGCCGCTGACCACGGCGGCCCTGGCGTCCTCGCCGTGCGCATAGGATTCACGCATGCCGGAGACCAGGAACATCTGGTAGTCCATCGCCAGGCCGAACAGCACGCCGATCATGATCATCGGCAGGAAGCTCAGGATCGGCCCGGGGTCGTGGACGTCGAAGATGCCGCCCAGCCAGCCCCACTGGTAGATCGCCACCACGGCGCCGAAGCTGGCCCCGAGTGACAGCAGGAAACCGGCGGTGGCCAGCAGCGGCACCAGGACGGAGCGGAAGACCAGCAGCAGCAGGATCAGCGAGAGCCCGATCACGATGGCCAGATAGACCGGCATGGCGTCCGCCAGCTTGTCGGAGACGTCGATCTGCATCGCCGGCTGCCCGGTCACGGAGATCGCGACGCCGGTCTCCTGCTTGAGGGCGCCGGCCTGCGCCCGGAGGTTATGGACCAGCTCCTCGGTGCTTTCGGCCGCGGGGCCCTCTGCGGGAATGACCTGGAGCACGGCGGTGCGCCCGTCCCCGCTGGTGCCGGTCGGAACGGCTGCGGCGACGTGGTCCATCGCCCGCAGCTCCTGCGACAACCGCAGCAGCGCCTCGTCGGTCCCGGTCCCTTCCAGGCCCGCCGGGAGGTCGGCCACCACGATGAGCGGGCCGTTGATTCCCTCGCCGAAGCTCTCGCCCAGCTGGCGGTAGGACTGGTAGGCCGTCGAGTCCGCAGGCTCGGAGCTGCCGTCCGGCAGGCCCAGCCGCAACTCGGCGGCCGGCACCGCCATCAGGCCCAGCACCGCCACGCCCGCGGCCAGCGCGAGCCACGGGTGCTTCGTCACCGTCTTGCCCCAGCTGCGCTTGGGGTCGTTGTGGAAGTCCGCCACCCTCGTCGTGGTCTCTGCGTCGGCGGCGGCCGGGCCGGGCAGGCCGGCCTTGGCCCACGCGCGTCGGGAGAGAATGCGCCTGCCCATGATGGCCAGCATCGCCGGGGTCAGGGTCAAGGCGACGACGACGGCGACCGCCACCGTTGCGGCTCCGGCCAGTCCCAGCACCGTCAGGAACGGAATGCCCGGCACCGCCAGCGCGGCGAGGGCGATGATCACGGTGAGCCCGGCAAAGAGCACTGCGTTGCCGGAGGTGCCGGTGGCCCGGCCGATCGATTCGATCAGCGGCACGCCGGAGAGCAGCTGGGTGCGGTGGCGGTTGACGATGAACAGGGAGTAGTCGATGCCCACGGCCAGGCCCAGCATCAGCGCCAGCACCGGCGAAACCGAGCTCATCTCGATGACACCGCTGAGCGCCATGGTGCCGCCCACGCCGACCCCGACGCCGACGATCGCCATCAGCAGCGGCAGTCCGGCCGCGATGAGCGTGCCGAGCATGAGCACCAGGACGGCGGCGGCGACCGCGATGCCGATGATCTCGGCGGCTCCGAACAGGCTGGAGATGTCCTCGACGATGTCCTTGCTGTACTCCGCCCGCAGTCCCGGCCCCAGGCTGGCCTCGGTGACCTCCTGGACCTGTTCGCGGTCCTCCTTGGAAACCTCCATCATGCCCTGCTCGAACTGGACCTGGACGAAGGCGGCCGAGCCGTCCGCGGATACGAACCGCAGCCCCTCGGAGGACTGCTGCCGCAGTTTCCCCGCCTCCAGATCGGCGACGCCTGACTCGTACTCCGCCCGGCCGTCTGCCAGCTGGCGTTCGGCTTCCGCCAACCGGGCCCGTGCCGTTTCCAGCTGCGCCCGCTGCGGCTCCAGCCGGGCACGTGCCTGCTCGGCCATCGCCGCCTGGCCCGCTGCCTCCAGCTGCCCGATCTGCGCCTCGGCCGCCTTCAGCTGCTGCAAGCCCGGCTCCAACTGCGCCTTGCCTGCGTCCAGCTCGGCCTGGGCGTCCTCAAGCCGCTGTGCGGCGGCGTCGAGCTTCTCTTCGCCGGCGGCGATCGTCCGTGGCGCATTATCCAGGGCGGCCTGCAATTCCACCGGGTTCGTGGCGTTCTTGACCGCGTCCAGCTTCGTGAGGTCCGCGGCGATGGCCGCAATGGCGTCCTGGTGCCCCGCGGTGAACGCCCGGCCGTCCGCCGTCGTGAACACGATGGTGCCGAGGCCGCCCGAGGCGGCCGGCATTTTTTCCCGCAGGTCGTCCGCAACCGCCTGGGCGGGAGTGCCGGGAATCGTGAAGCTGTTGGATAGGGTGCCCATGAAGGCAGCGACGGATCCGCCGACGGCGACCATGACCACCAGCCACACGGAGACGAACCACCAGCGTTTGCGCGCGGCGAGCTTACCGAGTCTGTAGAGCAGTGAGGCCATGGGGTCAGTCCTTGGAGTGGGGGTTGAAGCCGCTGCGCAGCATGTCAAGGCTCTCGAGCAACTGCTGGCGGAAGGCCGACGGTTCGGGTGCCCCGCCGGCGGGGGTTTGGGTGGCGGCCATGCGCATGGCCGCCTGAGCGCAGGCGATCAGCGAACCGGCAAGCGCCGTGACCATGAGCTCGCCGGCGTTCTCCGGCAGCCGGGGGCGCAGTCCGTCTTCGAGCGACTGCCTGGCCTGGCTCCAGGCTTGCAGTTGCACGCGCTCCAACTGGGCGTCGTCGATACCCATCTGGTAGATCTCGCACAGCAGCGCAAGCCGGCCCTGACTGATCTCCCCGCCGAAAGTGGCCAGGACCGCGTCCATGATCGGTTCGTCGTCCGGGCGCTCATCGAGCCGCTTGAAGGACTCGGCCAAAAATTCTTCCACCGGCCGCGTGACCGCCGCCTCGACGGAGGGGAAGTAGTTGAAGAAGGTCCGGCGCGAAACGCCCGCCTCTGCTGCCACCTGGTCCACCGTAAAGCCGCCCGGCCCCTGTTCCCTGGTCAGCCGCAAGGCGGCCGCGGTAATGGCACCGCGCGTAGCCGCCTTGTTTCGTTCACGGAGCCCTTCAAGGGGAACCGGAGTTTGTGCGCTCATCGGGCCAGTGTAGGGCTAAGTTGCACACCATGCAAAGTTGCCTTGTGTGCAGAAACATTTCGGGTGTGGCCGGGTCCTCGGCTAAATTAGTGGGGGTGCCCTACCCCCGAGGACACCCACGGCACGATTGCCGAAGCCAACTAGTCTCCTAGGACGTGCATGTCTCCGCGTACCCTGTTCCGTACCGTCGCCTTCGCCGAGGCGGTGACGTGGACGTTGCTGTTACTGGCCCTGCTCCTGCGGGCGCTGGTGCCGGAAGCACGCCTGGCGGTCAGTATCGCGGGCGGCCTGCACGGCTTTGTCTTCCTCTGCTACGTCGTCAGCACCTGCTTCACCTGGGTGAACCAAAGGTGGTCGGCAGGCCGCGGCATCCTGGCCGTGGTCTCTGCCGCCATTCCGTATGCGACGATTCCCGTCGAGAAGTCGATGGACCGCCACGGCCTGCTCGGCGACGTTTGGCGGCTCGGCGCAGGCGGTGACGCCCCGCACGGTTTCCTCGAAAAGCTGCAGGCCGCCGTGCTCGCCCGCCCGCTGGCGGCCATCGCCGTCGTCATAGCAGCCGTTGCCGCCGTCTTCGGCTTGCTGCTCTACCTGGGTCCGCCGGATACCTGGTTCGCCTAGAACCGGGTCACAACCGGACCACATCGGTGAGGAGCCGCCGGCGCCGTTTTCGGGCCTGCGGCTCCTCACTGCCGTTTTAAGTGATGCTGTGGCTCAGGACGGTGAAGAGGTCCGGGAGAGCCCCGTCCCTCCCCACCGTTGGGATACCTACCTTAAGGGTGATCTCCTAGTGGTGACCGTGGCCGTGGCCGTGGTCGTCGTCGTCGCACCGGAACTTGACGCGGTCGCTCGACACCCATCCGTCGGCGCGGCTGTAGCTGACGGCCTTGTACGTCCTGTCGCAGCGCAGGTCGTCGCCACGGATGGTGAAGTCGCCGTCATGGGTCCGGACGTAGAAATGATCCACAACGCGGTCCCGCGAAACGTTGATGATCCACACGTGGACGCGCCTCGCTTCGTAGTCCTCGCCCCTTACCCGGTAATCGCCGTCATCATAAATGCGCAGCTTCAGGGTGGCGTCGTCGTCGTGGTGGTCGCCGTAATCGTGGTCGGAATGCGAAGCAGGTACCGCCACGCTGCTGGCACCGGCCGGTGCCGCTACGCCGATTGACGCGAGAAGTCCCAGGAGTACGCCGGTCATCATCAACCACACGCGCAGTCTTGCTGAAGTTTTCATTGCTGAGAGTGCTTCCGTGCTTTTCCGGGAGGCCGGGAACGCGGAAGGCGCGTCCGCCTGTCATCGATGAGCGGCCTGGCGGGCCCCCCGGCTTCCTATCGCCGCTGCCGCTCACTGGTGCCGGAAAAAAGACGGGACTGCCCCCGGCCCAACAGTGGTTACTTGAGGTTGCCATCCCTCGGGAGGATCCTGCCTCCGGTGCCCCGCGCCGTGCCCCTGCGGTGCGGTCGGCACCCCTACAGCGTAGTGGAAACAGGTATCGCCGGGTACCCCGTCACGCGGTTTTTCCCCTGATCAATGAAATCCTCGGCCAGTCGGATCGGATACCGCATTTGGAGGCCTTGGCGCCCCTAGCCCTGCGGCTTCCAGATGTTGATGTCGGAGTCCACCGCGAACCGGTTGATCGCGTCTGCTTCCTCAGCCGTGAAGTCCAGTTTGGCCACGGCGGCGAGACTGTCCTCCAGTTGCTGCACGCTCGAGGCCCCGATCAAGGCCGAGGTGACCGGGGCGCCCTTGGCTTGCCGGCGGAGCACCCAGGCGATGGCCAACTGCGCCAGCGACTGGCCTCGGTCCGCCGCCAACTGGTTCAGCCCGCGGACGCGGTCCAGATTCTCGTCGGAGAGCATCTGCGGGAACAGCGACTTGTCCTGCGCGGCGCGGGAGTCACCGGGGATGCCGTTCAGGTAGCGGTCGGTGAGCATGCCTTGGGCCAGCGGCGAGAACGCGATGCAACCCATGCCTTCGTCTTCCAGGACTTCCAGCAGGTTCGGGCTGCCGCCTTCCACCCAGCGGTTGAGCATCGAGTACGAGGGCTGGTGGATCAGCAGCGGGGTCCCCAGCGCGCGCATAATCCGTGCGGCTTCCCGGGTCTGCTCGGGGGTGTAGGACGAGATGCCCGCGTACATGGCCTTGCCGGACCGGACGGCCTGGTCCAGCGCGCCCATCGTCTCCTCCAGCGGCGTGTTCGGGTCGGGCCGGTGGCTGTAGAAGATGTCCACGTAGTCCAGGCCCATCCGCTTCAGCGAGGCGTCCAGGCTGGAGAGCAGGTATTTGCGCGAACCCCACTCGCCGTACGGGCCGGGCCACATCAGGTAGCCGGCCTTGGTGGAGATCACCAGTTCGTCCCGGTAGGGCAGGAAATCCTGGCGCATGTGCCGGCCGAAATTGGTTTCGGCGCTGCCCTCCGGCGGGCCGTAGTTGTTGGCCACATCGAAGTGCGTCACCCCCAGGTCGAAGGCGCGGCGCAGGATCGCGCCCTGCACTTCGAACGGCTTGTCGTCGCCGAAGTTGTGCCAGAGGCCCAGCGAGACGGCGGGCAGCTTCAGCCCGCTGCGGCCCACCCGGCGGTAGGGAATGTTCTGGTACCGGTTCTCTGCAGCCTCATACGCCATCCCCTCATCATGCCATCGTGCGGCTACCGGTCCCTACCGGCAATGATCCTGCCCACAACCGCGGGGAGGGCTGCGCTGATAGCCGAGGCGGCCAGGGGCGCGCCCGGTGACGACGACGGCGTTGCGCGCCGCCCGCTGCGGCTCTCCGTCCCCCGAGGCTGCGGCCGGGCCTCGGCCTCCCGCCCTGCGCCGTCCCGCATGGATGCCTCCGTGGAAGCCTCCGTCGCGGCGAGCCCGTGCAGGCAGGCGGCCATGGCAGCCACCACCGCCCCGTGCTCGGCCGCGGCGAAACCGGCCGCCTCCAAGTCTTCGGTCCGGACGGTCGCCGCGAGCGCGCCGAGGATCCCGGCCAGGGTGTCGCCCGAACCGGCCGTGGCCAGCCATACCGGCCCGTCGTCCTGGCTGAACAGGGCGCCGTCCGGGGCGGCGATCACCGTTACGGAGCCCTTGAGCAGGACGGTGGCCCCGGTGAGCCCGGCGGCCAGCGCGGCGAACTCCGCGGGGGCCGCCTCGATGTGCTCCCGGTCGGTCTCCACCCCTTGGGCTGAGAGGATGCGCACCAGTTCGCCGGCGTGCGGCGTCAGCACCACCCGGGGTCCCGGCTCCGCGGGCAACACGTCGAAGGCACCGGCGTCGGCAATCACCGGCAGCCCGGACGCCAGGGCGTCCCTGGTGCGGCGGTGCTGCTCCGCGTCACCGTCGGTTCCCGGCCCAACCAGCCACGCCTGGACGCGGGAGGCGGCGACGGACTCCTGCGAGCAGACCGCTTCGGGGGTCAGCACGTTGATCTGGCGGCACACCTCGGCCGGGCCGAGGTAGCGGATCATGCCCACGCCGGTGGCGGCGGCCGCCTGGGTCGCGAGGAGGGCAGCCCCGGGATAGGACGCAGAGCCGGCGGCGACGCCGAGCACCCCGCGGGTGTACTTGTGGTCGGTTCGGCGGGGCACGGGCCACAAGCGGGCCAGATCCTGTACCTGGAGCCGCCGCAGCCGCGGCGCCGGAAGGAGGTTCGCGATGCCGATGTCCACCGTTTCCACACGGCCGGCGAGCGCCGCCGCGGGATCCAGCATCAGGCCGGTCTTGGCTCCGCCGAAGGTGACCGTGAGGTCCGCCGGCAGCACGGGGTGGTTCACCTCGCCGGTTTCGGCGTCGACGCCGCTGGGCAGGTCGCACGCCACGACCGGCGGGCGGCGGCGGCCCGGCTCCGGTTCGAGGACCGCTTGAACCAGCTCCCGGGCCGGTCCCCGCAGTGCCCCGGACGCGCCGGTGCCCAACATCCCGTCGACCAACACGTCGGCGGCACAACAGGTCGCGGCCGCCTCGCCGATGACCCGTGCAGCCTCCCGAAGCTGCGGAGCCTCACCAGCCTTCGGGGCCTGGCGGGCCGGGCCCTCGCCGGCTCCTTCCGCCGCCAGCCGCAGCACCGATCCTCCTGCCCTCTCGAACGCGGCCAGCGCCGCCGCGTGCACCCGCTCCGAGGTGAGCACCGCCGTCGCCATGGCGCCGCGGCGGGCCACCGAAGCAGCGGCGAAGAGGGCGTCGCCGCCGTTGTTGCCGCTGCCGGCCAGCACCACCACCCGGGCGCCATAGACCCGGCCCCGGACGCGCTTCAGCTCCCGGATGACGGCGGCCGCAAGCCCGGCCGCGGCGCGGGCCATCAGCAGCGGCCCCTGCCCGGCGTCCAGCAGCGGCCGTTCGGCGGCGCGGATGTCCTCCGGGGACCAGGCGCGGATCATGCAATCCCCTCGGTTCAGCGGGTGGGGCCGCTGCGGACAATGGCGGCCGAGTGTGCGGGCAGCATCAGCCGGCCGGCTGCTGCGGCCTCCGTGGACCCGGTCCCGCCGGCGGTGCCGGCGGTGCCGCCGGTGCCGGCGATGTCCCCGGCTGCGAGCGCGGCGCCGTCCCCGGACGCGGACCCTGTTGCGCCGCCGTTGCCCCCGGCGGTGAGCGTGGCGCCGTCGTCGGTGGCCAGGACCAGTGTGCCCGGCCCGACAGGCAGCCGCCTCGGCTCGGTGGAGAAGTTGCAGCAGACCGCGAAGGAGCCGCGCCGCAGGATCAGCCAGCCCTCCTCCGCATGGGACTCCACCGACGCGGACGCAAAGTCCGGTTCCGTCAGCTCCGGATGCTGCTTCCGGAGGGCGATCAGCCGGGTGTAGAGCTCGAGGAGCCGGGCATGGTCGCCCGTGCCGGGCTCGGCCCAGTCCAGTTTCGAGTTGTGGAACGTCGCCGGGTCCTGCGGATCGGGCACTACCGCGGGATCCCAGCCCATCCGCTCGAACTCCTTGAGCCTGCCGGCGGAGGTCGCCTCGCCGAGCTCCGGTTCGGGATGGGAGGTGAAGAATTGCCAGGGGGTGGACGCCGCAAACTCCTCGCCCATGAACACCATTGGCGTAAACGGAGACATCAGGTTCAGCACGGCGGCCAGCGCCAGCTGCCCATAGCCGAGGGTGCCGGTGAGCCGGTCTCCGGCGGCACGGTTGCCGATCTGGTCGTGGTTTTGGGTGCAGACCACCAGTTGCCGGGCGGTCACCCGGTCCTTGTTGATCGGCCGGCCGTGGTGGCGTTCCCGGAACGAGGAATAGCCGCCGTCGTGGAAGAAGCCGTCCCGCAGCACCTTTTCCAGCGCCCCCAGTCCGGCAAAGTCGGCGTAGTAGCCGCTGGTTTCGCCGGTGAGGTTCACGTGCACGGCGTGGTGGAAGTCATCGCTCCACTGGCCGGCCAGGCCATAACCGTTCACCTGCCGGGACTCGATCAGCCGCGGATTGTTGAGGTCCGACTCGGCGATCAGGAACAACGGTTTATCCAGCTCGGCGGCACACTCGTCCGTCGCCGCCGCGATCTCCTCGAGGATGTGCACGGCGCGCTCGTCCCGCAGCGCGTGCACCGCATCCAGTCGCAGGCCGTCCACGTGGTAGTCGCGGAACCACATCAGCACGTTGTCGATGATAAAGCGGCGGACCTCGTCCGATCCGGGTCCGTCCAGGTTCACGGACTCGCCCCAGGTGTTGGCGCTGCCGCTGCTCAGGTACGGCCCGAACCGCGGCAGGTAGTTTCCGCTGGGGCCAAGGTGGTTGTAGACCACGTCCTGAATGACGCCGATTCCCTTGGCGTGCGCGGCGTCCACGAACCGCTGGTAGGCGGCCGGCCCGCCGTAGCTCTCCTGCACCGCGTACCAGAGCACTCCGTCGTAGCCCCAGTTGTGGGTGCCGTTGAACGCGTTGACCGGCAGCAGTTCCACGTAATCCACCCCGAGCCCGGTCAGGTAGTCGAGCTTGGCCGCGGCGGAATCCAGCGTCCCCTCGGAGGTGAACGTGCCGATGTGCAGTTCGTAGATCACCCCGCCCAGCCCCGGCGAAACCCAGTCCTGGTCCTGCCAGGCGTGGGCCCCGGCGTCGAAGGTCCGGGACATCCCGTGCACCCCGTCCGGCTGGCGGCGCGAGCGTGGATCCGGCAGCACCGCGTCCCCGCCGTCCAGCAGATAGCCGTAGTCGCTCTCCCCCTCGGGCGCGGCGGCGGGGTCTGCCAGACGCCACCAGCCGGCGTCGTCCGGGCCCTGCATCGGCAGCCGTGCGGCGCCGGCCTGCAGTTCCACCCTTCCGGCACGCGGAGCCCACACCGCGAAGTCCCGGCTCATGACGTCTCCTCCTGTTCGCGCACCAGCAGCGCCACCGGCAATTCCGTCAGCACGCCGGCCAACGGCAGGACACCGTTGCCGGCATGGCTCCGCCCGCTCAGCACATCGCGGTATCGCCCGGCGGGCACGACGACGGCGGTGTCCCGCCACCCGCCGTCGCGCTGCAGCCGCACCGGGAGCCTGGTGGCCAGCGTGATGGCGCCGCCGCGGTCGAAGCCGAACGCGTGGCCGGCCGCGGCGCCCCGGACCGGGACAACCTCGTAGCCGGTGAACAGCTCGGGCCGGTCGCGGCGCAGCCGAAGCGCCCGGGCGACCACCAGCAGCTTGGCTGCCGCGCCGTCGTCCACCGGCGGCGTCCCGTCCCGGTCCAGGTTGTCCAGCGCCCGGCGGCGGGCGGTGAAGTCCACCGGCCGGCGGTTGTCCGGGTCAACCAGCGAATGGTCCCAGAATTCGGTGCCCTGGTAGACGTCGGGCACTCCGGGCATCGTCAGCTGGATGAGCTTGGCCGAGAGGGAGTTGCTCCAGCCGAAGGGCTTGATCCTCTCCGCCAGGTTGACCAGCAGCCGGTTCACCTCCGGGTTGTCGAAGGCCGCGTCCACGGCGGCGTGGAGTTGTTTTTCGAAGTCATGGTCGGGGTCGATCCACGAGGTGCTGTTGCCCGCTTCCCGGGCGGCCTTCTCCGCGTAGGCGTGGGCCCGTGCCCGGCTGAACGGCCACGCCCCCAGCGCCGCCTGCCAGAGCAGGTCCGCGAACGGCAGGTCCCCGAAGGGTGCCAGCCGGTCCAGCTCGGCCAGCCAATCCGGCCACTGGTCCGCCAGTTCCGCGAGCACCGAGATGCGGGCCCGGGTGTCCTCGCTGCGCTTCGTGTCGTGGGTGGACAGCGCGGTCATGGCGAGCGGCTGTTCCTGCTGCCGGCGGATCAACCGGGTGTGGAGCTCGAACGGCTCCACCGCGAAGATCGACGGGTCCGCCCCCACCTCGTTCAGGGAGGTCAGGCGGGTGTAGCGGTAGAACGCGGTGTCTTCCACTCCCTTGGCCATCACCATGCCGGAGGTCTGCTGGAACCGCACCGCGAGTTCGGTGAGCACTCCCTGCGGATTCAGCAGCGGCAGCAGGGTGGTGACGGCGTCGGCCAGGTCGGGACGGCGGACCTGGGCGGCGATTCCGGCTTCCTCGAGGTACTGCGCGCCGACCGGGAGGTAGCTCCGGTACACCGGGAAGCAGCTGAGCAGTTCCGCGATTGCATCGGCCGCCGTCTCGAAATCCAGGCCGGTGCCGGCGGGAACCAGCCGGGCCAGGCGCAGCACCTCGGAGCGCAGGATACCGTCGGCAATGCCCCGCTTGGTGTCGTGGATCATGTGCTGGTAGGGCTGGACGGGGGCGGCGTCGGTGAGGCGTTCCCGCCCGTCGGGATCGACCAGCAGCCGGTCCACGTCCGCCAGCGCGTCGTACCCGGTGGTGCCCGCGCAGGCCCAGTCTGCCGGCAGCTCCTCCCCCGGTTCCAGGATCTTCTCGACCAGGACGTAGGCGCCGCCGGTCAGCTCGTGCAACCGCTGCAGATAGCCCTTGGGGTCGGCCAGCCCGTCGGGGTGGTCCACGCGCAGCCCGTCGACCAGGCCCTCATCGAACCAGCGCTTGATCTCGGCGTGGGATTCGTCGAAGACCCACGGCACTTCCACCCGGACCCCGGCCAGGGAGTTGACGCCGAAGAACCGGCGGTAATTGAGTTCGGCATCGGCCCGCCGCCAGTTCACCAGCTGGTAGTGCTGGCGCTCATGGACTTCGCGGGCGGTAGCGCCGTCGTCGCCGGTCCCCTCGGCGAGGGGGAAGCGGTGGTCGTAGTAGCGCAGCTCGCCGTCGGCCAGCTCCAACGCCTCGAGTTCCGCGTCGCCGTCGCCCAGCACGGGCAGCCGGAGCTTGCCGCCGCCGGCATCCCAGTCGATGTCGAACGCTTCCGCATAGCGGGAGCCGCGGCCCTCCGACAGCAGCGACCACCACCAGCGGTTGTTGGCCGGGGTAGCCACGCCCATGTGGTTCGGCACGATATCCACCAGGACGCCCATCCCGTTCTTCCGGGCGGCGGCGGAGAGCGTCCGCAGCCCGTCGATCCCGCCCCGGGCCGGATCCACCGCGCTGAAGTCGACAACGTCGTAGCCGTGGTCGGACCCCGGCTCCGCGGTCAGCAGGGGCGACAGGTACACCCAGTCGACGCCGAGCCGGTGCAGGTAGGGCAGCAGCTCGGCGGCGTCATAAAGCGTGAACGATTCCCTGATCTGCAGGCGGTAGGTCGAAGCCGGGGCCCTCATCCTTTCGCCTGCCCCGTCTCGCTCCCGGCGCCCTGCTGCCCGGGTTCCCCGTCCGGCTCGGCCCCGGCCGGCTCGGCCCCGGCCGTCCGCTCCGCCTCGGCCATCGCGGCAACGGAGGCGGCGACCGAGTGGTCGGGCTCTTCTTCCGGCGCCGTGTGGGCCTTGAGGACCACCGTGGACTTGGCGGCGACCGGCACCTTCGTTCCGGCCGTCAGCGGGCCGGGCAGTTGGTCGCCGCCGGCCGTGTCGATGATGATGTCCCAGGCCGCCGAGTACTCCCGCGGCGGCAGCACGAACGGCACGTCGTCGTCGGCGGCGTTGAAGTACACCAGGAAGTGCTCGTCCGTGATCCGCTGCCCGCGGTCGTCGCGCCCGCGGATGCCCTGGCCGTTGAGGAAGACGCCGATGCAGCGCCCGAGGGCCTCGTCCCAGTCCTCGGGCTCCATCGGAGTTCCCTCCGTGGTCAGCCAGACGACGTCGCTCAACGGCTCGCCCTGGCCCCGGCGGACCGGCTTTCCGTCGAAGAACGTCCGCCGCCGGAAGGTCGGGTGTTCGGCCCTTAACCGGTTCACGGTGGCCACGAACTCGAGCAGCGGCTGGTCCACGTTGTTCCAGTCCACCCAGGACAATTCCGAGTCATGGCAGTACACGTTGTTGTTGCCCTGCTGCGTGCGTCCCAACTCATCCCCGTGCGCGATCATCGGCACGCCCTGGCTCAGCAGCAGAGTGGCCAGGAAGTTCCGCTGCTGGCGGGCGCGCAGGGTGAGGACCGCCGGGTCGTCGGAGGGCCCCTCTACCCCGCAGTTCCACGAACGGTTGTGCGATTCGCCGTCGTTATTGTCTTCGCCGTTGGCCTCATTGTGTTTCTCGTTGTAGGACACCAGGTCCCGCAGCGTGAATCCGTCGTGGGCGGTGACGAAATTGATGGAGGCAACCGGGCGCCGCCCCGTGGCCTCGTACAGGTCCGAAGAGCCGGTGATGCGGGAGGCGAATTCGCCCAGCGTGGAGGGCTCGCCCCGCCAGAAATCGCGGACCGTGTCCCGGTACAGGCCGTTCCACTCGGTCCACAGCGGCGGGAAGTTGCCCACCTGGTAGCCGCCCGGGCCGATGTCCCACGGTTCGGCGATGAGTTTGGTTTGGGACACGATCGGATCCTGCTGCACCATTTCGAAGAAGGTCGACAGCCGGTCCACGTCGTAGAACTCGCGGGCCAGGGTGGAGGCCAGGTCGAAGCGGAAGCCGTCCACGTGCATTTCCGATGCCCAATAGCGCAGCGAGTCCATCAGCAGCTGCAGCGAATGGGGGTGGCGCACGTTCAGGGAATTTCCCGTGCCGGTGTAGTCCATGTAGTACTGCTGCTGGTCCTCGACCAGCCGGTAGTAGGCCGCGTTGTCGAGTCCGCGGAAGGACAGCGTCGGACCCAGGTGGTTGCCCTCGGCCGTGTGGTTGTACACGACGTCGAGGATCACCTCGATGCCGGCCAGATGCAGTTCCCGGACCATTGCCTTGAACTCCTGCACCTGCTGCCCGGTGTCGCCGGAGGAACAATACGTGTTCTGCGGCGCGAAAAAGCCGATGGTGTTGTAGCCCCAGTAGTTGGACAGCCCCTTCTCCTGGAGCGTGCTGTCGTTGACGAACTGGTGGACCGGCATCAGCTCGATCGCGGTGACGCCCAGCTTCTGCAAGTGCCCGATGACCGCCGGATGCGCGATGCCGGCGTAGGTACCGCGCTGTTCTTCCGGGATTTCCGGATGCAGCTGGGTCAGGCCCTTCACGTGGGCCTCGTAGATCACCGAGCGGTGATAGGGGGTGCGCGGCTTGCGGTCGCCGTCCCAATCAAAGAACGGATTCACGACGACGCCGAGCATCATGTGCCCGGCAGAGTCCTCGTCGTTGCGGGAGTCCTCGTCCCCGAAGTTGTAGCCGAACAGTGGCTGGGCCCAGTCGATCTGGCCGCTGACGGCCTTCGCGTAGGGGTCCAGCAGCAGCTTGTTCACGTTGCAGCGCTGCCCCTGGCCCGGGTCGTACGGCCCGTCCACCCGGAAGCCGTACTTCTGTCCCGGCTGGACTTGCGGAAGGTAGCAGTGCCAGACGTAGCCGTCGACGTCCTTGAGCTCGATCCGCGTCTCGGCCCCGTCGTCGTCGAACAGGCACAGGAAAACGGCCTCCGCTGCCTCGCTGAACACGGCGAAATTGGTGCCGTTGCCGTCATACGTGGCCCCCAGCGGATAGGCGTCTCCCGGCCAAACTTCCATGTGCAAACTCCTGATGATCGGTTGTGGTCCCTGTTCCCTTCATACCCCATGGTCCTGACAATGGATATCCCCGGTTGTCCGCCCGACATGCCACCCGAGGCGGCGCGGCAGGCGGTTCCGGCCCGCTGCCCCGGCGCTCGTTGCGTTAAACACACGGGCGGCGGCACCCCCCGGCGGCCGGCCCGGCCCCGGCCACCCCGCCGGGCCTTATCACGGTCTCTGCCGCTGTTGGCATCACGGTTTCCGCCACTGTCGGCGGCACGAATGCAGGCGTATCGTTGAGCTACCATCAGGTTCCCGTGAGGCAGGGCTGGCCATGACTGGCAGCGGTTCCGGTTCCACAGGCGCTGTCTCCCGGCGCCACTTCACGACGGCGACCGCCCTCACCGTGCTCGGCGCGGCGGGCCTGTTGGGCGGCAGCCTCTCCCGCGCGGCAACGACCCACGGCGGTCCGCTGGAGGTCAGCCTCGCGGCGGCTGACATTAACCGGGTCTACCGCATTACCGCCCGTGAACGGGCGCGGGTCACGGACGCGCCCAAGCACGAGTTCCGTGGCTTCTGGCTCTCCACCGTGCTGAACATCGATTGGCCGTCGCGCCCCGGCCTGTCGGCGGCCGTTCAGCAGGCCGAACTGCGCAGCTGGCTGGACCTTGCCCGCAGCCGAAACCTCAACGCCGTGCTGCTGCAGGTCCGTCCCGCAGCAGACGTCTTTTGGCCGTCGACGGCGGGAGAGCCGTGGTCCCGCTACCTGACCGGCACCCAGGGAAGGAATCCCGGGTACGATCCGCTGGCCTACGCGATCGGCCAGGCGCATGCCCGCAACCTGCATTTGCATGCCTGGTTCAACCCGTTCCGCGTGTCCATGACGGCGGACCCGGCGGACCTGATTTCCTGGCATCCGGCGCGGAAAAACCCGGGCTGGAGCTTCGCCTACGGCGGCCGGCGCTATTACAACCCCGGCATCCCCGCCGTCCGCAGCTTCATCATCAAGGTGATCACCGAAGTCGTTGCCAAGTACGACGTGGACGGCGTCCACCTCGACGACTACTTCTATCCCTACCCGGTCGCCGGGCAAACCATCCCGGACTCCGCTGCCTACGATGCCTACCGGCTGGCCGGCGAGAGCGTGGCGGACTTCCGGCGGCGCAGCGTCAATGCTTTCGTCCGCGACCTCAGCGCCGCGATCTTCGCGGCCAAACCGCGGATGCTGTTCGGCATCAGCCCCTTCGGCATCTGGCGCAACCGATCGACCGACAGCTTGGGGTCCGCCACCTCCGGCCTGCAGAGCTACGACGCCACGTACGCCGACTCCCGGCTCTGGGTCAAACAAGGCTGGCTGGACTACGTGGTCCCGCAGCTGTACTGGCACCAGGGGAACCCGGCTGCCGATTACAACACGCTGGTCAATTGGTGGGCGGCCCAGGTGGGCGGCACGGTCTGCAAGCTCTACATCGGCGAGGCGGCCTACAAAGTGGGCGACCCCGCCCAGGGGGCCGACTGGCAGGACCCCCGCGAGCTCTACAACCACACAGCGAAGTGCCGGGCCACGCCGGCGGTGCGCGGCCAGGTTTACTTCTCCGCCAAGTCCGTCCGGGCCAATCGGCTGGGCGGCATCGGCCTCGTCCATGACAAGTTCTACCGGCGCGTGGCGATGACCCCGGTGATGTCCCACCTGGGCGCCCAGCGACCCTACTCGCCGCTAATCGTCAGCGCCCGGTGGAACGGAACCGGCGTCGAACTCGTCTGGCGGGGGGCGACGAGCGGGACGTTGCCGAGGCACTATGCCATCTACCGCTGGGAGTCCGACGGCGCCGCGGCGGCGTTCATTCCCTCGCAGGCGGGAGCCCTCCGGCGCGTGCACCGCCGCCGCGGCAATCCCGAAAGGTTCGTGGACACGGGCGCCGTCCGGGGACTCAAGTACTGGTACGTGGTGGTCGGCATGAGCGACCTCATGGTCGAATCCGCGGCCGCATCCGCCATCTTCATCCGGGCCTGACGCCGGGACGAAGCCATGACGCCTGCCTCCCCATCAGACGGCGACCAGGGTCTCGTCCTGCTGGAGACTCTCGCCCGCCGGTTTGCGGATGACCCGCTGGTCGAACGCGGCACCATGTTCCGCAGTGACGGGCTGAGGGTGGCCGGAAAGATCTTCGCGTTCCTCGGCCACGGCGGCCGGCTGATCGTGAAGGTTCCGCGGCAGCGCGCGGAAGAGTTTGTTGCTTCCGGGGCGGCGGAACCGGTCACGATGGGACGCCGGACGATGAAGGAATGGGTGGCCTTCCCGGCGATCGCCGACGACGCGTCGGCGGCCGGCGACGCGTCGGCTGCCGGGCAACAGTGGCTCAGCGTCGTTGACGAGGCGTATGCGTACGTCAAAAGCCTGGGCGGCAGCTGAAGACGGGCGCCGTTACCCTGCCCCCTGCCCTGCGGGCTGGAACAGTTCCACCAGATTTCCAGCCGGGTCGGCGAGCAGTATCTGACGTCCGCCGGGACCGGCAACCACTTCGCTGCGGAACGACAGTCCCGCCCCGCGCAGCCGGTCGATCTCCGCGTCCAGGTCTTGCACGACCAGGTGGATGCGGTTGCGCCCGGCGGCCGCATAATCCGGTGGGGTCGCGCGCGCCCCCGAGCTTGCCGGCCCGGAGAGCAACAGCCGCAGCGGCCCCCGCGTCAGGTCGGCGAAGGCGGGCGAGCGCATGTTGACGGTGAAGCCGAAATGACCGGTGTAGAAGTCCACGGCCGCCCCGACGTCGTCCACGAGGTAGCGGACGCTGGCGTACTGCTCCGATGCTGGCACGGCTCTTCCCCCTCACTGTGCGGCGAGCGGCGGGCGCCGGCTGTCAGGATACATCGCACGCGTTGCCCGGAACAGGGCCGGGCACCGGTCCCCCAACGGCGATCGCGACGGCGGAGTGAGCCGGCACAGCACAGCGATCCGGAACAGCGCAGCGAGCCGGAACGACAGCCCCGGCCTTCCGCCGATGCGCAAGGTTGGGGAACAATGGGCGGACGCTCCCCCGCCCTGCCCAATAGCCCAGGAGTCATCGTGGCACAGCTGCTGTATTCCGCAATCATGTCGCTGGACGGCTACATTGCCGACCGGGACGGCAACTTCGACTGGAGCGTTCCCGACGATGAGGTGCATTCCTTCGTCAACGACCTGGAAGGACGGGTGGGCACCTATCTCTTCGGCCGGCGCATGTACGAGGTGATGGCCGTCTGGGAAACCGTGCCCGCCGGCCCGGAGGTTTCCCCGGTCGAGCGGACCTTCGCGGAGTCGTGGCTGCGGAAGGACAAAGTGGTCTATTCCCGGACCCTGCAGACGGTTTCAAGCGCCCGAACCCGGATCGAGCGGGAATTCGAGCCGGAGGCGGTGCGGCGCCTGAAGGCCTCGGCAGCGGCGGACCTGAGCATCAGCGGGCCCGACCTGGCCGGCCACGCCTTCGCGGCGGGACTGGTCGATGAATGCCTGTTTTTCGTCTCCCCGGTCGTGGTGGGCGGCGGGAAGCGCTTTCTGGCGGAGGACCTGAGAGTCGGGCTCGAACTGCTGGACGAGCGCCGCTTCGGCAACGGCGTCGTGTACCTGCACTATCGGGTGGAACGTTAGCCCGGGCCCAACGCGCGCCCTGCCGGCCGCTACTTCTCGGCGACCGCCATGGCTGTTGCCAGGTCGCCGTCGTGGCTCATGGACAGGTGCCAGAACTTCACGCCCCTGGCCGCGGACGCCGCGGCGACGGTGCCGGTGAATTCCGGGTAGGGGTCTCCCCCCGCGTCGACACAGATGGTGCAGTCCTGCCAGTTCATGCCGGCCGGAGCCCCCAGTGCCTTGGCGATCGCTTCCTTGGCGGCGAAGCGGGCGGCCAAGGACCGGGTAGTGAGCTCGCGTTCCGCGGGCGTAAACAGTCGCTCCAGCAAGGCCGGGGTGCGCTGCAACTGCCGGCGGAACCGGGAAACTTCCACCACGTCCACGCCGATGCCCACGATCATTCTTCGGCTCCCGCCCGAACCGACCACGGCGAGCGGGCGCACCGCGGAGCCAGGACCGGCTCCCCGGTGGAAATCAGGGTGCACCGCACGGGCGGCACGGACAGCAGCCGGACACGACGCCGGAGCGCCGCGTGCCGGGCGCGGACGGGACGTCTGGGAACGGAGCAGGCCCCGATCCTGTTGTACGGAGACCGGGGCGCCGCGAAGAGTAACCGGGTGGACATGCCTGCCAACTGCCTGCTACTCGACGGTGACGCTCTTGGCCAGGTTGCGCGGCTGGTCCACGTCGTAGCCCTTGGCCGTCGCCAGTGCCAAGGCGAAGATCTGCAGCGGGACCGTGGTGAGCAGCGGAGCCAGCAGCGTCGGCGTCTCGGGAACGTAGAAGACGAACTCGGCGAAGTCCTTGACGGAGACGTCGCCTTCCTCGGCGATGACAATGGTCTTGGCGCCGCGGGCGCGGATTTCCTGGATGTTCGAGACGACCTTGGCGTGCAGCGAGTTGCGGCCGCGCGGCGAAGGTACCACCACGAAGACCGGCTGGCCTTCCTCGATCAGGGCGATCGGCCCGTGCTTGAGCTCGCCTGCGGCGAAGCCTTCGGCGTGGATGTAGGCCAGCTCCTTAAGCTTCAGCGCGCCCTCCATGGCGACGGGGAAGCCGACGTGCCGGCCCAGGAACAGCACCGACTTGCTCTCGGCCATGAGCACGGCCAGGTCCTTGATGTCCTTGGCGTTGTCCAGCACGCTCTGGATCTTCGCCGGGATCTTGCCCAGGTCGGCCAGGATGTCCTTGATCTCGCCCTGGAACTTGTTCCCGCGCAGCTGCGCCAGGTAGAGGCCCAGCAGGTAGGCTGCGGTGATCTGCGCCAGGAAGGCCTTGGTCGAGGCGACGGCGATCTCGGGTCCGGCGTGGGTGTACAGCACGGCGTCGGCCTCGCGCGGGATGGTCGAACCGTTGGTGTTGCAGATCGCGAGGACCTTGGCTCCCTGCTCCTTGGCGTACCGGACGGCCATCAGGGTGTCCATGGTCTCGCCGGACTGGGAGATGGCCACAATCAGGGTGTTGGCGTCCACGATCGGGTCACGGTAACGGAACTCGTGCGAGAGTTCGACCTCCACCGGGATGCGGCACCAGTGCTCGATCGCGTACTTCGCCACCTGGCCGGCATAGGCCGATGTGCCGCAGGCCAGCACGATGATCTTGTTGGCGGTCTTGAGCAGCTCCGGGTCGATCCGCAGCTCGTCCAGGGTCAGCCTGCCGTGCAGGTCCGAGCGGCCCAGCAGGGTCTGGCCGACCGCCTCGGGCTGGTCGTTGATTTCCTTCTCCATGAAGGACGGGTAGCCACCCTTCTCCGCGGCGGCCGCATCCCAGTTCACCTCGAATTCGGTGCCCTGGGCGGCGTTGCCGAAGAAGTCGGTGATCTCGAAGGAGTCGGGGGTAATGGTCACGATCTGGTCCTGCTCCAGCTCCACGGCGCGGCGGGTGAAGTCGATGAAGCCGGAGACGTCGGAGCCCAGGAAGTTCTCGCCCTCGCCCAGTCCGACGACGAGCGGCGAGTTACGGCGTGCGGCCACGACGACGTCGGGCTGGTCCTGGTGGATGGCCAGCAGGGTGAAGGCGCCCTCCAGCCGCTGGCAGGCGAGCTGCATGGCCTTGGCCAGGGTCGCGGTAGCGGGATCCTCCGCAACCAGAGACCGGTAGAGGTCTCCGAGCAGCACCGCTGCCACCTCGGTGTCCGTTTCCGAACGGAACGTGTGGCCCTTGGCCAGCATGGAGGCACGGATCTCGGCGAAGTTCTCGATGATGCCATTGTGGATCACGGCGAGCTTGTCGCCGTCGGCCAGGTGCGGGTGCGCGTTTTCGTCGGTGGGGCCGCCGTGCGTGGCCCAGCGGGTGTGGCCGATGCCGGTCAGCGACTCGGGCAGCGGGGCGGACTCGAGCTCGTCCAGCAGATTACTCAGCTTGCCCGACTTCTTCCGCGCCTCGATCCCGGAGCTGGAGATGACTGCCACTCCCGCGGAATCGTAACCGCGGTATTCCAGGCGGCGAAGGCCCTCGAGAACGACGTCCAGGGCGCTGTGATCAGCAGCGCTGACTCCGGCCCCGCCGTCGCGGCGGCCAACATAACCTACGATTCCACACATGGGATTAAGGGTACCTGCCCGCGGGACCGTCACCGACAGAGGGTTCCGCACGCCATCCCGGCGGCCGCTGCGAAGGCGGGACGGGGCAATCCGCCGCGCCGCAGCGGGGCGCCTTTTGGGATTTGAATCCCGCAGCAGGCACAATTCATAGGTGACTGATGCGACACCGAAGACGACGGCGTCCAACGGTGAGAGTAACTTCACACCATTCGTGGAGCTGGACCGGCAGACCTGGTCCCGGTTGTCCAACGAGATTGAACAGCCCCTGGACCAGGACGATATCGAGCGGCTCCGGGGCCTGGGCGATGCCCTGAACCTGGACGAGGTCCGCGAGGTCTACCTGCCGCTCTCCCGGCTGCTCAACCTGTATGTGGGCGCGGCCGGCGAGCTGCACAAGGCCACCACCACCTTCCTGGGCGAAACCAGCCGCCGCACACCATTCGTGATCGGCGTGGCCGGATCGGTCGCCGTCGGGAAATCCACCACGGCCCGCGTGCTGCGCGAGATGCTGCGGCGCTGGCCGGACACCCCGAACGTGGAGCTGGTCACCACCGACGGTTTCCTCTACCCCAACGCCGAACTGGCGCGGCGCGGGCTGATGGAACGCAAGGGCTTCCCCGAGTCCTACGACCAGCGGGCGCTGCTGCGCTTCGTGTCCGAGGTGAAGTCCGGGGCAGAGGAAGTGCATGCGCCCTGGTATTCGCACCTGACCTACGACATCGTGCCGGACAAGGAAGTGGTGGTCCACCGTCCGGATGTGTTGATTGTGGAGGGCCTGAACGTCCTGGCTCCGGCGCGCCCGCGGGCGGACGGACGCACCGGGCTGGCGCTGAGCGATTTCTTCGACTTCTCCATTTATGTGGATGCCAAGACGTCCTATATTGAGCAGTGGTACGTCAACCGTTTCCATAAACTGCGGCGGACGTCCTTTACGGATCCGGAATCCTATTTCCACCGCTACGCCTCGCTCACGGACGAGGAGGCCACCGAGACGGCCCTGGGCATCTGGCGGCGGATCAACGAACCGAACCTGAGGGAGAACGTGCTGCCGACACGCGGGCGGGCACAGCTGGTGCTCACCAAGGACGCGGACCACTCGATCCGCAGAATGCTGCTGCGGAAAACCTGACATGGCCGTTCTGAGGGCGCCGGTGCTCGCAGCCGGCCTGGCCGCCGCGCTGGCCCTGCTCACCGGTTGCGCCCCGGCGGGGGAAACCGCTCCGCCCCCCGCCGCGTCCGCCGGCACGACGACGGCCGCACCGACCGCACCGGCGCCGACCCCGGACGAGGGAACCACGTCCCTTCCGGTCCCCGAACAGAGCCCGAAGGCTCCAAAGAATGACGGCGATGCCACCGGCGGCGGCCAGAAGGACGGCGGAAGCAAGGGCGGGGCCTCGGGCGGCGGCCAGAAGGACGGCGCGGGCGGCGGCAAGAAGGACGGCGCCGCGGCCGCCGGGGAGGACCACACAGATCCGGCGAGCATCGCCGTCGTCGTCAACAAGGCCCGTCCGCTCGATCCCTTGGACTACTACCCCGGAGACCTGCGCCAGCCGGCGGTGGCCCTGAGCGCGGGCGGGGAATCGGCGCTGCTGCGGGACGCTGTGGCAACTGCCACCGAGGACATGTTCAACGCGGCCGCCGCCGACGGCGCGTTCATGATCATGATCAGCGGGTTCCGGTCCTACGCGACGCAGGCCAGCACCTACAACCACTGGGTCCGGCAACACGGCAGCGAGGCCGCCGCGGACATGATTTCGGCGCGGCCCGGTTATTCGGAGCACCAGACCGGGCTGTCCCTGGACATCGGCGACGCCACCGGGATCTGCAACCTGCAGCAGTGTTTCGCCGAGACGGCGGCGGGCAACTGGGCGGCCCACAACGCCGCACGCTTCGGATTCATCATCCGCTACCGGCCCGGCGCCGAGGCCATGACCGGTTATTCGCCGGAACCCTGGCACCTGCGCTACGTGGGAAAGAAGGTGGCCGCGGACATGGCCAAACGGGGCATCGAGACGCTCGAGGAATACTTCGGGTTACCCGGAGCCGCCCGCTATTCGTGAGCGGTCGCAGCCGCGCCCATCCTGCGGCTTCCTCATCCCGGCGGCGGCCTCCTTTCCCTGCCCGCGGCGGCCTCGCGTCCCTGCCCCCGCGACCCCAGGTCCCTGCCCCGAGGCGCTACATTGGCCACATGATAAACGGATTCAAAGAGTTCATAATGAAGGGCAACGTCATTGACCTTGCCGTGGCCGTAATCATCGGCGGGGCCTTCGGGAGCGTGGTCAACGCCTTGGTCAACAGCGTGCTGATGCCGTTCATCGCCGGGTTGGTCGGCTCGCCGAATTTCGACAGTTTCCTGCTCTGGAACTTCAACGGAAACGACGTCGCGTTCGGCGTCCTGCTGACCGCCATCGTGAACTTCCTGCTCATCGCCTCGGCGATCTACTTCGTCATCGTGGCACCAATGAACCACATGATCGAGCGGCGCAACCGCCGCCTGGGAATCAACAAGGAAGAAGAGGCCGTCGACCCTCAGGTCGCGCTGCTCACCGAGATCCGCGACGCACTGCAGGCACGCAACCAGGCGTAAGGAAGATGTCCGGAAGCCGGCCGCGACCGCCGCTGCGGGCCGTTTGGGCACCGCCTCCGGGAGGGCCTGACGTTTCCGCCGGCCCGGCGTACGCTATGAGCATCACCATCGGGAGCCTGCTGGAGGGAACTCCCGACACCATCGCGCAAGAATCAGGTGAACCTCCATGCGACCCCACCTCCCCCTTTCCCTGGCGGCACGATGTGCCGCCGCCCTGCTGACCGCCGTCGCCCTGATGCTGACGGGGCTGCCGGCTACCGCCGGCCACGTTGTCTCCGGCACCCACGGCTCGTCACCGGAGTGTACGGACCGAATCATCGACCTGCCGGACGCGACGTCCGCGGAGGGCATCGCCGCCGGCCGGGGCAGCACCTTCTACGCCGGCGACCTGCTGGCGGGCGACATCTTCCGTGGCGACGTACGGCGGGGCACCGCCGAGAAGTTCATCGACGCACCGGACGGCCGGTTCGCCGTCGGCATGGCTGCCGACACGCGGCGGAACCTGCTCTTCGTGGCCGGCGGACCTACCGGCAAGGCCTATGTTTACAACACCCGGACCGCGGAACCTGTGGCCGAGTTCCAGTTGAACGACCCCGCCAGCTCCTTCATCAACGACGTAACCCTTGGCCGGGGCGGCGCCTGGTTTACGAACTCGCGCGAAGGCGAGCTGTACTTCGTGCCGGTCGGTCACCGCGGGCAGCTGGGCAGCCCGCGGACATTGCAACTGAGCGGCCCTGCCGCGGAAACCCCCGCGGCGTTCAACCTGAACGGCATAGTGGCGGCCGACCACGGGCGGCAGCTGATTGTGGCCCACTCGGCCAACGCTGCGCTGTACACCGTGAACCCGGAAACCGGTGCCAGCGCCGAAATCTCCGGCGTCAGCCTCCCCAACGTCGACGGGTTGGTGCTGAAGGGCCGCTGGCTTTGGGCGGTCCAAAACATGGACAACCAGATCAGCGTGATCAGGCTGGACCGCCGGATTGACTCCGGGGAGGTCCGGTCCGTGATCACCAGTGACGCTTTCCAGACCCCGACCACCGCCGCGCTGTTCGGCCGCCGACTCGCCGTCGTGAACGCGAAGTTCGACACCGGGAACCCGCCGACGGCGGACAGCTACGAGGTGGTGCTGGTGAAGGCCCGGCGCTGAGGGCTGCTCCGCACGCGGTCCTTGGGTCCCGGCAGGTCCGCCGGCCGCCGGACCGGCTTCCCGCCCGCCCAGTCTGCGGCGGCGCCCCTACTCGGCGGCGGCCGCCTCCAGCGACAGGTGCGCCTTCACGGTCCGGGCCAGCTCCTCGGCGGTTGCCTGGGCGGTTTCCATGTCAGCGGCTTCGACCATCACGCGCACGACCGGCTCGGTGCCGGAGGGGCGCAGCAGCACCCGTCCGGTCCCGCCCAGCGCGGCGGACGCGGCCGCCACGGCCTGCTGGAGGGGCTGGTTGGTTTCGACCCCCGACTTGTCCACGTCCTTGACGTTGATCAGGACCTGGGGAAGCCGGACCATCCGCTGCGACAGCTCCGAGAGGGGCTTGCCGGACTTGGCCACCTGTGCGGCCAACTGCAGCCCGGTCAGGACGCCGTCGCCGGTGGTCGCGTACTCCGAGAAGATCACGTGCCCGGACTGTTCGCCGCCCAGCGAGTATCCGTGGGCGCGCATGCATTCCAGCACGTACCGGTCGCCCACGGCGGTTTCCTGGATGCGGATGCCGGCATCCTGCAGGGCCAGCTTCATGCCGAGGTTGCTCATGACCGTGGCGACCAGGACATCGTCCTTGAGCCGGCCGGCGTCGCGCAGGGCCAGCGCCAGGATGGTCATGATCTGGTCGCCGTCCACGACGTCGCCGCGCTCGTCCACGGCCAGGCAGCGGTCGGCGTCACCGTCGTGGGCAATGCCCAGGTCGGCGCCGTGTTCGACCACGGCTGCCTGCAGCTTCTCCAGGTGGGTGGACCCCACGCCGTCGTTGATGTTCAGCCCGTCCGGCTCGGCACCCATCACCACAATGTCAGCACCGGCGGCGCGGAAAACCTCCGGCGAGCAGCCGCTGGCCGCCCCGTGCGCGCAGTCGAGAACCACCTTCAGGCCCTCCAGGCGGGAAGGCAGGGTCTGCAGCAGGTGCAGGATGTAGCGGTCTTCCGCATCTGCGAAACGCTGGATACGTCCGATCTCCACGCCCGTGGGCCGGACGCGCGGCTGCGCCATCTCCTGCTCGATCGCGTCCTCGACCTCGTCCGGCAGCTTGTGCCCGCCGCGGGCGAAAAACTTGATGCCGTTATCCGGGGCCGGATTGTGCGAGGCGGAAATCATCACGCCAAAGTCGGCCGCCAGGTCCCCCACCAGGTAAGCGGCCGCAGGGGTGGGCAGCACCCCGGCGTCGTAGACATCGACGCCCGCACTGGCGAGGCCGGCCTCCACGGCGGCGCTGATGAACTCGCCGCTGGCGCGCGGGTCGCGGGCGATCACCGCCGTCGGGCGCTTGCCGTCTTCAACTTGCCGGTGGCCAAGGACCACTGCGGCCGCCTGCGCGACCTCGAGCGCCAGCTCTGCAGTGATCAATCCGTTGGCCAGTCCGCGGACTCCGTCGGTACCAAATAATCTAGACATCGCGACCCATTTTACGGCAGCGCACCAAGGAGCCGGTTCACCGACCGCCGGCGGACGCATGCTGCGCCCTGTTTTGGCCTCTGACCCCGCCGCAAGCGGCCTTACACCCCTACGCCCGCCCCCTCGCAACAGCCGCTTAAACACACGTGAGGCCCCGCAGCCATGCTGCGGGACCTCGCGTGGAAGCAGAAGCTTCGGAAGCGGTTTAGCGCTTCGAGTACTGCGGCGCCTTGCGGGCCTTCTTGAGGCCTGCCTTCTTGCGCTCGATGATGCGTGCGTCGCGGGTGAGGAAACCGGCCTTCTTCAGGGTCGGGCGGTTGTTCTCGCGGTCGATCTCGTTCAGCGCACGGGCAACGCCCAGGCGCAGCGCACCGGCCTGGCCGGAGGGGCCGCCGCCGTGGATGCGGGCGATGACGTCGTACGCGCCTTCCAAATCCAGGATCTTGAACGGATCGTTCACTTCCTGCTGGTGCAGCTTGTTCGGGAAGTAGTTCGCCAGCTCACGGCCGTTGATGGTCCAGTTGCCGGCACCCGGAACCAGACGTACGCGGGCGATAGCCTGCTTGCGGCGACCCACGGCGCCTCCGCCTACGGTGAGGGCGGGGCGTTCCTTCTTGGCGGTCTCGGTGACCTCGGATGATTCCGAGGTGTAGCTGGTGAGGGTTTCGCCCTCAGCAGCGGTGTTCAGCTCTTCAGCCACGATGCTCCTTGAATTAAGTTTCTAGTGGTGGCCGGCGCTACTGGGCGACCTGGGTGATTTCGAAGGTCTTCGGCTGCTGGGCAGCGTGCGGGTGCTCGGCA